>JAVBOY010000030.1:0-95678 GCA_031550085.1 Lentimicrobiaceae bacterium
GAGTTCATACAAGATGCTTCAAGAGAATCAACAATTGTCAAAAATGTTTTGGGGTCGTCATCTATGGGGCAGAGGGTATTTCGTAGCAACATCTGGTAATATAACCGATGAAGTAATCCTGGAATACATTCGCACGCAAGACGATGCAGAACATGATGACGATTTTAGCATAGGGTAAATCTTTAGTCGGCTTCAGCCGATTTCAATTCCTTCGGCTTTTAGCCGAAGGTAGTTTAATTATTTTCTCGTACGGTATAATCCATCCCAACAAATAGATCTGCTGTTGGTTTCAAGGTTTGCACCATTTTATGTTCTTGTTCCAGCACGGCCATACGGTATTCATTTTGAGGTTCTTTGCCGCGAACTACTTGCGCTTTTTTGGTTTCGTGGTAAGTTAATTCGATAAAAACGCGTAAATCTATCCCTTCGGTTTTGATGGCGTACAAACCGTCGATGATCAGCATATCCACCGTACTGTAATCGGTGGTCAGTTGGTCGACTTGTTCGGTTACCAAATCGACGCAAGGGCCGGTTGAAACTTTACCTTCCTTAAATTCCGAAATGTTGCGGTAAATCGTGTCCCAATCGTATTCGGAATAGCCGACACAATTTTCAATGCCGTTCTGTTTCCGCCATTCGGTGCGAAGCAATGGGAGAACGCGGTAATAATTATCGATATGCAGCGGTTTTGCAAAAATATGGTGCTTGCGTAATCCTTTGGCAATGACATGTGCCAGTTCGCTTTTCCCGGAACCGGATTCACCCGAAATGCCCACAATCATTTTCGGTTTTTGATTTTCAAGAATTTTTGAAATAATGATTTCACCAGCCTTTTGGTGTTTTTCGGTTATAAGTAATACATCGCCCAACATAATTTTTGCATTTTTAAGAGTAAAACAAAGTTGAAGATCAAACGGTAAAAAATTGGGAAAGATTTTCCTGGTTTATTGCGTACGGTTATCCAATTCCGTTTTTGTCTTATAGGCCATGGCATACAATTTGATTTGCTTGACCATTGAGAGCAATCCGTTGCTGCGGGTCGGAGAAAGATGTTCTTTTAGCCCAAGCTTGTCCAGAAATTCCATATCCGCCGACAAAATTTCATCCGGCGTATTTCCTGAAAAAATACGGATCAACAGGTTTACAATTCCTTTTGTAATGACGGCATCGCTATCGGCCGTAAAATAAATTTTTCCATCTACAAACGAAGAATGAAGCCAAACCCTCGATTGACATCCGCTGATTAGGTTGGCATCTATTTTATATTTTTCCTCAATTTTTGGTACCGATTTCCCCAACTCAATCAAGTAGTTGTACTTGTCCATCCAATCTTCAAAAATTGAAAACTCATTAATAATGTGATTTATAGATTCTTGTATTGCCATTGCAATTTGATTTTTAGCATACAAAGTTAGGGGAAATAAGGTTTTTTAAGATCACGTTTAAAATTTTTTACAAGCACTCCGGCTATTTGCGAACTAATTTTGTTGTTTTAAATAAAAGGGTTTACATTTACTGCTGTAAAAATTCAAGCCGGGTACTGATACAGGTTATTTTCCCCATAAATACATTGTTGCAGGAATTGCTATAAATTATCAAAAATTGATGCCATGATTTCATTGAAACTATCCAGAGAAACCATTACGAACTTTGTTTCGGAAGAGGAATTAACGGCGATTCTTCCTGAAATTGCATTTAGTCACAGCCAATTGCTGAATAAAACCGGCAAGGGAAATGATTTTTTAGGATGGGTTGATTTGCCTTCGCAAATCGATGAAACGCTTTTTGACAAAATAGATCAGGATGTACAACGGTTTTTTGGGAAAGCCGAAATAGTCGTTGTCATTGGGATCGGAGGATCCTATTTGGGTGCGCGCGCTGTGATCGATGCCCTTTCCGATCCTTTTGCCTCTTTGGAAAAACAATCGTTTCCACGCATTGTGTATGCCGGAAATTCCATTTCGCAGGATTATCATGCACAGCTTTTACAGCTTTTGGATAAAAAAGATTACGGAATTATTGTAATATCAAAATCCGGAACGACCACGGAACCGGCTATTGCATTCCGGATTTTGAAAAACCATATCGAAAAAAAATACGGCAAAGTGGAAGCCCGGAACCGGATTATTGCGGTTACGGACCAATCGAGGGGCGCTTTGAAAAAACTATCAGAAAATGAAGGCTATCCTTCTTACGTGATTCCCGATGATGTGGGAGGACGTTATTCGGTTTTTACGCCGGTTGGCTTGCTTCCCATTGCCATGGCCGGATTTGATATTCGCAAATTGATTGCCGGAGCTTTGCAAATGCAGAAAGCTTGCATCCAATCAGCCGATCCGGACGAAAATCCTGCGGTGTTATACGCAGCCTTGCGAAATGTATTGTACCGGAAAGGTGCTCAGGTTGAAATTCTGGTCAATTACGAACCCGCGCTTCATTACATTACCGAATGGTGGAAACAACTTTTTGGCGAAAGCGAAGGGAAGGGGCAGGAAGGGATTTTCCCGGCGGGTGTTGATTTTACCTGTGACCTGCATTCGATGGGGCAGTATATCCAGGATGGACAGCGGATTATTTTCGAAACGGTGTTAAGCGTGGAACAACCGAATCATGTGCTTACCATTTTACCGGATGCCGAGAATTTGGACGGAATGAATTTTATTGCCGGGAAATCGCTGCATGAAGTCAATCAAATGGCCACGTTGGGAACCGTTCTTGCTCATATGGACGGAGAAGTTCCCAATATTGGAATTTCCATGCCCAAAATTGACGAACATTCTTTGGGAGAATTGCTCTACTTTTTTGAATTTGCTTGTGGATTAAGCGGGTATACATTGGGTGTGAACCCCTTCGATCAACCCGGTGTGGAAGCATACAAGAATAACATGTTTGCCTTACTCGGTAAGCCGGGTTTTGAAAAAGAAGGCGATTTGCTTCGTGCCCGTTTGAAGCAAGTTTAATTAATTAAATGTTTGGTCTAATTCCTCGAAGCTTGCTGCGAAGTATTGAATGGTGAAAAATAAATGAAATAAGGCGGCTTATACAGGGTAAACCGCCTTGTTTCGTACGTTCTAAATGGGATTAGGATGTCTTTTTTGAAGGCTCAAACCAACGGTAAAACAGTCCGGCGCAGATGCCACCCACGATGGGAGCAATCCAGAACAACCAAAGTTGTTCAATTGCCCATCCGCCGACAAAAATTGCCTGGCTTGTGCTGCGGGCAGGATTTACCGAAGTGTTTGTCACCGGAATACTGATCAGGTGAATTAAAGCAAGTCCCAAACCGATGGCAATGGGTGCAAAACCTTTCGGCGCCCGGCTGTCGGTGGCTCCCAGAATAATTAATAAAAACATAAAGGTCATTACGATTTCGGTAACCAGTGCCGAAACCAAATTAAATCCATTGGGAGAATGATCTCCGTAGCCGTTTGCGGCGAATCCACCAATCCCGGTAGCAGAAAAATCGGATTTCCCGCTGACGATTAGATATAAAATTGCAGCAGCAGCAATAGCCCCTAATACTTGTGCAATGATGTAGGGTAAAATGTCCGAAGCTTTAAAACGGCCGCCTGCCCATAAACCTAAGGTTACGGCCGGGTTTAAATGACAACCTGAAATATGACCGATGGCATAAGCCATGGTTAAAACTGTTAAGCCAAATGCGAGTGCAACGCCCAATGGGCCGATTCCAAATGCGGCGGCCAATACGGCGCTTCCGCATCCACCCAATACAAGCCAAAATGTTCCAAAAAATTCGGCTGTGATACGTTTTGTTAATGACATCTTTTTCGGTTTTTAAGATTATAAAATTATTAAATAAAACATATCACCGGGAAAAAAGTTTCCTTTTTTAACCCAAAGGCTCCTCGAAAAGAGCTTCTGCTGCGGAAGTGATTCCGTTGGCATCGTATCCGCATAACGCATGTAGTTCGGGAATGGAGCCCTGTTCAATAAACTGATCGGGAACCCCTAACCGGACAATGCGCGCTTGATAGTTATGGTCGTTGGCAAACTCAATGACAGCAGACCCCAAACCTCCTTCAATAACACCGTCTTCGAGGGTAATGATTTTTTTAAACCGTTTAAAAATGGAATGTAATAAGCTTTTATCCAGAGGTTTTAAGAACCGCATATCAAAAACAGCTGTCTGAATATTTTTCTCAGCCAGCTTTTCACAGGCTTGTAAAGCATCGTTTCCTACATGTCCTATGGATATAATGGCTAAATCGTTCCCATCGCGAAGCATTTGCCCTTCGCCCGGGCTCAGTTTTTCGAACGGTGTGCGCCATTCTTTCATTACCCCTCTTCCTCTCGGATAGCGGATCACCCAAGAACCTGAATCGGGCAGTTGTGCCGTATACATCATGTTGCGCAATTCCTGCTCATTCAAAGGCGCACAAATGATCAGGTTCGGAATCATCCTGAAAAATGCCAAATCGAAAACCCCGTGATGGGTTGCTCCGTCTTCCCCCACCAAACCACTCCGGTCGAGGCAAAAAACCACATTCAAATTTTGCAAGGCCACATCATGGATTACTTGATCGTAAGCACGCTGCATAAAGCTTGAATAAATATTGCAGAAAGGAATCAGTCCCTGAGCTGCCATACCGGCAGAAAAAGTTACGGCATGCTGTTCGGCAATGCCAACATCGAAAGCCCGGTGCGGCATCTGATGCATCATAATATCCAAAGAGGAACCGGAAGGCATGGCCGGAGTAACTCCTACGATTTTCGGATTTTGCTCGGCAAGTTCGACGATTGTTTTTCCGAAAACAATTTGATACTTGGGCGGAATGTTCGGGCAATTGGTTTCAAGGATATTGCCGGTCGCTTTGTCAAAAATTCCGGGAGCATGATATTTTATTTGGTCTTTTTCCGCCTTCTCAAAACCTTTCCCTTTGGTGGTGAGTACGTGGAGTAGTTTGGGACCGGGAATATCTTTTATATCCGCTAAAACATGGGTCAACCGGGTGATGTCGTGCCCGTCGATAGGTCCGAAGTAACGTACGCCGAACGATTCAAACAGGTTGCTTTGTTTTACAATGGTCGATTTTAAAGCATTGCTGAATTGCTTCACTACCGCCCGGGAATTAGCTCCGTATTTGGTGTTTCCACCCATTAACTGCCAGATTTTATCTTTGGTTTTGTTGTAAGTTCGCGAGGTGGTGATATTGGTCAAATAACTCGACAGGCCGCCGACATTTTTGTCGATGGCAATGCCGTTGTCGTTCAGGATGATCAACAAATTCGATTTGGATACCCCGGCATTGTTCAGGGCTTCCATGGCCATTCCTCCGGTCAGGCTTCCGTCACCGATAACGGCAATGTGTTGGCGGTCGTTTTCTCCTTGCAAAGAAGAAGCAACAGCCATACCCAAAGCAGCTGAGATACTTGTAGACGAATGTCCGGTTCCGAACGCATCGTATTCGCTTTCACTCATGCGGGGGAATCCACTGATTCCATGTAAGGTCCGGTTTCCCGGAAACAGGTCTTTCCGGTTGGTAAGAATTTTGTGCGCATAAGCCTGGTGGCCGACATCCCAAATTAATTTGTCGAAAGGCGTATTAAACACATAATGAATGGCAACTGTAAGTTCGACGACACCCAGGCTTGCTCCCAGATGTCCGGGATTTCGCGAAACCATATCGATAATAAATTTCCGCAATTCTTCGCACAACTGTGTTAACTCGGATGGAGCCAACTTTCGTAAATCATCGGGCGAAGCTATTTTTGAAAGGATAGGGATTTCACTAGGAGACATGATACTGGGAAACGAAATTTAAAGGGCAAAAGTATAACAAAAACAGCAATTGCAAGTAGTAAAAATCAGGAATGAAATTCTTCAGTAAGATTACGTTGCAATTAAAATAAATGTCGAAATCAAAGAACGTTTTTTTTTAAATTTTGAAAAAAGTTTTCCAAATAAAAATCAAGGTGATTCACAATCGCCTAACTTTGTATTTTTTACAGAATACATATGCGACAACACATTCCCAATGCGGTGACCTGTGCCAACCTGTTTTCGGGTTGTATGGGGATTTATTTTTCGATGAATAATCGATTGGATTATGCGGCTTTTATGATTGCGATTGCCGCCGTATTCGATTTTTTTGACGGTTTTATTGCCCGGCTGCTTCATGTGAAATCGGATTTGGGTGTACAACTGGATTCTCTTGCCGATATGGTTAGTTTTGGAGTATTGCCCGGAATGATCCTGTTCCAGTTGATGCATTCCGTTTTGCCGGAAGGGATTCCTTTTTTCCTGACTTTTTCGGCTTTTCTGGTTCCAGTGTTTTCGGCGATCCGGTTGGCAAAGTTTAATATTGATACGCGGCAAACAGAGTATTTCATCGGTTTGAACACGCCGGCAAATGCATTGCTCATTGGTTCGTTGCCACTGATATTGATTCAGGTGGAAGGAACAACGATGAGTTTTTTAAATTCCGTCATTCAAAATTATTGGGTTTTACTATTCCTGGCGGTGCTGCAGTCGTGCCTTTTGGTTGCCAATCTTCCGATTTTTTCTTTGAAATTCAAGGATTTCAGTTGGGCTAACAATCGTGTTCGTTACCTGTTTTTAGGAGCCAGTGTTTTGTTGCTGTTTGTTTTTCAGTATGTTGCAATTCCTGTGATTATTGCTTTGTACATACTGTTATCTTTGTTGTTCTTTAAACCTCAAACACAAAAATAAACGGACAAAATGGCAAATTAATAAATCAATAATTTCGTTATACTATCCGTGACGATTTGGAAAGCAGACTAAACTTGTGAAAAAACTTCAGCTGATTGTTTCGTTTGACTATGAGCTCCCTTTGGGAGGGTGTAGTGATTATGAGAAAGGGCTTTTTGTTCCGGCAGGGCGGGTTTTGGATCTTGCCCGGAAATTGGAATTGCCGGTATGTTTTTTTGTAGATGCGTTGTGTGCCGTACAATTTAAGGATTGGGACTTCGAAAAATTTTATAAACCGCTTCAAAAGCAAATAACAAAACTTTTGCGTCAAAATGGGGAAGTCCAATTGCATTTACATCCGCATTGGATGACCAGCAAATTCGAGAATGGGAGGTTTCTTCCGTCTCATGATAAAACCTTCCTGGCGTTTGCCGATGAAACGGGCCATTTGTCCATTGAAAATATCATTAAAAAGGGGGCTAACGAATTGAACGGGTTGGCAAGCGAAGTGATTCCGGGTTATCAATGTGTAGCATATAGGGGAGGAGGCTATAACATACAACCTTATACGGATTTGATTTTCCGTTACCTTCAAAATGCCGGAATTTGCATTGACAGCAGTATCTTGAAAGGGTATTATTTTGCGACTGAAACGCAACAAGAAGATTACCGCAGCATGCCGTCAACGCCAAATTGGTATATTCCTTTTAACGGAAATATCCGGGAACCGGCACAAGGCGGTATGTTTGAAATACCGATTGCAACGGCTCCGATTTCTGTTGTGGCGAAATTAGCACAGAAATTAAAAAAACGGAAGAATTTTACGCACAGAACCTATGATAATTCCGGTTCTACCTTATTTGGCTGTATATCGAAAAAACAAAAAATCAAGAATTTTTATTACCGCTTACAACCGCTCACTTTTGACGGAATATTTACCGATTTGGACACCTTGCAACGTGTGTTGGACCACAACCTGCATCTTTACAAAGACTATGAGAATCCGGTTCTTTCCATCAATTCGCATCCCAAATGCATGTGCAATTATCACCTCCATTTGATGGAAGATTTTGTAGCGATGGTTTCTAAAAAATATGCCGGACAAGTCGAGTTTACTACTTACAGTGCTGTGGCAGAAACCTTGCGTTTACAGAAGGTTAGTCACCGGTAGGCCGGATGGCGCTGGTTTCAACCATTAGCATTACGGTTTTAAACTGAGCCCTCGGACGGTGTACAACTCCTTTTGGAATGCTAACGCCCTGATGCGGATTCAGTTCGATTGTCCGGTCTTCCAAATCAATAAGCAGTTGCCCGCTGAGGACGAAGAAAAACTCATCGTCGTTTTCGTGCCTGTGCCAATGGTATTCCCCTTCGACAATTCCAAGGCGAACCACACTATCGTTTACTTGAGTTAAGGTTTGGTTAAACCATTTATGCGGGCATTCCTTCACCATTTGCGGAATATCGAAGCATTCCATCGGACCGAATTTGATGTGTGGAGCTTTGTGCGAATTGATAAAGCCCCATATAGGTTTTCTAGGGCGATGAATGCAACCTCTTTTTAATGGGGTTTTCTTACAAACGTAAAAAGAAAAAACGGATAAAACCAGTTATCCGTTTCAGTAGCCCCGACAGGAATCGAACCTGTATCAAAGGTTTAGGAAACCTCTATTCTATCCATTGAACTACGAGGCCGATTCTTCAAAAGAAGCACAAAGGTAAAAAATTTAAGCGGGTTGCAAGGGGCAAGCTCAGATCTCCTATCGTTTTTTGGACAAAAAAAACAGAGACTGCCTTTTTTACAGCCTCTGTTGCTTTCTTTGTGAAATGAAATTTACTTCTTAGCAGGATCTGTTGAGGGTTTGGCTTCTGTTTTTACTTCCTTGGCAGGAGCAGCTTTTACATCGGTTTTTGTTTCGCTTTTTGGAGTAGTTGTTGTGGGAGCCTCTTTTTTCGAAACCGGGTTTTCCTTGTTGGTTGTAGTAGCAGGTTTGGCTTCTGTTTTGGCGGGAGTTGCTTTTACTTCTTTTGCAGGAGTTTCTTTCACTTCCGTTTTGGCAGGGGTGGTTTTCACCTCTGTCTTTGCAGGAGTGGTCTTTTCGGTTTTAGTTGACTCCGCTTTTTCAACTTTTTGGGCAGAAACGGTGTTTGCTGCAAATGCCACTGCAATAATTAGGGATAAGGTTACAAGGATCTTTTTCATAATAAAATAGATTTTAAAGAATTAATTTGTAAATGGGTTTTTTTGTGTAACAAAGGTATATCGGATTTGAAGGGCGCAGTAGGTTTACCCTGTTAAATGACTGTTAAGGGAACGCCAAAAAAATAAAAAAGGCGATCGAAAAGCGATCACCTTTTTTGTCGTATGCAAATTCCGTTTTATCCGGTAATTTGCCTGTTGGATCCGGAAATTATTTTTTCTTCCCGAGTATCTGATAGGTATAACCGCTTGGAGCCAAGGTCATACGAATGGTATGCGTGCCGGCCGTAAGGGCAATGTTTGCACCGTTATATTCCAAAGTGCCGTCCGCATTGTCGTCGCCAAAATTAATATCCCAGGCATCGTTGGCGCGGAACTTAATTTCCCCGTCAACTGCCGGGTAATTTGCCAATTCCCAAGTGTATGGTTCAGCGCCGCCCACATAGGTCATGTCGTGGTCGCTGTCCCAACCGCCGACGCCGCTGCCGATAACACCCCATGTTAGTTTCAATGCAACCCAGGTATTGGTGTTGAAGTCAACCGTAATGCGGTAAAAGCCATCTTCGGCTACAGTACAGTTTTCTTCGTCATCTTGTTCCAATACGCCGGTTGTTCCTTTTTTGTTACCCCAGTCACCGGCCCAATCTTGAACTTCCAAAAATTTAAAACCGCCTCCGGCCGCTGTGAGCGGCGTGAAGATTTCAAAGACACCATCCGCTACTTTTTTGAACGGAGCGGAATTGGCAGGCGTCCATCCGGCGGGGGTGGAACCTCCAACCAGAAATAACTGTGCCGGAGGATTGAAAGGAACCACTTTAAACTTGCCGGTATTGAAATCGACCGAGATAATATAATTGCCATCGGCGGGTACAGAAATATCGGCGCCGCCGCGGATCAAATCATATTCGGTATTCACGGCAATGGGATCGGTCGTGGTTGTACCCCAGTTGATATCCCACGATCCTTTTTTCAGGACGAATTTGAATGCATTGGGGGTTCCTTGGAGCGGAAGCGTTTTTCTGAATTTATTGGTTCCCATATTACTCATTGCAATGGGGTTGTCGATGTCCCATCCTGCGGATGTTGCGCTGCCCAACACAAACAATTCGGTAATTTGAGCTACTTCCAGCTTTTGCGCAACTTCATACGTGCGGCCCCCAATGGTTATTTCAAAATGATAATCGTAATCGCCCGAAGCAACGCTAAACGGAATGGACACGCTTTTCATCACCAAATAGGAACCTTTAGGGTCGTTGGCATCTTTTTGATACTCGTTGTCACTACCTAAATTGATAGCTATTTTTTCGGAAACCCAAGGCACGGTCAACGTAATTGCATCGGGGGTGCCGGGGGTTTCCAAACGCATCTTGAAATCGGCTGTGCCGACACCTGCCAGAAACGCGCTTGTAATCCCTGCAATGGGACTGATAATTTGTGCCGAAACGCCTTGCGTCAGAGTTATACTCACGTTTTGGTTTTGTACTTGATTGTCGAAATCTTTGACATAAACGGTTAGATCATAACCGGTGTTTGTTGCCAGGTTTTCGGGAATCGGAACGGCTACTTCAAATAGAACATTACCCCCTACGGCCGTAATGGGATATTGAATTCCAAATGCGGTCAAATAGGCTTCTTTCACACCTTTCGGTGCTGCAATGGTACCGGAAACCGTTAAGGTCGAATTGGTAGCGACCAAGGCTCCTGCTGTGGGGTTTGCAATGGTGATGGTGATAGGCCCCCCTTCCAAAGGCGGACCTTCAACCTCTAATTTGGTGCAACTCATTACAAAGGCTGTTAAAGCAGCAATGAATAGGAAAAATATTTTCTTCATAATAATAGCGATTTACAAGTTTAAGATTAATTGTCTGCTTTCGAAATTTCGAGCGTGTGCGGAGCCATGATCCCAAAGGGACTTATCAAACCGTCGTAGTTTTCAAACCGGAAGTTGATCTTTGTCACTCCTTTAAGCGGATCCAATTCGGTTTCGGTAAACAATTTATTCAGGATAAACGAAAAATTGTATTGCCCGCTGGCGCCTCCGGTAGTCATTAAAAAGCGGTTGTCGCCTTTTACCTGGTCTGCCGGAACGGGCGTAATTTTTCCGTCGGATGTTTCTACCTCCATGACCACATAAATACGGTCGCTTCCGGTAAGCAATCCGGCCGGTAAACCCGAATCCAGCGTATCGGCCTGAGGAAAATATTTTACGGTAATAATATCTCCTTGCGTCACTTTTTTCGGGAAATTACCAAAAGAAGAAGATCCGCTTCCGGCAACAAAAGGCTTGATAATAATATCTTGGTTGCCATTGGCGTCTTTCACATCACGGCCGGTTTTCGACCAGGTCCCGTCGTTGAACAAAAACGAAAGGTTTTGCAACTTCGGCGCATTGTCGATCACATCGGAGATCAAAAAATTGTATTGGATGATGTTGGTTTCGCCGCTGACAAAATCGCAACGTGCATTGGCATTACCCAAGGTGTTGTATTTTGAGGAAACGGCAAAATTATTTAGCCCTAACCAAATGTAAACATTGGCTGCTCCAACCAATTCGCCTTGGGCGGTTTGTCCGTCGTTCCACATCAACGCTAAATTTCCGATAATAGAAATGGGTTTTTCAGCGGTAAAATCGGGCGGGAAAGCCACGGCTAGCGATCCTGACATGGTTTTGTAATCGAACAATTTGAATTGAGTGCCTCCGTTGGCTTCCGAAAAATCTTCCGTTTGAAGCGATCCGTCGTTGGTTTTAACCAATCCTTCGATTTTTAATCCGAAATCGGCTACCGGTTTTCCCCATAAATCGGTTGGAATACAGGTTAATGAGTAAACGGCTGGATTTGAAGTTTGAGTCAGTAAAGTTTTGGCTGAAGGCGCATCCCAACTTTCAATGGTTTCGGGAACCCACGAATACAAATGCAGGTCGTTGCGTCCAACCAGAGAAGTTCCCGAAAGGTCGAAGAAAAAAGTAACTTGTTGGTCGGGTTTAAAGGCTGCCGGGCTGCTCCAAACGGCATTTACCTTGCCAACGATATCACCAGCAGACGCTTGCAAGGCAAAAGCTGCAAACAGCCATATTCCTATAATTTTAACTATATTTTTCATACGCTACGATTGTTTTTGCAGTTTATACTGATAACCAAGAATTTTTTTGCCGCTGCTGACCCGGTCAAAAGACATGATAAACCAATTCCACCCTTCGCGTGGAGGGGCGACCACGGTGTATGATTTGGTGACACCGCCCTGGGTTAGGTCAATTCTTGAAGGGACCGCATCATTGTCAAAGGCCCATGTTCCGGAACTAAAACCGATAAAATCGACGGCATCGCCCGATACGGAAAATGTTTTGTCGCTATTGAATGTAATTCCGTAATGGCTGAGGTTATAAAGCGCCGTAACATCCATTTCGGAGTTGCTTTCACCGGCTTCTTTGGCCGGGTAATCGATTTGGGTTACGCTCATCGTTTTCCAACTTCCGGTAATGGCGGTTACTTTTGATGGCGAATCGCCGATTTCGGGATAATCTTTTTTACAACCGAACAATAAAAAGGTGGTTGCAAAAAGAATCATTGAAACTATTTTTAAGTTTTTCATAATACAAAATGCTTTTTAGTTCATAACAATATCAGGATTACCATTTTGTTCCAAATCAGGAATTTGGAATAAGAGCTTCTTGCTGTTCCATGCTTCACCACGAACACTTTGCTTGGTACGTTTCAGATCGAACAGGCGGTAGCCTTCCAACGAAAGTTCTTTCCGGCGCTCTTTGCGGATGTTGTCCAATGTCCCGGTTGTAAAGGGTACACCGGCACGTTGTTGAACCAAATTCAAATCAGCGGTTGGATCGCCTTGTCCGCTTTCCAAACCCGATTCGGCATGAATCAAAAGAATTTCATTGAAATTGATAACAGGAGCGTCAATATTTTTGTAATCGTATTTTTTCGAAAACAATCCCGCTGTTTGGTTACTTCCGGCCACATTGGTAAATTGAGCGGAACGGACATCCGTAGCATACTCTTTTAAAGCGATTTCCAGTACAGCAGTAGGACCGAATGTCGGAGTTGCCGAGGCATCGGTACGATAGGAACCTTGCAATGCGCTTCCCGAATTGTCGGTTTCCGAAGTCGAAATCAACATGAAAATAACTTCGTTTGTTGTCGTTCCCATGCTGGCGCGCGCCCATTTGGCATTCCAATCGGCATCCAGGCTGTAATGTCCGATCAATTTGTCGGCAAAATAGAAAGCGCTATCGTGTTTGTTCATTTGGAAATAGGCTTTTGCCAACATGGCTGATGCGGCGTAACTTGTGGCATGGCCCATTTTGGCTTGCGTTACAGGAAGGTTTGTCTCGGCCTCCCGTAGTTGCGAAGTTACAAAGTCGTAAATTTCTTTTACGGTGGCACGAGGCACTTTGGTAGCTGCAAATTCGTTAGTGTAAACAGGAGCTACACGAAGCGGAACACCCGGAGTACTCAACGTACTGGCATCATAGGGCAATCCCCAAAAGTTCACCAATTGGAAATAAGCAACAGCACGGATAAATTGAGCCTCGGCTTTCCAGGATTTTGCATTAGCGTCGCTCACGGTGATCTTTTTGTTGTCGATATAATCGATCACCACATTGGCACGTTGAACGCACAAATAGGAGTTTGTCCACATATCGCGGGTAATGGGATTGAACAGGTTCATCGATAAAGTTTTTACCTGTGTCCATTCAAATGTGGAGCTGGATGAATAAGCCTCGTCAGCCATTACATCAGCAATGACGCGGTTTGTCCCTCCGTACACATTGCCGTTGCGCATGACATCGTAGGTGCTGACAAGGTATTGGTACAAATCGTTTTCGGTTTTTAATCCCTCTGTGATGTCAACTTGATTTTCAGGCTTTACATCCAAAAACTTCTCACATGAAGTGAATAAAGCCGTGATGGCGAAAGCGAAAAATAGGTATTTAATATTTTTCATGGTCATAATTTTTTAAAATCCAACATTAAATTGAACGGAGAACGTGCGGGCCTGAGGCGGCGTTAAGTAAGTAACTCCTGCCGACAAGTTGCGTTCTTGTTGATTCTCCATGTCGCGGAAAATTTCGGGATCCAGGCCCGGATATTTGGTGAAGGTCAACAAGTTGGTCGCAATCAGCGCTACGCGCATTTTATTAATTCCTTTAATATCTCCCACAGGAATGTTGTAACCCAGGGAAACGCTTTTCAAACGCAAATAAGAGGCATCATACAAGTAACGTGAAGTGTTGCGGTTTGAAATTTCCGAATTTAAAGTCATGCGGGGAATGTCCGTTTCGTCGCCGGGGTTTTGCCAACGATTCAGTACCTCCTTATTCAGGTTCCAGCTACCCAGTGAGTTTAAGCTGAATTTGGCCGCGTCGTCATAAATATTTCCACCGATCACAAAGTTGAATACGATGCTCAGATCCCAATTTTTGTATTGGAAATTATTGATAAATCCGCCTATGTAGTCAGGCCAGGGTTTTCCGAGTGGCTGACGGTAATCGGTTGAATATTCATAAGTTTCAAAACGGCGGATGATATTTCCCTGCTCGTCTTTTTCAATCCCTTCGTAAACGGGCAATCCGTTTTCGGGGTCAACCCGCAATTCCTTAACCAGGTAGTTTACACCGACCGGATACCCTACCAATACACGGACGTCGCCGGCACTTGCAAATGCGTCGGGGCCTGCACCGCCGGTGTTAAGCACTTTGTTTTGGTTGTACGAAATATTAAGCGTTGTTGTCCAGGTAAAGTTTTGATTTTTGATATTGGTTGTGTTTAACGACAGTTCAATGCCTTTGTTCCAAAGTTCTCCGACATTGATCAGCACATCCCGGAAACCGGACGAAGTAGGTACGGATGCTCTCAGGAACAGGTCGTTCGAACGTTTGTAATAAGCCGAAATTTCGCCGTTGATGCGGTCTTTCAACAAACCGAACTCGATGCCGGCATCGAACGAATTGGTGGTTTCCCAACGTAAATCGGGGTTTGGCAATTGTTGGATAAAGCGGATGGAGTCGCCATCGTAACGAATGGAACTGGTGTTATTTAAAATACCAAATTGGGCCGTGTTTGGAATTTCGGCATTTCCGGTTTTCCCATAACCCACTTTTAATTTCAAATAATTGACGATACTGGATCCCTTCATAAAGTCTTCTTCACTCATAATCCAGCCCAATGAGGCGGCCGGGAAATAACCAAAGCGGTTGTTTTCACCAAAACGGGATGAACCGTCCTGGCGTAGAATCAAGGTTACCAGATAACGGTCTTTGAGCGAATAATTGATCCGTCCGAAGGCGGAAACAAATCCGTACACCCGGCCCGTCGCACTTTGGGTTTGTGTGTAATCGTTGGGATCCGTAATTTCTTCCGGGTCGATGGTTGAATTTTTGTAGAATGGATCTCCTTCGTAACCGGCTTTGTAAGTGACGTTTCGTGATTCGTTCGTCAAAACGCGGTTATCCAGGATTTCACTACCCAACATGACTTTGAATTTTTGATTTTCACCCACTTGAAAATGGTAATCCAAAATGGCTTTTCCCATCAACGTGAGGGGTGTGTATTCCGATTGGTTTGCAGTTGACCGGCTGTTCGAGGTGATGGCACGGCTTGTAAAAGCATCGAATTGGCGGTTGTAATAGTCAATTCCTCCATCGGCGGTTAAACTCAGGTTATCTGTAAAATCGTATTTCAAGTAAGCGTTGGAAGTGGTACGGTTAAAGCGTTCGCGTTGGAAGCGATGTTCGATTTCAGCCACCGGGTTGTAGCTTCCGCTCGATCCTGAAGGAAATACGAAGTAGGATCCATCGTCATTGTAAATCGGGTAATACGGCATGGCGGTTGACATGGCTTTTCCCAAGCCGCCGTCCCAGGCCACCGGTACAATGTTGTTGATGGAATTGGCATAGCTTGCTGTGATGCCCCCTTTCAATCGTTTGGTGAAGCTATAGTCGATGTTGGCACGGGCCGAGAATAAATTGAAACTGTTTTCCTTTAAAAAAGACTCATCATTATGGTAGGAAACCCCGATGTAAGAAGCCAACTTTTCGGAACCGTAAGTCATAGATCCGTCAATGTGCGATCCGAATCCCGTTTGCGTCATTTGATCTTGCCAATCTGTCGATTTATAGCCGTTGGCGGCAATTACACGAGGATCAAATCCGCCGGGAAGCATGGGCACGTTCGGATTATCGGGAGTTACATTTACACCGTTGCTTACGCCGTACCGGCGGTCGTTTTCAAAACCTTCCAAATACAGTTTTACGTACTCTTCCGTATTTAACAGGTCAAGCTTGTTTGCAGCCGTACTGAATGTGGAGCGGTATCCGATATCAAATATGGGTTTTTGACGGCCTTTCACGAATTTACCCCGTTTGGTGGTGATCAGGATGACGCCGTTGGTTCCCCGTGATCCGTAAATTGCCGTGGCCGAAGCATCTTTCAAGATTTCAACGGATTCGATATCTTCCGGATTAATGGTGTTCAACGGGTTTGTGTTCATAGCTCCTACGCGTTCGCCGCTGTTTTGCGGAATAATAACCCCGTCAATCACGTAAAGCGGATCGCCGCCTGCTGTGATGGATCCTACACCGCGTACTTTGATGGATGAACTGGCGCCGGCCATTCCGCTTGATGAAATAACCGATACCCCGGCAGCCCGGCCTTGCAAAGCTTGTTCAAAAGAAGGAACGGGTAAAGCCGTTAAGGCCTCGCCGGATACTTTTGATACAGAGCCTGTTACGTCCCGTTTGTTGATGGTTCCATAACCTACAACCACAACTTCATCCAACCAGCCGGCTTTAGAAGCCATCTGGATGGTTAAATGTTCGCGGGCAGCAACCTCCATATCTTCATAACCCAAATGAGTGAAGACGAGCCTTGCGTTAGAGCCGACCATAAGCCTGAACTTTCCGTCGGCATCGGTCATGGTCGCATTTTGCGTTCCTTTTTCCACAACGGTTACTCCGGGTAACAGTTCTTTGGTTGTTGCATCGGATACAATGCCTTCGACTGTGATTTGTTGCTGTGCCATGGCAAAATGGATAACCCCAAACAACGTAATCAGAAATGAAAGCATTTTTTTAGATGAGCGTAAATACTTCTTCATAATGAAGTTTTTTAGTTAATGTTTAGATATTGTTAAAGGTAGAAGTAATAGTATAGTTCGTATTTAGTGCGAAAGACCAACAAATTTAATACAAAAAAGTTGTAAACATAAAAAAATGTTAATCAAAATAAAAAAAATGTTTTGTTGGCTTCGTTTGGAAAAATTTTAACGATGTAATGTTTTCGACCGCTATAAAAAAATGGATTAATTTTGACGGGTTTAAAAATTTGGTAATATCTTAAATGGAATCAGATTACATCCGGAAGCCCCATTGGCTGAAAATTCAACTTCCCAAAGGGGAAAATTATTTAAAGGTAAAGGGGATTGTTGAAAAACACCAATTGCACACTATTTGTTCAAGTGGGAAGTGCCCGAATATGGGTGAATGCTGGGGAGCAGGTACGGCTACCTTTATGATTTTGGGCGATATTTGTACCCGTTCCTGCAAATTTTGTGCAACGCAAACCGGAAAGCCTTTACCGGTGGATCCCAATGAACCGGCATCAGTTGCCAAATCGGTTCAATTGATGAATTTAAAGCATGTGGTAATTACTTCGGTCGATCGCGACGATTTGCCCGACGGGGGAGCTGCACACTGGGCGGAAACGATCCGGGTGCTGCGTGCCGAATGCCCTGGTACGACGGTAGAAGTTTTAATTCCTGATTTCGGAGGCAATGCGGAGCATTTGCAATGGGTCATCGATCAACATCCTGAAATTATTTCGCACAATATGGAAACGGTCGAAAGGCTTACCCCACAAGTGCGAAGTGCGGCAAAATACGACCGGAGTTTGAAGGTGTTAAAACAAATTGCCGATTCGGGCGTGGTTGCCAAATCGGGAATTATGGTGGGATTGGGCGAAACCGGGGCCGAAGTGCTGCAAACCATGGATGATTTGTTAGCTCAGGGAGTTGGCATTTTCACCATCGGGCAATATTTACGCCCGACGAAAGGCCACTTGCCCGTTTCGGAATACATTTCGCTCGAACAGTTCGAAAAATACCGGCAAACCGGGTTACAAAAAGGATTCCGGCATATAGAAAGTAAACCTTTGGTTCGAAGCAGCTATCATGCTGAAAAACACATTTTAAAAAAATAGATTTTTAACATGGCTCTTATATTAGGTATCGAAACGGCCACGGAAACTTGTTCGGTTGCGTTGGCACAGGATGGGAATATTCTTGCCATGCAGGAAAATACAGGACAAAATGAGCATTCTTCCCGTTTGAACCTTTTTGTGGAGGAGGTTTTGCGGGAGGCCGGTTTAAAGCTTCCCGATCTGGACGCGGTTGCCGTAAGCATGGGCCCCGGTTCGTACACCGGTTTGCGGATTGGAGTTTCGGCGGCGAAAGGATGGTGTTATGCTTTGGATAAACCGTTGATTGCTGTTGAAACGCTCAAAGCCATGGCTTTGAAAGCAAAAACCAAGCTGCTTGAAGAAAGCCAACCACTTGAAAAACTGCTTTTTTGCCCCATGATCGATGCCCGGCGCATGGAAGTATATTGCGCCTTGTTTGATGAAAATTTGCATGAGAGTCTTGCGACTCATGCGGCCATTGTGGATGAACATTCCTTTTTGGAAATTTCGAAGAATAAAAACCTGCTGCTTTTCGGAAATGGCGCTTCGAAGTGTAAAGAACTGTTTGCAAACCGTCCTGAAATCCGATTTCTGGATCACCATACCGCTTCTGCTCAAGAAATCGTTATTTTGGCGAACGAAAAATTTAAATCCGGCGACTTTGTGGATACCGCCTACTTCGAACCGTTCTATTTGAAAGATTTTGTAGCAGGGAAACCCCATGTGAAAGGGCTGCGCTAACCACCCGCAAAGCTTGGCCGCTTACAACAAGATTTCTGCTTTACGGTTTACAAATAAGCCATACTTTTGCATTATGGAAACAACACGACAACATAAAATTTCGCGGCTGCTGCAAAAAGATTTAAGCGAAATCTTCCGGCTGATGGCGCAGGATATCTTTTCGGGAAATATGATTACCGTCACCAAGGTGCATGTTTCGCCCGATCTTTCCGTTGCAAAAGCCTATTTGAGCCTTTTTGGAAAAACCGACAAAAAAGAACTGCTGAAAGAAATCAACAGCAACAAAAAGGAAATACGCCACAAATTGGCAACCCGTGTTCACAACCAGTTGCGCGTTGTACCTGAGTTGGAGTTTTTTATCGATGATTCCTTAGATTATATTGAAAATATCGACCGCCTTTTGAAGGGAGAATAAAAGACTTTTACGAGATCTATTCCGATACCGTTAACTTTAGATAGCAATCCTCATGAAACAGAACATCCGGCAACTTGCTAAATCGTTTTTTCCCGAGTTGGTCGCTATGCGCCGCCATTTGCATGCACATCCTGAACTATCGGAGCAGGAAGTCGAAACAGCCGCCTTTGTTTGTCAAAAACTTGCGGAGTATGGCATTCCGTTTCAGTCAAATGTCGGGGGTACCGGAGTGGTAGGGGAGATACAAGGCCGGAATCCCGGGAAAGTAACGATCGCTTTGCGTGCCGATATGGATGCTTTGCCCATTACCGAAGAGAACCAAACGGAATATGCTTCGTGCAATCCGGGCGTGATGCATGCTTGCGGCCATGATGTGCACATGACTTGCTTGCTGGGTGCGGCAAAAATATTGAATCAAGTAAAATCCGAATTTGAAGGAACCATCCGGTTGATCTTTCAGCCGTCGGAAGAAAAATTTCCCGGTGGCGCACTTGCCATGATCCGCGAAGGTGTTTTGGAAAGTCCGCGTCCTGCAAAAATATTGGGGTTACATACATTGCCCGAACTGGAAGCCGGAAAGGTGGGCTTCAAAGCAGGACGTTACATGGCTTCAACGGATGAAGTTTACTTAACGGTTCGCGGCAAAGGAGGGCATGGCGCCACGCCCGATTTGAATGTGGATACGGTTCTGGTCGCTTCACACATTGTAGTCGCTTTACAACAAATTGTGAGCCGCAATGCGCCGCCGAATATTCCCACGGTCTTGTCGTTTGGGCGGTTTATTGCAAACGGACGTACCAACATTATTCCCGATGAAGTAAAAATCGACGGAACCATTCGCACGTTTGACGAAACCTGGCGCAAGCAGGCCCATCAAAAGATTACGAAATTGGCGCAGGGTCTTGCCGAAAGCATGGGCGCGAACTGCGAAGTATTTATCGATCCGGGTTATCCCTATTTGATAAATGATACGTCCCTTACCGCATTTGCCGAAAATGAAGCCAAAAACTTTTTGGGTGAAAGCCAGGTTGTGGAACTCGAAGCCCGTATGACCGCAGAAGACTTCGCCTATTATTCGCACCAAATTCCGGCTTGTTTTTATCGTTTGGGCGTAAAAAATCCCGAATGGAAGGAAATCCGCAATCTGCATACTTCCGCTTTTGATGTAGATGAACGTTGCCTCGAAACAGGAGCCGGTTTAATGGCATGGTTGGCCGTGAAAGCTTTGGAATAGGGGCAAAGCAGTTATTCTCTCGTCCAAATCAGCTTTTTCCCAAAGCCCAATTGATTGTGGGTCATTTTGATAAAATCGGGAACAATTCCCCACAAAATCAAGTCTTTAAATCCTGCATAAGGAAACCGGAGCAAGTAATTTTTCAAGGCAATATCGTACTCTTTCCCCGAGAGTCGGTAAACTTTTCCTGTAAGTTGTATCCCTTGTATTTTTCCGATAATTTGTGTTTCCAATGCAATGCTTGCGGCGACTTGTTGCTGATTCAGCATTTCCTGCCCGTGGCGCGTTTCAAGATCAGAAGTAAACAGGAGCATCCCCAATTTTTCGGAGTACGAATAAAAACAAGAACACACATAAGGATGGTTGTCCTTTGCCGTGGCTAACGTAAAAACATGGTGTTTATGAATAAACTTTAAGATTCGGGGATCAATCGAATTCATGAAAAAATAATGCTAAAAGGAAATATAGAGTGTCTTAACCTTAATGGGTCAGCCTTTTTTGAAAAACATCTGCAAGGCCATGGCAATCATGATAATTGCAAAAATTTTACGAACCGTATCCACCGGAATATTCAATGCCAATTTCGAACCGAAATATCCCCCCACAAAAAATGCGGCGGCAATAATCATGGCGTATTTCAAATTAATGTGTCCTGCTTTGTAATAGTTCATCACGGCCATGAGACCTACAGGGGGCAGCATCACAGCCAGGCTTGTACCTTGTGCTTCGAGCTGGCTGAAACCCAATGCATAAATCAGGGCAGGAATCATGATGACTCCGCCACCCAAACCGATCAACCCGCCAAATACTCCTGCAAAAAGGCCGATTGTCAGTAAAATAAGAACAAGTTGCCAGGTCATTTTCGAATTCATTTTAGGCTTTATTAAAAATCTACGCCAACTGAAAAGTAAAATTGTTTATTCAAGCTGCTTCCGTCTTCCACTCCCCATGCCCAGTCGGCACGAATAAAATATCCGAGTATGCTCGAACGCAGGCCGATACCATACCCGGCCACCCAAGGATTACGGCGGCTCTCGACCGTAATATAAAAAGGATCTTGAAATATTTCTTTTGTAACCCGGATATTTTCTTCCGACATGGGATTTAAGCCGTACCAGGCCGATCCGGCATCGGCAAAGCCGATTACTTGAAAATTGTTTAAAAAATCATTTTTCAGGGTCCGGTTGAAAAAATAGTTGAATACCGGGAATCGTAACTCCGTATTAAACACGGCAAAGGTATTTCCGTTCCGGATATTTTGGGGGAATCCCCGCATGTTGGTGGCCAAAGTCTGGAAAATATAATTCTTTGTATAGTCAACTTGAGCATCACCCGATCGGGGCGATATCCAGCTATCCACGCCACCCAAATAATAAATCAACTTGTTTTTCCCCAGCGAAGTACTTGCCGCAAAACGGTTGGCCCAAATAAAAGAACGATGAATCCGGGTGTAGTGTCGTGCATCAAGCCCGACGATCCAAATGCTGGCATCTTGCAAATCCAACCCCTGAAGCTTAACACCCGATTCCCCGTTATTAAGGGAATGGTAATATTCGCCGAATATTTTCCAACGGAGCCCCTGGTACAAGTTTACACCCAAGCTGCGCGTATTATCAAAGGTCAACTCTCCTTTCAAGGCAGCCCAATAGGTACTTTCATCCGGAATACTTAAAGAAAGGAGTTCTTGGGCCATAAAGGATTGCTTATCCTGCTGGAGCATAATTCCTCCTTTTACGAATAACACTTCGGTGAAAGGATACTTTACATTGTAATGGGCATCAATCAGCCGGTGGCGGACAATTCCCGTAACTCCAGTTTCAATATGTATGAATGGTTGGTCAAAAGAACTCCGGTGGATAAACAACTCTTTATCCAGCCTTCGGCGCAAATCGGCAAACCCAACCAGGTATTCGTTATTTACAAAATCAAAATTCAGGCGTACGCCGCCGATCAGGCGAAAATCTTCCAGCAGGTCGGTGGCGCCCATGGTGAATAAAGCTCCCGTACCGGGATTCTGAAAAATAGGGCCGCCGTATCCTGTAAAAACCTGATAGGTTGTGTTTAAATAGGAAAAATCCAATTGGCTGATCAACTCATTGATGCTGAATTCTACCTGGTAATTCCGCATGCGGATGGGAACAGAATCCTGCTTCGATGCTTTTTGGACCTGCATGGCAATATCTTTGGCCTCGCTTTTTAGTTCATCCCTTGCCTGCAAATGAATCAGCGTATCCGAGGCCGGTTTTACGGCCGTGGGAAGGTCGGGCGTATAAACATTGGTAAGTTGTTTTTTCTTCCGGTTGTTTTTTACTTTTTCATTGGCAGCCTCAAGCGCTTTTTGTTCCTGTTTGGATTCCTGCAGTTTTGAATAGTTTGTTTCTTGTAGATTTACACCTTGTGTCAAATCACCCGGGGAAATATCCTTTACATAAAATTTATAACGGTTGTTTTCATAAATGACTTCGCCGAGTTTGCCTCCTCTGAAACTAACATCTTGTCCCAAAATATTCCGTGGGTAATTGGTAACCGGGAATGAATTGACAAAATACCGGTAATGAGTTGCTGTGTCTACGTAGGCAATTGCACTATCAAACTGGGCTACGTAACGATTGTAGATTCCGTTTTTGTCGCTGATATAGCAAAAATGCCCCGGGGCATAGGACATTGGGTACAATTCGTTGGCCAACGATGTTTCAGTGGCCCGGTACAGAATCTTACTCCGGGTTTTCAGATCGTAAATAAACAAATCATTTGTTTCCAACCCGTCATTTTTCTGGTATTCCTTCCGGTCGAGGTTCAGGATGTTGGTGGGCCGGTTTGAGCTGAAAACAATTTTGGAGGTGCCGTTGATAAAACGCGGATTCAGGTCGTTGTAAATATCACGGGTAAGCTGTTCGGCCAATCCCGAAATGATATTGTAAAGGTAAATATCCGATTGTCCGCGTTGTACCGCCGACATGACTAAATAGCGCCCATCGGGCGAGTAATCGAAATCAATAACTTTTTGAAACCCGAAAAGAGGCTGGCGCCTCCAGTGCTTTGTTTCCATATCGTAAAAGCACAATTGTACGGTACCTTTCATTTCCAAAATCATGGCCAATGACATTCCCGAAGGATGCCAGGCAATAATCGGATAAGAATAATCCACTTTTTCGTCCAAACGGAATCCTTTTTTGTAAATCCGCTTTTGTTTGCCGGTGGTTGCATTGTATAAATAGACTTTGAACAGCCCGTTGTCATTGGTTCCAAAAGCAATTTGTTCCCCATCGGGACTGATGCGCAACCGGTTGTATACCAAATCCCGTTTAAACCGGATTCCGGGTAGATTCCCGTAATTACCTGCGGTTTGTTGTGCATATTCTTCCTTATACCATTGCTCCCATTCCTTTTGCAATGTTTTGTAAGATATCCCCAGAACGTAAAGAAAGCCGTTTTCAATACGCCGGCTGACACTGGCGATATAGACAATGTTCGCTAAATTTTCTTCTCCATATTTTTGGGCAATAAAGCGCCAAAATGAATGGCCTGCATAAGTAGCGTCTACTCCGTACAAGTGGTTGAATTTTTGGTAACGGCCTGATAAAATATTGTCTTTTACAATGTTTTCCAACTCGGTATCCCATTCGCGGCCGTAGTAAGAAACCAGCCCGTCTACATACCAGGCCGGCAGGTTCAACATCGCATTCTGCCGCATTTGCGAAGAGATGGATTGCCCATAGGTGATTTGATTGATGGCCAGGCGAGCTAATCCGCAACGAATTTGCCGGTCGAAATTATTCATATCCCCATCGAAGTACAAAAACACTTTGTTGTTGATGATGTGTGTAATTCCTCCGGTATTGTAATGCCGGTCGTCCATCAAACCAATGTTGCTTTGGCGCAGATCGCCCAATGTATTGTAAACGACAAATTGAATTTTTTCGTCAAGCGTGGCTCCCAGTTTTTTTTCCATAACCGGGATGCATGACTTGGCATAATCAGCCGTATGCATGGCAAGCTCTTTTCCGTTTAGATAGAAATAAACGTCAAAGCGGTCGTACCGGTAATAAGTCCATTGGAAATTGGTATATTGTACCCTGCTTTTACCAAATGTCAATTGCGATCCGTTATAAAACTGGCAGTATAAGCTTGAGGGTAAAAAAAGCAAAAGCCCAAATATAAAAAACCGATTGATGTTGCGTAAAAAAGAAATCTGTTGCAGCAAAAGCATAACTTTAGGTCACTTTCATCTGTTATTTTAATTCTATGCAATAGAAACAGTTATAATGTACTCCCGCTATAAAAAAATAACAATTCTTTAAGGTCGTTTCGTGTGCTAAGGTAAACAATTAGTGAGTATGAATGTTGCCCGCCTTCCTAAGAATTATAAATTTTATACTTTTAATGCCTTTAAATAGATGAATCATGTTGCAAACTAAAACATTTGTTTTCAACCCTTTTGCGGTAAACACGTATGTTGTCAGCGATGAAACCAAGCATTGCATCCTTATAGATGCAGCTTGCCATTCCAAACCGGAAGAAAAAATACTGACCGATTATATAGATCAGGCCGGTTTAAAAGTTGCCCATATTGTGATTACCCACGGCCATATTGACCACATTGTCGGAAATACCTTTGTGTGTAAGAAATACAACTTAAAACCCTTGGCCCATCCCGAAACCAGCTTTTTTTGGGAAACTGCTCGCGAGTACGCTTCGGTATTCGATATGCATATCGACGAGGTGATCCGTCCGGAGGTTTTCCTATCAGATGGAGATGAGCTTACTTTCGGAAATACCCGATTCCGGGTGTTATATACGCCGGGTCATGCAACGGGAAGTATTTGTCTGGTGAATGAAAGCGACAAAATAGTATTTACCGGCGATGTTCTTTTTTATCAAAGTATCGGACGGACGGATTTGCCTACCGGCAATTACGATTTGTTGTACAGGAGCATTACGGAAAAGCTTTTTACTTTACCTGACGATTATCGTGTTTTACCCGGACATGGACCTGAAACGACCATCGGTCTTGAAAAGCGCAGCAATCCTTTTTTGTAAGAATTAGATCGGGCGCCAAACATTTGCAAAGAGCAATAAGCGCACCTGCTGACAAAAAGTTGGGGGAAGCAAGGTTTTTTTTAATACTCGATCAAGGCCGGGCAACAAACGTTCTCGGTTTGCATATCGAGGCATCCCCACGATAAACCCACGCCAAAGCCGGAAAGCATCAAATGTAGTTTTTGGGTTTGCAGTTGTTCGCGTAGTTCGGAAACAAGCAACAACGGAATCGAGCTGCAACTGGTGTTTCCGAATTTTTGGATATTGTAAGGCACTTTGGATTTATCCAATTTCAACATTTTGCGGATGGTTTCGTTCATCAGCAAGTTGGCCTGGTGAAACACGAAATAATCGTAAGTGTCATTTGTCGTTTCCAATTCTTTTTGCAAGGTTTTGATGTTGGGCGCTACTTCACGCAACGCAAAATTAAAAACCTCAACGCCATCTAGAATTAACTGGCAATCCGCCCGGTAAATTCCTTTGCTACGCTTCTTAATTTTTAAACTCTCTTTGGAAAAAAGATTCCGCAAACCACCATCGGGAATGATGATCGCCTGATATCCGGAACCGTCCGATTGTAAATTGAAATGCATGGAGGAGGTGGCCGGTTCGTCGTATTCTAAAGCAGTAGCCGTGCCGGCATCGCCGAAAAGCGGATACGTGCTTTTGTCGCGGTAGGAAGCGCTTACCGTGGATGTATCGCCAACCAAAAGCAAAGCCTTTTTCAGTTTGGACGCTTGGAGCATGGATGCTGCCACGCTCATTCCGTACACCCAACCTGAACAGCCTAAATTTACATCTAAGGTTAGGCAAGTATGCGGAAGTTTCAGCCGGTCTTGCAGCATGGGCGACGAAGCAGGCAAGATATAGTCTTTCGATTGGCTTACAAAAATCAAAAGTTGTATTTCATTGCGATCCCAACCCAATTCATCGATCAGCTTATCGGCTGCGGCGCAACACAAATCCGAAGCAATCGTTCCTTTTTCGACGAAACGGCGTTTTTCCACTCCGGTGGTTTTAATGAGCATTTCCCGCTCTTTTTTCGAAATCCAATGATAATCGTGATTCGAAACTTCGCGTTTGGGAACTACCGCCGAAATTCCAGCTACTCGTACTTGCGGAATGGAAAAAGTTGCCATGTTTTTTAAGCCCTGTTTTGGATGATATCAAACAAATCCCGAACCGTTTTGGATTCCTGGATATCTTTCGCATTTAATGAAACACCATATTCGGTTTTCACCATAGCGATGAGTATCAGCGCATTGATTGAACTCCATTCAAAATGATTGCGAAAAACGGATTCGGGTTTTAATGCACCCGGTTCCAAATCTTCAAATTCAGCTTCCACGTTTTTAATAAAATCGGCTATTTCCATGGTATCTTTTCAGGATAAAAGTGAATTGCAAATGTAAGAAAATTTGGAATAATAAGATGAAAGCTGTATCAATTGAATGTGTGCAATTTGCTGATAGTAAAATTGTTAAAAATAATTTTGAAAACGTTGTAAAATACAAATTCACTTGCTTTGAGAAAATTTGGCAACACTCTGATTTCAAAAGGTTAATTTTGCAACTTCAAATATTCTTTATTATGACGCCGTTCCGAAATTTGTTTCTGACATCAATCGTCTTTTGCTTGTTTTTCTTTTCCTGTAAAAATAAAGATACCGTGAGACTTCCGGAAACAAAGGCAGCCTTTGAAAAAACCAATTTGGAAATACATCGTTATGAACAGGCGCTTTTTTCGATCGATCCCAATAACCTGGCGAAAGGCTTGGAGCAGTTGCAACCTCAGTTTGGAGTTTTCTTCAATCCGGGTTGGAATGATACGTTAAACCTCTTGCGGCTTAAAGATTTTATAACCGATCCTGAGATTGGCGCCGTGTACCGGTTGACTCAAAAAGAATTTAAAGATATTTCGCCGCTTAAAACCGAATTGGAAAAGGCGTTTTCGCAATTACGCATGTATGAACCCAATTTTACGATTCCGGTGGTTTATACTTACATTTCCGGACTGGATATTGAAACGCCTGTAATCTATGGTGACTCAGCCATGGCCATCGGGCTGGATTTATTTTTGGGGAAAGATGCCGAACCTTACAAACATTCGGATATTCCGCTTTACAAAGTGCAGCGCCTGACGCCACAACATTTACCGGCGGCCTGCATGATGGCCGTTTCGGAAAGCATGGTAAAAATCGACGAATCGAAATTTGAATTGCTGAATGAAATGATTTATGCCGGAAAGCAATTGTACTTTTTGGATGTTACGCTGCCCCAAACGCCCGATTACATCAAAATCGGTTACAGCGAACAACAATTGGACTGGTGTAAGGAAAATGAAGGAAATATTTGGGGCTATTTCATCGAGAATCAAATTCTTTATTCCCCATCCAAAGATTTTTACAAAAAATTCATCATTGACGCGCCTTTTACATCCGGACTTCCGAAAGAATCGCCCGGGCGGCTCGGCGCTTGGGTAGGCTGGCAAATTGTCCGGGCCTACATGAAAAAACAGCCCGATCAAACCTTGGACGCACTCATGCAAAACACGGATTTTCAGGAAATCTTGCAAGTATCAAAATACAAACCCAAAAAATAAAAGAACGATCGCTTTCATGTTAGAAAATAAAGACAATTCCCGAACCGAACTTTCGACCTTAGGCGAATTCGGATTGATCGACCATTTAACCCAAAACTTCCCCATCCGCAATTCTTCCACGCTTAAAGGTATTGGCGATGATGCGGCGGTTATAAAAAACGAAGGGTTTACCTTGGTCAGCACCGACATTTTGATCGAAGGCATCCATTTTGATTTGATGTACATGCCACTCAAACATTTGGGTTACAAAGCAGCCGTTGTCAATTTCTCGGATATTGCGGCTATGAACGGGCAACCCAAACAATTACTGGTCGGCATTTCGGTTTCAAACCGCTTTTCGATGGAAGCTTTGGACGAAATATACGAAGGCATCCGTTTGGCTTGTGAAAAATACCAGGTTGATTTGGTTGGAGGCGATACGACCGCCAGCAGCGGTGGTTTGTTTTTATCGCTTACCGTGATCGGTGAAGCAAAACAAGAAAACATTGTTTACCGCAATACAGCCCAAGAAAATGATTTGATTTGCGTTAGCGGCGATTTGGGCGCGGCATATATGGGGCTGTTGGTACTGGAACGCGAAAAGCAGGTATTTAAGGCAAACCCGAACGTTCAACCCGAACTGGAAGGGCACGATTATATTTTGCAACGCCAATTGAAACCGGAAGCCCGTACCGATGTGGTTAAACTTCTTGCCGAAAATGAAATTTTACCGACTTCCCTGATTGATATTAGCGACGGACTGGCCTCGGATATTTTGCATATTTGCAAACAATCGCAAGTGGGATGCCGGATTTATGAAGAAAAAATACCCATCGACCATTTAACGGCCATTACGGCGGCTGAATTTAATATCTCGCCGGTCACAGCGGCGTTGAACGGCGGCGAGGATTACGAGCTTCTTTTTACCGTCGATCAAAAGTATTACGGAAAAATCAAGGAGTTGCAGCAAATTTCGATGATCGGGCATGTAACCGGCAAGGCAGCCGGATCTTCGCTGGTAACTACTGACAACAACCTGATTGAACTGAAAGCACAAGGCTGGAACCATCTGAAATAAAGAGTTTGTGTTTTAAAAATAATTCTTTTCAAACGACGTTTTAGATACACTTGAAACGTTGTACCCGGAATGAAAAAGATTTTTCTTTTGAATTTGATCCTGTTGGTTTTGATCCCCTTTGGGGGTGCCCAAAACGCGAACGATTTCGCACCGGTGGATATCAAAATGCGGGAAATACCGAAATCAAAGGTTCAAACATCCACCGGAATTTCCGATTACATAAAGGCTAATTTTGAAACGGATTCCGAACGTTTGCGGGCGGCATGGATTTGGATTGCGTCCAATATCCAGTACGATGTAGCCAAAATGAATTTCCGGACACAGTCGATCGACCCGAAACAGCTTGTTTCTCAAACCCTGCAATCGCGAAAAGCTGTTTGCATCGGCTACGCTCAATTATTCAAAGACCTTTGTGATCAAATGAACCTCAAATGCCTTATTGTGGAGGGTTTTACCAAGCAGTTGGGTTTATTCCACGATTTACCTCACGCCTGGAATGCCGTTTTTAGCGGAGGAAAATGGACGTTGTATGACGTTACCTGGGGAGCCGGATCCGTGAACAGCAACCGCGAATTTGTGCCCCAGGTCAACAATTCGTTTTTTGCGGTGGAACCGCAGGAAATGATCAAAACCCATGCCCCGTTTGACCCGATGTTCCAGTTTTTGAACGCACCCGTTACAAATCAGGAATTTGTATCCGGTGAAATTCAGTCCAACTCGACAAAGAAGTTCTATAATTTTTCCGATTCATTGGCGGTTTACGCGAAGCAGTCGGAAAAGGAACGAATGGAAACCACGTTGAACCGCATGAAACGGGACCCGGTGCCGACACCGGCATTTACAACCCGTTTGGAAGATTACAGCCAAAGTGTTGCCGCCAAATCTTACAACGAAAAGGTGATGTTGTTTAATGCAGCCGGAAAAAGTTTTGACGAGGCTGTGAACCATTTCAATCAATTCATTGCCTACCGGAATAAACAGTTTATACCATTTAAGCCCGATTCCGAGATCCAGTTGATGCTTACCCGGGCGGCAAACCCGCTCGAAGAATCCTTGCAGTTGCTTCAGCAAATTCACAATGTAGACCCGCCTTTGCAGGAATCGTTGCAATCGTTCAAGGCAGAAATCAACCGCCTGCAAACCCAAGTCGATGAACACCAGCATTTTTTGAATAACTATTTTGCCACACCCGAATCCCAGCGGAAACAGCTATTCTATACGGTGAAAAAAGTGAAAAATTAGCATCAAGGATGAACTTGACGAGGTGAATCTCTTCCTAAACTCTTTATCGTTTCGCTTTTGACATGGATGACGATCAAGGTTTTACGTTACATAAGTTAATCTTTCCAATTACTGCTTCGTAGTTTGAAAGCGGTGGACAGAGCAAATGAAAAATGCAGCTTGAACAAGGCTTTAAACCATTCCGGTTAACTCTCCACACGGAATCCGGATTTTCCAACAGATTAAAAATGAAAAAATGCAAGGCTTCCGTTGTCAAGTTTCCGAGGGGAGCCTGATGGATATTTGCGTAGATATTCCCCTGCGGATCGACAATGAGTTTCCCGAAAAATGCGGGATTGGATATTTTTTTGGTTAACAAAACCGCCAACGATTCTTTGACGCAGAGGATGTCTTCCTTCTCGATGAAAACATTTTCCTTGAAAAAATCAAGATTATTGTTGTAGAACGGGCGCAAATTGTAATTGACGATTTCGTGCCGGCGAACCATCCGTTCCGCTTCTTCAATATGGGCTTGTGATTCAACCACAAACTCAAAATAGAAATCTTCTTGGGTGAAATACGTTTTCCAGTTTTCCAAATGTGTTTCTTGCAACGGAAAATCAAGGAAGACGGTTTTATCTGCCTTTTCTGGGAGGTTGGAAAGAATTTGAAAATCTTCAGGATCAATTAAATCCGTATAGTGAAAATAATAGGAAACGATATGTTTGCTTTCATTTAAAAGGGCTACCAATGAATGAATTTCCCGATAGTGGAAAATATTTCCTCCCAGAATATTAACCCGGATCGTATGCGGTTCTATTATTTGAAAAACCGATCTTATTTTATCCAAATCCAATTCATCCGGCTTGGGATGAGCGATGGGAAACAAAAATTGTTTGTGCCCTTCCTTCAATGTAAAAGGGTTTGCATATTGTGGCTTTTTGGTAAAATTAGTGACATAAAAAGTCAGTTCCCGAAGGCTTTCGATAGCAAACTCGTTGTTGTGAAAATTCGATACCATTTTTTCATCATACAAATCGATGCTTTGAGGCGTAACCGGAGGTACAAAGGCTTCGTTTACGTTGAGGTGATACCCCATTCCCTTACTTACCAAAATCCGAAGGAAATCGGCCTTGCATTCGGAATCCAATTCGTGGCTGTCGATGACCATCGAATAATTGTTGTTTTTCAACTTCTGTACAATACGGGAAATACTTGGTTTGCTCTCAAAGCAAGCGCTTTCTCCCGATAATGTATTATATAGCAAGGTGTTGTTTTCAAGGCAATTGACGTAAACAAAGGGCCAGATGGTAATAAATGTTTTCATCTGCTTATTTTTTAATTTGTTTGATGGAATGTCTGGGATTCTCGTGTGCTTTGGTGAAATTTTTCCACATGGATATTTCATGTTTTACGAAAAAACGATGTTTTCGATGTATTTAAACTTGTCTTTATTCTGTTCGGCCAGGGAAAGATAATGGTACATCGTTTTTACAAAATCCTCTTTGTTTTTAAATTCCCCGCATTTTTCTTCCGAGTTCTTAAATGCGCACAAACCACAAGTATTTTTATTGTAGCAGGACCGGCATTCGTTCTTGAAAGCGGCTACCGATTCGTTAAAGTAAGCGGCTATAGCGGCAGGATCTAGCTGAATTCCGGTCGTTTCATCCACTTGCCCCAAAACATGCTTGTAATTGACCCGTTCGCAAGGCAAAATTTTCCCGTTAACGGTCACAAAGATTTTTCGGGTAAAAGGAATGCATGTCCCGGTCGGATTGACCGCTTTCGTTTGCTCCAAATGATAAATATCGATGAAGTGGCGGAAGTGGTTCCGGCAGTTTTTCCTCAGAAAAGAAAAAAGATCATATTTACCGACCACCTCTTCCGAAAAGCTGGCCATGTTCTCTTCATGGATGTCGTCCATCGCTTCTTTGTAAATGCTTTGAAACAATTTTTCGCTTTGCGGCGCAACATCGTCGGTAGCCAAGGAAGAAAATCCGGGTAATTTGCCAAATTCGTTTTTAAAGTAGGATATGGCTTCCCGGAACGAATTTTTTTGATGAACGACAGATAAGAACTGGACATTCCGCTCAAAGAAACGTTCGTCTTTTTGCTTTATCGCATGTACATTGGCCCGGATTTTATCAAAGGAATTCCGGCCTGATTTCATCAGGCGGAACCCATTGTTTTCTTTATTCCCATCCAAGCTTATGGCAAGATGAAATCCTTTTTCAATTAAAAAATCCTGGTATTTTTGAAGCAAAAGCCCGTTGGTGGTCATGTTGTATTTAAAAAATTTCTCCCCCAGCCCCAGCGATTCACAGTAATGGACAACTTGTGAGATCAGTTCGAAATTCAGCAACGGTTCTCCCCCGTAAAAAGCAATCGTTACCTGTTCAAGCATTCCCTGCTTTTGTGCTTTTTTCCATTTCCCCGCAAAAAAATCCAATGTCTTTTTTGCGAGCGAAAAAGGGAGGTCTTTATTTTCGCGGGAATCATAACCCGTATAGCATTCGCCGTAAGCGCAATAGGTGCATTTGAGATTGCAGTTATCGGTTACTTCAAAAACGATATACCGGATGGATTCAATCACATCTTCCATTTGTGACGCACTGATGTTGCCGTAAACCGTTTCGGTTTTCTCAGGTTCCAAAAACGAATGATCCTTCAGAAATTCGTATTGCTGATGGTATAGTTCAAATTCTTCTTCCGTAAACTTGTTTCTGAGCTTGGCTTCCAGTTTTTCCAGAAGGCTGTTATCCATATTCTCTTTGCTTTTTGCTACAAATAGCGTTAGCAAAGGGTGAACCGGGAACAAATATTTGTGCTTTCCGCTATGCAAATAGCAGTGGTTTTTTGATTGTAAAATCATGTCAATTGGTTCTATTGTTTCTTATTTTCACGTTGACGTAATACAAAATCCCGTGGGGATTAATTTCCATAAATGGGTATAATTCCACTCATCCTTTTTTCTTGTTTTTTCCCATCTACGAGGAATGGTTTCGGGTTGGGTATCGACTGCAACAGGCGCATGGCTTCTTCTTCCACTCCGTAGCCGATGGGTACTTTCCCTTTGTAATTCAGTTGGTAGTTGGCGGTATCCAACGAAATATCTTTGATGCGCCCACAAGTGTCGAGGGTAAAAAACAGGTTGACGGGAGTGAAGTTATTGCGCAAATGTCCTTTGGGCAAAGCCGGCAAGGGCTGTTGATGGAAAAGGGCATATTTTTCGACCGATTCTTGCCAAACTTCCAAGTTATTCGGATCAAAATGATAGGTTGTGGAATCGGAATAGGCTTTTTTTCGGAGCTCCCGTTTTATTTCTCCCCCGGAGTTCCCTGTAAAAAGCAGTACCATAACAAACAACCCTCCGATGACCGAGGCTCCGATATTGAAAAAAGCATGGGCAACCATAGACGGAACCAAAGATTGGTAGCGCTGGCGTAACCAGCCCAGATACAGACCGACAAAAAATATCAGTACCAATAGGATGACAAACTGGTCCTGCTGTACCCGGAAACTAAACGCAAAGTGTGAAATACTGAATAACAGGGCGGTAATGGCTATGGGAAACCATTGCTTGATTTTTGAAGGCGGTTGCCCGCTATTTTGCCCAAAAACCGACTGCAACAGCCCTTGGAAAAATCCCCGGAAAAAGAATTCTTCCATCACAGGCGCCATTACGATCATGGCAAACAGCAAATACAGCGGGTATTTTGAGTCGAATACCGGCATCGGATGGGATGACAGCAAACGGACGGCAATGGCAGAAGCGCCTCCGAAAAGAAATCCCCAAAGGATCGCTTTCCCGATTACTTTTTTGGTTACCCCTGCGGTTTTTAAAGCCAATACTTCGCGGAAGTTCCGTTTGTACAATAAGTAGGTAACGGCAAACACATAAGGCAACGAAAAAATCCAGAAAATTCCTGTTGAAAAACGGAAATGCCAATAGCGGGTGTTCAGCCAAATGATCAACCACAAGCAGCCGCAAGCGAGGATAATCGCCAAAATGGGATAAAAATTCTTTTTCAAGTTCATAGTTGTTTAATGATGTTGTAAAAAGGGTATCAGAATCTGGGTTTATGGAAGGAAATAGATAATCGGCTTTTAGCAAAACAACTAGCCAAAATCAGGGTATTTTGGCTAATTGTTTTGAGAAAAACAGTGCTACTTACTGTTTATGTAATAAAGTAGATAACACCTCCCTGCCCCATAAACTCTTCCAAACGGTCGAACCCTTTGCTGACCCAATAGCCGTCGTGCATCAGTTTTTTATTTACTTCAAGGTTGCTTTTCCCGGTATCCGAACCATCGGCCGGGCAAGAAGCGCTGCAAGCGCAGCCAAAGCAATCCGCGCTGTCGCTCCCGGCTTTTATGGCGTTCAGCTCATCCTTTTTAGCCGCATGCGCCTGCAAATCGGTTAATTTGATCTTTTTCATTTTTCTTATTTTTTAAATCGGTTTATACATTTAAAAATCAAAGAATTTTTTTGAGAGCTACAATAGAATTCCTATGATCGCACCTGTAAGTATGGTTACACCCACATCCATTCCCCAACTGGTTGCCGAACCGTTTTGAACGTTTCTTAGCTCGTTTTCCAGTTTTTGAGCCTGGTTATAGGACTCATTTGAATAACAGATGGCTTGGCAGGAACAGGCAGTCCGGCACATTGGGCCTTCCTCGCCGCCTCCGCCTTTTAGGTTTTGCAAGTCTTCTTTGCTTGATTCCAACTTGCGCAGGTCGGTTAATTTAATTTTCGTTTTCATGGTTTAAAGTTTTACGGTTTGTGTTAAACGAAATATATCGAATAGAAGGATTTACACAGGAGACCAGAAGCTCCTTTCTTACTTTGTTTTGGTACACCGCCTTCTGCCGTTCAGGGCTGCCTTTATGAGAAACTCATAACTACTTCACAAAGACGTTTTCCATGAAAAATGTGTATGGAAACACTGGATCTGCTTGTGTTTGGAGAACATGTTCTACATAAATACGGTTTGATAAAAAGCAGTATGCAGAAAAATCTGCTTGCCGTGTTTACTTTGCCTGTAAAAAGAGTTATATTTGTGGTGCTTTTTGCGTTTATTCGCGGCGGGTGGGTTTTGTTTCGTTGCAGAGAACCGGCTACCCTTGTTTTGTGTGCATCACGTCAACCTTCTGTCTGCAGGCGGTTGCTTCGACATCCGAATGAACGGTAAAGGGCTTTTTCTATTTCCCTGCGCTGCTGTTGCCGTTATCCTGATGGCAATGCAGCGCAGGGTTTTAATAATCCAGGTTGTTTTTCCCTAACATAAAGATGCTGCTTGAAGCGACAGAACCACAGACCGGTTCTGTGCGTACATGTTTTGCCGATACCTGTTTTAAAGGTAGTTTCGGGTAGCTGTTCAACGATTTTAGTTGCGTTTTTCGAAACAAAAACATGGCAATCTGATACACTTATCATTTTCAGAAAACAAAATTATTAAATTATTTTTTAATACTAAAATTTTATTTAATATTTTTTTGATTCCGGAAAAAGATATTAAAACGGCTGTATCCCAAGGCCATTTCTAAAAATCCTTATTTGACAAATAAATTCTTGAAAAAAATAATCTATGAAAGACAAAATTTATTCTAAAAATATTAGATTAATATCTATTAATTTTTTAACAGGAATGTGGTAAATTGCTTGTGAAAATTTGAAAAGAAATTCCGCGTTTTAAACGAATGCCGGAGAAGCTGGAGATTCGTTTTTTTGGATACATTCTTGCCTTTGCGGCAAACACTTTGGCCTTCAAATCGTTTTACTGTTAGTAAACTGAAAACGTTTTGCCGATGCAGTACCCCGTTTCTTCGCATGAATTTCACAAACTGACCCGCCAGGAGCAATTTGAGCTGGTTATCGAGCATGGGCAGGAGGTCATGGAGCGTCTGTATATTTTTTACATCGTCAAACTGTTTGCCATTCATGATTTTTATGTTGAGATCTGGTTGCATCAAATTACCAAAGAACTGGCGCGGATTATTGTTTTATCGGAAGATGATGTTTTGGAGATTTATCAAAAACAATTAAACATCAGCGATTTGGAAGATTGACTTTTCGCACGCAAATCTTTGATATTTTTGCACTTGAATTGAAAAAATATCGCTGCAACGTGCCCAATCCCCGTCACATCCGGATTTCCGATTACGATTATCCGCTGCCACCCGGACAAATTGCCACTCATCCCTTACCAGAACGTGACAGCAGCCGATTGCTGATTTACAAGAACGGACTGATCACGGAAGATGTGTTTGCCAATCTGGCCGGTCATTTACCCGAAAAGAGTTTGCTGGTTTTCAACGAAACCAAAGTCATTCACGCCCGTTTGTTGTTCCAAAAGCCTTCGGGAAGTACGATTGAAGTTTTTCTTTTGGAGCCTGTTTTGCCTACTGCCGATGTGCAATCGGCTTTGCAGGAAAGGCAAAGTGTGATTTGGAAATGTTTTGTGGGGAATGCCAAACGGTGGAAAACAGAAACCCTTCCGCTTTTGCTGGAGATTGACGCGACACCTCTTGAATTGCAGGCACAAAAGGTAGAACAGCAAAATGAAACCTTTTTAATTCGCTTTTCATGGGCAAATCCATCCTTTACTTTTGCCCAAGTACTTGACGTTTGCGGAAAAATTCCATTGCCACCTTACATCCGGCGCAAAGCAGAGATAGCAGATGAATTCTCATATCAAACCGTTTATGCACAACATCAGGGTTCGGTAGCAGCTCCCACGGCTGGTTTGCATTTCACGAAGACGGTATTCAGGACTCTTGAAAATAAAAAAATTCAACTGGGCCGTGTGACGCTTCATGTGGGAGCAGGCACATTCAAACCGGTAAGCTCGGAGCAAATCGGCGATCATGCCATGCATGCAGAACAAATAGTTATTTCACGGGATTTGATCCAAAAAATTTATGATTTTCAAGACCCGGTTATTGCCGTGGGTACAACGACCGTCCGAACATTGGAAAGCATTTATTGGCAAGGGGTAAAATGGCTGAACCAAAATCAAGTAACGGCTCCGCAACTGCATATCGAACAATGGGATGCTTATGAAATGCCCCAAGATGTTCCGCTTAAAAGTTCCTTGCAGCGGGTATTACAGGTGCTGGAAGAAAACAAGCTGGATGCCCTTCGGGGTGAAACCGCGCTGATGATTGCACCGGGTTACCGGTACCGCATACCGCATATCCTGATTACCAATTTTCATCAACCCAAAAGTACGTTGTTGTTGTTGGTTTCGGCTTTTATCGGCAACGACTGGCGCAAATGCTACGATTATGCGTTGCAGCATGATTTCCGCTTTTTGAGTTACGGCGATGCTTGTTTATTCTTTGCAACGCACAATCCCGAAATTTAATTTTTCTTTACTTTTACGCCCTTAATTCGACACTCTTGGCTGAAAAAGAACTTTCATTTTGGGGGCATTTGGACGAACTCCGGCGGCGTCTCATCCGGATTTGTATGGCTGTCGTTGCAGGCACGATTGTGGCGTTTATTAACCGGGAGCTTATTTTCGATAAAATTATTCTGGCTCCCAAAAACGGGGATTTTATCAGTTATCACTGGCTTTGCCGTTTGGGCAAGTTTCTCAATGTGCCCGGATTGTGCATGGAAGACATGAATCTGAAAATCATCAATTTTGACCTTTCGGGCCAATTGATGACTCACGTGAAGATTTCAATCCTGGCCGGTGTCATTCTCTCGACCCCGTTCATTTTTTGGCAGGCCTGGCAATTTATTCGTCCTGCCTTGTATCCCAAAGAACAAAAGTATGCGAAGAATGCAGTTTTCATCATGTCGGGTTTATTTTTTATCGGAGTTTTCTTCAGCTACTTTTTCATGGTTCCCTGGACACTCAATTTTTTAGGCACTTACCAGGTAAGCAGTGAGGTAGCAAATCAAATCCAAATTTCGTCGTACATCAGTACGGTGGTTTCGGTCGTTTTGTCGGTAGGCACTGTGTTTGAACTGCCTGTCATTGTGTTTGTGCTGGTCAAATTGGGAATTCTGACTCCCGAATTTTTAAAGAAAAACCGGAAATACTCCTTTGTTGTCATTCTGATTGCTGCGGCTATTATTACACCTCCCGATGTGATTAGCCAGATTATCGTTACCATTCCACTCTACGGCCTTTATGAAGTCAGTATTGTCGTTGCAAAGCGCGTCACCCGCAAGCAACGCGAACGAGAACTGGCCTTGCGCACCGAATAGAAAAAAAATTAGGAATTCCTGTAACCTGATGACTCTTTTCACGTCAAAAGAGAAAAGTAATTCATTTATGGAACCTAAAAAACTTTATCGTACACGGACACCGCGTGTGTTTGCAGGTGTTTGCGGCGGACTTGGAGAATATTTTGATATTGACCCGGTACTTATCCGGATTCTCTTTGTTGCGTTAGCTTTTCTGGGTGGTGGTGGCGTACTCATCTACATTATCCTTTGGATTGTCCTGCCTGAAAAGAGGATGGATTTTGGAAAACCAGGCAATGCATTTTATTCTCAAACCAATCCGAATGAAGAACCTGCTAATCCGCAGATGCAAGAAACCTCAGTTGATTCTAAACCGGATTGGGAAGCTGCGGAGCCGCAAAACAAAACATCGAAAAACAAAGGAAGCCTAATTGGCGGGATGATTTTGATCACGATCGGAGGAATTTTCCTCGTGCAACGTTTCATTCCCCAAGTCAGTTTTCGTACTTTCTGGCCACTGCTTCTTGTGGTGATCGGCGTTATTTTGTTATTGAATTCATTTAACGAAAAAAATAAATAGCCATGAACAGTAAAAAAATATTTTGGGGCGTTTTTATGATGGCCATCGGGGCGTTGCTTATCTTAAACCAACTTGACCTTATCCATTTTACATGGCGTGATGTCTGGAGGTTGTGGCCTGCCGTATTGATTGTCATCGGAATTTCAATTTTACCGGTTGACGGATGGATTAAATTGGTGGGAATGCTGGGCGTGATGACTATTGCAATTCTACTTAACCCTTATATGGATCGTGGAGGGCGATGGAATGACCGTAGGTTCGATTTCTATGAAAGGAATGATTATCAGGGCGTTCAAAGAGAATATAATGTGCCGTTCGATTCCACCTGCCTTTTGGCAAAGTTTTCCGTTAAAGTGGGTGCAGGAACCTTTCGAATCCAGGATACCACAGCGCAATTGGTGGAAGTTGACCAATCCGGAAGATCGATTCCTTACACGTTAATGACGGAATCAACCGATAGCCTCACAGAGGTAAAGATAAAAAGTCCCGAACAACGTTTAGACCGGCGTGTGAATAATAAATTGGGAATCAAACTGAACAATCAGCCGGTTTGGGATATGGACTTTGAAGTCGGGGCAGGGGATGTTGTATTTGATTTAAGCGCTTACAAAGTGAGATCTTTCGATTTGAGTTGCGGGGCTTCCGACGTGGATATCAAATTCGGATCGCTGGTTCCGGAGTTGGACGTTGACATTGAAACGGGGGTTTCATCACTAAAATTGAAGGTTCCTAATGAGTCCGGTTGCCGTGTCGTTTATGACGGAGCTTTGACGGATAAACATTTCAGCGGATTCACCAAAACCGGGAAAGGAACTTACGAAACAGCAAATTTCAATACTGCGACGAAAAAGATCTTGATCCAAATTGAAAGCGGTGTTGCTTCCATTGGTATTGAACGGTATTAGTACGAACTTGCTTTTTCTGCGCAGGTAGTGTAGCGTTATTTTTTTCCCTCCTTAATTCGCACCGGCTTGCTCCGGTGCTTTTGGTCTGCAATAAGGGGAACCAATTCGGTATGCACGCTGCTGGTGTCGAGTCCGTATGCATTGATATCGGAAATACCGATACGTGCAACCAAGTTATACAGCCGCATAACGAGTTTGTCGTGGAACGAAAAGCCGTGCTCGTAGTTATGCACCCGGTGGATTACAACAAACCGGAAATCTCCGCCAATATTGTGAGCTTCCAATGACTTGTAACCGCTTTTCCCGCTGATTTCATGATTTTGAATCAAATCAGCAATAATCTGGCGAAAATACAAATTCAATTGGGTTTCCAAGCGGAACCCGATGCGAAACTCAATCCGGTACATGGTATCAGGAATGAGTTCTTCAAAAGAATATTCATTTGTATAAGGCTCATCGACATAATGTATGTGGAGCAACCAATAGTAATCAGCCCGTTTGGGTTCTTTGTTGACAATGGAAAAAAGTATTTTTCCGTCAATGTCCGTGGGAAGGTCTGCTTTGCTTAAATATACCAGATTGGTTGCATATTTTGGGATGGATGCATCGTTTTTGATATCCGCCAAAAGGTCGGCATAGTATTGGATTTTGAAAAACCGGATGTATTTGTTCTTGATTTTCCGCCCGTTATACCACACATACATTATGATGAAGAAGATACTTGCCAAAGCGATGGTAAGCGCTCCTCCTTCCATGAACTTAAACATGTTGGCGACTAAAAACGACCCTTCGATGGTAAAGAATACAACTCCAAACAAAATTCGTGAATACAGCGGGTATCGGATTGATTTCAAATAGTAGAGCAATAAGATGGTGGTCATCAACATTGTAATGGTAATGGAAAGCCCGTAGGCGGCTTCCATATTCGACGAATTCTTAAAAATCAATACCACAGCAATGCAGGCAATGAGTAAAAACCAATTGACAAAGGAAATATACAGTTGTCCGCGTACATTTGACGGATGACTTATGCGCTGGCGCGGCCAAAAATTAAGCGACATAGCTTCGTTGAATATGGTAAACGAACCGCTTATTAAGGCTTGACTGGCTATGATAGCAGCTGCCGTGGCTATAATCACTCCGGAAAGCAAAAACCAAGACGGCATGATTCCGAAAAACGGATTTACCGAAAAATTGCCGACTCGTAGCAACCAAGCTCCCTGTCCGAGGTAATTCAATATCAACATTGCTTTTACGAAAATCCAGCTTACACGAATGTTCCGGATGCCGCAATGTCCCAGGTCCGAATAAAGCGCTTCGGCTCCTGTGGTACAAAGAAAAACCGCTCCCAACAACAGAAAACCGTATTTTGTATTTACCAATAATTCAATGGCATAGATGGGATTAAATGCATGCAAGATCTGCGGAAAGTGAATAATTTGATTAACACCCAACACGCCCAGCATCAAGAACCAAAAAAACATGATGGGGCCATACAAACGGCCGATAACATGGGAACCGAACTGCTGAAGGATAAACAATGCACACAAGATCACAATCACAATGGTCATGATGGGCAAGTCTTTGGTAAAGCTGGTTAATCCTTCCACAGCAGACATTACAGTGATAGACGGAGTAATGATTCCATCGGCAATTAAAGCGCTGGCCCCTACAATGGCGACAATATATATGAGTGATTTTTTTCTTTTTTTGAGGAGTGCGTACAAGGCCAAAATTCCGCCTTCACCCCGGTTATCCGCCCGGAGCGTAATGATCACATACTTTACGGTGGTTTGCATGGTAAGCGTCCAAATGATGCAGGAAATGGCTCCGGTGATATAGTTGAAATCAATGTGATGACTTCCGAAACCGACAATGGCTTTCATTACATAAAGCGGGGACGTTCCAATGTCGCCATACACAATCCCCATGGTAACAATGAGGCCGATGAAGCTGAGTTTGTTGATGTTTTCCTTTGATCGCTTTGAATTCATAATCCGGTAATCTCGTGAGGTGTTTATTTTTACAACACAGAAAACAACGACTTGTTGGAGTTATATCTTAATCCAGTACTTAAGAATGGCTGCAAAGGTCGTATTTTTCAATCAAAGGTTGAATAAAAAAGTCATCTTTGTTTTATTTAATTTATTGAAAAATAATAACTTATGTATTATGATTTGATTTTTCCAAAAAGAAGTTTCATTAAATCAACCGTGTCTTCTTTGACACGTTTTAAGGGGATGGGATTAAGCATCCAGAAGAGCATGCCGATAATTCCTCCCCAAAGGAAAAATGCCGTGAATTGCAACAATGAAAAAGTAACAGCTATTTCGGGAGGTATCTGGTAAAATTTTAAAAGAAAAATCAAACTTACTTCACGGGTTCCAAATCCGGCAAATGAAATGGGCAGAATGGTCGATAAACTCATAAAACTCAACACAAATGCCACATCAATCAAAGAAATGGAAATAGAAAGCGACTTAAAAATGTAATAACAAGTTCCAAAAAACACAAAATAAGCAAAACCAGACAGGAGCCATTTTTTTACAGACTTTAAACTACCTACAGCGGTTAACACATCAGTAATTAATTGAATAATTGCTGCGTGCCCCAGTTTTGTCCTTTTACGGGCCCAACCGAAAGCAGTTTTCAAAATAAGAAATCCCAACAACATGACCCCTGCGATGATCAAGGTATAGAGCGGTGCGCTGAAATCGCCCAGGCTTTTGTAATAAAATAAAATCCCCGAAAGGCCGAACCAAATCATCAACGATAAATCGAAAAACCGGTCCGATACAAGGGTTGTAAATGCTTTGTAAAGAGAAATATCGGCATGTTGCCTTACATAATACAAGCGGGCGATTTCACCAATCCGTCCGGGCGTTACAATACCGATGGTGTAGGAAGCAAAATAAGATTGGAACGCGTTTTTTAACGGATAGTTACAACCTTCGTCCTTTAGTAAAAGTTTCCAACGGTAGCTTTTTACCCCAATGGTGATAATTACTCCTATCAAGGAGAAAAGATAATACTCAAACCGGACGGACTTCAAAGCTTCGAAAAAATGTTTCCGGTCGAAATCAATTTGAGTGAAAAGTAAAATCAGAATGGCTGCTGAACCTGTAATTTTCACCAGCCATTGTATAGCAGGTTTGCGCATGCTTCTTTGTAATTAAAAGCGGTCGTCGTTTTCGTAAGATCCCGACGAATTGCTTTGTACAGGCTTCTTTTCTTCGGTTGGGAGCGGCCCTTCGGGGCGTTCAAAATCGCCCTTGCTTACTTGCAATTTTTTGTCGGCATATACTTTTTTCATGTATAGAGCCCAAATGGGCAATGCCATATTGGCGCCTTGCCCCAAAGCCATATTCCGGAAACGAATGGTACGATCATCGCCGCCAACCCACACTCCGGTGACCAAATCAGGCGTTAGCCCCATAAACCATCCGTCGGAATTGTTTTGCGTTGTTCCAGTTTTCCCAGCAATGGGATTCGTAAATCCGTACCTGTAGCGTAAGCGAGCCCCGGTTCCTCCGTCTACTACGCCTTTCAGCAATTCAATCATCATGTATGCGGTGATTTCATTCATGGCTTCGTTTTGGCGAGGTGAAAATTCTGCAATGACGTTGCCGTTTTTATCTTCAATCCGCGTGATACAAATCGGTTCAATGTGAAACCCCTTATTGGCGTAAGTGTTCATCGCTCCAACCATTTCATAAAGAGAAATATCAGCCGTGCCCAAGCAAATGGACGGTACGGCAGGAAGCGGAGAAGTAATTCCCATTTGACGTGCCACCTTAATAACCGATTGCGGTTTGAATTTGTCGATCAGCGCAGCAGAAATCCAGTTGATGGAATTGGCCAACGCTTCCCGGAGGGTAACCATCTCGCCTTCCCGGTAATGTCCCGAATTTTTGGGACTCCAGGGGCCACTTGAAGTCTGTATGGTAATGGGAACGTTGGGTAAAAGCGTTGATGCGGTCATTCCCCCGTCTTGTAGCGCAACTGTATATACAAACGGCTTAAAGGTCGATCCTACCTGGCGGTGTCCCACAATCACATGGTCATACTTGAAGTGTTTGTAATTGATGCCTCCCACAAATGCCCGGACATACCCGGTTTGCGGTTCCATCGACATCACCCCTGCTTGTAAAAACCACTTGTGGTATTTAATGGAATCCATGGGTGTCATAATGGTGTCGAAATCTCCTTTCCAGGAAAATACCGTCATGGGAACCGGTGTGTTAAAAGCAAGTGTAATCGAATCTTCCGAAATACCCGCTTTTTTCATCAGACGATACCGGTCGGAGCGCCTTTTGGAAGCATCCAGCAACTTATTGATTTCCTTTTGGCTGGTCAAATCAAAAGGAGCAAATTTGTTCCCCTTCCACGCTTGGAAGAATGCCGGTTGCAGGTCGTTACTCAAATGTTCAACGAGGGCCTGTTCGGCATAAATTTGCATTCGGGAATCAATGGTGGTGTAAATTCGCAGCCCGTCTTTAAACAGATTGTAATAACTTCCGTCGGGTTTTTTGTTTTTCTTGATCCAACCGTAAATCGGGTCTGTTTCCCACAAAACACTGTCGACGGCATAGTCTTCCAGTTCATAATCTGCATAATTCGCCCGGTTAGGTTTTTCTGCCAGCAACATTTGCCGCATTTGTTCCCGGAAGTAAGTGGCCAATCCGGAGTTGTAATCCTGAATGGAAAAATGAGACATATCTAACGGCAATTTCCGAACCGAATCGTATTGTTTTCCGGTAAGGTAATTGTATTTAACCATTTGATTTAAAACTACTTCACGACGAAGCTTGGCCCGGTCGGGATTCCGTTTGGGATGAAACCAGGTAGGCGCTTTCAGCATGCCCACCAGCATGGCCGATTCCTGGATGTTGAGTGCTGCAGGAGACTTATCAAAATATGTTTTAGCCGCCGATTTGATTCCATAGGCCTGACTGCCGAAGTCGACGGTATTAAAATACAACGCAATGATTTCTTCTTTTGTGTAATGCCGTTCTAATTTAATGGCTGTAATCCATTCGCGGAGTTTGGCATAACCGGTTCCCAGAAAAGTATGATATTCTTCCCGTGGAAACAAGTTTTTTGCCAATTGCTGGGTGATGGTACTTCCCCCTCCTTTGTTATTTGTGGTAACAATTCCCAAAATAGCTCTTGCCAACGCTTTGCTGTCAATTCCCGAGTGCTTTTGGAAACGGATATCTTCGGTTGCTACCAGAGATTTTATGAGCCAGGGGGAAAGTTCCACATAAGACACATTCGAACGGTTCTCGATGAAATAAGTTCCCAACACAACCTGATCGGCCGAAACCACTTCGGATGCCAGTTTACTCCGGGGATTTTCCAATTCTTCAAACGAAGGCATAAAGCCGAGGAATCCGGCGGATAATGCCCAAAAAAACAACATAATCACTAAAATGGATAGACCGTAGAACCCCCAAAGTCTTTTTACCCATTCCTTGTCGGTGCGATTCTTTTTCATGTGTTATTTTTCTTTTGGTTTTGAAATTTCGATACCCAAATCATGTATTCCTTTCAAAGAATTTTCACGCATTCCATGATTGACAACGATAATGTAATCTCCTTTTTGCGGGAAATACAAATTTCGTTTGAAAATAAAACGTGAATCCTTGATCCGGCCGTTTCCCTTGCCTAACCATTTCCCTTCGGGTGTTGCAAAAATACATTCGGCCGTATCGCGCGAGTAAGTCCCGTTCGGATAGCGGGTTGTGATAAATAGGTATAAATTCTGATAAGGATAATCGGTGGTATTCCTCACATTGAAATAGAAATTAAGCGGGCGGTTAATTTCGTCGATGGAAAATGCAAAAACAAGCGAATCGGTTGGAAGCCAACCTTTTTCATTTACGCTGCTATTGCTTTGATAAACAACTGAATGGTTGCACGACGACAGAATCCATGCAATGCATACGATCCCCAATATCCATATAGCCAGCCTGAATTTCATTTTTTTGGATGTTTTTTATTGGATTTCGATCGGTGGTTGTTGTGCGATTGGTTTTTACGCGGTTGCTCATTGTTGGAATCAAAACGCGTGAGATCTTCTTGCGGTACAACGAGATTAATGCTGGCTTTTTTGGTTTCTTTTTGAATGGCAAAATCTTCCAACGAATTGGGAATCTCGCCGGCCTTATTCAATTGAATAATCCGGTTTACCTGCTCCAAAGCCATGGTAAACATATTAGTTTCCTTTGATTTATAGCTGTACCAAAGAATTTTCTCAAATACATCGATTTTTTGTTGGATGGCTTCTCCTTCTTTCGTTTTTAATATAACCGTATCGGCCGGAAAATCCTTTAATGCGTCAAGATAAGATTCGTGTTCATAGTTCAGGCAGCACTTCAATTTTCCGCATTGGCCTGCTAATTTTTGAGGATTGGGCGTAAGTTGCTGAACACGAGCTGCCGACGTAGTGACCGAATGGAAATTTGTCAGCCATTTGGAACAACACAACTCCAAACCGCACGACCCGATGCCTCCGACCCGGCTGGCTTCCTGACGGATTCCGATTTGCCGCATTTCGATACGTACCTTAAATTCTTCGGCTAAAACCTTGATTAATTCACGGAAATCGATTCGATCGTCGGCGGTATAATAAAAAATAGCCTTCGTATCATCGCCCTGATATTCTACGTCGTTTACCTTCATTTTTAGGTTCAGGTTGACCGCAATTCTCCGGCATTTTAAGATGGCTTCATCCTCGCGGGCAATAGCCACAAGCCATTTATCGATGTCGTTTTGGCGTGCGTGGCGGTATACTTTTTTTAATTCAACCGTTGCATGATTCACATTTTTACAGCGCATTTGCAACTTTGCCGTTTCATTTGTCAGCGATACAACACCGATGTCGTGCCCGGGTGATGCTTCAACGGCCACAACGTCGCCTTCCGTGACAACCATGTTATCGGGTAGCCGGTAAAAATCTTTCCGGTTGTTTTTAAAACGAACTTCTACACAATCAAAAGACTTTTGTGCGACCGGAGTTACGTCTTTCAACCAGTTAAAAGTGTCTAATTTGGCGTTTTTGTGTGTATCTAATTGTGACTCGTGATTTTTTTTGTTCATTTTCTTTGAACAACCACGCGAACGTAATAGAATGCTATCGGGGATATAAATTGAATTCGTATTATCCATTGAAACTGTCGTAAATTGATGATTCTACTCGGTCAGCCGGCCTCATTCTGCTTCAGGTTTTGCTGCAAAAAGTAGTAATCGGAAAAACCTACAAAGTTACATTTTTTTGTATTGCGGCAACGCCGGTTTTCTTAATAGAATGGAAATGGAATGTGAAAGATCCGTAAAAATTAATTTGCCGTTTACATTTCGCTCGACGTGGATGGTTGCAAGATTTAGCGTATCCGTCAGTTCGTTGATATTGTTCGGATGGGCAAAGGAGGCGAAGTTCTTTATAAAGGCCATTTCATCCTCGGTTTGTCGTACTAGCGCCGCATTCCCGATGTGATATTGGAAACAGGAACGTAAAATCTTCAAACTGTATAAAATAAATTCCTTCTGCTGTTCGCGGCTTCCGTCGAAAAGGATTTTCTCAACCACTGTTTCCAGTTTGCTGTACTCATTGAGCGGGCGGTTACGGTCCGAAATTTTGTAACATTGGCGCATCCATTCACAAAAGATTTCAAAATGTACCTGTTCTTTGGGTCTGGTTTCTTTTCCTTTTCTGGAAGAGACCGGCGACAGTTCGGCAGAAGCGGGTATTTGTTTTAGTGCAAAATGAAAATTTCCATCGGCAACCCGGGCTATGGTGTCGGCTTGAGCTGGAGTTTGATTGCATTTTGCTTGCAATTCCCGGCTAATCTCTGAGTCGGAGAGCGATGGAACCTTAATAAGTTGGGTACGCGACCAAATGGTCGGTAAAATCTGTTCCGATTCTTCAGCAATCAGGCAAAACAACGTTTTTCCCGGTGGTTCTTCCAAAATCTTCAATAACTTATTGGCAGCCGAAAGGTTCATTTTTTCAGGCATCCAGATTACGACCACTTTGTATTCGGCTTCGTATGCATGCAGTTGAAGCACCGAACTTACCGAATCTGCATCGTCCGCATTGATCAACCCTTGCTTTTTCTCAATGCCGATTTTTTCATACCAATCGGTCAAAGCAACATAGTATTGATTTTCAAGCAAGAATTCCCGCCAAGGGGCTAAAAAATCTTTGCTGTAGATTTTGGTGCTGTCAACCTCTTTGGTTTTATTGATGGGGAAAATAAAATGTAAATCAGGATGCGTTAAATGATTGTATTTGATGCAGGAAGGACAAACTCCGCACGAATCGTTTCCCGAACGGTTGCTACAATTGATGTATTGGGCGTAAGCCAATGCTAATGCTAATTTCCCACAGCCTTCAGAGCCCAAAAAAAGCTGTGCATGGCTGATTCGATTGTCAACGACTGTTTTTATCAATCGCTGTTTCAGGAGGTCTTGTCCGATAATTTCAGAAAACTTCATGGAACAAAATTAGAATTTTTCTTTATACCAAATTGATTCATTAAGGCTAGATCTCTGTTTGGCGTCAGGCTGTACCTGTGCCGGGCTATGTGTGACAAGCTAAGCTTGCTTTTGATAGGCCGGCGGCGGCGAAGCCGCCGCCGAACAAACCTGCTATTTATAACTCAAAACACAATTGAGAACTTCCGGAATCGGTTTCCAGATACACGATGTAAATCCTTTCATCCGTTTTAATTGATCTGTTCTTTTGAAAAACCGATTTCTGCGGTCGGTGCCAATCCTTTGCCTTTTCGGAACTTTAAAAATACCGGCAAATGATCGCTATAGCCGCCGTAGTATTTAGCCGCCATAGTACGGTTGGGTTCAAAATGATTCCGGTCGAAATGCAATAACCACCTTGGATTGAAAACATCGGCATCGTTTGGTTTGCAAAAAATAACTTTTTTAGCATCAAGCAAATTTCCCGATACGATAATTTGATCGAACAAATTCCAATGCTTGTAATATAAAGACCCCAAACCTTTTTTATACAACGGATAGGTCAAGTTATACAACCTTCCGGGGTCGGCCGGCAAAATTGGTTTCTGGACCGAGAGTACTTCGGTAATGCTTCTGTTATCAGGGTTATCGTTAAAATCACCTACGATGATGATGTTTGCCGTTGGATCCCTGTCAAAAATTTTATCCACATGCTCACGTAGAATTCCGGCCGGAACGAAACGGCGCTTTTCCGACTCTTGCTGCCCTTCACGGCGAGAAGGCCAATGGTTGACAAAAATGTGTAAATCCTGGTTGGTTTGTGTTTTGCCGGTCACATGCAAAATATCGCGTGTACGGTCTTCGATACCTGCCAGTGAAACCCGGATCGGTTCCAACACAAGAACCCGGAATGTATTTTTATTGTATAGTAAAGCCACGTCGATGCCGCGTTCGTCTGGACTATCATAATGTACGATTCCGTAATCGGTTTTCGCCATATGAGGCTCACGGATGAGGGCTTCAAGAACGGCCCGGTTTTCAATCTCTGCCAATCCGATGATATCCGGCATATGAGGCTTTACCACCTCACACAAAACTTTCGACAAGTTATATACTTTCTTGTTAAACCGTTTGGGCGTCCACGGGATTCTTCCTTGGGGCGTGAATTCGTCGTCGTAGGTGTTCGGATCGTCGATGGTATCGTAAAAATTCTCGGTATTGTAAAAAACGACGGTGAAGTCACTCATGCTATTAAAATAAAAGGTTGAATCGGCTTGATTTTGGGGATTGCTTGCCTCTTGATTTGTACATGCAAATCCAAAACCGAAAAATAGCCCTGCGATTGCAGTGAAAAAGAAACACTTATTTTGTAAAAATTTCACACAACCAGAAATAAATTTTAAGAAGGATGTGTCTGAAAAATGTTTGCATCCGATCAGCGGAACTGAAAAACCTTCTTTTGAAATCCGTTTTTGTTAAAGCTTCCGTTCGATAAACTTGTAAGTAAGCATTTTGTAAAGCAACTTCGATGCAAGGAAATCGGGAGCCTTATTTTCGGCTACCGGTTTCAATTCTACAAGGTCAAAACCGACAATATTTGAATGCTTGCCCACCTGTTTTAAAATATCAAGCACCTGATGCCAAGTCAGCCCGCCTGGTTCGGGAGTGCCCGTTGACGGCATGATGGCCGGGTCGAACACATCCAAATCAAAGGTGATGTATACGTTTTTTGTCAACTTATTCAGAAACTGGTACATCCATGTTTCATTATTGTACATGTGTCGGGCATACCAAATCCGGTCCGGATCAATGCGCTCACGTTCTTCCGCACTCATGCTCCGGATGCCCACTTGCAAAATAGGAGCAACTTCTTTTGCCCGCGCCATGACACAAGCATGGTTGCAGGTCGATCCTTCGTATTCTTCGCGCATATCGGCATGCGCATCAAACTGCAGAATCGTGATTTCATTTTTAAAGTGTTTGGCAACGGCACGAATCGCACCGATACTCACGGAGTGTTCACCTCCGATAAGAACGGGAAATTTTTTCTTTTTCAACAGCGAGGCGACTTTTTGTTCGACAACCTCAGCCAAATCTTCGGGACTTCCATCCACTTCAATGGGCTCTGCCGTGTGAATACCTACCTTATGTACTTCACTATCCGTAGGGATGTCATATACTTCCATATTGGCAGAAGCTTCCAATAAGGCTTCGGGGCCTTTGTCGGCGCCCTTAAGCCATGTGCTTGTCCCATCGTAGGGAACCGGGAGAATCACAACCTTTGAAGTTTCGAAGGTTGTGTATTCTTTGGGTAAATCTCCGTAATTAAACATGGTTCTGATTTTTGTGGTTTTATAAAAAGGCAAAAATACACTAATTTTCATGAAAAAATAATTTCCTAAAAATCAGCGAAATAGAGTGCTAGGCAAAAAGAACCCTTTTTTCTTTGAAAAAGAAAACTACTTCTTTACAAAAAATTATTGATAAATAAATGTTTACTTTGCACCCTGTTTTTTGAAAAAAATTTGTTTCGATGAGTAAAAATCTTGTGATTGTTGAGTCTCCCGCTAAAGCAAAAACCATTGAAGGCTATTTAGGTAAGGATTTTTTAGTAACCTCAAGTTTTGGACATGTACGCGATTTGGCTAAAAATGGCCTGGGTATTGACATTGCTCACGGTTTTGAACCCATTTACGAGGTAATGGCCGAAAAGCAAAAGATGATAAAGGACTTGAAAAAAATGGCCGACAAAGCAGAAACTGTTTGGCTGGCGACGGATGAGGACCGCGAAGGGGAAGCTATTTCATGGCATTTGGCTAAAGTTTTGAAGTTGGATGTAAAAAGAACAAAACGAATTGTTTTTCATGAAATTACGAAACAGGCAATCACAAACGCCATCGAACACCCGCGGACAATTGACGAAAATTTGGTCAATGCGCAACAAGCTCGCCGGGTGCTAGACCGCTTGGTTGGATTTGAGATTTCACCCATTTTATGGAAAAAAGTAAAGCCGTCTCTTTCTGCAGGACGTGTTCAATCGGTAGCGGTTCGCTTGATTGTCGAGCGGGAAGATGAAATCCGCCATTTCAAATCTTCCTTTGCTTACCGTGTCAGCGCCATTTTTGACATACAAAATAGCTACGGAAAAGCCAAACTGAAAGCCGAGCTTCCCAAGCGTTTCGCGACGAAAGCTGAAGCCAAACAATTTCTGGAAAATTGCAATGGCGCCACATTTAAAGTTGCCGACATTGAAACCAAACCGGGAAAAAAATCTCCGGCGCCTCCGTTTACCACATCTACCTTGCAACAAGAAGCCAGCCGCAAATTGGGTTACGGAGTTTCAAAAACCATGATGATTGCCCAACAATTGTACGAAGGTGGAAAAATTACATACATGCGTACCGACTCGGTAAACCTTTCGGAAACGGCGTTGGGAATGGCAAGAGATGAAATTACGCGTTTGTATGGCAAGGAATTCCACAAATCGCGCCAGTATTCCACAAAAACGAAAGGAGCGCAGGAAGCGCACGAAGCCATAAGGCCCAGTTACATGCAATCGCAAACCATTGACGGAACCCGTGACCAACAACGCTTATACGAGCTAATCTGGAAACGTACCATTGCCTCACAAATGGCAGATGCGATTTTGGAAAAAACAAATGTAACCATTGATATCTCAACCAATCCACTCCAGCTTGTGGCACAAGGCGAGGTTGTTAAATTCGAAGGGTTTTTAAAGGTATATTTTGAATCGACGGATGATGAAGCAGAACAAGAAGAAGGCATGCTCCCTCCGATGAAACAGGGAGAAGTTCTTGGATTGGAAGAAATTACGGCTGTCCAAAAATTTGCGCTTTCTCCCCCGCGTTATACCGAAGCCAGCTTGGTAAAGAAACTGGAAGAACTGGGAATCGGTCGGCCATCTACGTATGCCCCTACCATTTCGACCATCCAGAAGCGCGAATATGTGGTAAAGGAAGACCGTGACGGCATAATCCGGGATTATGACTTTTTGATTTTGAAAAATTCAAAAGTGACGGAAACCGTAAAACAGGAAAAAACAGGCTTTGAAAAATCCAAACTCTTCCCGACAGATACCGGAGAATTGGTGACTAAATTCCTGCTCCAGTTTTTCGACAACATCATGGACTACAATTTTACGGCGAGTGTGGAAAAAGAATTCGACGAAGTAGCCCAGGGCCTCAAAGAGTGGAATAAAATGATCGGCGAATTCTACAAACCCTTCCACCAAAAAGTTGAGGATACCTTGCAAAGCAAAGAGAAGGTGAAAGGTGAACGCTTGTTGGGTGTTGATCCGAAATCGGGACAAAATGTATACGTTAAATTAGGCCGTTTCGGTCCCATGGTGCAAATCGGCGAAAGCGATGCGGAAGAGAAACCAAAATTTGCCGGATTGCAAAAAGGGCAATCCATGGATAGCATGGATTTGGCTACAGCTTTAAAACTGTTTGAATTTCCGAAAACCATCGGCGAGTACGAGGGGAAAGAATTAAAGGTAAACAATGGCCGATTCGGGCCTTATGTGCTGCATAACAACAAATTCTATTCCTTGGCCAAAACCGACAATTTAAATACCATTACGCAGGAACGTGCCATCGAAATTATTGTCGCCAAACAACAAGCCGAAGCCAATAAGTTAATCCGGGAATTTTCCGAACGCCCTGATGTCAAAGTGCTGAACGGCCGCTATGGGCCCTATGTTCAAATTGGGAAAGAGAATTTCAAAATTCCGAAAACCGTTGAACCGGCATCATTGACCTTGGAAGACTGTTTGAAATTGGCTGAAACACCCAAGTCTTCATCAAAACAAAAAACTGCTGCAAAAGCGGTTGCGAAACCTGCTGCTGCAAAAAGCAAAACGAAAAGCCCACAAAAGAAAACGAAATAATCTCGTTTTCAGTTCAAAAAACGCAAAAGCAATTACCTCCCTTTTTTGGGTTTTCCCTTATTTTTTGACCGGGGTTTTTCTTCATTGAACCGGTTCTCCCGGTTTTGATGTGCCGAGTGATCCGCCCTTGACGAAGCATGCTCCTTTTTGCCTCTTGAAGAATAACTAGAGGAATTCCTTTCCGAACGTCCTTTGTTTGTTCTTGGATTAGAGAACTCGAGATTTTCTTGCCGCTCTCCCCTGCTTTTGTAGGATTTCTTATTTTGTGGCCTTCCTTCGGCAACTTCGATGCGAACAGGCCGCCCGTTTAGATGTTTCCCGGAAAACACTTTTAGAATTTTTTCAACAGAGGAAGCCCCCACTTCGAAAAACGAAAAATTATCGCTCAAGTCAATGTGGCCGATGCGGATATCACGATCTTTGGTGCTTTCATTAATTAGCTTGAGAAGCGTTTGCGGAAAAAGGCCGTCTTTTTTCCCGAAATTAATAAAAAGCCTTGCCCAAGGTTGATTTTTATTGCCTTCACGCGATTCGTCCACATTCAAATCTACGCTGTTACGATAGTAATCCAAAAAACGGTTGAACTCAACCGAAACAAATCGTTTGATCAAATCTTCAGTTGAGAGCCAGTCCAGTTTTTTGTATACAATCGGCAAAAAGCCTTCGATCTCGGCATCATTGACCTCTACGTTTTCAACCGTATTAATCAAATGGAAAAGTTGTTTCTCGCAAACCTGTTGTCCGGTAGGAATTTTTGCTTGGGCAAATTCTTTTCCGATTTGTTTCTCAAGGATTTTGATTTTGTGTTTTTCCTTCAAATGGATAATGGCTACACTGATTCCAGACCGGCCCGCACGGCCTGTCCGGCCGCTCCGGTGGATGTACGATTCCAATTCATCGGGCAGGTTGTAATTAATTACATGCGACAAATCATCCACATCAATGCCTCGGGCTGCCACATCGGTACAAACGAGCAATTGGAGGTGCTTCTCTTTGAATTTTTGCATCACAAAATCACGCTGATTTTGAGATAGATCGCCGTGTAATGCTTCGGCATTGTAGCCGTCTTGAATTAAACTGCTGGCAATATTTTGCGTTTCGGCCCGGGTACGGCAAAAAACCATGGCATAAATATTGGGATGGCTGTCAATTACCCGTTTCAGCACGCTATAACGATCTTTGGCATGTGCTACATAATAATAATGTTTCACATTGCTTGCCCCTTCGTTGCGTTTGCCCATGCTAACGGTTACCGGATCCATCATATAGCGTAAGGCTATTTTTTCAACCTCATTGGGCATGGTAGCTGAAAACAAGCAAGTACGACGGTATTGGGGTGCATGGTCTAAAATTGCTTTTACATCTTCTTCAAAACCCATATCCAGCATTTCGTCGGCTTCGTCCAGAATGAGCCAATGCAAATCTTCCAGAGAGATTTTTCCCCTTGACAACATATCAAGCATCCGGCCGGGCGTTGCGGCAATAATTTGCGGGCCTTGTTTGAGTTCTTTTAATTGATTTTCAAAACTGGCCCCTCCGTAAATTGCGGTAATTTTTACACCTTCCAGGTATTTGGAAAAACTTTTCAGGTCGTTTGCAATCTGGTTGCATAATTCACGCGTGGGGCTCAAAATCAACGCTTGCGTTTTTCTGGAAGAAGCATCAATGGTTTCTAAAATGGGCATGCCATAGGCAGCCGTTTTCCCGGTTCCGGTTTGCGCCAACCCGATAATATCGCCCGAGTTTTCATCAACCATCAAAGGAATAACAGCCTCCTGAATCGGCATGGGGTTCACAAAACCAAGTTCGGCAGCCGCTTTTAAAAGGCTTTGTGAAAGAGGTAGTTCGCTAAAATGCACAGTAATAATTATTAGAAAGGATAGATTTTCTTGGTTTCAGTCCTATAAGAATTCATGCTGAAAACCAAGATCAAAACTTTGCGCAAAAGTAATACTTTTTGGCGAAATGATTCTATTTCTCTGGCAATGACGATGACTTTTTTGTAAGGTTCATTAAGGGAGGAACAGGACGCCACTCAACAAAATCAGTGTTTGATTTGTTAAAACCACATGTGATTTTTATTTTGATTAAACTTGGGCTTTGCAAGAGCCTTATTATCGTTAGATTTATTTTGTTTTGTTTTTTTTACCAAAATGAGCTTTAAAATTTTCTATTTTTGCAGTAACATCTTATCAAAAAAATACGCACCATGAAAAGAAAATTATTACTTATTCTTTGTTTTTTCCAATTGATTTTAGCTCAAGCAGCTTATTTCAAAAATCAACCCTATGACATTACTCAGCCGGATGGAACAGTGATTCATTGTTTTGTTTCGGGCGACGAATATTTCAACTGGATTCACGATGCCAATGGCTATACCATTATCCAAGCACAAGACGGATGGTACTACTATGGAAAACAAGAAAACGGACTGGTTGTCCCTACACAATATAAAGTGAACAGTGTTAATCCGGAACAAGCCGGGTTGAACCCATGGGAAAAAATATCCAAAGACGAATATGAACGAAGACGTGATTACTGGATTGTCCCCAAAGGAGCAAAAAACCTAAGTTACGTTCATGAAGGACGGTTAAATAACCTGGTTATCTACATCAAGTTTAGCGATCAAACGGAATTTACAAATACACGTCAGTATTATGACGGGTTGTTTAACACCAATGCCAAGTCGTTAAATTCTTACTACAAGGATGTTTCTTACAACGACCTAGACTTGCGGAGTTATCACTACCCGGAAGCTCCGTTGACGACAAATTTATCCTATACCGATTCGCATCCGCGGGCTTACTATTCGCCCTATAATGCAGTGACAAATCCAATCGGGTATAAAAGCAATGAGGCGACAATTCGCGAACATACTTTACTGAAAAATGCGATCGAATGGGTAAATGCAAATTCCCCGGTTCCTGATACGCTCAACATTGATGGAGATGGGAACAACATGGTTGACAATGTTTGTTTTATCATTAGGGGTGGTAATGATGGCTGGTCCTCTTTGCTGTGGGCTCACCGCTGGTCGTTGTTTTCATACGAGGTATACATAACCCAGAATCAAAAACAGACACAGGTTTACGATTACACGTTTCAACCCGAAACACAAGTAGTCCTTACTACTTTGTGCCACGAAATGTTTCATGCTTTGGGTGCTCCCGATTTGTATCACTATAGTGATAATGGAATTAGCCCCGCCGATACTTGGGATTTAATGGAATATGGAGCCGGTCATATGAGCGCGCATTTGAAATTCAAATATGCCGGCCGTAAATGGGTGACATCCATTCCTGAAATAACGACTTCGGGGACATATACGCTGAACCCTTTGGCTAATCCGACAAACAACTGTTATATGATCAAGTCTCCCAATTCTTCTTCAGAATATTTTGTCGTGGAATACCGGAAAAAAGAAGGCCTGTTTGAGTCGAGTTTACCCGGTAGCGGATTGCTTGTTTGGCGGGTCAATCCTAATTTGAACGGAAATGCTTCGGGTCCTCCCGATGAGGTATATGTATATCGACCCAATGGCACTCTCTCGGCTAACGGGCAGCCCAATAGTGCATACTTTTCAGCCGGTTCGGGAAGGACGGAGCTTAATGACAATACAAATCCCAGTGCATTTCTGGCTAACGGAAGTCCGAGCAATCTGTATATTTACAATGTTACAGATGCCGGTGAAACCATTTCCTTTTCGGTAGTCCTGTCATCTGTGGAAAACCCGGTGGATTTCATGACAACGGTTATTGATGAATCCGACATTTTTGTGGAATGGAACCTCAATTCATCATCGAATGATGTTTTACTGGCTTACAACACCTCTCCCAAATTTGGTATCCCTGCAGATGGAACCAGCTATTCGGCCGGAGATGAGTTGTCCGGAGGCGGAAAAGTATTGTTCATGGGAAATAATTATGAATACCTTCACTCGGGGTTGACTCAAAATACAACCTATTACTACAAATTATGGTCTGTAACCTCGGACAAGAAGTATTCACCGGGTGTGACAACCAACGCACGGACCCTTTGTTCCATCGGCAGTTTGCCGCTCGGAGAAAATTTTGATTTGGATTTGGGATGCTGGAAACAACAAAACAGTGCATCTGTTACATCCCGCTGGTCATATTCTGATACGCAATTGGCAGGCGGTATCAAAGGAGAGGTGAAAGCGGTCGGTATGAACAAATCCAACGCATACACCCGGCTTGTTTCCCAACCCATTAATACCACAGGAATATCCCAACTAAGGCTTATTTTCCGCCATTATGTCGAAAACAATGGGGCAGGAGCTGTTTTGACGGTCAAAACCAGTAATGACAGCATCAACTGGACAAGTTCTTCCTGGGAAAAACAAACTTCGGGTACGCTTACCGAACAGGAACAAGTAAGCACGATTTTGACTCAAAACTTAAATGCACCGAAAACCTATATTGCGTTTGAGTTCTCGGGGAATTTGCTTCGCTGCAAGAACTGGTCTATCGATGATATTATGTTAAGTTCCGAAACAGACGTGGTTACGATTGGAGCTACGGTAAATCCGGGTGGAACCGGAACCGTTTACGGTGCTGGGATGTATCCGAAAAATTATGCAGCCACACTTACCGCTGTTTCCACTCCCGGGTATCAGTTCCTGAATTGGACGGAAAACGGGAATGTGGTGAGTTCCGATTCTGTTTATACATTTACTGCCGCCGGTAACCGGAATCTTGAAGCTGTTTTCACCTTCTTTGATGCTGTAAAAGGCAACGAAGAAGCGGCTATCCGCTTATTCCCGAATCCGACAACTGGAAAAGTTACGATTGAAAACACAAATCCTGATAAAAATATCAAGGCGATCCAACTCAAAGACCTTTTGGGACGTGTAATTTGGGAAAAAAATTATACTGCCGGAAAATCTGCCGAAAAGAAAATAGAGGTTGACTTTTCGGCAATCTCAAACGGTAATTATATAGTTACCTTGTTGTATGGAGATGGAAGCCGTCGATCCGTGAAATTGATTTTGGTGAAATAACCAAAATTGGATTTTTAAAATTAAAAAACGGGTATTCGTTTTAAAATCAAACGAATACCCGTTTTTTTAATGATTTAACATGTGCCGGACGGGCAATAATTCTGCAAAACTTAGTACGTTTGCATTCTGAAAGAGCGATTGAGCAACCATGAGCACAAATTACAAAATAGTAAATGCCCGAATCATTAATGAAAACCGTTGTTTTTCAGGAACCGTAACGGTTGCTGACGGAATGATTTCGTCGGTGGAAGAAGGAAATCCTTCAACCGATGATTCTGGTTTTCAGGTGATAGATGCTTCAGGATTGTTGCTGATGCCCGGTGTGATCGATTGCCATGTACATTTCCGTGAACCCGGTTTGACGCACAAAGCCGATATGGCTTCCGAAAGCAGGGCTGCCGTTGCAGGCGGAGTAACCTCATTTATGGAAATGCCCAATACCCTGCCACAAACGACCACCATCGATCTTTTGGAACAAAAATTTGAGCTTGCGTCTCAAAAATCATTGGCCAACTATTCATTTTTTTTAGGAGCGACCAACGACAATATTTCGGAGATCGAAAAATTGGATGCTTCCAACGTTTGCGGTGTCAAAATTTTCTTTGGAGCTTCCACCGGAAATATGCTGGTTGATAATGCCATCGTGTTGGAACAACTCTTCGAAAGATCCCCGGTACTCATTGCAGCGCATTGCGAAGACGAAGCCATCATTCAGCGCAATTTGCAGAAAATGAAAGTGCAATTCGGAGACGAAATTCCGGTTGCCATGCATCCTCAAATCCGCTCGGAGGAGGCTTGTGTGGCAGCAACAGAACGAGCTGTTAACTTGGCAAGAAAACACCATGCGCGCCTTCACATTACTCATGTTACGACTTCCAAAGAGCTGGATTTTTTGAATAATGAAACTCCGATTGAGGAAAAACGAATTACGGCAGAAACCTGTACCCACTATCTGTCGTTTTGCGATGAAAACTATGCTCAATTGGGCATGCGTTTGAAAGTGAATCCAGCGGTAAAAACCTTGCAGGATCAAGAAGCTTTACTCAATGGGTTGATTAACGGAAAGATCGATCTTTTGGCAACCGACCATGCACCCCATTTGTTAAGTGAGAAAAATCAACCGTATATACAAGCCCCTTCCGGTGCGCCGATGGTTCAGCATTCGCTGGCAGTAATGCTCGAAATGTGGAAAGCCAGGAAAATTTCGATCGAAAAAGTCGTTGAAAAAATGTGCCATGCGCCTGCTTTGTGTTACAAGATTGACAAACGAGGTTTTATCCGCAAAGGCTATTATGCCGATTTGGTATTGGTAAATCCCAATGTCCCTTGGACCGTTTCGGAAGGCACCGTTTTGCACAAATGCGGCTGGTCGATTTTTGACGGATTTACGTTTAGCAACAAAATTGAAAAAACTTTCGTAAATGGTAATTTGGTTTACGATAAGGGAAATTTAAATGAAAATTTTTACGGAAAACGATTAACTTTCAATCCATAAACTTGTAGAAATGAAATACTTTTATTTGTCTTTGATTGCTTTGTTCCTTTTTTCTTGCGGTTCAAACAAAGTGGTAGAATCCCGCCACAAGAACGGGAACCCCAAAATCGTTCACATTTATGAAAACGCTGCCAAAAAAGACGGACAGGAAATCCGCTATTTTGAAAACGGCAAAGTGGAAATGGAAGGCAAGCTGAAAAACAACAACCGGGAAGGAAAATGGGTTGCTTATTATGGCGATGGGACCGTTTGGAGCGAAGGAACCTATGTGAATGGGAAACGTGAGGGAGAAGGGATTGTGTACCATTCGAACGGAAAAATATACAGCAAAGGTTTCTGGAAAAACGATGAACCGGTGGGTATTTGGGAATTTTTTGATGATAAAGGCAATAAGGTTCAAGAAGACAACTTGGATGCAAAATAACCGGAATGATAATTTGACCCGGAGGATTCCCCTTTCCATCGTTTCATGAGGCACAATTTGTTACGTACTGCCATTTTCTTTGTTATTCCTTTCGGACTGCTTTTAACGGCCCTTTCCTGCGACCAGACAGCGCAAAATATTTCCATGCGCCTACCCGGAAGCCATACGGTTGAGTATAAAAAAGTGGGTGAAATTCCGTTGCCTTCTGGATACGATCGGCAGGAAACCAAAAATAATAGTTTTGCGGAATGGCTACGCAACGTAGCGCTTAAGTCTGACAAAACCGTTTATCTTTATGATGGGAATAAAAAACTGAATCAGGGCGCACAATATGCCGTGTTGGATATATCTGTAGGCAAAAAAGATTTGCAGCAATGTGCCGATGCCGTAATGCGGTTGCGCGCCGAATACCTTTATTCTCAACGGCGATTCAATGAAATTGTATTTTACGACAATGCAAAGAAAGCCTACCGTTTCTCAGGTGCACAAAACCGGGCGGCTTTTGACAAATATTTGGAACAAGTATTTAGTTGGTGCGGAACGCTTTCGTTGGAAAACCAATTGACACCCGTAAAACTCTTTAAAAACATTCAAGCCGGCGATGTTTTGATCAAGGGCGGATCGCCCGGCCATGCGGTGATTGTGATGGATGTGGCACAAAATGCCCAAGGTGAAAAAATTTTTCTATTGGCCCAAAGTTATATGCCGGCGCAAGACATTCATATCCTCCGGAATACCGGGAATAGCAATTTGTCGCCTTGGTATGCCGTCGACGAAGAGAAAATGATCGAAACGCCCGAATGGACTTTTACGCAAAGCCAGTTGCGGACTTGGTAACAAGATTTTCGAACAGTTCGTGAAAAGGTGGACTTATTTTTTCAACAGCTCCAGCATGGCAGAACCGATGTTCGCCGGCGAATCCACCACAGTAATGCCGCATTCACGCATAATTTCCTTTTTGGCTTCAGCGGTGTCGGCTTTACCACCTACAATAGCGCCCGCATGTCCCATTGTACGCCCTTTGGGAGCGGTGGCTCCGGCAATAAATCCCACAACCGGTTTGGTGCCGTGTTCTTTGATCCAATAGGCCGCATCCGCTTCCATGCTTCCGCCGATTTCGCCGATCATCACGATTCCTTTTGTTTCTGGATCGTTCATAAAAAGCTGAATCGCCTCTTTAGTCGTGGTTCCGATAATCGGGTCGCCGCCGATGCCGATGGCGGTAGTTTGTCCCAAACCACATTTGGTCAGTTGATCAACCGCTTCATACGTTAAGGTTCCGGAGCGGGAAACAATCCCTACGCTGCCCCGCTTGTGGATAAAGCCGGGCATAATGCCCACTTTGGCTTCGTCGGGCGTAATTACCCCCGGGCAATTGGGCCCAACCAAACGGCACGGCTTGTTTGCAAGGTATTCCTTTACCATCATCATATCGCGAACCGGAATGCCTTCGGTAATACAGACAATCACTTCAATACCCGCATCGGCGGCTTCGAGAATGGCGTCGGCAGCAAATGCCGGCGGAACAAAAATGACCGAAACGTTTGCTTTTACTTTTTCAACTGCTTCGCGAACCGTGTTAAAAACCGGTTTCCCCAAATGTTCGCTTCCGCCTTTTCCCGGCGTGATTCCACCCACTACCTGGGTGCCGTATTCAATCATTTGTGTAGCATGGAAAGTGCCTTCGCTTCCGGTGAAGCCTTGCACAATGATTCGCGAATTTTTGTTTACCAAAATACTCATGATAAGGAATAATTACAAATGAATAATAATGTCTTTCAGGCAATTGTGCTTTTATAATCGCTGAATTTCCCCAAAATCAATAAAAATAGGTACAAATGTAAAAAAATCTTTTTACTCCACTTTTCAAATTTAGATTGGGATTACAGCATTTTTAACAACCCTTTTCTTAAAAAGTTTTCGGTTAGCGCAGGTTTTCTCAATGATTTCACTCGTTTCGAAGAACGTCCTTGTTCCGGAATTTTTTATACTTGCAAAATAATTTTGCAGCCGATATGTCGAAAATTTACATTGCCTTGCCTGTTATGGACGAAACCGAAAGCTTGCCGCTGTTGATGCAAGCCCTTTCGGAACAGACCCTGCAAGATTACCGTTTGATGATTTGCGTAAATCAACCGGATCATTTTTGGAATGACCCTGGGAAACGTTCCGTTTGCGAAAACAATCAAAAAACCTTGCGCGACTTGCAACGGCTGAATGATTCACGCATAACCGTTTTTGACAGATCCTCGAAAGGGCTGGGCTGGCAAGGAAAACAAACCGGTGTCGGGTGGGCGCGGAAAACGATCATGGATGCCATTGCAAAGGTTGCCGTTGCCGATGATATCATTCTAAGTCTGGATGCCGATACGCTGTTTGCTCCCAACTATTTGCAATCCGTTCGTGATCATTTTGCGAAAGATTCCAAAGTACAGGCGCTTGCTGTTCCGTATTTTCATCCGCTCACCGGAAACGAAGCCTTGGATCGCAGCATGTTACGCTACGAAATTTACATGCGGACTTATGCAATTCATCTTTTTCGCATCGGAAGTCCTTACGGTTTTACCGCTTTGGGTTCGGCCATTGCGTTGCGGGTTGCCGCGTACAAACGAATCGGCGGAATCACGCCCAAGTTAAGCGGCGAAGATTTTTATTTTTTTCAAAAATTGGTAAAAACGGCTCCTGTAAGCCTTTGGAATGACGAATGGGTCTATCCTTCGGCAAGGCTTTCGGAACGAGTGCCGTTTGGAACCGGCCCTGCTGTGATCAAAGGATTGCAGGGTAACTGGGAAAGCTATCCTATTTATCCTTCCGTCTGGTTTCTGGAAATCAAGCAAACGTATGATGCATTCCCGGAACTTTTTTTTAAGAATATCAAAACGCCTTTGGATGCGTTTTTTATGGAAAAAATGGGAGATTTGCCTTGGGATAAGTTGCGGAAAAATTTCAAAACCCAACGACACTTTGTACGCGCCTGCCATGAAAAGTTGGACGGACTGCGCATTTTGCAATACCTGAAAGAACGTGCCCGGAGTGAGAAATGCTGCGATTCGGCCAACTTGAAGCAATTGCTGGAAGAACTTTCAGGCGAATTTGCATTTGAAAACGACCATAGAAACTGGCAACCTGATTTTTCAGATCGATTGCAAATGGATGAGGTGCGCAATTATTTAGCGAAAGTGGAAAGCCATTACCGGAAAGTAGCCGGAACACAAAATTGGTAAACTTTACGATGGAACACAAAATTCTAACCCTTTTAGGCCCCACGGCCGTAGGAAAAACCGCTCTGGCGGTACAAATTGCGGCCCATCTGGGCGGCGAAATCATCAGCGCCGATTCGCGTCAGGTTTTCCGGGGCATGGACATCGGAACAGGAAAGGATTTGAGCGATTATTGGGTGGACAACAAACCGCTTCCCTATCACCTGATTGACATTGCCGAAGCCGGAACGGAGTACAATTTATTCCATTTTGTAAAAGATTTCGAAGCGGCTTTGCAAACAATTTACAATCAGGATAAATGGGCGGTTTTGTGTGGAGGAACCGGCTTGTATCTTGATGCCGTTTTACGGGGGTATCGTTTGCAGGAAGTCCCTGAAAATAAGGAGTTACGCGAAAAACTGGCCGGAAAATCCCAAGCCGGGCTGGTTGAAATTTTAGCAACCTACCGTCCGCTGCACAGCACGACCGACAATTTTGAACGCGAACGGACATTGCGGGCCATTGAAATAGAAGATTTTAAACAAAAAAATCCCCAAATAACCCCTTCCATTGATTTATCCGGAACCCCGGTTTTTGGCCTGTATTTCGACCGCGAAACCATCCGGAGCCGGATTTCAGAACGCCTGAAATCGCGCTTGGAACAAGGCCTGATTGCCGAAGTGCAACAACTGCTCGATTCGGGGGTTACGGAATCTCAGCTTTTGCTGTATGGCCTTGAATACAAATTTATTACGCTTTATCTGCAGCAAAAACTGGCTTATGCGGAAATGTTCGGTTTGCTCGAAACAGCCATTCATCAGTTTGCCAAACGCCAAACGACCTGGTTCCGGCGCATGGAAAAAAACGGCGTGCAAATCCATTGGCTGCAAGGAACGGATGGCATCCAAACAAATACGGAAAAAATTTTGAAATCGCTGATAAATAATTAATTCGTATTCCTTGGCAGACTATTTTTTTAAAAATAAACTTTATTTTTGTAGAAAAGAGTACTTTCGGACATGCGGATTTTTTTATTCAGTCTGATCTTTTTGTTTTTACCGGAATTACCTTCGGCGCAAGTGCCTGTTCATGTGGAACAAATATTACCTACTTTGTCACGCGAACCGTTGGTAGATACCCTTTTGTACCTGGCGAAGCAATATTTCAACGAAACCCCGGCAAAATCGTTCAAATACGCTTCCGATGCCATGATCCTCTCTGAAAGCATCAATTATACTTCCGGAAAGTGGAGATCCTGCGTCATGATTGGCGATTACAATGCCCATTCGGGAAATTATGTAACGGCCATGCAGTATTATTTAAAAGCACGTTCCATTTCGGAATTATCCAAAGAACCCCACAGAGATGCCGACATTACCAAAAAAATCGGAGATTGTTACCTGCATACATCCGAATTGGAAAAAGCGCTGAACCACTACAACGAGGCATTGAAAATATACCGCCAGTTGGATGATGCGGAAGGGATCTGCCAGGTATTAACCCAAATGGGAACGTATTACGGGATGGCGTGCGATTTTGAAAAAAGCCGGGGCTATTTCAACGAGGCCTTGCAAATTGCCCAAACGATAAAAGATGAAAAAGGGATTTCACACATCCTGAATAATATTGGAAACTGTTACCGCTTGAACGGCGAATTTGACGAGGCATTGAAATACAATCACAAAGCGTATGAAACCGCTTTGAAAGGAAATGATAAAAAAATGCTTGCCACCACGCTCAACAACCTGGCAGGGATCTACCTGGCAAAAAAAGATTATGCACATGCAAAAGAATATGCATTCGAGGCGGAAAAAATTGCCAACGAAATCAATTACAAATACGCCCAGATTAAAATTCTGGATGTGCTGTCGGTTTTGTATGTGGAGTTGGGAAATTATGGCGAAGCCAATAAATATTACAAACGGCTGATTCAGGCTCAAAACGAACAACAAGCCGCCAATAGCGCCGAGCATATTGCCAACCTTCAGGTCTTGTACGATCTGGCAGGAAAAGAACGGCAGGTGGAGGATTTGCAAAACGAAGCCCGCTTGAGCCGCCTGAAATCAAATATTTATGCTGTTTTATTAATCGGGATCAGCCTGATATTGATCGGATTAGGGATTATGCTCTATTTGCGGATGCGGATCGCCAAAAAACGAAGCCTGTTGTTTGAAAAAGAATATAATCTGGAACAGCAAGCCCTGGAACAAGAGAAGAGCCAACACCATTTGCTGGCGGAGCAGATGGAAATCGCCCGGAAAAATTACGAAATGGATCTCGAAAAGCTGGAATTGAAAAAACAACAAGCCGATTTACTGGTAAGACAAATGAGCTTGGAAAAACAACAATCCGATATTCAATTCGCAAAAATGGAAATGGAGAAAAACACCTTTGAAGAAGAATTAGCCTCTAAAAACCGGGAGTTGGTTTCCACGACCATGCAAATGCTGCAAAAAACCGAATCCTTTGCTTCGCTGCGGACGATTGCCGCCGAATTGCGGAAAGAACACGAATCCACAACCGTCGACAAGTTGTTTCAAACCATCGACCACACCACGCGTTTCGAAAAAGATTGGAATACCTTTGTGTTGCATTTTACCAAAGTCCATCCCGGATTTTTTGATGCCTTGCAGCAAAAATACCCCGAATTAACCGAAAAAGATATCAAGCATTGCGCCTACATCCGCATGCGCCTCTCGCTTAAGGAAGTGGCCACGCTAATGAATATTTCCGTGCGGGGCGTGCAAAAAGCCCGTACCAAAGTGCATGCCCTTATGAAGCTGGATGAAAACACCAGCTTGTACGCCCACCTTCAGAATTTTTAGAAGTTCCTATGAAAGAGTTCGGTTAATTATTTTAATTCCAAATAATTAACCTGTTTTTATATCCCTTTGGTTCGTCTTTTTTACGAATTGGTTCGTCTTTTTTACCGGTTATTTTTTGAACTTTTTGGGAAGCCCGCTTTATTTTTGTTTTTGCAAATCCAGTATGAAAAAACAACGTTTAACTTAATTTTTAAGAGTTATGAAACAAAAATTTACCCTATTCTTAATTGTATGCTTGTTTGCCGGCCTTCAAGGCTTTGCCCAAAAACAAGAATGGCCTCGTAGCCCGCAAGGAAAAGCAAACAACTCAAAAATTGCGCTCCAGAAACAGGAAACGGCTTTGGAAAAAGCGAAAGTCATGCTCTCGCAAAATATAAAGCTTTGCGAAAGTATAAAGCAAGCCCTTCCAAAAAACGAAAACCTGAAAAAAATTACCGAAGACTGGTGGGAACCTGATACCATTACCAATTTGTCATTAACGGCGATTAGTTCCCGCAAAATTTCAGAATTTAACGAGAAAGGGCTTCTCACAACTGAAATCACACAAGGAAGTGCGGATGCCGGGGCAACTTGGAGTTATGTGTACAAAACCAGCTATCATTATGATGTACAAAACAACATGAATTTGCGGATTAAGGAAGTTTGGAATCCGGAAAATAATGATTGGCTGAATTATGAGCGATCAATCAATACGCACGATGGAAGCGGCAATGTGCTGACAACCTTGATTGAATACTGGAATACCGAACAAGCAACTTGGCGACCAGATTTTAGGGGAACTTATACTTATGACGGGCAAAACCGTTTAACATTGGAAGTTATTGAACGCGATTGGGATGATATTGGTTGGGTATATACAGGAAGAGACTCCTATTCATACAACAATTTTGATCAGATTCTTGTACACCTTACCGAAATTTGGGATAATGAAGTATGGACTAATTTTTCACAGACAACAAATATTTACGACAATGAAGGGTATATTTTGATGGAAGAAATACTGAACTGGCGTGGAACCGAGTGGGGAAAATATATTTTGGGAAGCTATGATTATAATGAGGATCACAAACTAATCCAATATATTTCTCAGCAAGGGAATGAAGACAATGAATGGGAATATTTCGGGCGGGACACCGCTACTTATGACGAGCGCGGGAATGAATTGATTTTCCTAACTCAATTTTATAATCCGGTATTAAGTACCTGGGAAAATTCGACCGAATATGAATCGACGTATGATCTTCGAAACAATAGATTGACATCCCAACGTCGAGACTGGATCGAAGGAGAGTGGGTTATTTTACAAAAAGAAACCATGACTTATGATGAAAACAACAATGAGATCACATATACGGCCGAACAAAATTTCGGAGATGGCTTAAAACCTACATTCAGATTATTAAACGAATACACGGAAAACAACTTGCTTTCCGTATCCACAACCGAACTTTGGGACAACAACACAAGTGATTTCTTGAAAGAAACTCGCGATTTGTATACCTATAACTCAAATGCTTACCTTGAACTTTTTGTCGGCCAGGCGTGGATGGAGGATGATTGGAAAAATGCGTTCCAAACCGAATTTGAGTACGATTCTCATAACAACGGAACACTAGTGTCATTTTGGGGCTGGACTGATGAGGGTATAAAAATACCTGTTGAAAATCCGGTGGCTCAAATTTTGTATAATAATGGAGAAAGTTTCTATCAATACGCTGATTTTTACAACATGATTCACTTGCTAAGTGTATCATATGTCAACATTGGCGAAATGCTTTCGATTCCCTGGGTCAATCCGTTGGAAAAAATGGTCCGTGTTTACCCAAATCCCACGCCGGGAAAGCTCCAGATCAAAACCCAAAATATAGACCTTACGGAGATGCGGCTATACAATCAAACAGGGTTGTTGATGGGAATATTTCCGGGCAACAACACTTCGGTGGATTTAACGGATTTTGCTCCGGGCATTTACCTTTTGAAAATGAAAACGCCCAAAGGCGAAGTAACCAAAAAAATTGTAAAAAGGTAAAGTTGTCATTTTTACAAAAAAGAAAACGGCTTGCTAAGAATAGCAGGCCGTTTCTTTTTGTGCGTTGTACTGGACTCGAACCAGTGACCCCCGCCCTGTCAAGGCGATGCTCTGAACCAACTGAGCTAACAACGCGTATTTTTAATTCCGGCGGTTACCGCATATTATGGAAAACATTCGTCACATCGTCGTCTTCATCAAAGCGCTCCAACAATTTTTCCACATCTGCTTGTTCTTCGTCCGTCAATTCTTTCGTTTCGTTCGGAATACGCTCAAACGAAAAACTCCGGATTTCATATTTGTTTTCTTCCAGATACTTCTGGATTTTCCCGAAATTGGTAAACTCGGCGTAAATATTCAATTCGTCGCTGTCGATAAACAAATCATCCACTCCGAAATCAATCAATTCCAACTCCAAATCCTCCAGATTCAACCCGTCCTTGGGAACCACCTTAAAAAAACATTTATGCTCGAATAAAAAATCGGTCATGCCGCTGGTCCCCAAACTGCCGCCGAACTTGTTGAAATAACTCCGGATGTTGGCTACCGTGCGGGTCGGGTTATCGGTAGCCGTTTCCACAACCACGGCAATTCCGTGCGGTGCATAACCTTCGTAAACGATTTCCTTGTAGTCCGAAGTATCTTTGGATATCGCCCGTTTGATCGCCCGTTCAATATTTTCCTTGGGCATGTTTTCACTCCGCGCCGTTTGGATTAAAAGACGCAATTTTGAATTTCCCGCCGGTTCAGGGCCGCTGGCTTTCACGGCAATTTCGATTTCTTTGCCGAGTTTGGTAAACACTTTCGACATGTTTCCCCAACGCTTCATTTTGCGGGCTTTCCGGTATTCAAATGCTCTCCCCATGACTCTTGGTTTTAGTAAAAACTACACCCCTTTGTTTTTAAAAGTCTGCAAAAATAACGTTCTTTGACGAAAATTTAAAACGGTTTTTAAATTTTTTTTCATTATTTGAATTCCGGCCCATGAAACAAATCCTTTTTTGTTTACTCATTGCATCTTCCCTGGCCGCATTTGCCGGGAAAGTGGACACCCTCCAAGTCGTGACCCACAACCGTCAGGTGATTGTCACCGATCCCTCCAAAGGCGAAAATTATTATCCGGCCTGGGGCGTTTTCCCTTCCCCCAAAACGGACATCCGCCGCGTTTTTTTAACCGTTACGTTGGGCTGTCCCGATTCGATTCCCTGTGCCCATTGGGATTATCTGGATCTGATTACCATCAGACGCACCGGAGGCATCAACGGCAAATCGCAGGATTACGAAATCGGCCGCATGCTGACCCCTTACGGCAGTATTTTTCAACGCGGCTGGCAATGGAGCTGGACGATCGACGTAACCGATTTCAGCCCGGTCTTGCGCGACAGCGTCGAGATCGAATACATGCATTCCGGTTACGAACCCAACACGCTGGGATGGGCATTAACGGTAAAATTTACCCTGGTGGCCGGGCCGCCTGCCGCTGAATTTTCCTCCATCAAAAAAATGTGGAAAGGCCCCAACCGCTACGGCGACAGAAACAATCCCATCGAAAAAACCCTGGCTCCCATTCCCTTTGTAACCGATGCGGAAGCCTCCATCGGCCGCCTGCGCATTCACCAAACCGGACACGGAATGGATTCGGTGAGCGGATGCAGCGAATTTTGCAAACGCTACCGCGACGTCAAGTTTGACGGAAAAATGGTAAACCGCCGCGACGTATGGAAAAAATGCAGCGACAATCCCCTCTATCCCCAGGGAGGAACCTGGATTTACGACCGTGGGAACTGGTGCCCCGGATACCTGCTCGAGCCCGATTTGGTGGACGTTCCCTTGAAACCCGGAAACCACACCTTTGACATCGACATGGAACCTTTTACCACCACCGATGTCAACCAACCCAACGAAAACATTACCGCCTACCTGATTCAATACGAAACGCCCCGAAAGGCAAACGACGTAGCCATTGAAAAAATACTGGCTCCCAACAAAGACCAAAACTACAGCCGCCAAAACCCCACCTGCCAGGAACCGCGGATGGTGATCCGCAACATGGGCTCCGAAAACCTCCGCTCGGTTGTGATTACGTACGGAACCACCGGATTCAAGCCCCGTAAGCAAACCTGGCATGGAAACCTGAAATTCAATGAAACCGCGGAACTCCTTGTCGACGGGCCCATCGATTACAAGCAAGGCGAAAACGAATTTAAGGTCGTACTGAGCCAGCCCAACGGACAAAAAGACGGCTGGGAGGGCGATAACGAAACGACCGTCAAATTTGACGGGGCCGTTCCGATGCCCAAAGACTTTATCATCCAGTTCCAAACCAACAACAACCCCGCCGACAACCCCATGGTGTTGATCAATTCTTACGGAGGCGTGGTCTGGGAAAAGAAAAGCGACCGCCTGAAACCCAATACGTTGTATATCGATACCATCCGCTTGGACGAAGGCTGTTACGAATTTTCGCTGACCGATACCGCCGGAAACGGCCTGGAATTCTGGGCAGCGCCCGAACAGGGGAGAGGCTTTTTATATTTTTCCGATTTGGAAGGCCGCCTGCTCAAAGTATTTGAAAGCGATTGCGGCGCCGGACAGCACTTTGCCTTTACCGCAACGCCCCGGTTTGCCTTCGACGACAGCAACCCCCGATACGCCTTCGGACTGTTTCCCATGCGGGCCAAAGAAAAACTCTTTTTCGATTACTATCTAAACAAACCCGCCAACATCCAGCTCCTCATTTCCGATGCGGAAAACAAGCTGTTGGAGCGGCACGAATACATAAACCGGAAAATCGGCGTACTTCCCGTTACCATCAGCCATTTACCCAAAGGACGCTACCTTTTGGAAATCCAGGTCGATGGAAAAACAGCCCAAAAACGGCGGTTCGGGAAAGAAGAGTAGCCGTGGAAAATTGAAAGTTGAAAATGGAGAATTGAACTTAGCAGTAAACAAGTTAACGAGTAAACGGGTTTTCAATTGAAAATGGAAAATTGAGAATTGAAAATGAGTTTTTAACGCTGAATTACAGGTCATTTCGACTGGAGCGAAGCGAAATGGAGAAATCTGCTTGTTAATTGAAAATTGAAAGCGAGTTTTTAACGTAGAAAGGAAGGAAGGAAAAGCAGAAGGAAGAAAGCATTTTAATTGAAAATTGAGAATTGAAAGTTGAAAATGATTTATGGCAAGTGAACGAACAACAAACAACAGATAACAAACAACAGATAACAAACAACAGTTCAACAATTCAACAACCCAACAGTTCAACAACGACTTCACCCTTCTCTTACCCCCCCCCTATGCGATTAGAATAGAATATTATTAGATTTTATTATCATAATCCATTAAAACCAAACAAACCCCAATTTCCCCAATAAACAGTTCAACAATTCAACACCTCAACAGTTCAACAACCCAACAGTTCAACAACGACTTCACCCTTCTCTTAACCCCCCCCCCCTATGCGATTAAAATAGAATATTATTAGATTTTATTATCATAATCCATTAAAACCAAACAAACCCCAATTTCCCCAATAAACAACTCAACAATTCAACACCTCAACAGTTCAACACCTCAACGATTCAACAATTCAACAAACACCTCACCCTTCACAAAATAAAAACCAATACATAAAAATCATGAAATCCTTTCTTTGGTGGGTATTTGCCGTTCTCTTTACGCTGGCTACCGCTGTTTTCCAGCGCCTGACCGGCCCCACAAACCCGCTTCGCGGCGCCATCGAACTAAACAACCAAACCCTGAAATACAAACTCCCCCGCTCGGCGGAGAACACCCACGATGCCAAAATCTTTGTCGTTGTTCCCGACACCACCGTCAAAGCTGAAATCTGCTACAAACGCTACAAAAGCCACGACGAATGGACCATAAAAGGCATGACCCGTAACGGCGATACCCTGGTGGGCTGGATCGAAAAGCAACCGGCTGCCGGAAAAATGCTGTATTGCATCAATTTGCAAACCCAAAACGGGCCGGTGCTCATTTCCGGTACCGGTGAACAACCCGTTACGATCCGCTTTAAAGGTCCCGTTCCTGCCGGGGTATTGATTCCCCATATTTTGCTGATGTTTTTGGCCATGCTGTTCAGCACCCGCACCGGCATCGAAGCCCTCCGCAAAGGAAAACGGATCTATCCCTATGCCTGGCTGACGTTGATTTTCCTCTTCTTTGGCGGCTTTGTATTCGGCTGTTTGGTGCAATACTATGCCTTTGGCGTTTATTGGGCCGGAATCCCCCTGGGATACGACCTCACCGACAACAAAACCCTGTTGGCGTTGGTACTTTGGATTGTGGCTGTGGTACGCCTTTGGAAAAACCGCGAAAACCGCACCTGGGCCCTGGTGGCATCCATTGTCATGCTGGCCGTCTATTTAATTCCCCACAGCCTGTTCGGTTCCGAAATCGACTATACGCAGCAGCTTCCCAAATAAGAAGTTGCCCGGAAGAAATTCTGTTTTACGGCAGGGTAAGGATAAAATCCGGCCCTGCCGTTTTTTTATTCTGTAGGATTACTAAACGGATTTTAAATGCAAAGTGATAAAGATCTTTTTTATATTTGTAAAAAAACAAAAAGCAAAACAACTACTTTAGTTTTAAGGATGTAGATGTCTTTTTGAAAGATTATGGATCGTTGGGCGTCAGCCCACAAGTCAATGAATAGAAACAGTACTCTCAAAAAGCATGTATTTTCTGCCAACGAACGATCTTTGGGAAATAACGAATAAATTGAAAAATAGAAAAAAGCAGTGGGTATGAAACGCTTGATTATATCCTTTTCATTTTTGCTTTTGGCCTGTACAAGTGCTACAAGTCAAAAAATTACCAATGGCCTGAATTTTGACAGCGATTTTTCTCTTTATCAAGATACAATTTTCGTAGATGTAAAAGGAGATGTGACGCATGCAATTAAATATCACAACAAATTTTATGTTCTTTTTGAGCAACGAGGTTTAAAGTATGGGGACTATGGGAAAAGATGGTTGTGTGTTTTTTCAAATGGGAATATAGAAAAAACGATGAATCTTCCTAAAAATTTAAAAGTCAAACATTTAGATTTTTTTCAAAAAAATGATAGCATTATTTTAAAACCGTATATGGAAGAGCAGTGCTATTATTTTAATGTGCAGAATCATATCTGGGAAAAAATTGATAAAGTAAATGATCTGATATTTGAAGATGAAAAATTTTATGTCTATTCTTTGAATTTTGGTGAATGGGGAGGAAAAACATGGTTTAAAGATAAAAAAACAGGGATAGAATATGCAATAGGGTCAACGACACCATTGGTTAATAAAATTGATACAACGTATTACTTAACAAATTCATATGAGATATTGAGGGTTAAAAATCCGATGACATTAAACAGGTGCGATGGCGATGCTACTTATGAAAGTACCAAGAAAAATAACAAATATTATTCTTGGTGTGGTGAACCGACAGGTTTTGAGATAATGTTTCCAGGTCAGACTTTCAATTATTACGATTTTCCAGATAAGCCACACAACATCATTACTTCATTTGTTTGGCAGAATGAGCTGTTCCATATTTACGAAACTGATGTGGCAACGTATATAGCAAAAATTGCAAATAATTCAATAAATACCATTCAAAAAATAGGGGGGAAATTAAATTTTTATGAAGGGTATTATTCGTATCGCTGCAAAAATTTAAACAAGAATAATGAATTAGTAAAGTTCCAAACCCAAGATGGGCAGCTGTTTGGCTTAATGGAAATCATTGATAATAAAATATTTTTCCATTATTTTATAAAAGGAAGGAAAACCAATTGAAAATCATTTGCAATGAATTTTGGATTGGGAAAGACACCTGATCATGGAATACAATTGTGATGCGGATAAACTTAAAATAATATGAAGAATGGCTTACTTGAGGCCTGCTGAAGGGGATCTAGATTGATATTTGGGCTCATGCCGCAAGCCCGCTCGCAAGCAGCCACAGAAACCTCGGCATGCATTTTATGGAGCAACAAGCATAAGTTTTATAAATCCAATATTAATAAAATGAAAAAAATATTTTTGACATTAACATTGCTTTTTTTTGTGTTAATATTTTTTGGGCAAACAACAAATCCATTAAAAAATGGATTTCTAAATTTTAATGAATTTTTGAACGATGAACCATCATTATCTTTAAATTTTCAACTAAAAAAGAGAACAGGTGGAGATGTGTTTATGGTAGGTGGTATTCAAAACTATCGATTAAAGGAGATTATACCAATAAGTGATATTAACACAATAGAAAAAGAAATTTGGGGCGTAGTGGTTGATCATGTTTTTTATATAAACAGCTATCCATATTCGAAAATAAAAGGATATAACCAAATTATAGAAAAAGGTTATTATACATATTTTATCGGGGAACCAGCAAGAACAGAAGCAGAGCAGAGAGCTCTTGGAATTATAGAAGAAACGGAGAAACAAATACCTGTTTGTTGTAAAGCAGGTTATGTTATTCTTATTGATGGGACAATAAAATTACTACGCCCTGAATTATTGACAAAATTATGTAGTGATAACGCAGAATTGACAGCTGAGATAAAATCTGCAAATCTAAAATTAGAAGATGTTTTGGTTATGTTTGATTATTTGAAAAAATATAATCTGTGGAAAAGCAAATAATGCTTGCCAAACTACACCTAGCGTGCTGAAAAGGAAGTTTCAGCTTTTAACCCGTATCGACTCTTGTTTTGTGGGATCCTTTGACAACCCGCAAGCCCGCTCGCAAGCAGCCGCAGGTCCGGCGGCGGGCATTATTCCCCTCCTCCGGAGGGGCAAGGGGAGCTGCGCCGTTGATGCTTGTTTGTGGCAAGTTAGAACACAATCCCACCCAGGAACGATTTGAAAAAAATCAAAAAAAACAGAAAAAGAATAAAATCGATTGTTTATTCTTAAAAATTAATCACATGACAACAACCCGCAATTATCAAGGAAAAGATGTGGACATGCTCACCGGATGCGCTACCATTATCGACAACGCCTTTGCCAACCAGGTATTTTTAGCAGAAAAACGCAGCACTTGGGCGCCGCCCTTTTTCGCGAATCAAAAAACAAGAATCAACAACGCTTTTGCTAACTTTTTGGGAAACGACGGAGCAGCCCAACAACGCCATGCCACACAAACCATTACCGAAATTCAAACAAAAGCCCTCGCCGATTTGGCAGAACTCAAAATCCAGATCGAAGAAGATTTCAAAGCCGACAAAACACGCCGTAGCGAAATCCTCAAAGAACTTGGCTATACCGATTATCACAAAAAGGCGCAAAGCAAAGACCAGGAAGCCCTTATACAATTTCTCTACCGTTTCAAAAGCAGCCTGACGGCAAAACTTCGTAACGAAATAGCAAGCAAAGGAACGCCGGCAAAAACCCTCAATACCATTGCTTCCTATGCCGACCAACTCTCCACCGCCAACGTAACGCAAGAAACCCTCAAAGGCAGCCGAAAAGTAGTAACCGAAGAAGCCGTAAAAGAATTCAACACCATCTACGAAGAAATTATCAGCATAGCCAAAATCGCCCGTAAATTTTACAAAGGCAACCCTGCCATGCAAGACGAATTTTCGTACAACAAAATTCGCCGAAAACTCAATGCCGTTGCCCGCGTTACAAAAGAAGAACCACAAGAATAACAAAATACAAGGAAACAAGCAGCCCAAATCCCTTTCGAGCTTTGGGTGGCTTTGTTACCCCCGCTCTAAAATCCACTTTACCCGCTCCAGATCAAATTTCATTCCCCCTGAAGAACACGTTGGCTTCTCAAAACCCAATTCCGTTTTTTCGAAACTTTATTCAGGCCTCTTGAAACCTTGGTCGAAAACCCCGAAAGAACACCCTGCCCTCTCTGAATAGGAGTCAATACACGCGAAACCTTGCTTCGCATTCTCTATGGATCAGTCCGGCTTCTCTACGGCAATACGTTCCTCATGCATACGAAATTTAACACGATCTTTGCACCAGACAACGGGACGGAACCGAAGGTAACCGGTAATTTGGGCTTTCGCCCGTTTGGGCTTTTGTTTCGTGGGACCGTTTGAGAACCATTTGCTGACAGTATAAATGAAAAAATAAACCATCATGTACACAAATTTTATCACCCTAACCAACGGAAATCTTGCAAAAGAACATATCTGCTGTGCTTTTTCGGATAAGAAGTGCGCCGCAGGCTACCAAGCCAAAAAAGCCTGGTTAATGCGGGAGTTTGACCAGGGCTTTGTTTTTCGCCGCCTGGATGAACGGGCAAAGGTATTTATCGAATACGGCCCGGCCGGAAAAGCCTGGATTCCGGTTGATGCGCCGGATTATTTAATGATCCATTGCTTTTGGGTTTCGGGGCAGTACAAAGGAAAAGGCCATGCAAAAGCCTTGCTCCGGTCGGCGCTGGACGATGCGGCAAAACAAGGCAAAGCAGGATTGGTTACGGTGGCCGGAACCCGCAAATTTCATTTTATGAGCGATCCCCAATGGCTTTTGCGGCAAGGGTTTGAAATAGTCGAAAAGCTTCCGCACGGATTTAGTTTGTTCGCGAAGAAACTGAATCCGGACGCACCCAACCCTTCCTTCAAAGCCTCTGTGAAAAGCGGCGAATGTCCCGACCCCAACGGGTTGGTGGCGTATTACACCGACCGTTGCCCCTTCACGGAGTTTTATGTAAATGACCAGTTGGCAGCCACTGCAAGCAAACGGAACCTTTCGCTGAAATTAATCAAGTTGGAAACCTTGGAGCAAGCGCAAGCGGCGCCAACGCCTGCAACCATTTTCAGTCTGTTTTACAACGGCAAGTTTGTAACCACGGATATCAGTGCTTGCCTGGACAGCCGCTTTGACCGGATCGTAAAAACAAAAGAATAAGAAACCAAGCCCGGGTTCAAATTCAGGCTAGACACAGCCCGTTTCTGCTTTCGGGTTCTTCAAAAGCAAATTCTCCGTTGGGATGCGCTTGCCCTTTCCGGGATTGCAGTGCATCCGGCAAAAAGGAAACTCCGCTAAACTTTCCGGCAAACAAAAGCAGGGGAAAGCTGTTTTTTATCATGATAATGCTCCATAAAAAGCATGCATGATGATAAAACGGACATTTTTTTTTATAATATTTCTGGGATTCTATCTTTTATTCTCATCCTGTACCAGTTTCCGGCGGGTGGTAACCGACCGGTACGAAGACATTTATGATTACAAAATTTTTCCCTATACCCCGGTAAATACGGGGAACACCGCATTTCGCTTTAAACCGGGGACGAATCCGGTCTTAAGCAATTACAAGGTAAAAGCCCTGAATCGCGACCCAGCGGATACCGCCGATCTGGCTTTGGACGACTTTTTGAAATCGACCGGAACCGTTTCATTCCTGGTGATCCGCAACGATTCCATCTTGTTTGAAAAATATTACCAGGGCCGCACCCGGCCGGAATTGTCCACCGTTTTTTCCGTATCGAAGTCCGTCACCTCCCTGCTGATCGGGATGGCCATTGACGACGGCTACATCCGCAGCGTTCATGATACCGTTACCCGCTACATTCCCGAGTTGAAACAAAAAGCCGCCGGATTCCGGCAATTAACGATTGAAGATTTGCTGAATATGCGCTCGGGCTTCAAGTCCGGAGGAGCGTTCTCGTCCGCATGGAATACGATACGGCTTTACTACGGCGAAAACCAGTTTAAGGTGATAAAAAAATTAAAATTTGCCCACGAACCCGGAACCGTCCACGAATACCAAAACGCCTCGGCCGCTTTGCTGGGAATGATCCTGGAACGGGCAACAGGAAAAGAACTGGGAAAATACCTCGAAGAAAAGGTTTGGGTTCCGATGGGCATGGAATACGATGCCAGTTGGAGTCTTGACGATGCCAGACACCGATCGGCAAAAGCGTTTTCCGGATTGAATACCACGGCCCTCGATTTGGCTAAAATCGGGCGGTTGTATCTGAAAAACGGCAACTGGGAAGGGCGGCAAATCATCAATCCGGCCTGGATTCAAAAATCGGTTACTCCCGACACCACGAACAGCGGCTACCAATACCAATGGTACAGCTTTTCGTTCCGGGCGTTTAACAGGGCCGGAAAAACCGATCCACCCGATTCTGCGAATCTGGCTCAAAAAACCGGTTCCAAAAACCATCCCATCCGGCAAAACCGGAAACTGGCTCCGCAACGGGAGACAATCGTTTATCCCGGCGACTTTTATGCGTTGGGTGTTATGCAACAAATCCTGTATGTATGTCCGCAAAAAAATATCGTTGTCGTCCGTTTGGGAGAAAAACCCAACGTAGATTATACCAACTTTATTTACCAGATGATTAAAAGCCTCTGACAACCGGTAGAGAAAATACGGATTTCATTTTTTAATGGTGTTGACAGGGAAAAACAACCTCAAACAATTGGAAAGGGAAACTCCGGTAGCGTGCTGCATTTATTCGGCATAAATCCGTACTTTTGCAGATTATTTTTTCAAAAAATCTGTTTTCCCATGAAGGAGAAAATCAATCAGTTGTTGAACGAAGTAGAAAATTTTGTTGCCGGCCGGGCCGATGAGTTGGAGCAATTCCGCATCCGGTTGTTAGGCCGCAAAGGAGAATTACAGGAACTCTTCGACGAATACAAAACCGTTGCCAACGAACAAAAACGGGAATTCGGGCAACTTTTGAATACCCTTAAAACCAAGGCGCAGAATCGGATCAACCAATTGAAAGAACAACTGGAAGCGGCCCAATCGACGCCTAAGGAAACGCTTGACTTTAGCAAACCGGTTGATTTTCAAGAAGTAGGAACCCGTCATCCGCTATCCATTGTCCGTAACGAAATCGTTCGTATCTTTTCACGGATGGGCTACACGGTGAGCGAAGGCCCCGAAATCGAAGACGACTGGCATAATTTTTCTGCTTTGAATTTCCCGCCCGAACATCCGGCGCGCGATATGCAGGATACCTTTTTTGTAGAAAAAAATCCGGATACCGTTTTGCGTACGCATACTTCCAGCGTGCAAATCCGGACCATGGAATCGACCAAGCCGCCCATCCGGGCTATTTTTCCGGGACGCACTTACCGCAACGAAGCCATTTCGGCGCGGGCGCATTGCTTTTTCCACCAGGTCGAAGGACTCTATATTGATAAGAAAGTTTCCTTTGTCGACCTGAAACAAACCCTGCTTTATTTTGCCAAGGAAATGTTTTCGGCCGATACCAAAATCCGGTTGCGCCCGTCTTATTTCCCATTCACCGAGCCGTCGGCCGAAATGGATATTTCGTGCAACTTGTGCGCTGGAAAAGGTTGCGGGTTTTGCAAACATACCGGCTGGGTCGAAATCCTGGGCTGTGGTATGGTAGATCCCAATGTGCTGGAAAACTGCGGAATCGACAGCAACGAATATTCGGGCTTTGCATTCGGCATGGGAATCGAACGGATTACAAACCTGAAATTCCAGATCAAAGACCTGCGCATGTTCTCCGAAAACGATTTACGTTTCTTGAAACAATTCGAATCGGCCGTTTAAAGATTCCGATAAAAGATATAAGACTTTACGCTGTGGCGGATTTTGGAATACTCCGAAAAATAAATCAACAAAATACTGTTAACAAGTTTTGTAAAACCAAAAAATTAATCCTACCTTTGCACCCCTTTTTATAGTTTAACCCTATCAAAAAGGAAAACAATAAATTAACCGAATAGTTTAGGTAAAAACATGAATACACTGAGTTATAGAACGCTGACTCCCAAACCCGGACAAATTTCCAAAAACTGGGTGCTTGTAGATGCAGAAAATGTAGTGCTTGGACGTTTAGCGTCGACCGTTGCAAGAATTTTACGCGGTAAAACCAAACCTTCGTACACTCCGCATTTGGATTGCGGCGACAACGTAATTATCATCAATGCCGAAAAGGTTTTGATTTCCGGTGCAAAGGAAGCTGATAAAGAATACGTTCGCCATACCGGTTATCCGGGCGGACAACGCCGGGCGACCCCCAAAGAAATGCGCCGGAAAAAACCGACGTTCATTGTGGAAGAAGCCATACGCGGTATGTTGCCTAAAAATCGTTTGGGAAGAGCGATTTTCAGAAACCTGCGTGTTTATGCCGGGCCGGAACACAACCATGCAGCCCAAAATCCTAAATTGATCAACATTAACGATATTAAATAAAAATGGAGAAGAAAAATGCTATCGGCAGACGCAAATGCGCTGTAGCCCGTGTGTATATTACCGAAGGCAATGGTATGATCACCATTAACAATCGCGATTACAAAGAATATTTCCCAACCGGGATTCTTCAGGCAATCGTGGAACAACCCTTCGGCACAACCAACACCACCGGAAAATATGATGTAAAAGCAAACATTGGCGGCGGCGGAATCAAAGGACAAGCCGAAGCATTGCGTTTGGGCATCAGCCGCATTCTTTGCGATATTGATTTGGAAATGCGTCCGGCTTTGAAAAAAGAAGGTTTCTTGCGCCGCGATCCCCGTATGGTGGAACGGAAAAAATACGGCCAACGGAAAGCCCGCAAACGCTTCCAGTTCAGCAAACGTTAATCCCTGTTTGAATTAAAGAAAAGTGTAGTTTAGTATCTAAACCGGTAAGACTTGTATCCTTGAGGTGCAGCTACTTATCGGTTGCTTACTACAGAATGTAAACTAACGTATAAAAAAATGGCAAAAATCACTTTTGAAGAATTACTGGATGCAGGTGCACATTTCGGGCACTTGAAACGCAAATGGAATCCGAACATGGCTCCTTATATTTTTATGGAGCGCAACGGAATCCACATTATTGACCTTTACAAAACCATTGCGAAAATCGACGAAGCGGCTGCTGCGATGAAACAAATTGCAAAAAGCGGCAAACGCATTCTTTTTGTAGCTACCAAAAAACAAGCCAAAGAATTGGTTTCCGAATTGGTAAAACCCATTGGAATGCCCTACGTTACGGAACGTTGGCCCGGCGGTATGCTGACAAACTTTGCAACCATCCGCAAGGCAGTTAAAAAAATGACTTCGATCGACCGTTTGTCGGAAAGCGCCGGATTTAAAAATATTTCGAAACGCGAACGGTTGCAAATCGAACGCGAACGCGCCAAATTGGAAAAGAACCTGGGTTCCATCGCCGATTTGACCAAATTACCTTCCGCAATTTTCGTTGTGGACATTATGAAAGAACACATTGCCGTTGCGGAAGCCAAAAAGTTGAATATCCCCACGTTTGCAATTGTTGACACCAACAGCAATCCCAACGAAGTAGACTTTGCAATTCCTGCAAACGACGATGCTTCGAAAGCCATTGCATTAATTGTTAAGAAAATGGTAGAAGCCATTGATGAAGGCTTGGCCGAACGTAAACTGGACAAAGACAAACGCGAAGACGACCAGGATGACATGGACGAAAACGCACAAGCCCGCTTGGACGATTTTGACGACGACGACGACAAAAAAGGGAAAAAACGCGAAGGCGAACAAACCGATGAAAAAGGAAAACGTCCTCGCAAACCCATGGTTCGCAAGCCCGGAGGTGCTCGTTAAGGAATAACAACAAAAATTTAGTGACTAAATTTCCTTAAAGGGCATGGTGAAAACTGTGCCCTTTTTATAATTCAAAATATATTTTAACAATAAAACAAGTAAGAAAATGGCAAATATTTCAGCTTCAGATGTAAATAAATTGCGCCAAATGACCGGCGCCGGAATGATGGATTGCAAACAAGCGTTGGTAGAAAGTGATGGCGATTTCGAAAAGGCAATCGATAACTTACGCAAAAAAGGGCAAAAATTGGCCTTGAAACGTGCCGACCGTGCTGCCAGCGAAGGCATTGTATTGGCAAAAACCACGGCCGACAAAACCTATGCTGCCGTTATGATGCTCAATTGCGAAACCGACTTTGTGGGCAAAAACCAGGATTTTATCAACTTTGCAAACCAGATTATGGATTTGGCAATTGAAAAGAAACCCCGCAATCTGGATGAGTTAAAAGCGCTTACCATGAACGGAGTTACGGTTGCCGACCTGGTTACCGAAATGACCGGAAAAACCGGCGAAAAAATGGAATTAGCCAGTTTCGAAGTGGTAGAAGGACCTCTTGTAAGTGCTTACAACCACTTTGGAAACCGTTTGGCTACCGTTCTTTCTATGAATAAAGCCGGCGAAATTGTGGAAGAAGTTGCTAAAAACGTTGCCATGCAAGCCGCAGCCATGAGCCCGGTTGCTTTGGATAAGGACAATGTTCCGCAAGACGTGATTGACCGCGAAATCGAAGTAGGAAAAGATCAAGCCCGCGCCGAAGGCAAACCCGAGGAGATGCTCGAAAAAATCGCCATGGGTAAGTTGACCAAGTTCTTCAAGGAAAATACTTTGATGAATCAAGAATACATCAACGATAACAAGATGGATGTCCGTGCTTACGTTACCAAAGCCGACAAAGATTTGACGGTTACCGCTTTCGCCCGTTTGCAATTGGGTGCATAAGCTTTTTCGTAAAGATTGAAAACAAAAAAGTCCTCTCACTTGGGGGACTTTTTTGTTTTAGGAGAAAACAGATTCTATCTTCCTCTTTGGAAGGGTTGAATTCTTTCAATTTATTCCCAAAAACAACTTATTTGTCGAGTTCTTTTTAATTGAACTGGTGTTGTGCAGCAAAAGAATTTTTAATAGGGAAGGGTTTCGGTAATCAGCACCACCGCATAAGCCGAAACTCCTTCGGTACGCCCTTCGAAGCCCAGTTTTTCGGTAGTGGTGGCTTTAACCGATACCTGGTTTACTTTAAGGCCGGCTGTTTCTGCAATGGCCTTTCGCATGCTTTCGATATAAGGCGCTATCTTGGGTGTTTGCAAGGCAATCGTGCTGTCGATATTTCCAATTTGGTATCCTTCATCGTCCAGTAGCTTGACGACCTCTTTCAACAGCAATTTGCTGTCGATTCCTTTGTAAGCCGGATCCGTGTCGGGAAAATGTTTGCCGATATCCCCCAAAGCGGCGGCGCCCAAAAGCGCGTCGCAAATGGCATGCAACAAAACATCCGCATCCGAATGCCCGATGGCTCCTTTTCCGGCCGGAATTTTTACACCGCCCAGCCATAAATCGTGTCCGCTGCCCAAGGCATGTACATCGTAGCCAAAACCGATTCTCATCATCGTTCTATTTTTTTATCTAAGGTTCGAAATACTGGTTTTCAAAATTAACCAGGAAAACTTTTCGGGTGGCCCGCGTTACCGCCGTGTAAAGCCAGGAAATATGTTCGCGGGTCGGTTCGTTTCCGTTCAGCCAGCTTTTGTCGATAAACACCGCATCCCATTGTCCGCCTTGGGTTTTGTGGCAGGTAAGCGCATAGGCATGTTTTACCTGCAGGGCATTGAAAAACGGGTTTACACGCAACTGCTCGTATTGTTTGCGCCGGCTCGGAATATCGGCATAGTCGGCAAGCACTTCGTGGAACAACCGTTGGTTGTCTTCGAAGGTTAAAGACGGCCCTTCGGAGTGAAGCGTATCCAAAAGCAATTTGACGTCAAAAGGCGGCTCGTTCGGATAGTCGGTCAGCCGGATGGTTGCTTCCGCAAAACGAAATCCGTATAGTTCCTGATACTTGAAAACATTCAGCAGTTCAATGATATCGCCGTTCGCGATAAATCCCGCCGTCGATTCGGGGCTGAGCCAGAAATAATTGTTGCGGACAACCAGTAAATGGTCGCCGGCTGTAATTTCATTATCGTGAAAAAGCACCCGCTCCCGGATTCCTTGATTGAACTGGTTGGCGCGTTTGTTCGACCGTGTGATCACAACCGTATTTTCCCGCCCGTATTCGGAATAACATTGTTGCAGGCAATCCAACATTTCACCTCCCGAAAGGGCGACGAAATCCGGAAAATGATTTTTCCGTTTGAAAAAAGGAAAAGAGAAATCCAGCCCGTCGAATTTTTGCCTGAGGCTCGTAGCTTCCGCCAGAATTCCCGAAACAAGGGATTGGCGGATAACATCGGTAAGCTTGAAGTACGTGATGTCGATCGAAAATTTGGCCGACAGGAAGTCGCGGTCCAAAGCCGGGCTTTGGTCGCTGCCGACGGGTGGCAACTGGGCCGGATCACCCAGGAACAAAAGTTTGCAGTTTTTCCCGCTAAATGTGTAAGTAATCAGGTCCTCCAGCAAGCTTCGGGCAGAGAAACCGCTTTGATCCGATGACGACGGATCGTTGGGAATCATGGAGGCTTCATCCACAATGAAAAGCGTGTTCTTCGCCAGATTGGGCTGCAACGCCAGCGAAACGGTTCCGCCGGCATTGGTTCGTAACTTATACAAACGCCGGTGAATGGTGCTTGCCGGTTTGCGGGCATATCCCGACAATACTTTTGCCGCGCGGCCTGTGGGGGCCAATAAAACGGTGGAAATACCGAATTCCGGAAGGATTTTCGATAGAGCGCTGACCAGGGAGGTTTTTCCGGTTCCGGCATATCCTTCCAAAATGAAAACCGGACAAGGAACCATCTTCTCAAACAGAAAACCCGACAACAAGTTTAAAACCTGCTCCTGGCTCGGCGTGGGGCTGTGAAAAAAGCTTTCGAGCAATAAGTATTTAAACTTTTCGGTATTCATAAGTCCTGATTTTGGCTTTTAATGCCCTTCTGATTTCCGTTCTTACCCTTAGAAAGGCAATCCGATTCCCAACTGCCAAACCATTTTACGGAGCTTGAAATCGTCTTCGTTAAACCATTGGTTGTCCAAGGCCGGATTTTTAATACGCATAGCCATGTCGATCCGGAAAATAAAGAATTTAAAGTCGAGGCGCAAGCCAAACCCGCTGTCGATGGCAATGTCATTCAGAAAGGTGTTCCAGTGGAAAGCTCCTCCCGGAAAATTCACATCTTCTTTCCGCATCCAGATATTTCCGGCATCGACAAAGAAAGCGCCCTTGAAAAACTGGTAAATCGGGAACCGATATTCGGCGCTGCTTTGAATGACTAAATCTCCGATGCGGTCGTACGAAATGGTATCGCTTGAATAACTTCCGGGCCCCAGCGAGCGGAGCATCCAACCCCGCATGTCGTTGGCGCCGCCCAACCAAAATCCTTTTTCGAAAGGCAGAACCTGGGAGTTTCCGTAAGGAATCCCGATTCCCGAAACAAGCCGCCAGGCCAGGGAACGCTCTTTGCCGAGCATCCACAGCAGCCGGAAGTCGAGATCAAACCGGATGTATTGCGAATAAGGAATTCCGAATTTATTGTAAGTCCCGTCATCGCTTAACGGAGTGTTAAATAATTTATCGCCCAGATACAGGAAATTTCCCGAGGTTTCGGCAGCCAGACGCAGAAAGTAGTTATGGTTTAAGGACTGGTTGTATTTGTTACTGATTAAAATACTATACCGGGTCATGGAAAGCATGTGGTCGGTATACTGGCTTATAATTTGCGGATCGGAAAAAGAGCGGAGGCTGGCTTCAAAAGCGGAATCCTTTTCAATGCTTACAAAGTTCAGCTCAAAGGGTGTAAACGTGTGTCGCATCCGTTCGTTAAGGCTCCATTGGTAAGGAAAAGCTACGGATGTAACCCGGCGTTCGTAGTCGGGGCGATGCTCAAAGCTATACCCGGCATTGATGGATGTTGTGGGGTTCCCGTATTGAGCGATGGATAAAATATTAAACGGCACCAACAACCGGGGGAAATCCAGTCCGATCCCCGCGCTGGCTTCCAGGGTATTGAAAACTTTGAGGTATTTTTTTATGTCCGTTGCTTCGAAATTCCCTTGTGCTTCCGCTGCCAGGTTTAACTTTATCTGGAAAACTTCCCCGCCCCTGAAGATATTGGCGTTCCGGTACCCGGTGTTTACACCCATTCCCAAACTTCCGCCCGAAGTGGTGGCTTCCGTGTCGAACATAATTTCGCTCACTTCGTTTTGCGCGAGGTTGATGTTACAATCCAGCCATTGTTTCTTCCCGAGGGGAAGTTCATTTAAGTTGGCCATATTGTAGTTTATGGTAACCGACTGTACAATGGGCAATTGAATGATTTTCTTGTAAACCCGGCTCGTTAAATCCCGGTTATAGGTTTGTCCGGAAGCGATGGATAATTTTTCAGCAATGGTCCGCGGGCGGAATTTCAAGTCATCCGAAGAAATAAAATACAACGTCTGCAGCGTAGTATCCTTTTTGTACATTTTATACTGGTAGACCAGCGTATCTTTATCTTTGGGACTGTTATTAGCTTCGGCGCTCCCGTGCAAATCGATGTAAATGTTGCGGAGGAAGTATTGCGGATAGTTTACCTGGACAAGCGAATCGCTGTTGGGTAATTTTACCTCGAATTCTTTTAATACCAGGGTCATATCGACCTGATGATTCCCGATGGTCGTATCCACCTGGTAAAAAATCTCATTTTTTGAAAAGGTATAATAGCCCAGGTTTTTCAATTCTTTTGTAATCCGGTCGTTTTCATTATCCAAAACATACGTATCGAAAATCATTTGGGGCTTGAGCAAGGATTTTGGCTTCAAAGTTTCGAAATAATGCGCAATCAAAGAATCCTTGATATCAAACGTCAAATCCCGTACCGTCAGCGGGGGGCCAGCAATGATATTGTAAGTCACCAATGCCTTGTGTTTCCGGTACTCCACACTTTGCGATATTTTCGGTTCGTGAAAGCCTTTGTTGGCAAGATACCTCCGGATGTTCAGTATGGATTGCCGGGATATGATGGTGTCGAGAATAACCGGTTTGGTTGCGAAAACGTCTTGCACCCGTTTCCGGAATTTGGTCGGTTTTTTTTCGGTCCAGTTGTAAATCCCGATGCCCGGCCGTAAGAACAGGAAATGCTTAACGGGTTTTTGCTGGATAAAGCCGTCTACCTCGTCGGACGGAATGTACGCATTGTCGATGTGTGTTTTCGATGAAATCAGCAAGTAACCGCCCTGCTTTTGTATTTTCTTTTGGGATGAGCACGAACACAGGAAAAAACCAAGCGCCAAAAACGCAAGGTAAAAGGTGCGGTATGAACTTTTGTTAGAAAACATAGGCGATATGCGTTGGCAAATATACAACTTCGGGCGGTATCGTTGGTACGTTTTTTTTCAAGTTTTTTTCTGAAAAGTTTTGCAGATTAAAAAAAAGTTATACTTTTGCAGTCCTTTCCATGAAGGGAGCATAGCTCAGCTGGTTCAGAGCACCTGCCTTACAAGCAGGGGGTCACAGGTTCGAACCCTGTTGCTCCCACTCCAAAGCCCGACTTATCAAGCCGGGCTTTTTTATTTTTGGCGTTTGGCAAATTTTGTAGCTTTTACACGTTTTTTCGTCATTTGTGTAAGCAAATGTGTAAGCAGAAAAACAATCATGAAAGCTCATGCAGAAAGCATTTTTCTTTTTAACCAAAAATAGTAGTCAACTATTTTTTTAGTTTTACATTTGTCGAAAGTTTACTTTCTCTCCAAATCAAGCGTATGAAAAAAATCTTTCTGTTTTTTGTCTGTTCTTTCCTTTTTGGAAACCTTTATTCGCAAGAAATTCCAATACCTCGTGTGGATGAACGTATTGAGTTGCTTAGCACTGTTTTTCGCTTAGCCGGTGCGGAAGAATATTCCAACAATAGCTTTCTGGTTTACACGCAAAAAGTTGACGAATATTTTGCTCCGGTCAAAACACACGAATTGATAAATTATATTTCGGTTCTACGCAAAGAATCAAATGTTTATTATGATGCCGTGATGAGTTTTGCCATTGCAACTGAAATTACGGACAACAAAATCCAGTTTAAACCCAATGCCGTTTTAGACAATTTGCACGAACGTTGGCGCCCGGCAGAAAGTGAAAAATTTCTGCAATTGCTAAACCAGTTTTACACCGAAAGCCGGTTCCATCAATTTTTTGAAAGTCAAAAGACATTGCATGACACGGTAGCAAACCGTTTTGAAAAGGTATTAAAAACGATTGATTTCAATTGGTTTCAACGGTTTTACGGACAAAATTCGGGCGAAACATTTCAATTGGTTATCAGCTTGCTCAATGGCGGCGGAAATTATGGGCCGCAACAACAATATACCGACAAACCCAATGAGGTGTTTGCCATTTTGGGAACTTGGGACATTGACAGTTTGGGTTTTCCGAATTATTCGGATCAGTATGCTGAAACGCTTATCCACGAATATGCACACTCATTTTGCAACCCATTGATTAAAAGCAATTATGAAGCCTTGAAACCAACTGCCGAAAAGTTCTTTAAACTCAACAAAGATTTGCTGGCATCACAAGCTTATGGAAATTCGAAAATCATGCTTTACGAAATATTGGTGCGAGCTTCGGTGATAAAATATCTTGAAGAAACTGCCAGTTTTTCTGAAAACCGCATAAAGTACTTGATTAATAATGAGCAGTTTTCCGGATTCATTTGGATTGATAAATTGCTGGAAGCATTGAAGGTTTACGAAAACAACCGCACACAATACCCCACATTGGAAAGTTTTATGCCTCAAATTGTTGAAACACAAAATAGATTGTCTCCCAAACAGGTGCAAAAAGAGTTTTTTAAAAGTTGTGCTCAAATCAAGTCATTTTCTATCAAAGACAAATCGAACTCGGTTGATCCTGCAGTGAAAGAATTGACGCTCTCCTTTTCGCAACCCATGAACAAAAATGTTTACGGAATTGGAAATGGAAGAGTCGCGAACAGTAAAGCGCCTAAATTTACCGGTGTTAGCTGGAATGAAACCGGGACGAAATGCACATTTAAACTCGAACTGGAACCCAACACGCTTTATTCGTTTAATTTTTTGGGCAACAGATTTTTATCGGAAACGGGAAAGCCTTTGTCAAAATCTTACCAGCTTAGTTTCCATACAAAAAAGTAAAGCCGAAATTTTGGTTTGTATCTTTGCTTCATTCTAAAGTGGGGAGCATAAGGGGTCATGCTTATTATTGTTAATGAATTATTGAAACCTCAAATCATCGAAAAGCTGTCTGCTTTGGGCGAAGTGGTTTGTTTTTCGACTTCAAACATCATGTATGAGGCGGTAAGCGGGCATCCGGATTTGTTTTTTTGTCCCACGGAAAAACAGCTGATTGTGGCTCCGAATGTGCCTCTGGAGTATTTGGCGATGTTGGAGAAACACGCCTTGAATTATTCGTTGGGGAGAAATCCGGTGGGAGCGAAATATCCCGAAACCGCCCGTTACAATGCGGTTTGTACGGAAACGTTCTTTATCCATAATTTGAATGTAAGCGATCCGGAATTGCTTCGCAACAACAGCGGCCAGGAAAGAATCCATGTTTCGCAGGGGTATACCCGCTGCAATTTGCTGGCATTGAAAAAGGATGCCTTTGTTACTTCCGACCGGGGAATTTACAAAACGCTTCAGGCAAGGGGATTGGATGTACTTTTTGTTTCGCCCTGGGGAATTGTTTTGCCGGGATTCGGGTATGGTTTCTTTGGGGGATGTTGCGGGGTTATGGGCGACCAACTCTTTATCACCGGAGGCCTGAGCCGTTTTCCGGAAGGAGAAAAGGTACAAACGTTTGTTTCTGATTTAGGGTATGAGATCGTGGAACTTTCACAAGAACCCTTGTTCGATGCGGGATCCATCCTGTTTCTTGAAAAGTAGAACGGGTTCTTTTTAAAACATTTCTTTTACTTTCTTCAAGGCTTCCACCAACCGGTCGATTTCCCCGCGTGTGTTGTAAAAAGCAAAGGATGCGCGGCAGGTTCCGGTAATTCCCAGCCGTTCCATCAACGGCATGGTGCAATGGTTTCCGCTGCGGACAGCGATGCCGTAATGGTCGATAATGGTCGCCATATCGTAAAAATGAATTCCTTCCAATAAGAAAGACACAATGGACGCTTTTTGCTTTGCGTTTCCGTAAATAACCAGACCGTCGATTTCCGACAGCCGCTGGGTGGCATAAGCCAGCAAATCGCTTTCCTGTTTCTGGATAAAATCCCAACCGGTTTCCTGCAAATAATCGACAGCGGCGCCCAGCCCCAAAGCATCAGCCACCGAAGGCGTTCCCGCTTCAAATTTATAGGGCAGTTCGTTGAAGGTTGTTTTTTCGATGGAAACCGTTTTGATCATTTCCCCGCCGAAATGGAAGGGCGGCATTTTTTCGAGCCAGGCTTCTTTGCCGTACAATCCGCCGATTCCCATGGGCGCATACATTTTATGTCCTGAAAAGGTATAAAAGTCGCAATCCAAAGCTTGTACATCGACCGGGGCATGCGACAATCCCTGTGCGCCGTCGACCAATACCGGCACTCCCTGCCGGTGGGAAAGTTCCACAATTTGCCGAATGGGGTTGATGGTCCCCAGGGTATTGGAAATATGGGTTACGGCAACCAGCCGGGTCTTCTCCGAAAGCATTTTTGCGAAAGCATCCAGATCCAGTTCGCCTTCGCCGGAAACAGGGATTACCCGGAAACGGGCTTTTTTGCGCAAGCACAGTTGCTGCCAGGGAACAAAATTGGAATGGTGTTCCATATGCGATACCAGCACTTCGTCGCCCTCGTTTACAAAGGCTTCGCCAAAAGTATAGGCAACCAGGTTTACCGCTTCGGTGGTTCCCCGGGTAAAAATGATTTCATGCGGATGGGCTGCATTCACAAAGCGGGCCATCTTTTGCCGGGCCGCTTCGAATTGCTGAGTGGCTTCATGCCCCAAATGGTGAACGGAGCGGTGGACATTCGAGTTTATTTCGGAATAATACGAGACAAGGGCCTGAATGACCTTTTGCGGTTTTTGCGTGGTGGCCGCATTGTCCAGATACACCAGCGGCTTGCCGTCGATCTGGCAGTTTAAAATGGGAAAGTCGGCGCGGATCCTGGCTAACATTTCTTTGGGGCTTTTGGGTTTATTCCCTGCAAAGATACGGCAAAATTATTTTTTTGGCTTTTGCCGTTAGGGAAAAGCCGGGGAAATGGGTACGGTGAAGGGTACAAGGTAAAGGAAAACCCGGGAAGATATTTTTTACCTATAACGGGTGGCTTGTAACGGATAACGAGAGAATATTATTTTTTATTAACCCATCAGGCGAGAGAACGCTGTCTTTTGGAACGGACAAGAACTGTAAATTCCGCATAAGTTTTCCCAAAGTACATCTCCGCCTATGTCAAACGGCTTGTTATAGGAAGCTTTTCTATTCCTTGTTGAATCTTTTAAAGTAATCATCAATTTGCGGTCGCAATTCGATGCCGGATTTTTCAAAACAATCAAGTAATTCAATGTATGCGCCTTCTCCTCCAAGGAAATCCCAAAATTCTTCAGCAACTTTAAGTTCGTTTTTAAGGTCGAGCATTCCGCGCATAGTCCAACGGTTGTATGGTTGTGGCTCGTATGGATTGTAAGGAATGGCAATAAGAGTTTGAATTTTTGTGCCTGGATTAACAGCAAGTGTTGTGGCCACCCATTCTAAAAGAGTTCTTTTGAATTCTTTAAAGCCTCCGGCATTGGGTTTTGCGGTTTTAATATCAATTAGATAAACTATTCCATCATGAGAAGTTAATTTTAAATCAACTTTTGTGGGTTTTACAGGTCTCATTTCTCCTTGTTGACAAACAGCTCTGATAGCTTCAATTTCTTCGATTTTATCAGGTACAATACTTGCAATAGCAAGATTATCCATAATGTCTTGAATAATCCTTTGTGCTTCAGAAGAAATTTGTTTCCCTGAAGTTTGCTGTAATTCTGCATTGGCAAAGTTTAGAAGTGCCAGTGATTTTGCGACAGGCTCAAAAATACTTGTACCGAAATTTGTACTCAATGAGTGAATAAATGAATACAATGCAATCCTGTCTTTTCCCAACAGCCGAAAATGAAAAGGCATCGATGCCGGCTCAGGATTATAATTTTGGAATTTATTACGCAAAGAGGCCGTAATAACTTGTTGAATGTGTATTTTCTGTTCGTTAGATAATGCCATTTTTACTTTTCTTTTAAATGAAATATCGTTTCAGAATACGCTGTTTTATCTTTTTCTGTACGGTTTAATACCGGTCGCTTGAATTGATTGACTATTTTCATTCCGGAATTTTCGGCAATGGTTGGATACATGTTGTATTTGTCGTTGGCAACAAGGAAAATATCATAATCATCCATAAGATATTTTTTACAGTTGTTCAGTACTTCCGATATTCCTTGAATATAACTTTGTTGGGCTTCTTTCCTCTGGCCTTTGAATAAGGGGCCAATTTCCAACTCATCGTTGCGTTCAAAGCCGAATAAATCATAAGCATAAGCATGTTGTTCGTGATAATCAATTAAACCAACATAAGGAGGGGAAGAAAAAACGCCTTTTATTTTTTGTCTTTCGAGCAATTGCCCAAATTCAGAATTTTTTTTCTGTACTTCTTTAAAAATATCGATGTTGCGGCTGTCGCCTGTAAGGCAAAGCTGACATGTATTTGTCCGTAGTTTATCAAATTGCATCAAACGCTCAACAGTATCTTTTGAATAAGTTTTCCACCATTTTAAAATTGAGAATAAAGGCTTGCATATTTTACCATGCTTGCTGCAATAATAAGTGGTGGTTACAGGTTCTATAAGTGTCGCTAAATCGGCATGAGTGGTTGCCCTGCAACTTCTGATTGTCCGGCTAAGAATAATGCTGATAATCTTTTTTGTACTTTGATTTTTGATTTTTTTGATTTCTTCAAAAACAAATTCAATTTCTTCCCGAATGTGTTGTGAATACCATTTATCCAAAAAGGAACTGTTTTTATCTTGATGTAATTTAATGTTATATTTTTTGACTAATTTTTCAAATACAGGCAAAAAAAGTTTTTCTTTCTCTATTCCGTATTCTTTTTCATTGATCTGTTTATTTCGTAAACGATATTTGTATTCAGGGACAGGGAAATATTGATTATTGAAAATATTTAATTCTTGTAGCAGTTTTTCTTCAAATTCAACAGCATTCGAGTTCTTGATAAAAGTTGCTAACAAATGAGTTATTCGCTTTAACTCATTTTGCAAATCCTCAATATCATATTTTGCTACTTTACAATTTCCAATCAACGTATTGAATGTGGATATGTCAATGCCGACCACATTCATTCCTAGTTCACAACCTTGAACCATTGTTGTTCCGCTACCGGAAAATGGATCCAATACAATGTCTCCTTTTTTGAAATAAATTTCTTTTTTAAAATTATCTGTATGATTATCGAGGAAGTATTCTACTAATTGTGGAATAAATTTCCCCTTGTAAGGATGAAGCCTGTGGATATGTTTTGTAGTTTCAGACTCTTTGTATTGATCGAACGACAAAGCCCAATTCAAATCTTCACCAAATCGCTCTTTAAAGTTCATTTCCCGTGAACCGCAATAGGATTTATAGTATTCTAAAAGGTCTTTCTCATAAACTTGTGTTAAGCCATTTTCTCCTATTTTTTTGATTCGCCCGTATTGGATAAGATAAGAAATATTGGAAGGGGTTACATTTTTACCAACATAAGTTGTAGCCCATTCGCTTGCTTCTTTTATGTTTAATAATCTGTCTGTTAACAATGTTTTCATTCTTTAAAATGTATTCTCTACAAAGATAGTCGTTTTGTCATTATTCGAGGCTGTTTTTTCAACTACGTTGTCGGCCTCGGCACACTCTGGGATTGCTGCAAACCTGCTAACGGTAGACTTATTAATCAAAAAGTTATACGGAGACTCCTGAGAATTCACAGAGTCTCACAGAGTTTAGCTGTAAACTCATTCGCAATTTGTAATTTTCAATTAAACAAACTCGCTTTCGTTGAAACCGCAGGTGGAATTATTGGCGGGCAGACGCGGATCGCCTGGGGTCGCTTGCTACCGGGCAAGCCGGTTGATTCTTTGATTCGATCGGCTGACGGCCAATAAATTCCTTTTACGGTTATTTCAAAATGTAAAAAAGCAGGCAAAAATAGGATGCTTTTTCACTGGAAATCAAAACTGTCCGCATTTGTCCGCGTTTGTCGTCATTTGTCTTACCTGCCACGAATGAACTTTTTGCTCGTGTCCGGTATTTATTTAATACGGAATATTGCGTTTTTGGAATTTTGTATTTTTATTTTAGCTCCCCATTTTACATCTATGCTTTCACCTCTTTACAGTCATTTATTAATTCCCTTCCTGATCGCTATTTTTTTGGGTATCAATATGGGCGGCAGCGGCACGGCGCCTTCGTTTTCGGCGGCTTACGGGGCCAATATTATCCGTAAATCGTTTATACCCGGATTGTTTGGTGTTATGGTGTTTTTGGGCGCCATGCTTGCGGGGAAAAAGACGGCCACCACCGTCGGATCGGAGTTGATGGACCCGCAGTTTCTAACTTTTACAACCACTTCCATTGTCTTGTTTTCGGTTTCCATTGCGTTGCTGATTTCCAACTTGCTGGGAGTTCCCCAGTCGACGAGCCAAACCACGGTATTTGCCATCGCAGCGCCTGCCATTTACTTTAGCAAATTGAATTCGCACAAACTTTTCTTCCAGGTGCTTCCTACCTGGTTTGTGATGCCGTTGGCGGCTTTTATCCTGTGTTTTATCATCGGGAAATATATTTACAAGCCGCTCCGGCGGCGGGGATACACCATTTCGAAGGCCTTTCTCGAAAATCCTGTGGTGGATGTATTGATCATCATCATGTCCTGTTATGTGGCTTTTTCCCTTGGCTCGAACAATGTGGCGAATGCCGTGGGGCCGATTACGATGATGACCGTGAATGAACTGGATATTGTTCCTTCGGCCGTAAACTTCAAGTTGCTGGTCATTATGGGAACGCTGATCGTAGCACCCAGCTTCGGCATCGGCAGTTCGATCCTGGGGCATAAAGTGCTGAAAAAAACGGGAAAAGAAATCGTCCTGTTCGGGAAGTTGGAAGCCATCATCATTGCCTTTGTTTCGGCCAGCCTGTTGCTGGCGGCATCGGTTTCGAAAGGAATTCCCACTTCGTTGGTACAAATCAACGTAGGTGCCATTTTGGGAATCGGCGTTGCCAAGCTCGGTTTTGGGAATATTTTCAAGCGCACCCAGATCAACCAGTTTTTCCTGCTGTGGATTGTCAGCCCGCTGATTGCCTTTTCCCTGACTTTTGGTTTGATTTACCTGACGGATGTTTTCCAGATTACGTTTTAGGAACGAGAAAAGTAAACAAGTAGACTATGTCGTGTTAACACATAATTTCATATCTTTGCAAAAAATGACAATATGAAATTAACGGAAGAGCAATACGGTACAATTGCGGAATATTTCCCGATCCAACGCGGTAACGTAAGTTTAAGCAATTTGGAGGTTTTAAAC
>JAVBOY010000056.1:0-79014 GCA_031550085.1 Lentimicrobiaceae bacterium
CTTCTTGCCGATAAGGCTTATGAAGATGATAAAACTCGAAACTTGATTGTCGAAAAGGGATTCGAGCCGGTCATACCTCCCAAATCCAATCGAAAAGAGCCGTGGGAGTATGACAAGGAAATGTATAAAAGGCGTAATGAGATTGAGAGATTGTTTAGACGAATCAAGAGATTCAGAAGGGTCTTCACTCGTTACGAAAAAACGGATATAATGTATATCGCATTTGTTATGTATGCTTTAATTATAGATTATATAAAATAGTGTTAACACGCCCTAGTAAACTAGTAGACTGGTAAAGGAGGTACTAGTTAACAAGCTTACAGTTATCCTTGAACCCTGAATCTTTAGCCTTTTTCACGCTTCACCGTTCACCCTTCACTTTTTACGCTATGCGATTAAAACAGCATATTATTAGATTAAATTATCCTATTCGACTCAAACGAATATAACAACCTTTCCCCCAACTTCCCCTATTTCCCCATTTCACCAATAAACAGTTCAACACCTCAACAATTCAACAAATTATTCACCCTTCACTGTTCACATTTCACCCTGTCCGTTCAAAGCTTGCCGTTTTCATCCGGTTGCTCAAGGCGCGGGAGGGCTTGTAGGTGATCCGCTTTACTTTCACCGACTGGCTGCGGATTTCTGTTTCTTCCTGTACCATCCGGCTTTGGGCGCTGACAAAAAATGTGCCCAGTTCTCCCAAACGGACTGTATACCCATCGTGCAGTTTGCTTTCGACCTCTTCCGCCAACACGCTGATAAGCGCGATTACTTCGGATTCGTGAAAAGAAGTTCCCTTGGCAATCTCTTTTGCCAGCTCATCCACGTCCAGAATACCTCGGCTGATCGCTTTGGCAATCAGCCCTTCTTTGGGAACTTCGTTAATAGTGTCCTTTATGGGCGATAGTTTATATAAGATACTCATATGCTGAGGGTTTAGGTAAACGATAAGCGAGGTTAACCTCCGTCGTCAAGACAAACAAGGATGAACCCAAGCTATCTTAAAAAGTTTCCACTACCGGTAATTAAGTCTTCCCAGTACTACAAACGTATTATTCCCAGTACTGGAAAATAGTTTTCTGTAGTACTAAAAATAGTTTATTTCTGGTACTACAAACAGCTAAAGTGTACAAAGGTTTTGCCTTATTCCTTTTGGCCCCAAGGTTTAACTCTCAAAGGGAAATGGGTTGTTGAATTGTTGAACTGTTTATTTGTGAAGTGTGAACCGTGAAGGGTGAGTAGTTTGAATCGTTGAGTTGTTTATTTGTGAAGCGTGAACAGGTTCAAGGTGGACGGTACAGGGTGAAATGGGGGAAAACGGGGAAGCTGGGGAATTCGGGAAAGAGTTGTTTGTTGAACTGTTGAATCGTTGAGTTGTTGAATTGTTTATTGAACATTCATTTTCAACTCTCAATTTTCCATTTTCAATTAACAAGCAGATTCCTCCATTCCGCTCGTTCCTCGCTCCAGTCGGAATGACGTGTTACGATAAAAGGTAGGGAGGGGGAGGTTTGTGGCGACGAAGCCGCCACAAACCTCCCCCCTCCCCAACCAACTGGCACTCGTCATTCTGAGCGTAGCGTTTGAGGGACGAAAACGCTCAGTCGAAGAATCTGTTTGGAGAAGTGTTGTGAAACAGGCTATTATTTTTTCCCTCGGATCCTTTGACTTTTATCCGGAAAGAGAGAGAAACGAATCAAAGCCCGGAACGTAGTCAAATGGGGCTGTTGAAAACCGGTTAAATAATTCAAACGAAATGGGGTTGAATACGGATCTAAAAAACACTTTAACAATTCTTATCAGATTTTCCGGTGATGGGTTCCAACAAATGCATTCTTTGGGTTGTTACTTAGAATCTGATTTTGAGAAGGGTCTCAGAATCTATATCCTAAAATCAAAATAATTAAAACCAAGTACCTTATGAAGAAAATCATTGTGTTATGTTCTTTTGTTCTGGCGATCGCATTTGCCGGAAATACCGTTTATGCTCAAAAAACCGAAACGGCTAATAACAATAAATCGAAAACCGAATCGGTAACTCCTGCGAATGTAACGAAGGCCTCCACGCCCGATGGGAAATCGTGCTGCGCTTCAAGTACAAAGGCTTCTGCTGTGAGCGGACAAGCCAGCAGTACGGCAAAGGCCGAATGCAGTAAAGATAAAACCAGCATGGCTGCCGCTAATGGGAAAGCATGCCCGGCCGGAGAAAATGGAGCTTGCAGCGGCGATAAAGCCAAAGCAACTTCTACCGCCGATGTAAAAACAAAACCTGCTACATCCAAGACGGATGTAAAAACTGCACAAAAAAACTAACTTATTTCGTTTGGTAAGTTTTGCATGAAAAAAGCGTTCCGGATTTCCGGAACGCTTTTTTCATGCCCGGATGAACCGGAAGCTTATGCCACGGTATTGATATGGGCGATCATATCCAGGATTTTGCAGCTATAACCCCATTCGTTATCGTACCACGATACCAGTTTTACAAAGGTGGGGCTTAACATGATGCCTGCTTCCGCATCAAATATGGAGGTGCGGCTGTCGCCGATAAAATCGCTCGATACCACGGCTTCTTCGGTATAACCCAAAATGCCTTTCAGTTCGCCGTCGGCGGCTTTTTTAACAGCGGCCTTGATGTCGTCGTAAGTGGTCGGTTTCGACAAGCGGCAGGTTAAATCCACCACCGAAACGTCCAGCGTGGGAACACGGAACGACATGCCGGTCAGTTTACCTTTCAATTCGGGAATTACTTTGGTTGCTGCTCTTGCGGCTCCGGTGCTGGAGGGGATGATGTTGCCGCCGGCAGCGCGTCCGCCGCGCCAATCTTTTGCCGAAGGGCCGTCGACGGTTTTCTGGGTTGCCGTGGTAGCATGTACTGTGGTCATCAAGCCTTCTTCCAATCCGAAGTTTTCATGAATAATTTTTACAAGCGGCGCCAGACAGTTGGTGGTGCAACTTGCATTGGAGATGATTTGTTCTCCGTTATATTTTTTGTGATTGACTCCGTAAACAAACATCGGAGTGTCATCTTTCGAAGGAGCCGACATCACCACGCGTTTTGCTCCGCCGTGGATGTGTGCTTCGGCAGCTTCTTTGGTTAAAAATAATCCGGTCGACTCAACCACATATTCTGCTCCTGCTGCCCCCCAATTGATCTCGGCGGGATTTTTGCAAGCCGTAACGCGAATCGTGTTGCCGTTCACAACCAAATGCCCATCTTTGATTTCGACTGTACCGTTAAACTTTCCGTGAACGGAATCGTATTTTAACATGTACGCCATATAGTCCACATCAATCAAGTCATTGATTGCCACTACCTGAATGTCGTCTCTCAGCACGGATGCGCGGAACACCAAACGACCAATGCGGCCGAAGCCATTGATACCAACTTTAATTGTTGCCATTTTTTTGGGATTTTATTTATTAAATTTCTTTTTGCTCTTTTTATATAGAGACGTGCAAAGTTAAAGGATTTTGTCCATATAACTTAACGTATCAGGTCCGGTTTTGATTTATTTGTTGGCAGAATTTGTGTAAGCCGTCCACTTGTCGATTACCTGTTGCATATCGGCGGGCAGCTCGCTTTCGAAGTACATTTCCCTGCCTGTAGCCGGATGCTTGAAGGCGATGGATTTGGCATGAAGAGCCTGCCGTGGGAGTATTTCAAAGCAGTTGTTGACAAACTGCTTGTATTTGCTGAATGTGGCTCCTTTTAATATTTGAGCGCCTCCATAGGTTTCGTCTCCAAAAAGCGGATGTCCCAAGAATTGCATATGAGCCCGGATTTGATGCGTGCGTCCGGTTTCCAGGGTGCATTCGACCAGGGTCACGTAATGGAAGCGTTGTAAAACGCGGTAATGGGTAACGGCTTCTTTGCCTGCCGACCCGTCGGGATATATAGCCATCACCTTGCGGTCGCGTTGGCTACGCCCGATATGCCCTTCGATACTTCCTTCCTCTTCTTTCAGATCGCCCCAGACCAGGGCATGGTATTTCCGGCCGACTTTGTGGTCGAAAAAATCACGCGCCAGAATGGATTGCGCCAGTTCGTTCTTGGCGATCAACAGCAAGCCGGTGGTATCTTTGTCGATGCGGTGAAGCAGGTAAGGGCCGGCCTCGGACAAAATGCCCTGCTCCTGAAACAGGTAAGCAGCGGCATGCACCAAGGTGCCTGTGTAATTTCCGAAACCGGGATGCACCACCATGCCCGCCGGCTTGTTCACCACCAGCAAATCGGCATCCTGATACACAATATTCAAAGGAATGTTTTCGGGAATGATTTCGGTTTCCCGGGGCGGGTATGCCAGCAGAACGGAAATCACATCCAGGGGCTTGACCCGGTAATTGGGTTTTACCGGTTTGTCGTTCACCAGAATATTTCCGGCATGGGCGGCATTCTGGATTTTATTGCGGGAGGCATTTTGAATGCGCCCCATTAAGAACTTGTCGATCCGCAAAAGCGCCTGGCCTGCGTCGGCAACATAGCGGTGGTGCTCGTAAAGATCATTCTCTTCCGACGGGTTGTCGGCCAACTCAATATCTTCTTCTTTCATTTTTCCGGCTAAATCCTTACGTTGAGCTTAGTTTACCACTACTTTCTGCGTCATGGTTTTTCCCGAAAGGGTGTTGGTGAGCTGCAAAAGGTACAAGCCTTTTGCCAGTCCGGATACATCCAGTTTCGAATCGAACTTTTGATGGTAAATGGTTTGTCCCGAAATACTCAGCAACCGCAGTTTGATGTTTTCCCGGTTTTTTTGCCATTCGTCGGAAATCACGATGTTCAGGTTTCCGTTGCCGACCGGATTGGGATAGATGGAAAAGGTATCGTTTCCGGGTATCTCCGGTTCGTTGGCCAGCGGATTTTTATATCCGACCAGGGGGCGCAACATCATCGAGCCGGTAATCGTACTTTGTTTCCAGGTTCCATCTACATTGTAATAGCGTTTCAGGTGCGAGTCGGTATTCCGGTCCAAACCCACATTCAGGTTGTTGACGGAGTTTTGTTTCCAACCCACATAAAAAACCAGGTCGGGAAATTCCGACTCTTCGATCATCAGCGTGTTGGGGAACCAGTAGTCGACAAATTCGTTTAAATTGCCGGAATATTGGATCGTAACCGAAGGAACTCTTAGTTTGATGTCTTTGGGCGTACTCAACTGGCTGTTATTCCAAACGCATAAATCGACCGTCATTTGATTGGTCATGGCTTTTGTTTTGTTGATAAACAGTTTGATCCCGTGCAAGCTGTCCCGTTTGTTCAGTTTGAAAGCCACCGCATACATTCCCGCCGCTCCGTTGATTCCGGTTCCGGCCTCGGCAGAACCATCGTCGTAAGCGTAATAATTGTTGAAAATCTGGTCGTAGTGAACCACATTGTTCTCCGGATTAATATCGATTCCGGAAGTAGGCGTGAGGGTGTGGATGATGTGGAACGTAAGTTTTTGTTCGGTAGAGGGTGGAAAGATTACTTCCACCGGAGGATTTGCATGTTGGGGCGCTTTATCATAGCCCGCTTCCAGGAACGGCAACAAGGATTCTTCCCCTCCGTTGTAAGTTTTGATCGGGGTAGGATTCGATCCCTGGTATACATCGTATTTGTAACTCAGGTTGCGGTTGGCGTTGTCGAGGTTGGCAATTTTTACGGAAACAGACTCTTTCAGGCTGGATATTTCCTTCGCCCGGTACTGGTGGTAGGGCATGGATTCGAAATCTTTCAAAAACGATTCGCCCTTTGCCGCAAAAGCCAAGTCGCGGAAAACAGTATCGGTATTTGCCCGCCCTACATTCAGGTAGACCAGATCAAGATTCCATTGGCTTCCGTTGCCTTGCCAGTCGGGTTGCACATTGCTTGCCAGGCTTGCATAGTTTCGGAAACGAAATTGGAACCCTTTTTGCAAATAGCGCACATCCCGGATGGGGATAAAAATTTCTTTAAAATAAATGTTGCGGTTTTGGGAAGCAAAACTGTCTGCCGGAATGCCGCCGCTGGTCGACCAAATCCAGTTCCAGCGGGCGACCAGGGTCGTATCCGTTTCTGTCCGGAGGGTATCGAATTCCGAAGGAGAATGAAATTCCAAAATCAATGAATCGATTTTATTGGGCGTAAAACCATTGCCTTGCGGCTGGTAATAAAAACTCAGATAAATCGAATCGCTTACCCGGGTCGGACGGGCAACCGGCGAAAAGATGGAATCCAGGCGGATGGGCTGGGAAGTCAGGGTATCGGAATAAAATCCGTAAGGGCTGGCGTCCGCGTAGATGTTTCCTTGGGCGTCCAGCATATCGAGCGTAGCTACGCCGATGGTCAAGGGATTTTTCCCGTATTCAGCGTTGACAAAGGCGTTTTGATCCATCCATTTTTGAGTGTCGGGCCAAACGCTTAGTGCTGAAAAATCATCGTAAAAAGGCAAGGCAACCCAGACCGTATCGTTCGTTTTTACGCCTTTTGCCAAAGAAGCTTTTTCCTGCAGCTTTTTCAGGATGGCGGGGTTGTGTTCCAATCCGTAAATGACTTCCTGCGCAAAGCCCGAAACGGTGAAAAGGATCAAAAATAATAGAAAGAAATATCTTTTGTTCATACTGTTTTAATTTGTTGAGTCTACCTTCAGCGAGTCTACTTTTAAGGTTTTCATATAGGAATCAAAATCAAAAGAATCGGAGCGGTAGGTTAAATCAATGATGGTTCCCGAAGGGATTTTCTTCCCAAAAATATAAGCTGGGGATTGCGAATAAACGCGCGCATCCGAATTATCTCCGGATTCATACGATTCGGAACCGAGTATAAGTCCCAAACGCTCAATTTCCTGAATGGCTTCGTTCCGGTATTTCCCGATCAGGGAGGGCACTTGAACCACCTGGGCGCTTCGGCCGGAACCAACCACCAAATCGATTTTCGCTCCCCGGTCGATCAACGTTCCGGGAGCAATGGGCTGGCCTTTGTAAAGCGCTTTTTGAACCGCGTTCTTTGCCATATCAGGTACAAAAGTAATTTTACCGACTACCAAGCCGTACGTTTGCAACGATGCTTTGGCTTGCCGCAGCGAAATATCGACAAGGTTGGGCATGTGGACCTGGTCCGGTTTATAAGAAACAACTGAAAAGTAAATTGTGCGTCCCGATTTTACTTTGGTTTTCGGCAAGGGATCTTGTGAGATGATGGTTCCGGGTGTTTTATGGAGTTCGTAAACCGAATCCACCTGAAACGTAAAGGTTTTGCTTGCTTCAAAATCTTTTGCTTTCTCCACGGTTAAACCGATATACGAAGGAACTTCAATGCTTTGTCCGTGCCGGGTGTACATTCTCAGAAGCAATAAGGTAATCCAGATTACGGTTAGTGTTACTGCGAAAGACAACAACAGGTGCTTGAAGAATTTCTTTGTTTTCAGGAATTCAAGAAAAGTCATATGTATGCAAAAAAGTGCGAATCAAAAGGTTGATAAAATGGTGTTCCGCAAAAATAAAAACGTAAAACTCATTATTTAATTATCGGAATGCAAAGATAAAAATTGTATGTAACTTTGGGCTCTTAACAAGCATGATTATCCTTCCTGTTTCAGGAAGGATCAATAACAACTAACACGCAAAAGGTGAAAAAGAACATAGCCCTGCTTATGGGCGGCGATTCGGGGGAGTTTGAAGTTTCCTTAGGCAGCGCTGCCGTGGTAAGAAAAAGTTTGGAGGGCGAAACCTACCGGGTTTTCCCGATCCTGGTTCGTCACGGTAAGTTTGTATACCAACCCGACGATTCACAGCGGATTCCCATGGACCTGAATGATTTTAGCCTTGCGCCCGGCCCGGAAAAGATCCGGTTTGATGCGGCATTTATCGCCATTCATGGCACGCCCGGCGAAGACGGCAAATTGCAGGGTTACCTGGATTTGCTGAATGTTCCTTATACAACCTGTGATGTAACGGTTTCGGCGCTTACCTTCAACAAATATTTTTGCAACGATTTGGCCGTTCAGTACGGAATGAATGTGGCCAAAACGATTTTATTGAAAAAAGACCAGCCGTTGGACCGGGAACAAATTCAAAAAGAAATCGGTTTTCCTTGTTTTGTAAAACCCAACAAATCGGGTTCGAGTTGCGGGGTCACCAAAGTGTATGAGCTTGCCGGATTGGATGCCGCCGTTTCGAAATCCTTTGCCGAAGACGACGAAACCCTGATTCAGCAATACATCAAAGGACGCGAGATGGCTTGCGGCGTTTTCAGGCATCAGGGCAAAATCGAGGTGCTGCCGGTCACCGAAATTATTTCGAAAAAAGACTTTTTCGATTACGAAGCAAAATACACCAGCGGAATGTCCGACGAAATAACGCCGGCCGACATTACTGCGCAGGAACAGGCAGAATGCGCCCGGATGACCGGATATTTGTATGAAAAATTCAATTGCAAAGGGGTGGTGCGTTTCGATTACTTTTTGGATTCCGGCAAGTGGTGGTTTCTGGAAGTAAATACCGTTCCCGGATTTTCGGAGGGCAGCATCGTTCCGAAACAGGCACAAGCAGCAGGCTACTCCTTAGACCGGTTTTTCGGAATGTTGCTGGAAGAAATTTTGTGAGTCGGTTGTTTTCAATAAGATAGAGTTCTTTTATATATTTTTTAATAGCACGATATGGATTTCGCATTCGTTACCTGGAATGTAAACCCCGATATGTTTTCCATCGGGTCTTTTGCCGTGCGTTGGTACGGGTTTTTGTTTGCCTTGGGAATTGCATTGAGCTACCTGATTATTCAGCGGATTTTCAAGCATGAAAAACTTCCCGATGCGCTTTTCGATAAGTTGAGTATTTACATTGTGTTGGCAACCATTATCGGCGCCCGTTTGGGGCATGTGCTCTTTTACGAGCCCCGGGCGTATCTGGCCGATCCGATCAGCATCTTTTATTTCCGGCAAGGCGGTTTGGCCAGCCACGGCGCAGCCATCGGGATTTTATTTGCCATTTGGCTATTTTCGCGTAAAACAAAAATGTCATACTTGTGGACCGTCGACCGGATTGTCATTGTTGTGGCGCTTTCGGGCTGCCTCATCCGGATCGGGAACCTGATGAACAGCGAAATTTACGGGCATATTACCAACCTGCCCTGGGGCTTTATTTTTGTCCGTAACGGCGAAACGCTACCCAAGCATCCGACGCAAATCTACGAGGCCTTGGTTTGCCTGTTTACCTTTATTTATTTATACCGCTATTACTACAAAAACTACCCGAATCTCAAACCGGGTTTTATGCTGGGAATCCTTTTGGTTGTTATTTTCGGAATGCGTTTCTTAATTGAGTTTATCAAGGAACCTCAAGTTGATTTTGAGAATAACATGTTGCTGAATATGGGCCAGCTGCTTTCGATTCCATTTGTCCTTGTAGGCGTGTATTTTATCGTCCGGAGCCGCCGGAAGCAAATTCCGGAGCAAAAGGCAGCGGAGCAAAAATCGTAAAAGAAAAGCAATACAATTTTTATTTCATCAAAAACGGGCTGTCGTTGATTCCAGCGACAGCCCGTTTTTGATTTTTAACTCCTGTTTTTAGTTCTGCATTTTTTTAATCGTGCATCCGATTGCTTTTGTGTAGTCCAAAGGAGGTGTTTTGCCGCCAAGCAAGGCATCCACGGCATTTTCAACATAACGTTGCTTTACTTGGGTAGCATCTTCGTAGTTATCGTCGATCGCGCCGATGTAGCGGACAATATTTCCATTCGAAGTTTTTTCCAGTACAAAAACATGCGGTGTCCGTGTTGCTCCATACACCGGGAAAACTTTTTGCCCATCGTCAAATAAATAAGGGAATGTAAAGCCCTTTTCTTTTGCCCGGATTTTCATGTTATCGAAACTATCTGCGGACACCATGGCCGGATCGTTCGGGTTAATGGCAATTACCGGATAGCCCTTGCTTTTGTATTTCTTGTCCAAAGCGATGATACGGTCTTCGTAGGCCACTGCATAGGGACAATGGTTGCAGGTGAAGATCACAATAAATCCTTTTGCTTTGGGGAAGTCAGACAGGGAGATCATTTTCCCGTCTACATTTTCCAGTTTGAAATCCGTGGCTTTGTCTCCCGGATTATAACCTTGTGCCATCATTTTCGGTACGGCTACAAAAAGAATTGCGGTAGCCAGCGCTAGTTTAAAAAGTTTTTGAATCATTGGTTTAAAAATTTTGTAATCAAACTTGTTAACTCTTCGTAGGTGAAGTCTTTTTCGTAAAAAGCCCTGCGGTCGTTCTGTACCAGCAACGTTGCCGGAATCGCCCCGCTCCAGGCGGAACTGACTTTATCGATCCAACTGTTTGCATCTGGGTCGCTCAAAACCACAACTTCCGATGCGATTTGCTTCTTTTGCAAAAAAGGGATCAATTGCGACTTTATTTTCGATTTAAAATCCAGACTGACCAGGATAACCTTTACTTTTTGAGCGGACAATTCTTTCCCTACCTGCTCAAAATTAGGCAACTCTTTTATACAAGGTGCACACCAGGTTGCCCAAAAATTAAATACATACAAGGTGTCGTTGCCTTTTTCCGGATACATCCTTTCCTCAAAAGCAGGGAAGTTGTATACGGGAATGGTGTATTTGCCTTCCACAACGGTTTCGGTATGTTTCGAACTTTGAGCATTCACCGCCTGTACCCCATAAAAATTAATTAAAATCAAAGCCCCCAGCTTCAAAAAACAGAATATTCTCCAATTCAGTTGCATATGACAATTTTAGACACATTGATAAAATAATATTTTCCAATATTGTTAAAGAAAACAATCTGTTTTTGAAAAGGTTTTATTTGTTGAAAAAATAGTCCCCACCGAATTTCCCGGCAAACACAAATTCCCTTTGATCTTTGCGCACACGGGGCAGCGATTCTTTCGTCCGGAAGTCTTCGTGCAGCTTCTCGAAATCGCCGTAATATCCGATTGCAAAAGCGGTAACTACTTTGTACCCGTTCGGAACTTGAAGCAGAAGACCTGCTTGTTCGGTATCCAGCCCACTCATTTGATGCACGATCAAACCTTCATGTTCCGCCTGCAAAAGTAGGAGCCCGATCGATTGCCCAAGGTCGTAAAGAGCAGTCGGATTAGGGGTGCCTTTGGGCGTGAGCAGGTTTGCTACGGTAATTCCCAGTACGGGCACGTTTTTTACCCATTTTTGGTTCGATTCGGTGAAGACGGGGAATAATTTGGCAAAGGTTTCATCCCCGTTCCGGCACACGACAAAGGACCAGGGCTGGCCGTTGAAGGCCGAAGGCGCCCAACGGGCTGCTTCGAAAAGGCGTTGGAGTTTTTCGTTTTCAACCGGTTTATTTTGAAAAGCACGCGGGCTCCAGCGGTTCTTTATCAGCGGAAGAACTTCGTGGGCTACCGGTGCGGGTTTGTCTTTTCCGTTCGACATGGTATTCTAAATTTAAAAAGTGGATGCTTGAAAAGTTGAATAATTTCGTACGAAGTTCGGAAACTTTGCGGATGTTTAATCTTTTCTTGCCATCTTTTGCGAAAGATTACCAAAAAAAGGATTGAAAGTTAGATTTATTTTAATGCGATTTCCCATCCAATGGTCGGAAACACGCGAACCCTTTCGTTGAAAGTTAGATTTATTTTAATGCGGGTTTCCCATAGGGAAATAACATTAATAAATGGGACACTCATTTTTTACGTTGCCCGGTAGGGCATTCATTCAGAATGTCTCCTTGAACAATACGTAGGATAAATCGGGATTTCAAGTTTTGCAGACGATCTCTTGATCCGCAAATTTTATGAAATCGGCTTAAGAATGTATTTCCGTGACCAAATGGATAAAAAGAGGCCCCGAAACCCGAGAAAAAGGAGCGTGGCCAGCCAAAGCGCATGGTTTCCCAACAAGGGGAACAAACCATAGTAAGCCGGAAAAAAGATAAGAACGGTGCTCAGCAACATGGAGTTTCGCATGGCCCGCGAAGCGGTGGCGCCCACATAAATCCCGTCCCATAAAAAGGCTGCAAACGATACCAACGGAATCAGCACAATCCAGTAGAAAAAAGGTTGAGCAGCCGTCAAAATGCTTCTTTCATAGGTAAGCAACGTTAAAAACCAGTTTATTCCCAGCAAATAGGCGACGGTAAAAACAATGGCAATCCAAAATCCCCAGGTAAAGAGCAGTTTAATGGCTTTTCGCAAACGAATTTCATTTCGTGCGCCGATGTAGCGTCCGGTGAGGGCTTCGGCCGCATACCCGAAACCGTCGATAAAATAGGAAAAGAAATAAAAGAACTGGAACAACAAGGAATTGGTAGCTAGAGTGATATCGCCTTGGTTGGTAGAACTGATTGTAAAAAACGACAACACGGCAATCAAACACAAGGTGCGGACAAAGATATTGGCATTGACCTTGAAGAACTTTGGGAAAGCCGAGCGCTGGAAAGCCTCCCGGATGTTTAGCCTGAACCGGAACTTCCAGATGTAGCGGTAGATAAAATAACCACCCAACACCAAACCCACGTATTGGCTGAGGACATACGACAAGGCAACGCCCTCGCATTTCATCCCCAGAACCAGGATAAACAAACAGCTAAGCAGAATATTCAAGGAATTAACTACCAGCACGATGATCATGGGAATTCGTGCGTTTTGCATTCCGATGAACCAACCCACAAACACATACATGCACAAAGCCGGAATGGCTGCAAAAATCCGGATGTTGAAATAATCCTGAGCTAGCGACTCTACAGCCGGGGTGCCGTGAACCAACTGAAATGCAAGCTGCCCGATGGGATATTGCAGCAAAATAAGCAGTAATCCCGCAGCAATCGCAGTTGCTAAAGCCCGGATCAGGATGTTGAAACATTCGGTGAAATTACGTTCTCCGTACGATTGTGCTGCAAAACCGCTGGTTCCCATGCGCAGGAAACTGAATCCCCAAAAAAGGAAGCCCAATACCATGTTTCCCAATGCAATGGCGCCAATGTACTGGAGATTGTCCAAATGCCCGATCAGTCCCAAATCGACCAGCGCCAGCAACGGAATGACGATGTTGGTGGCAATGTTGGGGATGGCTAAGTGCAGAATCCGTTTATTCACCTGATGGTATGCAAAAGCTAAAAAACCCGTTTACGAACACGCAAACGGGTTTGTATAAAAAAAATCTGAAACTATTCGTTTTCAAACGGAACTACCGATACATACGAACGGTCGTTCCTGCGCTTTTTAAATTCAACGGTACCATCCGTCAATGCGAACAAGGTATGATCTTTACCTAAGCCGACATTTAACCCCGGATAGTGAACAGTTCCACGTTGACGAACAATAACATTGCCTGCTTTTGCAAGCTGTCCGCCGTAAATCTTAACACCCAGTCGCTTGCTGTGTGATTCGCGCCCGTTACTGGAACTACCGGCACCTTTCTTGTGAGCCATAATTATTTAAATTTTATTTTGTTACAAAATCAATTAAACTAAAATGCTTTCGATTTTCAAGTGCGTCAAATCTTGACGATGGCCGGATTCTTTTTGATATCCTTTGCGGCGTTTTTTCTTGAAAATTTTTACTTTTTCGCCACGGGCATGTTTCAGCACGGATGCTTTTACCGATGCGCCGCTTACAGTGGGTGCCCCCACTTGAATGCTGCCTTCATTGTCAACAAGCAGCACTTTTTCAAATTCTACGGAAGCGCCTTCGTTCACATCCAGACGATGCACGAAGATCTTTTGGTCTTTCTCAACCTTGTATTGCTTTCCGGCTATCTCAACTATTGCGTACATTTTTGTTAGTATTAATTTAATTTTAAGGAGTGCAAAGGTAGAAAAAAATATTAACATCCAAGTGTTAGCAGATACTTTTTGCAGGAAATTTATCTGTTTTCGTCGAAAAATTTGAGTTTGGATTGTTTATTATCAATAATTTACACTCTTATAATAATATTCCGTTTAAAAATAAGCTCACAAGTTTTTTCGGTTGCTCGAATGGAAATTGCTTTAATCCCTGTTTTTTGAAATCCGTTGACAGTATACACCCTGACTTGTATACACCTTTACAAAGTAAATACCGGGTTGCCACGAATGGGTGGGTATTTTTTCTGGATTTTCGCTGGATGAATAAATTAGTTGCCCTTGCATGTTGAATACCTGGACTTGGCTTAGGGGTTGTTTCGAATCCAAAAACAGTTGGCCCGAAACCGGGTTGGGGTAAAGCTTTAGTTGGCAGGGAGGTAAATTTTTCAAGCCATTCCTGATTACTTGGACACAGGATGGCCTGGATTGCTCGCTTTCGGTAAGTACATTGGTAGCCGTTACGGTATAACAATAACGTTCAAAATAAGAAACACGGTCGGTATAAGATGTATCCGTCAAAAGTTCGTTGTTCAGTTTAACTCCGTCGCGATAGATCGTGTAACCCTGGATACTTCCGGGAATAGCTGCCCAATGGATATCAATATCAAAATCTCCGGATGTTTTTTGAGTTGCCGTCACCTGAGTGGGAACCGGTGGATTTAAATCGGTAAGCGAAGCGGCGTTTAAAACCGCTTTTGTCACGATATTTTGTACAAAAACAATTACTTCCAAGTCACTTTTTTCTTCAATATGGGTGCTTGCAATTCCTTGATTGTAGCTTACCGGAATTTTCTCTCCTGCCACAAGAGTTACTTCTTTGCCGTTTCCATCTGGAAACATTTTCATCATGGTATGGTAGAATTCAGTTTCTCCGTTGCTCCCCACGTTGTTATACGTGGTTTTTTCATTGAGTACTACGTAAATTTTGTACCCGCCTCCCGAAATTAAAGGGGTTATTTCCGCATTAATCACAATATTTTTCCCTTTCACATAAAAAATACCCGTAATCTCTGCATCGGGAGCAACTGCCGCAGCGTGATTTAGTGTAAGCGCATAGTTTGCAGAATCCTCGGGAGCAAGCATTCCCTGAATAAACGGCTTTGGAATGCCTTGTACGTTATAATAGGCCCGGCGAATATCCCCATCCTGAGTGAAGTATGGGTCTCCCAAATGCGGAAAATTCATGGGATATTTAATGACAACGCATTTATCGGTATTAGCGGCTAATAGCGGGCTGAGCCACTCATTCATCGGAGCGCAGGGGGTGCACGTTGATGAAGTAAAGTGTTCAACCAAAACCATACGTTTTAGTTCACGGGGAGTACCGCTTTGTGCAGCCGATTGATTTATAGCTACCAAACAGCAAAATACGGCAAACAAAATGTATGCTAGTTTTTTCATTCGCAATTTCAATTGGTTCATAGAATATAAAGTGTTAAATAGTGAAATAAAAGGCTGTTCATATGAACAGCCTTTTAAAACAGACAACAGAATGGCTATCTGGCGATAATCAAACGTTGGGTTAGGGTTTCACCGTTAGCTTTGTATGCTTTACACAGATATGCCCCCGGTTTGTAAGCGGCAACGTCGATGCGGTTGAATCCCGACGTAATGGTTTCAACCAAACTTCCCGCCAAACTATAAATCTCGAGGCGGATAATATTCGGTTCGGAAATCGTGATTTGTGAACTCGCCGGATTCGGATAGAACGAAAGCTTTTCATTATATCTTACCCCCAATACAACTTCAACGGAACGGCAAGATTCTTCCGATTCGAAATCAGCATTGTAAAATGCAGTGACACAATAATTATGCAAGCCTTGTTTCAAATCATAATCAGAGTAGTACAAGTTTGAAGTTGTGGTTAAAAGAACACCGTCACGATAAACATTATACTTTAACGCTGCTTGTGCTTTAACAGCATCGGTTGCGACTTGCTGAGAAACAGTTTTGACAACATTATTTTCTTGCTCAAGACTAACTATGCTTTTCGCTTGCAAAGGCATTGCAAATGGAATTTCCAATTGGTGAACTTCCCCAAAAGTCGGCCTTTGACTGATTTCTTGCGGCAAATAGGTCATTTTAGCAACTTTACCGTTCCCCTCAGCGATTCCTTCAATACACCAATTGGAATTCATGGTAGCTTGCCATTGATTATTTACGCTCATCAGATTTCCTTTACGAATAAATGCCGGACCTGCATCTGCCCCCACCGGATAGCCCGTGGTGGTGTTCGCTTGATATCCAATCCAAATGGGCTCAGCACCATCAATCAAAAGCGGAGTTGTTAAAGCAATTTCGTTCCAAGCCATCGGAATCACTTGATTAACTTCTTGATCAACAATCAACATGCCCGGAGTTGTGGTGGTGCCTCCAACCCACACCCGGATGCGATAGGAACACAAATTAGGGGCAACAAAAGGAACAAAGCGGATTTTGGTTAGATTCCGTCCGATAAGTGACAGGTTCTTTATGTCTGTCAAATCGAAACGGGCAGCAGCATTTATATCAGCTGTATTCCCAGTACCAACGGATGTAACAATATCATGGCCATAGCCAAAAATTGAATTGTGTTCTGTTGGAATCGTCCAGGTAAGGTCAACATATTTTTTGTTGTTTGCCATTACTACATTTAAATTATTTACCGTATCGGGTTTTGCTATTTCAGTAACTGTAGCGTTTACGAAAACCGGAGCCGAAATAGTATCGGCCGAATTCTTGTAAGCAGTAACGCAATATTTGTATGTTCCAAGAGTTACATTTTTATCAGAAAATGAATTCGTTGTGACGGTTGCTACCAGCATAGTATCTCTATAAATAACATATCCTGAAATAGTTTGAGCCGGATTGTTCCACGATAGGTTTACGGTTTGTTGATTTACCACAGCTACAACATTTGTTGGTGTTATGTTCGACAAAGCGTCGGTAATACAAATGTCGTCAATTTGCAATCCATCACCGTACATTACCATTCCTTCAAAAGCAATCCAATACGTTGAAGTTGGATTAGGCAGTTCAACAATGCGTTCTGTCCACATGCTAACCGGAGTGGTTTTTTCGTCAATTTTTAACCACGCACCCGTTGGGCTGTTTTTGTAATATACGGTTAAATGTTCCGAAACTTCATTGCCGGCAGCACGTTCCTTTTGAACATGCCAAAACTTTAAAACAGGATGCGAAAGACTAGATAAGTCAAATTTGGGAGAAATAGCTTTTGTCGTTGATCCCCAACCACCTGCCGATGTGTAATTTTGGAAAGTCATTTTGTAGTTGCCGGTATGTGTGTAAATAGGCAATACCTGGCTGGGGAATCCTCCTCCTCCTGCCACTCTATTCCAAGTGGTGGTTCCAACAACATGCTCTTGCGTCCAACATAAAGGTAAAGAAGATGTGTTATCGCCATTTTGCTCTTCAAACCCTTCTTTATATGGGAAGGATGTGATAGCGTGGTCACAGGGATTCATCGGCATGTTAACTGAAATAGTTGCCGGCGTTGATTCGCAATCATCGTCCCAAACGGCAGTAACTTTGTATTGAAAGTTTCCGGCTACAGGTGCATAATCAAGGTACGATGCAGTAGGTACAGGAGTTGTATTTTGCTTCACGTCATCGCGATATACGTTGTACCCCACCAAACCTTCGGGAACAGTGCTTCCGTAAAGTTTGAACGGGAAATTGGCATGAAACTCTGTTCCTAATTCGTTAAATACAGGCCATTGAGACCAATTAGTAAATCCCATTTGCACACTTCCAATCATCGCATTTCCCGAAGGACTGGTAGCGGGATTTGCCGGTGCTGACAATATGGTTGGAGCAGACGAACCATCAACAGAAACGCACACCCAATAGGTTCCTGCCGGCAACGTGGTGTGGATTGCCGAACGAACACTGAAAATAGGATTTTGGTTGCTGGTTAAATCTTCGGTGGTAATGCAATAAGCATTGGCAAACTCACTCGAAACAAAACGATTTGTTGTCCAATCACCCCAAATAGTATCACATTCAGGCGTACCGGGTTCTCCACTGCAAATAAATACATACGATTCGGTGAAAGGTGAAGTTAAACTCGGTTTTTGGTATGGGAATGCATAAACATCCAAGTAGTCAATGTTTGTTGGAGCTGTTAATGTAAAATCATCTGTAGCAACCATATAATGTGTCTTTTTCACATTTCCGCCCATAAGAACATAAGCTTTGCTGGCATCAGCGCCATTAGCTCCGGCTCCAGGATGCGTAACAAATGAACCATTATCTGTTAACAACGTTGTGGGGCTTTGTGGCGAACTCCAACTCAATTCTACATTGTACCATTCAGGGTTATGAATGCTTGCCGCCAAATTTTCGGGAGGTGTACATGGCGAACTTCCTATAATTTGAGCTTGATAAATAAGTGTTAACGCAGGGTAGGTTGTATTTGTCATTTTGCAACGTAATATTTTGCCCATCAATGCTTTGGCAAATGTAAATTTTCCATTGGCAACAACATTTACACCGCTTGTGAGCGGCGTTTCGGTGGTTCCGGTTACTTCAAACCAACTGAAAACGGTTGTAACACCTTGCACGGTGTATTCGGCGCTTAAATCCAAAGTAGCGTCAAATGGATGGTTCGCTCCAAAAATAGTATCTTGAGGAGCATACGTAATGGCATTTTTTACACCTGTCATTGTTGAAAATCGCAAATTATTTCCCGAAATATTGCTCATGGTGTTGGCAATACCTGTATGTGCGCTGAAGTCAACAGCCGTGAAAAGGTTATTTTTTACGTCAAAAAGAATTAAACTTGGAGTGGTTGAAATATTGATTGTTGGTAATTTTCCGCCGTCAGGATTGCGGATAACGCGCAGTTTGGGGCAATTGTTTACTTTTATTTCACTTACCGGAGTTCGGGAAAGATCAACTTGATCCAAATTTGGCAAACCGGTAAAATCAACTTTGTCTAATTTGGCATCAGTACCATAAAATTCTGTTAATGCACTAAGGCTCAAAACGTTAATATTTGTAAGCGCAACTGTTTTGTTCAGGTATATTTTTTTCAAACCGGTATTTTCTCCAAAAGTAATTGTTGTGAGATTTGGAGCTTCGTTTAGTGTTAAGGTTTCCAGTGTGGGCAAGTTGCTTACATTTAGGGAGGTTGCTGCCATTTTTTCGAGACTAATTGTTTTTAATACCGGACAATTGGTAAAAGAAACATTTGCCAGTTTGGCGCTATTGGATAATGTAACGGTGTTTAATAACGGACTATCGGAAGCAGTGAAACTTAACAGTTCTGCTCCGGTTGAAAAAACCGCAAAAGTGAGTATGGGGCAATCGGAAACAGAAATAGTTTTTATTTGTGTGCTTGTAAAAGTAAGGGTTTTAAGTTGTAGCCAGTTATCAATACTCAAATCGCCGCCAAAATTTTTTGCAGCAGCCGGACCATTCCAGTTAATTACTTGAATTGACTTTTCGCCGTACAAATCCACAAAAGTTAATCCGGGAATCGAGGCAACCCAAGTTACGCTACTGTTCCAGTTTGTGGTATCAATTGGAATTTCATCAACATTTAATTTACCTTCTGTTTTGCCGGGGCAACGTAAAAAGGCTTTGAGCGCGTCAATTTCTCCCACGACGTACGGGTAGGTAGGGTTAAACGCAGCCACTTTTACCGTGTAAATCATGGTTAAGTCCGGATAGTGCGCATTGGTCATTTTGCAACGCAAGGTTTTGTTTGCCATGGAAGCGTCAAATGTAATAACACCGGCCGTGTTAGTAATTCCGCTGCTAACAGGAGTCTCGGTTGAGCCATTTACTTCAAACCAGTTAAACACGCTGGTATGCGTAACTCCATTCCGGAGAATATTGTATTCAGCAGCCAAAGGTACGCTCCCGTTTTGCGATACCGTTCCCATATCTATGTCGCGCTGAGGGGCATAAGTAAACAGGTGCCCTGCGGTTTGCATTCCGGGTAAAGTGTCAACATACGGCATGGTCGAAAAACGAAACATATCGTACGAACAATTGAATATCCGCAATTTAGGATTGGTCGACACGTTGATACCCGCAATTGGGTTATTTGAAATATACAATTCTTCCAAGTTCTTGCACAAATTAACGCCAACCAATTTGTCAACAAAAAGGCAATTGGAAACATTCAACACTTTCAAAACCGGATTGGCAGAACTCATGTTCATCATAGAGAGTTGTGGGCAATTGGCAGCAATAACATGAGTTAGTTTGGTTCTACCTGCAGGGTCAAAGTTTTTGATATTAGGGCAATTTGAAATGTTTACATAGCGAATGTTGGCAGTGCTTCCCACATTAAGCGCATTAATAGCTGTACCGCTAAGGTCGATGCTGTCTAATTTGGTGAAATCGCGCACATTGTTTGATGTATAAAGAGGCGAGTTTTTGACAACATAATTTGTCAAATCCGGAAGGTTTGTAACCGTTACTGTTGCTATAGTTGGTAAAGTAGGGCAGTTACTGAATGATAAATCTTTTAATTTAGCACATACGCCAAAAGTAACAGTTGTTAACAGCGGAGAGTTATCCCCACTTAAAGTAAGTAGCAAGGGACAAAGCGAAAGGCTGATCCCTGTTAAGGAATTTGATTGCAAATCAATTTGGGTTACTTGACCCAAATTTGTAAAATTGAAAGTCCCCCCCAAGCTTTTGGACGCCCACAACATTTTTTGAATGTAATCGGTTCCGCTGACATTTACAAAGTTGAGCCCCGGCACTGTGGCAATCCAAGCCGTTTGGGTATTCCAATTGGGTGAAAGCGTGTCAAGACCAAGTCGTTGCGCATTGGTTTGCGTGCCGGGTTTTTGGCGCAAAAAAGTTTTTAGTTGCTCAATTTCGGCAGGGTTATAAGTGCCATATTGAGCCTTTGCATTCCAAGCAGTCATGAAAATGAGCAAGAAGGAAAACAGAATCTTTGTAAGATTTTTCTTCATGTAAATTGGTTTTTCGATTTGATTAGTGTAATTAGTTGATTGATTTTTTATCTGTAAAAACAGGTTTTTTGAAAGCCAAAAATAACAGCTAAAATTCAAAACAGGTATTTTATCTGGTATAGGAAAGGTTTCTTAAAAAAGAAATTCTTTTTGAAAACCAACATTTTATTTTTTCTTTCGTGTTTCGTTTTGAAAAAATACAGAATTTTGGACTGTATTTTGCTCTGAGAAAAATGGAAACATTCTCTTTTGAAAACTAAGTTTGGTTTTAAACTTTTTTGATTTCAAAAATAAAAATTGCTGCTAAAATAATTTCAGGAAATCATTGAAACACATGAAAAAATGTTTATTCATCTTAAATATTTTAATCCTCTTTGGATTACCGCTCCATGCAGACAAGCAATCTCAAATGCGGGTTGATTCCCTTACCCAACAAATTGAAAAAATTTACCAATTGCATGGAGAACGGGCAAATAAACTACTCGGCGAGTTAAAACAAATCGTAGATAAAAGCAATGTGTTGGCTTTTTACGAACAATACCTTTATTGGAAAACCATGATAAATTACGCCCACGGAGTGAATGACACCAATTTGTGCCGGATCATCCGCCTGCAACTTGATAAGAAGGGAGAGAAAAAAGAGGCTTCTTCCAATAATTTGTGCTTGCTTTATGCTTTTGCGCTGAACAGCTTTCTCCAAACCGATCATGTGCATGCATTTTCATCGGCTTTGCAAGTATTTGAACAGGCCTCCAAGCTACACGATACCAATTTTATGGTCAAATCCCTCATGATTTTAGGAAATACATGCCGGGTAGTCCGCAACTGGAACATTGCCGCGCAATATTTTTTGGAAGCACAAAAACTTACCTCAGTCGGGCAATATGACTATTATCGGAGCCGGATCAACCTTTATAACCAGCGGTTTTTATTATCTCAAAATCCGCTGGTATATGTTGATTCCCTGAAGAACTTTATACCGGCATTGGAGAAACATGCCGACACCAGCCTGCTTGTGACCGCATATCTTAACATAGGTGTTTATTATGTTTTATTGAAAAATAATGAACCGGCCCTTTCTTCATTTCAAATGGCACAGGCCTTGTCGCATGCTATCGACAATGAACACATCCGTTTCACCTTAAATCAAAATCTGGGTTTTTTTTACCTCAATAAAGAGGTGTATGATTTTGAAAAATCGCTTTACTATTTGAAAACAGCTCAAGCTATTGCTTCCAAGAATGATAACAAGGAATTGCTGGCTTACACGCTCAAAAATTTATCTGCTTTGTATCATACGGATAAAAAAGTGGACAGCGCTTTTTTCTATTTGAGTGAATACAATACACTCCGGGACGAACTGGATAACAATGCGAAAATTATTGATGCCTATCAGGCTTATGTATCCACTTTGTTGGAATCGTCGCAAAGCAAGCTTAAAATTACGGAACAAGCTTTGCAACTTAGGAACAAACGTTTTGTGATTACCCTGATTTTAGCAATCGGTTTTCTGGTATCGGGTGCATTACTATGGATTATCTTTTACCAGCGGAAACGCCAGCAAATGCTTGTGAAAGAAGCCGAAAACAAGGACTTGACCGCTCAACTGGAACATGAACAACACATTAAACAGTTGCAATCGGAGCAAATTGAAGAGAAATTACGCGAAATCACTTCCTATTCGCTTTTGTTATCCAACAAGAACAACGTGTTAAGCCAGATTTTAGAGCTTGCGAAGCACGAGGGAAACAAATTTCCTGGTTCAAAAAAAATTAATGAATTAATAATCAACAATTTAAACACAGACAGTGAATGGGAAACCTTTATGCTTCATTTTGAAAAAGTCCATCCTAGCTTTTTTAGTCAACTGAAATCGCTAAGCATCTATCTGACTGAAAACGATCTGCGGATTTGCAGCTATACCCGTATCGGAATGGCTACCAAGCAAATAGCCCAGATTTTGAACGTAACCCCTTTGGCCATTAAAATGGCGCGTTACCGCATCAAGAAAAAGCTTGATTTGGACCCGGCAGAAAGTTTGGATGATTTTATCCGGAATATTTAGGGAAGTATAAATTGTGATACGGACCGTAAAGCGAAATGCGTGAAGGGTGAACGATGGGAAAATGATTGTTTTGTTGATCTGGTTGAATGGTAAAAAATAATCTAATAATATGCTGTTTTAACCGCATAGCGTGAAGAGTGAAAGGTGAACGGTACAAGGTGAATGGAACAAGGTTTGTTATTCGTTTTTTTTGTTCGTTTACTCGTCACTTGTTACTCGTTACCAAACCCCACTTTCCATTTTCAATTAAAAAAATCAACTTCCGGTTTTTCCGGTACCTGATCCGCCTCCGTTACCCATACGGCCTTGTTCGTCGTCCGATGCCGATTTGCGTTGGCGCGGTTGAATATCTTGTTTCCCGAAACGATAACTTACACTAAGCCAAACTTGGCGGCTTTCCCAGCGCCAAACGCCATCCGTCTTGGTACCGTCCGGATAGCTTTCTTTTTCTTCCCAGCTGCCGCTGGAGTTGAGCAGGTCATTCACCGAAACACGGGCCGTTAGCTTTTTATCGAAAAATGTTTTCTTCAATCCGGCGCTAAGTGAAAACTGCGATCGCGAGTCCGAAAAAGTTTCGCGGCTTTTGGGATGATAATTGCAAGTGAGTTCGGCGGTAAAATTTTTCGGCAAGGTAAAATATTGTCCCGACCAGAGCCCGAAAGAATAGTTGGGCTTGTCTTTGTTGTTCACTTTGTAAGTACCATAATCAAAATCAACAACACTAAGGTTTGCCCAGAGATAGTTGCTCGACATCCACCATTTGGTGATGTTTCCCTGGAAACTGATATCGGCATAAATGGATTGGCCTTTTCCGATATTTTGTGGAATGCTGGTGGTTATGTTTGTGGCTGTGTCAAAATATTGGATCCTGGAGTAATCGTCTTTCTCGTAATTGTACCCGATGGAGGTAAACAATTTGTTGAAAAACGAATGCGAAATATCTACCGTGTGTGTGTATTGCGGCTTTAAACCGGGATTTCCCATTGAAATAGAATAGGGGCCATCGCGGTATATAAACGGGTTTAAATTTCGATAGTTCGGGCGTGAAAGCCGGTACCGGTACGAAACATCAAGGGCTTGATTCTTGGTTAATTGCTGATGGAAATTGATGTTGGGGAATAACCCGCCGTACGGTTTTTGGTCGTTTGTAATATCCGGGTTCAAAAGATGTCCTTTGGTGTCGGTCAATTCGTACCGCAAACCCAATTGCAAGCTTGTTTTTTCACTAAATTGTTTGTTTACAATGGCATAAGCGGCAAAAATATTCTCGTTGTAAATAAAATGGTTGGTGCGGGTAGAATCCATCACCGATTCCAAATAACTTTTTTGGTCGTTATCGTTTTCCACAAAACTGACTTTTATACCGGCTTCGAGGCTTAACGTCTTGGTAAACGGATGCATATAATCCGACTTGAACGACAAAATATCTGAAGTAATCGGCCGTTGCAACAAATAGTTTTCTATTCTGTAAGGATTTTGAGAAAAATCATCCCCCATATAATACCGGGTATTCTCAGTTCCCTTGTAGTCCGTATTGCGTTGTACATAGTCGACATCAAACGAAAGAAAACGGCCGGTGCTGTCGAATGTATGCTTGTAATTGAGGTTAAAGGTGTTGTTCCCGGATGAGTTTTCACTATTATTTTGCTCGCGGTAAGAAGAATCGAGGACATCCTGATTAAAAATCCGTGTATTGGAATAGTTATCGTTGTCGCTGCTCCATCCCTGACTGCGCCACAAAAAACCGACCACATTTTTTTTGTCGATATAATAATCGGCGCCTAATTTGAAACTTTGGTTTTTTGAGGACCCACCGCTTTGCCAGTCTTCCCCGTCTCCCCTGTTGGTTTCGAAGCGATTACCGTTAGCGAGTTCCCGGGTGTAAACCGAACTGTTTTTGTAAGGATAGTAAGAATTGTTGGCGCTTCCGTACAAGATCCACTTGCCCGAACGGAAACTCAAATCAGCTCCTTCGCTGTGTTTGACCTTGTTTCCGGCATAACCTCCCGATGCATAAACCGATCCGTTGATACCGATGTTGTTGTTGCGTTTGGTTTTGATGTTGATAATTCCGGCGGCGCCTTCGGCATCGTATTTCGACGAAGGATTGTTCATCACTTCGATTTTTTCGATTTGGTCGCTCGACATGTTTTTAAGCAGAGCCGACAAGGCTTCGCCCGAAACATACGTCGGCTTGTCGTCGAGCAAAATCGTGATTCCCGATTTGCCGTTCAGGGTGATGTTGTCGTTATTATCCACCGTCACGCCCGGAACTTTTTTGAGCAATTCCAGCACATTGTCTCCGGTGGTGGTGGGATTTTCGGCGACATTCATCACGATTTTCCCGGCTTGGTGCTCAATCAACGGTTTTTGGGAAATAACTTCAACACCGGCCAATTGGGTCGCTTCTGTTTCAAGGAGAATCTCTCCCAAATTTACTTCCGAGTCCGATTTTTTCAGTTCGACCGGAATCTCCTTTTTTTTGTAACCGAGCATGGAAGCCATCAAGGTATATTTGCCTTGGGAAACCGGTTCGATCAGAAATTTCCCGTTTCCATCGGCAAACAGGGCAGCCACTTGAGTAGAATCAGGCAATTTGAGTAATTGAACGCCCACCGCCGGAATGCTTTCCCGGGTTTTGGAGTCTAAAAAAACTCCGGAAATTTTTCCGCTTTTTTGTGCAAACGATGAAACAGTAAAGACTAAGGAGAGGAAGAAGATAAAAGCAACCGGGAGTTTTTTCATAAATTAATCCTATTAAGAAAAAAGCACTGTTATCTTGATAACAAGAAAACACGAAAATTATTGTAAGCCTTTTCATGCAAAAAGTAACTTATGTGACGTCGCAGGGCACAGAAAAGTTACAAAAAAGCTATTTTTTCTTAATAAACTATTTAATACGAAGGGAAAGCAGGTGTTTATCTTCCAAAAAACCATCCAGTTTGTCGCCGATAGCCACGGGTCCGACTCCTTTCGGCGTTCCGGTAAAAATATAATCGCCGGTTTTCAATGTCATAAATTGCGACACATAAGCGATAAGTTGATCGAAATTAAAAATCATATCGCCCGAATTGCCTTGTTGAACGGTTTTTTCGTTGATTTCCAAGTGAAAATTAATATTATTTATATCCGCAAAGGCCTCTTTGGGAACGAACTCTTTGCTTAAAGGCGCCGAATAGTCGAATCCTTTGGCTTTTTCCCAGGGCAAGCCCTTGGCCTGCTGCTGAAATTGCAAGTCGCGCGCCGTAAAATCGATCCCGATTCCGATGGCATCGTAATAAGTGTGGGCGTATTTTTCGGAAATGCATTTTCCTACTTTACAAATCCGAAGCACCAGTTCGAGTTCGTAATGCAGGTTTTGGGTGAAATTGGGGTAAAAAAACGGGTGATTCCGCTGAAAAATAGCCGTGTCAGGTTTTAGGAAAAACACCGGTTCGCTGGGGATTTGGTTACCCAGTTCCAAAATATGCTCACGGTAATTGTGGCCGATGCAGATCAGTTTCATGCCTTTATCTTCGTCTAAATCACGGAAAATTATTTCTTTCCAAAATCCCGCATTTTGACGGCGGTAATTACTTTTTTGGTCGAAAGCGGGAAATCCGATTTCATCATCCAATCGTAATAAGAGGGTTCGATGGTGAAAACCTCGCTGACAAGGCGGTTTTTGTATTTGCCGAAATTAAAAACCTCTTCTCCTTTGTCGTTTAATGCCAAATGACCGACCAAATCCGCAAACTGGTGATAAGTACTGAAAGTGCTCAACGACTTGATGTTATTCACGACCGGAACGGAGGTAACGCCCTCTTTTTCGGTATATTCTACGTTTTCATATCGGTCCAGTTGGGCTTTTAAAATTTCGTAGGTAGCTTGGGTGTCGGCCTCGGCCGAATGGGCGTTGATCAACTCTTGCGCGCAATAAAACTTATAGGCCGCTTTTAGGGTGCGGGGTTCCATTTTGTGAAAAATATTTTGCACATCCACCAGATACCGGTTTTTAAGGTCAAACTCGAATCCGGCGCGTAAAAATTCTTCTACCAATAGCGGCACATCGAACTTGAGGCTATTGTATCCGGCCAGGTCACTGTTATCGATAAAAGCGATTAAATCGCCCGCCAAATCACGAAAATAAGGCTCGTTTTTTACATTTTCGTTTGAGATTCCGTGGATTTGATAAGCTTCGTTCGGAATCGGAATTCCGGGATTTACCAAGTGGCGGCGAGCTTTCTCGGTTCCATCGGGAAAAATTTTCAACAAAGCGATTTCGACAATGCGGTCTTTGCCCACATTGACTCCGGTAGTTTCCAAATCAAAAACAATAAGCGGACGCGTGAGATTCAGGTTCATGGTATTTAGTAAAGGTTACTTTGATTTTTTTACAAAATAGGAAAGTTTTTCGAGTGACGTAATGATATCGTACTCTTCCAAATGCACGTGCTTGGGAACTTGCAGCGGTTTCGGCGTAAAATTCAAAAAGCCTTTGATTCCGGCATTCGAAAGTTTCTGTACCAATTCGGGAGCTGCATCAGCCGGAACCGTTAAAACAGCAATCGAAATATTTTCCCGGCGGACGATTTCTTCCAATTGGTCTTGGCTGTAGCACAAAACATCCGAAAAGGTTTTGCCGATTTTCTCGGGATTGATATCGAATGCAGCACAAATGGACAATTTGGAACGCTTGCCGTTAAAATAGCCGATAATGGCTTGTCCCAGATTTCCAACTCCTACAACAGCCACACGTTCCCCGTTTTTGCTATCCAGAATTTCGCCGATTAATTCAGCCAGGTCCTTGACGTTGTAACCTTGACGCAAGCTTCCCGTATAGCCGATCAACATCATATCGCGGCGTACCTGAACGGGGGTAATCAGTTGCATTTCAGCCAGTTCGTGCGAAAAAATAAATTCCTTGCCTTTGGCAAGGCAATTCAGTAAAGTCCGCCGGTATTGGCTCAGGCGCTCAACGGTTTTGTTGGGAAGCGTTCGTGTGGGCATTGGATTGGATTTTAGGGTGTTGTAAGCAAATTTCATTTGAACTTACAATAGCCAAAGGTAATAAAAATATAGTATGGGTTTGGAGGGAAGCGAATGTGTTCTGTTTACAACTACCCATTCAACTTATAAACCTTTCCCGGAAGGCATTGAATGGCCCGTTCAAATTCGAGGTTTAGCAAAACAGCCGCCACTTTTGAGGGCAGCAAATTGGATTCCAGGGTTAGGGTATCGATATCGGTTTCAGGACGTTTTTTCAGGATATCCAAAATCCCTTGTTCTTCGGGTGAAAATGTGGCAAACAGGTCTCGTTGCATTTTGCCCGGTTTTTTGGTTTTCTTGTCCCAATTCAGGAAATAACGGATATCGTCGGCGGAAGTAATCAAATTGGCTACATTGGTGCGGATTAAGTTGTTGCATCCGGTGCTCATGGCATCACCTACGCGTCCGGGAACCGCAAATACGTCCCGGTTATAGGAATTTGCCAGATTGGCGGTAATAAGCGCTCCGCCAGAACTTCCGGCTTCAATTACCACCAAGGCATCACACATTCCGGCAATGATGCGGTTTCGACGTGGGAAATTCACGGCGTCGGGTTTGGTTTCACTGATGTATTCGGTAAGCAATCCGCCCTGTTGAAGCATTCTTTCTGCCAGGCTTTGGTGTTGGGACGGGTACAACATATCCAAGCCGTGGCCCAAAACACCTACTGTTTCCAATCCGTTCTCCAGCGAACATTTATGAGCCTGGGCATCTACGCCGTAGGCCAGTCCGCTGACAACCAATAGTTGGTCGGATGTTAACTCCTCGATTAGTTTTTTGCAACATTCCTTCCCATAGGCGGTTACATTTCGGGTGCCTACAATTCCCAGCACTTTTAAGTTGTTTAAGTCGGCAGAGCCTTTGTAGAACAACAAAACCGGACTGTCGGGGCATTGTTTTAAACGGATGGGATATTGCGGATCGGTAAAAAATAGCGGCCGGATGTTGCGGTTTGTCATAAACCGGATTTCTTTTTCGGCCCGGCTTTGTGCCTCATGAGAATAATTCAGGGAGGTTGCCGTTTGCTCGCCGATTCCGGGAATTTTTAACAGCGTGGTCTTTTTTTCTTTAAAAACAGCTTCTGCGCTGCCACAGTATGCAATCAGCGATTTTGCATTGATACTGCCGATTCCGGGCACTAACGTGAGTGCTATCTGGAAAAACAAGGATTTGTCCATCCAAAACTATTTTGCTTGGGGTTCCTGGTATTGCATCCGCTTTTTGCTTAGCGGAAAAACGGATATGTTGATGTAGCGGTTCGGATGCAATTTGAAGTCTTCCAAAAGTTGGTTCAATTGTTTGCTTGCCGTTTCCAGATTATTGTATAGCTTGGGATCATTCAAAAGCAATGCTGCCGAGCCTTGTCCCGAATTTATTTTTTCTACGGCTTCATTAACTTGCAATACGGCATGGTTTACATCGCGTAATGTTTGTCCCACATTTGCCTTTGCAAGGGTATCGCTTATGGATGAAAAGTTTGATAAAATCCGGTTGATATTTGTTTCATTACTTCGGAACGTTTGTGTCAACGATTCGAGGTTCAGGATGATGCGTTCGATACTTTTCCGTTTTCCGGTGACCAAAGTATCGAGCCCGAGCGAAGTCCGTTCCAGATTATACAATGTCCGGCGAATGCTGGCAAATGACAGTTCCAGATTCTGGAGCGTGGTTTCATTGAATACGCTTTGAACGATGGACAATGCCGTATCAAGCGACGTCATCAGGTTTTCGGCTTTTACTTTCAGCGGTAAAACTTGTTGGCTTACTTCCTGTTGCAGGCTGCTAGACATTTTGGATGTCAACGTGTCGCCGTTTTTTGCCAATGTGGCTGCATTTCCCAATAACAATTCAATGTTTTTTGTTCCCAAGAGATCAAGGCTGTGAATTCGTGCAACGGTATTGGAAGGAATTTCAATTTTGTCATAAATGGTCATTTGCACGAGCAAACGTCCGGAATGGGCATTTTCAAAACTGACTTGTTCGACTTTTCCTACGGCGAAACCATGAATGGTAATTTTTGCCCCCCGGCCTAAGCCGTCGACCTCGTTGTAGATTGCATAAAATGTACGATGTTTCCGGAAAATATTTTTCCCTTTCAGAAAATTGACTCCCAGCAAAAAGCCTAAGACCACAAGAAGCGCAAACAGTCCGATTTTTAATTCCCGTGAGATTTTCATGGCAAATCATTCAAAGTCCCCGCAAAGATAAACAATTATTCGCTTAATAATTTCTTTGCTTCTTCAATCGTAATGCGTTTGTCGTTTTTAAATGCCACGATAAAGGCGTCTTTATAGCCTTTGGCCACAATTTTGGACCGGATGCGCGAGATCTCGTCAAAACTTGCGGTACAGCCGGTCGTGTACTTGTAACTGCCGTTGTGAAAATAGCACCAGACATCTGCCAATCCCTTAAATTCAGGACTTGTGAGCGGTTTCTGATCGGGATAAAGGGCAAATTGTACCCTGAAAACCACCGGCGAGTTTACGGGCTCATCGGCCACCGGCTGGGAAACCGGAGTTTTCGTATTGACAATATCGCTGTCGTCCTTGACCAAATCCATCGCAGTACGTTTTTCGATGGCGTATTTATATTCGCGGAATGCCCGGTAAAGAGACAATGCAATTTGATTTTGCCCTTTTACGGTTTTCAAGTACTTTTCTTCTGTGGCATTGGATATAAAACCGATTTCAACCAAAACGCCGGGCATTGCGGTTTTGTAAAGTACCAGAAAACCGGCTTGCTTCACTCCCCGGTTGGTCCGGTTGAGTTTGCTTGTCAGTTGGTATTGGACTTTCCCTGCAAAATCAAGGCTGTTTGTCAGGAAGCTGTTTTGCATCATGTTGAAAAAAATGGTGCCTTCCGGCGAATTCGGATCAAAACCGTCGTATTTGGCCACATAATTTTCTTCCAAAAGGATGGATGCATTCTCCGTTTTTGCTACGGCCAGGTTTGCGTCGCTTCTGTGAAGCCCCATTACAAAGGTTTCCACTCCGTAAGGGGTTTTCGATTTACTTGAATTGCAATGGATGGAAATAAACAAATCGGCTTTATTTTCATTGGCATACCGCGCTCTTTTCCAAAGTTCCACGAAATTATCTTCCCGCCGGGTCATCAAAACTTTTACATCCGGCAAATAGGTTGTGATGTATTCTTCCAGTTTCAGCGCCACGGCAAGGGCAATGTCTTTTTCTTTGGATGTGGCTCCCAATGCGCCGGAATCTTTTCCCCCATGTCCGGCATCAATGACCACTGTATTTACTTTTTGGGCTAAACTTTTATGAAAAGATAACAATCCGCCAAGTAGAAAAATACCCACACACAGTGATTTCAATTTTGTCGACATCCGTGGATTTTGATTAGTTTTGCAAACAATTTTTTATAACAAAGAAACCCGCAAAGAAATTATTGTACACACTTTCCAGAGGTGTGATTTTTTTGCCCCGCGTCAAAATTAGTGCCTTAAATAAGTCCGGAAACGCTTTGCATATAAAATTACAAACAAAAAGATTGTTGATATCGCTTCTTTCGGTAGCGATGGTTTGTTCGTTATATGCGCAAACGAAACCCGATTCTGCTTTTCATCAAAAGGCCGGTTTGGATACGTTAAAACTGAATCTTTTCGATAGTTTAAAGAGGCCTTCCGATACGCTGCCTCTTCCTCCAAAAAAATCAAAAAATAAAATTGAAGCTACCGTTACCTGCCTGGCCAAAGATTCGCTTGTATTTGATTTCCGGTTATCCAAAGCGAGTTTGTACCGGACAGCAGATGTTACCTACAAGGAAAATAACTTAAAGGCGGGCTATATTGAAATGAATTTCAAAAATTCGGTAATCGAAGCCCTTCCCTTAACGGATTCAGCCATGGTTGAAAAGGAAGTTCCCGAAATGACGCAAGGAAGTACGGTACTTCATGCAAAAAAAATCCAATTCAATTTCATTACGGAAAAGGGGGTTATTGAAGGCATTACGACCAAAGAAGGCGAAGGCTTTTTGTACGGATCGAAGGTGAAAAAGCTGAAAGACGGTACTACTAACGTGCGAAACGGCTGGTATACCACTTGCGACCATGTGGAACATCCGCACTTTGCCATCAAATATTCGAAAGCCAAAATCATTCCGGACGACAAAGTGGTTACGGGACCGGTTTATATGGTGATTGAAGATGTGCCGCTACCGATTGTATTGCCTTTTGGTATGTTTCCGAACAAACGGGGGCGGAGTTCGGGTTTGTTGCCCATTGCGCCAGGGGAGGAGAATGAACGGGGATTTTCCCTGAAAGGAGGATACTATTTCGGCATCAATGATTACTTCGATGCCAAAGTATACGGCGAAGTTTTTTCAAGCGGGAGCTGGGTGCTGAATCCGCAGGTCAATTACCGGAAACGTTACAAATACAGCGGACAAATCGATTTAAATTATTCCATACGGAAAAAGAATACGAAATACGATCCGGATTACTTTAAAAAAACCGATTTTAAAGTCACCTGGAGCCACATACAGGATCCCAAAGCGCATCCCAACCAGTCTTTTTCGGCAAGTGTTAATGTGGCGACCGGTACGCAACACCAAAACAATCCTACATCGTACTACGATTATGCCAACAACATCCTGAATTCCAGTATCTCATATGGGTACCGCTTTAATAATGTGGGGAATTTGCGGGTCAGTGCAACGCACAATCAGAATGTGCAAACCCATGAATTTAACATCAATTTCCCCCAGCTTGATTTTAGCTTGGATCCGCTGTATCCGTTCCGGAGAAAATCGCAGGTAGGATCGCAAAAATGGTACGAGAAAATAAACGTCAATTACTCCTTAACTTCCCGGACGGAATTGCATACAGTTGACAGCCTGTTGTTTTCGGAAGACTTTTTCGACAAACTGAACTCGGGCGTTCAGCAAGACATTAAAATAAACAGCAGTTACAAACTGTTGAAGTACATTACGTTTTCGATTCCCATCCGCTACACCGAACGCTGGTACTTTAAAACAATTGAACAACAGTGGGTACCCGGAGTTACGATAGGCACGCAGGGGCGTGTGGTCGTTGACACGGCTTACGGTTTTTGGGCCGCCCGGGATTACAGTGTTTCATCCAATTTAAGCACGACCATCTACGGAATCAAGCAGTTTCAAAAAGGGGCCATTCGTGCTGTCCGCCACGTTATAACTCCCTCTGTCGGATTAAGTTATATACCCGATTTCCGTTCCCAATATTACAAATCGGTGCAAAATAGCGAAGAGGGCTCCATCATCTATTATGCTCCGTTTTTAGGCACTCCCGGCTCTCCGCCTCAGGGAAATTCGGGGATGGTTACGTTTTCATTGGGGAACAATCTGGAAATGAAGGTTAAATCGAAAAAAGATACCGTAACCGGAGTCAAAAAGATTGTCCTGATCGATAATCTTTCGGTAAATACCTCCTATGATTTGATTCAAAAAAGGTTGTCGCCTTTGTCCATGAATGCCCGGACCCGCTTGCTTAACAAGATTAACATTACTTATAATGCATCGTGGAGTTTTTATGCATTGGACAGTTTGGGACTTGAAACAAAGACTTTTCAATACAATATTGATAAAAAGTTATTGCGGTTTCAAAACAGCACATGGCAATTGAGCTTCGATTACAATCTAAATTCAAAATCGGGCAGTCGTCCTTCTCAATCAACCCAATCCCCGTTGGGGCTTGCGCCTGTTTACTACACCGACTGGAGCAACCCCTGGGATTTTTATTTTGCCTATACCTTCTCGTATAACACCCGGGCGAATTTTTTATTGGGACACAATCAAAGTGATGTTATTCAAACACTCAGCGGGAACGGAAACATTAATGTGACGCCAAAATGGAAATTCGGGATGGGTGCAGGATATGACTTGAAAGCAATGAGCCTTACCTATGCCAACGTCTCCATTTCGCGCGACCTGCACTGCTGGGAAATGCATTTCAACTGGACGCCGTTCGGATACACAAAAAGCTGGTCGTTTGTTATCAATGTAAAAGCATCGGTATTGCAAGATTTAAAGGTACAGAAAAAGAAAAGCATGTGGGATCGGTAAGTTGTTTTTAAACAGATTGTACTATTTGCGAGGTAATTTCGTTAAACAATTTAAGAATCCCAGAGTTATTTTTTATTGAAAATTGAAATCGGCTCCTCCTGAACAATCATGAATATTTCATCTTTATCTATTAACCGGCCGGTATTGGCAACCGTAATTTCTTTATTAATTGTACTTTTTGGTGCTATTGGATTTTTCTTTTTAAGTATTCGCGAATACCCCAACGTGGATCCGCCCATTGTGTCGGTGACTACCACCTATGTGGGAGCCAATGCTGATGTAATTGAGTCGCAAATTACCGAGCCGCTCGAGGAGTCTATCAACGGAATTGCCGGAATCCGTTCACTTACCTCTACTAGCAGCGACGGACGCAGCAATATTACCGTTGAATTTGAATTAGGTGTGGATATGGAAGCTGCCGCCAACGATGTGCGCGACCGGGTTTCACGGGCCATTCGACGCTTGCCGTCTGATGCTGATCCGCCTACCGTTACTAAAAGCGATGCCGATGCCAATCCCATCATGAATTATACCATTCAAAGTGATTCGCGTGATTTGATGGCTTTGTCGGACTACGCCAACAACGTGTTTAAAGAGCGGTTGCAAACGATTAATGGGGTGAGTTCCGTTCAAATTTGGGGAGAAAAAAAATATTCGATCAAATTGTTGCTCGATCCGGCAAAATTGACCGCTTACCGGCTTTCACCCGGCGATGTACAAACAGCCGTAACCCGCGAAAATATCGAACTTCCTTCGGGTCGTATTGAGGGGTACGGAACTGAACTGACCATCCGGACGTCGGGCCGCCTGAATACGCCAGAGCAATTCAACGAATTGATTATCAAGGAAGAAGGAGAAAATGTAATTCGCCTCAAGGACATTGGGGAAGCTCAAATGCTTCCTGAAAACGAACGTTCTATTATGCGGGGTAACAACGGCGTGCCGGCCTGTGCTATTTCAATCACGCCGCAGCCCGGCGCAAACCAGATCGCCATTGCCGACGAAGTTTACAAACGTATTGCGCAAATCGAAAAAGAACTTCCCGATGATATCAAGGTGACCTTGTCATGGGATACTACCTATGGCATCCGCAAAGCGATTAAAGAAGTGGAGGAAACCATTTTTATTGCTTTTGCCCTGGTTTTGATGGTGATTTTTATGTTTTTGCGAAGCTGGCGCACGACTTTTATTCCCATTATTGCCATTCCTATTTCGCTTATCAGCGGGTTTTTTATCATGTTTTTGGCTGGTTTTTCCATCAACATCCTGACGTTATTGGGAATTGTATTAGCCACCGGGTTGGTGGTTGACGATGCCATTGTGGTCTTGGAAAACATTTACCACAAAATTGAAAACGGCATGGATCCGATGGAAGCCGGGCACAAAGGCTCCAAAGAGATTATTTTTGCGATTTTGTCGACTACCGTTACTTTGGCTGCGGTATTTCTTCCGATCATCTTTTTGCAGGGAACCACCGGGCGTTTGTTCCGCGAATTTGGCGTGGTCGTGGCAGGGACCGTTTTGGTTTCGGCTTTGGTCTCGCTGACGCTCACACCCATGATGAGTTCCAGAATGCTTCGTAAAGTAGAAAAACACAATAAACTTTTTACGGTCAGCGAGCAGTTGCTGAACAATCTGATAGCTTCATACCACCATTCGTTGCAGCGCTTTATCAAATACCGCTGGATTGCGGTGCTGATCTTTTTTATATCGCTAGGCATGATTTTGTTTTTCGGATCGAAATTGCCCTCAGAGCTGGCGCCTATGGAAGATAAAGGACGTTTGCAAATCCAGGTAACGGCTCCCGAAGGCACGTCGTTCGAGTTGATGGATAAATTTATGCTGCAGGTCATGGAAATTGTAGACACCATTCGCGAAAAAGAAAATATGATGGTGCTTACGTCCCCGGGATTTTCGAATATCAACAGTGGGTTTGCCCGTCTTTCGTTTGTGGATGCATCCGAACGTACGCGCTCGCAACAAGAGATTGCCGACGAGGTCCAAAAAGCCCTTCGCCCGTATACGTTTGCCCGCACATTTATCATCCAGGAACAAACCATTAGCAGTAGCGGCGGAATGCCGGTACGTTTTGTGATTCAGGCGCCCGATTTGGAAAAATTGAAACAAATCTTGCCAGATTTTATGGATAAAGCCCAGGCAAGCAGCAAATTTCAGGCAGTGGATTTAAACCTGAAATTCAACAAGCCGGAACTCCAACTTGAAATTGACCGCGACCGGGCACGAACCTTGGGGGTAAACGTACGCGACATTGCCGAAAACCTGCAATTGCTTTTCAGCGGACAGCGTTACGGCTATTTTATTATGAACAGCAAGCAATATCAGGTGATTGGCCAGGCTACCCGCGAGAACCGTGACAAACCCCTGGATTTAAGCTCTATCTTTGTCCGCAATAAGAACGGCGATTTGATTCAAATGGATAACTTGGTCACGTTTAAAACCTCGAGCAATCCGCCGCAATTGTACCGTTACAACCGGTATGTGGCGGCAACTATTTCGGCAAATCCGGCCACCGGCGTAACCTTGGGGCAAGGAATCGATGAAATGCGCCGCATCGCTAAAGAAACACTCAATTCCGATTACACCACAGCCTTGGCGGGCGCTTCCAAAGAATACGAAGATTCGTCCAGCAACATTGCCTTTGCCTTTTTATTGGCATTGCTTTTAATTTATCTGATTTTGGCCGCCCAGTTTGAAAGCTACCGCGATCCGCTCATTATTATGTTTACCGTACCGTTGGCGTTGGCAGGAGCCGCTTTCTCACTTTGGTTATTTGGGCATACGCTCAATATTTTCTCACAAATCGGCGCCATTGTGCTAATCGGGATTGTAACCAAAAACGGGATTCTAATTGTCGAGTTTGCCAACCAACTTAAAGCAGAAGGATTTTCGCTTAAGGAAGCAGTTGTAAATGCAGCCTCACGCCGCTTGCGTCCTATTTTGATGACCAGTTTGGCTACGGCATTGGGCGCTTTGCCCATCGCATTGGCTTTTGGAGCTTCGAGTACCAGCCGCATCCCAATGGGAATTACCATTATCGGCGGATTGATTTTTTCGTTGATACTTACCCTGTATGTGATTCCGGCGTTTTATACTTTTATTTCGGCAAAGAAAACTAAACGCAGCCCCTTGCCAAATGAGCCCATCGAATTATAATTCTTCGGCAAAATGCGCCAGATTGCTGCCGTACATTTTGATGCGTTGCGAAAAATCAAAGTAAGAAATGTCCAGCAGTTTTACGGATTCTTTGGGTACCACCCGGAGTTCTCCTCCGTGGATGCTCGTATCGCAAATAACGATGGTATAGTAGTTTTCGCTTTGGTCGGTAATGTATCCCAAGGCATACCGCTCCTCTTCTTTAAGTAAAGCCGGCAAATAATTATCCGGATCGGGTTTTTTTGTCTGGTTTTTATCGAACAAAGATTTTAGTTCGTTGTATACCGGAATTTTTCGAAGAATGCTGCTCTCAATGGCTTTGATTTTTTTGGAAACATAGGCTGATTTCAACAATAGCCCTGCTAAAAGCCCGACCAGTAACAAAACTACAAGGGAAATCAAAAAAATATCGAAGACACCCACCAGCCGCTGTATATGAAGTTTGTCTTTGATCTGATGAATCAAGGGATTCAGTACATGCAATACTTTTTCGATCACCATAAAACAAACGACCAAAGGGAATAACAACCTTACATAGCCGTCGAGAATAAAATTGAATAGTTTTTTCATCGCTTCTGTTGCTGTTTACGATTTAACAAGTTTGTGCGGTACAAGTTCATTTTCTATATCTCGCCCATGAATTGTTTGTTCGAGTCATTGGATAGCTGAATTTCAATTTTATTTTGTTGATTTTCAGATAATTTGGATTGATTATTTTTCTAAAAAAAATGATCGGATTGTTTTGTATTTCTCGAACATTTTATACTTTTGTTTTTTTATTTAGACTGAATAAAAATACTGTGACATTACGTGATATCAATCTAGGCGAAAAAGCAATTATAACGAAGATTCGCGGGCGCGGCGCCTTTCGCAAGCGCATTACCGAAATGGGCTTTGTTTTGGGGAAAGAAGTAACCGTACTGAAAAAAGCTCCGCTTCAAGATCCGGTGGAATACTCGATTTTAGGCTACAATGTACTCCTTCGCAACAGCGAAGCGGAGTTGATTGAGGTGGAGGAAGTATCGGAAGCTAATTTATTTCCTCAAAATTACGCAGCCGAAACTTTTGAAATTGATACGGAACAAGCAGTCCCGATCGCTTCCGGAAAGGTGATTTATGTTGCCTTGGTGGGAAATCCCAATTCCGGGAAAACGACGCTGTTCAATTATGCATCAGGAAGCCACGAACGGGTGGGAAACTACGGTGGAGTGACCGTAGATGCCCACGAAGCCCGCTTCCGTTTAAAAGATTACGAATTCCGGATTACCGATTTACCCGGTACCTATTCCATTACGGCTTACACGCCCGAAGAATTGTTTGTACGCGATTTTATCTGCGATGCCATGCCCGATGTGGTGGTCAATGTACTGGATGCTTCCAATCTGGAACGCAACTTGTATTTAACCACCCAGTTGATTGATATGGACATCCAGGTGGTGGCTGCCTTGAACATGTTCGACGAGCTGGAAAACCGTGGTGACAAACTCAATTATGCCCATTTGGGGAATATGCTGGGGATTCCCTTTGTGCCTACGGTTGCTTCGAGAGGCAAAGGGGTGAACGAGCTTTTTTTGAAACTGATCGAAGTGTATGAAAACCGGGACAAAACAGCACGGCACATTCACATCAATTACGGTGAATCGATAGAAGCCGGCATTTCGGCCATTCAAAAAGAAATCCGCCAACCCGAAAACGTGCAATATTTGCATAAAATCTCTTCACGCTATTTGGCTTTGAAATTGCTGGAAAAAGATTCCTGGTCAAATACATACATCGAAAACTTTGCAAATACCAAAGCTATAGAAGAAACGGTTCAAACACAGATCAAGCGTGTGGAAACCGAGCACCACAAAAAGGAAGATACCGAAACGGTGATTGCTGATGCCAAATACGGCTTTATTGCCGGCGCTTTGGAAGAAACGCTGAAGGAAAACAAGCACCGCCCCCAAAGCAGGAGCCGGATGATCGATCATGTATTCACGCACCGTTTTTTAGGGATTCCGATTTTTATCTTTTTCATGTGGCTCACATTTTTTGCCACCTTCAAATTGGGCGCTTATCCCATGGAATGGATCGAGATGCTGGTTGACCGCCTTTCGTCTGCCGTAACCGAATGGATGCCCGACGGAATGTTGAAAGATTTGCTGGTCGACGGGATCATTGCCGGCGTGGGCGGTGTGATTGTCTTTTTACCGAATATTGTTTTTCTGTATCTTTTTATTTCGTTGATGGAAGATACGGGCTATATGGCGCGGGCTGTGTTTATCATGGACAAGGTAATGCACAAAATAGGCCTTCACGGCAAATCCTTTATTCCGTTATTGATGGGCTTCGGCTGCAATGTGCCGGCTGTGCTTTCCACACGGATCATCGAAAGCCGCCGCGACCGCCTGGTCACCATGCTGATTAATCCGTTTATGAGTTGCAGCGCCCGTTTGCCCGTTTATGTGTTGTTGATTACGGCCTTCTTCCCGCGTCATCAAGGATCGTGGTTGTTTTTAATGTATCTGATCGGCATTGCCATTGCTGTGCTTTCCGCTTTGTTGTTTCGCAAAACCTTGTTTCGCAAAAAAGATGTTCCTTTTGTGATGGAACTTCCGCCTTACCGCATTCCGACCTTGCGCAGTGTCGGTAAACATGTGTGGAACCGTTCGGGGCAATATTTGCGCAAAATCGGCGGCGTCATCCTGATTGCTTCCATCATCATTTGGTTTTTGGGCTATTTCCCCAGAAACAGGGAGAACCACGAAAAATACGAAGCGCAAATAACCCAGATAAACCGCTCGTTCGAGCAAAAGATGGCTTCGGATTCCTTGTCGCAATCCGGCATCGTAAAACTGGAAGAAGAACACAACCACCAATTGGCCGATGTGGAAACAGCTGCTCATGCCGAAAATCAGGCAAACTCGTACATTGGGAGGATCGGGAAAACCATTGAACCTTTGATGCGCCCGCTCGGATTTGATTGGAGAATGTGTATCGCCATCCTTACGGGAGTTTCGGCAAAAGAAGTGGTAGTCGGCACTTTGGGAGTTTTATACCAAAGCGATCGTAACGAGAACGGAGATCATTCGTTGGTTTCCAAATTGCAGCATCAAGTTCATACAGATGGGCCTAATATCGGCACACCGACATTTACCCCCCTGATTGCGTTTACGTTTATGCTGTTTATCCTGGTGTATTTTCCGTGTATCGGTGTGGTTTCGGCAATCAGCCGCGAATCGGGAAGCTGGAAATGGGCCGCTTTTACGGTAATTTACACCACCGGGTTGGCCTATTTGTTATCTTTGGCTGTTTTTCAAATAGGAAGCGCTTTCTGATATCGATTTTTTTAAACAGGATCATGGATAAATTTCTTACTTATACGGCTGAACATAAAACCCTGGTATTCTATGTGTTGCTTTTGGTCGCTGCCTTTTTGGCCTATATTCCCTTAATCGGGAAATATTTCAGGACCATCAATACCTTGATTCATGAAACGGGCCATTCGCTGGTAACCGTTTTGTTGAGCGGCGAGGTAATTTCCGTGAATTTGTACCCCGATACTTCTGGAACCACGGTAACAAAAACCAAAAACAAATTTTCGCAAGCCCTGATCCTGTTTTCGGGATATGTGTTTTCGGCCCTTGCGGGGTTTGTTTTTATGTATTTGATTGCCAAAGAACGCTATCTCTTTGTTTTAGTCGCCATCACTTCCATTGCCATGCTGCTGGTCGTTTTTTCTATCCGGAATGCATACGGACTGTTTTGGGCAATTACTTTTTTGATCATCAATTTTTTATTGATTTACTTTAACAATACCCAGGCCATTGCCTTGGTCAGCACATTTTACACCTTGGTGATCGTGACCGATTCGGTGATTTCGGCAATTGTTTTACTGGTATTGAGTTTTAAAGATAAAAACAAAGCCGGCGATGCAACAGGACTGCAAAAGCTAACGGGGATTCCGGCGGCTGTTTGGGCGGTTATTTTTTTAGCTGTTGTCGTTTTTGTGAACTTTTTTGTAGTTGTTTGGTTTTTTCCACCGGTCGCCAATTTGTTTGCCAGCCTTTAATTCCCGTTTTAGAAATAAAAACAATGAACCTCATTATTCAACATCTGATCACGTATGTTCTGGTAGCAATCGCTTTTGGCTACACGGCAGTTCATTTGTTTCAGATTCTATTCCCGAAACGTAAAAATACCCCGGCATGCGGAACTACACATTGTGCAGGTTGTGATGCCGTAGAGTTGCGAAAATCGTTGTATTCGCTTAAGAAAAAAGGCTAAGAATCAGAGTTCGCTATAAAATCTCCTTAGGATCAATGCCGAAGGCATTGTATATTTATAGAAACGGTATGGATGGCAGGTACGACCCCTCTCTCGGGGGCGAATATTTTTTTGCATTCTTTTCTATAAACATTTGAATCCTTCGGATTCTGCATTACCTCAATCTCAATGAGATTGCATGTTTATAGAATTTATTTCGGTTTTTATCATACGCCCCCCGTACGGCTCGAATGCGGTTTTTGTGTATTTTGAGTTTGAAATGCGAAAGCTACCCGCTTACATTTTGGGGGGATTCAATAATAAACATTGTTTTTTTAGGATCGAATCGAAAGCAGGCTTGTTTTTTTTCTCAATCGGATCGGCATTGGGAGAAATCATCGATAACGGATCAATGGCAACTCCGTTTTTGTAAACCCGGAAATCCAAATGCGGACCGGTGGAAAGCCCGGTGCTGCCCACATAACCGATCACCTGCCCTTGCTCTACCCTGGCTCCGGAACGGATGCCCTTGCCGTATCCCGACAGATGCATGTAACTGGTTGTGTATGAATTACTGTGCTGAATGGTGACCAAGTTACCGGCTCCGCCCGAATACCCGCATTTTTTCACAATGCCGTTGCCGATGGAATGAACTGGCGTGCCTTTGGGTGCGGCATAATCAACGCCATGATGAGGGCGACGGATGCGTAACACCGGATGCAGGCGGCTGTTTGAAAATTTGGAAGAAATGCGGCTGAATTTTAAGGGCGCTTTCAGAAAAGCTTTGCGCAGATTGTTCCCGCTTAAATCAAAATAGCCGTTGGCGTCGTTTTGGTCGAAATTGATGGCATAATAGTCTTTTCCCGAATGGGTAAGGAGCGCTGAATGGATTTTCCCCATGCCGACTGCTTTCCCGTTGACCGACAATTTTTCGTAAACGATCCGGAAAGCATCTCCTTTTTGAAGGGCATAAAAATCAATCGTCCACTGGTAAATATTAGCCAGCCCCAACACCAGGTTGATGTCGCCTTTTGCATCTTCGATGGCATTCCAGAGCGATGATTGGATGGTTCCTGAAACCGTCGACGTTTCGTGCTTGACCTCGTGTGAAGCCCCATAGATATGCAGCGAATCGCCGAAATCGAAAACTGCATAGCTGGTGTCGTTTATTTCGTAGATAAAATACGACAATGTTTTGAGCGAATCGTTCAAGCACATGGCCGTATAATTGTTCCCGGCACGTATTTTGCGCATGTCGATGACGCCCCGGCTTTTTTCGCCTACTTCGATCAATTGTTCGTGGTTTACCTCAAAACTGCCGATAATATCCGCCAAAGTTTGCCCGGGTTTTACCACATCGCGCACCATTACCAGCGAATCGGTTACGATACCATATTCAACCATTGGTAGGGGTGGGGGAACAACTTTTTTGGAGAGAATAAAATCTTTAAAAAGAACCGATGCAACAAAAATAAGGATTGCAATGACTGCAATCGAAATCCAAATCCAAAACTTACGAGGCATATTCCTAAAAACTTACGAGGTTGTAATTATTCTTGCAACTGGTTTTGTACGTAGCATCCAAAAAATCATCACTACGTAACTTGGTTTGTTATGTGCTTTTTCTACCCAAATTTTCCATTATAGGGCATGTCTGTTATTGCTACAAAATGCCCGGCACAATCTCTTTCAGCGGCGTAGCCGCGATATACCTTTGTAAAAAAAGGATTCCCCTTCCTGAAAAGCAGCGTAGCTGCGAAACCTTTCAAGCAATTCTTTACAAATCAAGAGGTTTTAATTTGACTTTCCGGCTTTTTTGATAGAACCAATATAAAATATAAACGCTTACAGCAAGGCTTGCGGCCACAGCTATCCAAAACAAAGGGTGTTGTTCCACGCTTTTATCCTCCACATTATAGCCCCAATTCTTTGCCAGCAAAGCCATTAAACTTAAAAAATTGTTCGTGAAATGCGCTGCAATGGAATACCACAAATTATCGCTCCACAAATAAAGCAATGTCAGCACCACGCCCATATACATCCGGGGCAGAAATCCGCCGTACGAAAAATGCGCCAGCGAAAAAATAATGCCTGCAGCCAAGGCTGCTTTCACCGTACTGTGCGACCAATCTTTAAAGATCCGCCCCAAAGTGCCCCGGAACAAGAATTCCTCGCAAAATGCGGGCAACAGACACACTACAAAAACGGATAATAAAATGCCCCAAACGCTCGTATTGACTGAAAATAACGCTTCAATGGTTGCATCGGTTTGATCCATGGCGCGGAGTTTTTCCTCCAATCCATGCAAAAAATCGGGCAGGTGGATGTGGTCGTTCAACACGGCAAGCCCTGAAATCAAAGGCAGTTGAATGATAAACAGCAACACAATGGCGGCCAGAAGTCCGGCTTGCGGTTTGTTGCGCAATCTTAAATAATCCAGCGGTTTTTGAAACGATAATTTGATAAAAATCCATACCGGCAACAAAAAAGAGCCCAATTGGCTGAAAATCATCGTAACCCACATTGCATAGATTACCTGCGGGTTGGTAAAATCCGTTGAGATAATCTGTTTCCCCCAAATGGCATATTGCAAGGCAACCGCAAATACAACCGACAGAAGAAACCCTCCCAGCACAAAAAACAGAAGCATAAACAGTTGACGCCAATAATTCGGCTTTGCGGAACCGGAGTCAGGAAACATAACGGATTGATTTGATGCAAAGATACGGAATGTTGCTTTTTCGGCGTTGACAAATCATGTAATTTTGCCGGAAAATACAAACCGGATGAAGATTGGAACGACCGATTTGGGCGAATTTCCTTTGATGTTGGCGCCGCTGGAAAACGTGACCAACTCGGCATTTCGCGCAGTTTGCAAGCGCTTCGGAGCCGACGTGGTTTATACCGAATTTATTTCGTGCGAGGGTCTGGTGCGCGATGCCGTTAAAAGCAACAACAAATTGCTGTTTGACGAAATAGAACGCCCGCTGGGAATCCAAATTTTCGGGAAGGACGTTGAAAACATGAAGCAGGCCGCCCGGATGGCCGAAGAAGCCCGGCCCGAATTTATCGACATCAATTTCGGATGCCCGGTAAAAAAAGTAGCCCTCAAAGGCGCCGGCGCCGGTTTGTTGCGCGAGATTCCGCTGATGCTGGAAATTACCCGCGAAGTGGTGAAAGCCGTAAAAACTCCCGTTACCGTAAAAACACGACTGGGTTGGGACGAAAGTGACAAGCCCATTGTCGGATTGGCAGAACAACTGCAAGATTGCGGCATACAAGCCATTGCCATTCACGGACGTACGCGGGCGCAGATGTATTCGGGCGTTGCCGACTGGAGCCTGATCGGCGAAGTAAAAAACAATCCGCGAATGCGAATTCCCGTGATCGGAAACGGAGATGTGGACAGCGCCGAAAAAGCCATGGAAATGAAAAACCGTTACGGCATAGATGCCGTTATGATCGGGCGTGGCGCCATCGGAAACCCGTGGATTTTCAGCCAGATCAAACATCTTTTGCAAACCGGAACCAACCTGCCGCAACCTACCCTGCAAGAACGTATTTCCGTGGTTTTGGAACACCTGCACTCCGCTTGTGAAAAGGAATATGAAAAAAAAGTAGTTTTGGAATTGCGGAAACACTATTCCGGCTATTTCAAAGGCATTCCCGATTTCAAGAAATACCGCATGGAACTGATGAAATTCACCGGAAAGCAGGAACTGGAAACCTTTTTCAGCCGCTTACAACAACAAGATATCGGGTTTTAAAAGCCCGTTTTCGAACAAATCCGTTATTTGCGTTCCTCTCACCAAATGATGCGTATGAATTCCTGCAGCCTTTGCCCCCTCGCAATTGTCCGGCAAATCGTCGATAAACAAACTTTCGCTGCCTACCAACCCGCTGTCGGTCAACACAAACTGGAACGTTTCCACATCCGGTTTGGCCCGGCCCATTTCATTCGAAAAATAGACCTTGCCAAAAAGGCTTGAAAATTCATATCCGAAGCGTTTCCGAACCTCCGAAAGTACGAAGCCGGTATGAATTTCATTCGTATTTGAAAGCAAAAACAAGTGGTAATTCCGGCGTAAATCTCGAAGCAATTGGAAGCGCTCCGGCGGAAATCCCGTAATCATGGCATTCCAGGCTGTATCCAACTCTTCATTCGTAACTTCCCGGTTCGACAAATCGCGCAGTTGCTGGCGCAGCCAATCCGCGCCCACTTCGCCCGTATCCAGTTTGCGGTAAAACCCGTTTTTGCGCAACGCATCGTGTTTCTGTTTAATATCCGTAATCCCTAGTTCCGAAAGCGTTTTGCCCGCCCAAGTCGGATCGAGGTCGACCAGAACTCCGCCCATGTCGAAAATAATATTTTTAATTGTCATAATGCGAGAAGTGAAGGGTGAGTTGTTTGTTGAATTGTTGAATTGTTTATTTAGTGAAGCGTGAACAGTGAAGGGTGAAATGGGTTCAAGGTAAAGGGTACAGGGTGAACGGTGCAAGGTGAAGGGTTGTTGAATTGTTTATCGGGGAAATTCGGCTTTAATTGGGTGCGATAATTTAATCTACTATTATTCTATTTTAATCGCATAGGGTGTTTAAATGAGATGTGAGCAGTGAAGGGTGAGTAGTTTGTTGAACTGTTGAATCGTTGAGGTGTTGAACTGTTTATTGATAAAATGGAAAACGGTGCAGGGTAAACTTGCTAACTGTAAACTCGTTAACGAAAAAATTACACTGAGCCTCGCTGAGGTTGCAACCCGTTACTCGTCACTTGTTACTCGTTACCAAATCCCCCATTTTCAATTGAAACCCCGTTTACTCGTAACTCGTCTACTCGTTACCCATTCGCAATCGCCCGGTTCAGGAAGTCGTTGAATGGGTACATTTCCCGGAATACCGAAGCCGCATAGTCTTTATAATCTGCGGCAAGAATCCGGTCGTCGCTGACGGTATGAAGCACGCTGTACGATTTATACTTTAACAAATCGACATCCGGGAAATCCGCAGGGAAATCTTTGGGCGCTTTTTTCAACTTGTCGAAATCATCCAGATCCCCGAACAGTTTTTTAAACGAAGGCTTGTTCAAAATCGCTTTAAATTCATTGCTGTGGAAATACACTTCGTTGCGGAGCAATTTCAACACATCGGGGCGCGGCATATAAACTCCGCCGGCCAGCATGCACGTACCCGGCTCGAAATGAATGTAATAACCCGCATTCAATCCTTTCCGTCCCCCCTGCGTAATAAAACCCCCGATGTTGGTTTTGTAAGGCGACTTATCCGGCGAAAAACGCACATCCCTGAAAATACGGAACATACAATCCTTGGCATCGAGCAGGCCGATCGATTTGTCGAATTTGGCCACTTCCACAATTACCGAAGCCACAAAAGCTTCCACTTCTTTCTTTACTTTTTCATACGCCGGTTTGTGGGCCTGGAACCATTCACGGTTGTTATTTTCCTTTAATTGTGTAAGAAATTCTAAAACGGCAGGTGAAATCATAGCACTAGTTATTTTTAAGGTAAAAAATACGATTCATTTGAAACGGCTAAGCCGTTCATCAGGAAATCCAAGGTGTTCACATGATCGGCGTAATCCCACAATTGAGGGGTTTGCGATTCGCCGAACCGGATGCTGTTTTCAATCAAATCCGGATGTGTAACGATACATTGCAGTAACTCGCTGTTTTGCAGCAAATTTTGTTTCACCGTTTCCAGATCAGGATACACTTCGTAATTTAAAACCGAAACGGGCGAACTGAACGAAGCATCGGGCTTCACCAGCAAAAAACCATTGTCGAGGTGCGGCTGTTGGTTTAACAACAAAATGGATTTGTTGTAAATGTAGTTGTTCATGTATTTGGTATGCGAATCCAAATTTGGTTTCCATTCCGAAAAAGCCTCCATCAGGGCGTTCCAATCATAATTTTGGGGAACGAACAATTTGGAAACGCTGCGGCAGCCCAATCCGTAGTAGCGGAAAACATCGTTGGCTAGCCCTTTCAAATCTTCCGGGCTTTCGGTTCCGGTAAGCACAGCCACGCTGTTGCGGTTGCGGCGGATAATATGCGGATATTTGCCGAAATAATACTCGAAGTAGCGGGCCGTATTGTTGCTCCCCGTTGCAATGATGGCATCAAATCCGGCCAACTGCGAATCGGTAAATTGGATCAAGGGCTCAAAAGCCGGTTCCAACTTGCAAAGTTCCTTGGCCAAAGCCGGAAACAGTATTTTGTCGTTGGAAGCAAGTTTTCCCATAAAAATATGTCCCGAAATCAACACGCATAAAAAATCGTGAAATCCTACCAGCGGAATGTTTCCCGCCATGATTACGCCAATCTTTTTCGGTTTTCCGTTCGAAGCAGGAAGCTGGGACGTTTGAATCCATTTTTGCAAGTTGCCGGTTTCCAAGCTTTCTGCTATCGATTGAAAGGCAAACAACACCTGTTCCGGAGTAAACCACGCATTTTGCAAATAAGCCTGCTGAACAAGCTGCCGGAATTCCGTTTCCTGTTCATAACAGGCGACTAAATACCGGAGCCGTTCGCCCAATGCGGCAAAAGCAGCCATGCGTTGGTCGAGGGGAAGAACATTCATCATCAATGAAAACTTTTTAAGGCAAAAGTACAAAGAAAACCGGGTAGGGTTGACGGTGTTTGAAAAGCCTTTTGTTGTATTGGCAAATAAAATGTTGTGAATCGAAGACACTAAAAGACAAAACGCCCGGAGAGGGTAAACCGTCTTGCCGGGCGCTTTCCGTGGAGAGATCCAACATTGTCAATAATAAAAACAGGCTTATTCTTTTTTTGAAAAAACGATAAAGGTATACAAGAAATTCTCTCCGCTTACTGACATTTGAGTGACCTCGTATCCTTTTTCGCTCATAGTATTCAGCATTTTATTGATAAGTTGCTGGTTTTCTACAATAGTCGTAGTACTGTTCCCCATTAATCTCAACTTTTGTAAAGGAATAATTTCGCTTTTCCCGTCTTCGTAAGTAAGACTAATCAAGGATGGTCCTGTGCTCTCAATAATTCTTGCCGTGGCTTGTTTGGTGCCTTTTTGGGCATAGGTTGCAAACGTTAGTAAAAGCAATAGGGCAAGCGTGGCAACGAATTGTTTTTTCATAAAATTGTTTTTTTGTGGTTGTCCTACTCATCTGGCTTTTCGGATACGCCCCGTTTTTGGTGGTTTCCGGCCTCCACATTCGTTGTTAAATATCGTTGAAGGGTTTTACTAGACAAAAGGATCCATCGTAATTTCATCGCTTGAAATTTCTTGAACATCTTCTGTGAGGTTTAGTCCTAGATTTGCTATTTGAGTATGTCTATTTTTTTGCGAAACAAAAGTAATCTTTTCTTTATAGGCCATTTCTCTAAGATATCAACAATCCGTATTCTTTGGAAACAAATTCATAAATTTACCGTTGATAGGTAGAAGATTCGTTTTTAATCCTTATTTTTTTTATATTATGCCAAAGAAATTGCTTCCTTCCGAGAAAACCCCGAAACCAGCCCGAAAAAAAAACGCAACGTCTTCCGCATCCAAAAAGAAAATTTTTGTCCTGGACACCAGCGTTATTTTATACAACCACAACGCGATTCACTGCTTTGACGACAACGATGTCGTATTGCCCATTACCGTTTTGGAGGAATTGGATAATTTCAAAAAAGGGAATGATATCATCAATTTTGAAGCCCGTGAATTTATCCGCATCATCGACCGTTTTTCGGAACGGGGCATCCTTACCAATTGGAAAACACTCTCTAAATCGAAAGGAGGCGGGCGTTTTAAAGTAGTGATGAACGAAAAAAGCGATCCCGATGCCTGCTTGATATTCAACGACGACAAACCCGACCATCGCATCCTGAATGCCGCTATTTCGGTATCCAAAGAATTTCCGGATCAAAAAGTGATTTTGGTGACCAAAGATGTAAACCTAAGGTTGAAGGCCAAATCGCTGAACCTGCATGCCGAAGATTTCCTGACCGGAAAAATCAAAAATATAGAAGAACTTTATTCGGGAATTTCGGTGATAGAGGGCTTATCTTCGCAAAACATCGATTCGATTTACCAGAACGGTTTTCTGAATCCTTCGGAAATCGGTGTCAGCAACCCCATTCCCAATCAATACTATATCCTGAAAAACACCCGCAATTCGGCTTTGGCTTATTATAATGCTGAGAAACAGGTGATTGAACGGATCGATAAACATCCGGCTTATAAAATCATGCCCCGCAATGCCGAACAGGTGTTTGCCTTGCATGCTATTATGAATCCGGCTGTAAAGCTGGTGACTATTCAAGGCGTGGCCGGAACCGGAAAAACTTTGCTGACGCTTGCCGGAGCGCTGGAACAACGCCACAATTTTAAACAAATCTATTTGTCGCGCCCCATTGTTCCGCTGAGTAATAAGGACATCGGCTTTTTGCCCGGCGATATCCGTGAGAAAGTCGATCCTTACATGCAACCGCTTTTCGATAATTTGAAATTTATTCAAAACCAATACAGCGAAAAGGACCGGGAATACAAGGTGATTAAAGAATCGCTTGAAAATGAGAAATTGGTGATCACGCCGCTTACGTATATTCGCGGGCGCAGCATTTCGAATGTATATTTCATTGTAGATGAAGCTCAAAACTTGACGCCCCACGAAGTAAAAACCATCATCACACGGGCCGGCGAAAATACCAAGATTATATTTACCGGCGATATTTACCAAATCGACACGCCCTATTTGGATGCTCAAAGTAACGGCTTGTCTTATCTGATCGACAAGATCAAGCACCATTCCATCTATGCTCATATCCGGTTGGAAAAGGGCGAACGTTCCGAACTGGCAAATCTGGCAAACGATTTGTTGTAGACATTTTGACAGGTTTCCCCGTTGTTTGATCGAACGGGAGACTTCTGTTTTCTTTTGCGATACTTGAGTTTCCTCAAAAAAAAATCCAATAATAAATGTTATTGGATTTTTTTAGTTTATTTTTTCTGGTTTTTATCCGCATTTGGAATACCCGCAAGTGGTACAGGTCAGGCAACCTTCTTTGTAAATAATCGTGCTCTCTTTGCATTCGGGACAACTTTGCTCGCTCACGGTTCCGTCGGGAATAAACTTTTTAAGCGCCCGGACGATGCCGTTCTTCCAGGTATTGATACTTTCATTATCAAAACTCAGGTTCTCAACTAAATCGACCACATAAGGAAGCGGCATGCCGTGCCGTAAAATTCCCGAAATCAATTTTGCATAATTCCAATATTCTTTTTTGAATGAGCGGGATAGACCGCGGAGGGTGTTCCGGAAACCGAATTTGTCTTCGTAATCAAAATCGTAGCGGGCCGATTGGTTTTTTTCCTTAACACGGGTAACCCAACCCGAAGTAACATAAGGAGGAATCCAGAAATCTTCTGCTTTTCCGGTAAAGATTTCGTAGGGGCGGTTGTTCAACAGCCCAACAAAAGCAATCCAGTCTTCCGTTTCGTTTTTAAAGCGGATAATTTCAACCTCCAGTTCTTCCGGACGCGGAGGGGCGTTGGTTTCGCGGAAATCGTTTTCGAATTCTTCTTTCGAGGCGTCGTTGCTGACCAATACGCCCGAACGGGAACCGTCGCGGTAAATGGTCATGCCTTTACAACCGCTTTCCCAAGCCGTTAAATATACATTCGAAACCAATTCTTCGGTAACGTCTGCGGGTAAATTCACCGTGACGCTGATGCTGTGGTCGACCCATTTTTGGATGGCTCCTTGCATTTTTACCTTGGCTACCCAATCAATATCGTTGGAGGTGGCTTTGTAATAAGGCGATTTTACAATTAAGGCATTTAAATCGGCCTCGCTCATTTTTACCGCTTCATCGGTATGGTAGCCGTTTACCGAAAGCCAGTCCATAAATTTCGGATGAAATACATTGTATTCTTCCCACGAATCACCTACTTCGTCTACAAAGGTGATCTTTACATTTTTATCGTTCGGGTTTACTTTGCGGCGGCGTTTGTAGCTCACCATAAATACCGGCTCAATTCCGGAAGTGGTTTGTGTGCAAATGCTCACGCTTCCTGTTGGAGCAATGGTCAACATGCTGATGTTGCGCCGGCCGTATTTTTCCATTTTGGCATAAACTTCGGGTGCAGCTTCGCGAATGCGTGATACAAACGGATTGTTTTTTTCGCGTTCGATGTCAAAAATCGGGAAGGCGCCGCGTTCCTTTGCCAGGTCAATAGACGAACTGTAAGCCTGAACAGCCAGTGCACGGTGGATGTTTACGCTGAAATCGGTAGCTTCATCGCTCCCGTAGCGCAAGTTAAGTGCTGCCAGCATATCGCCTTCGGCAGTGATGCCGATACCGGTACGGCGTCCTTGCAGCGTTTTCTCGCGGATTTTTTCCCACAAAAGGCGTTCGGTACGTTTGGTTTCTTCGTCCTCCGGATCGGACACTATTTTTGCCAAAATAGCGTCGATTTTCTCGGTTTCCAGATCGATGATGTCGTCCATAATCCGGAGCGCATAGCGGGCATGCTTTTCAAAAAGTTCTTGATTAAAAGTCGCCTGCGGGGTAAACGGATTTTCGACGTAGCTGAACAGGTTGATGGCCAGCAAACGGCAACTGTCGTAAGGACACAATGGGATTTCACCGCAGGGATTGGTCGACAGGGTTTTAAAACCCAAATCGGCATAACAATCCGGAACGGATTCCCGGATGATGGTGTCCCAAAACAAAACTCCGGGCTCTGCCGATTGCCAGGCGTTGTGAATAATCTTATTCCACAACCGTGAAGCATCGATTTCTTTTGTTTTCACCGGATTCAAACTGTCGATCGGATATTGCTGAACATAGGGTTTATTGGCTTTTACCGATTGCATAAAAGCATCGTCCACCCGAACGGAAACATTGGCTCCGGTCACTTTGCCCTGTTCCATTTTGGCATCAATAAAATTCTCGGAATCCGGGTGTTTGATGCTGATAGAAAGCATCAAGGCGCCACGGCGCCCGTCTTGGGCTACTTCGCGGGTCGAGTTGCTGAAGCGTTCCATAAACGGAACAATACCGGTAGAAGTAAGCGCTGAATTTTTTACCTGGCTTCCGCCGGGACGTATGTGTGACAAATCGTGTCCGACGCCTCCACGGCGTTTCATTAACTGAACCTGCTCCTGGTCTACTTTCATGATTCCGCCGTAAGAGTCCTGGTTCGAATCTCCTCCGATCACAAAGCAGTTCGATAAGGATGAAACCTGAAAGTCGTTTCCGATTCCCGACATGGGGCTGCCTTGCGGCACAATGTATTTGAAATCGCGGAACAACTCGAACAGTTCTGCCTCGGTCATCGGATTGGAATACTTGGATTCGATGCGCGCCACTTCCGATGCCAGGCGGTGGTGCATATCGTCGGGTGTACGTTCGTATATGTTGCCGTCACTGTCTTTCAAAGCGTATTTATTCATCCACACATTGGCGGCCAATGTATCACCCTTGAAATATTCTGTTGCCGCTGCCAAAACTTCTTCATGCGAATAGGCCGGCAGTTTTTTCTGTGTTTCAGATTGCATTATATTTAGCGTCTTTTTTTCTACGTGTAAATTCGAAATTTCCGAACTAGAGGGTTGTTTCTCAGAAACTTTTGAAGTTTTGGTTTCGATCGTAGGGCGAACACGTTCCTTTAGGACGTTTTCAAGAAAATTTTCTTGTTTTTTTTCGCTTATTTGATTCGTATTTTCTGATGAAAACAAATTCGCATCCATAATTTTTGCAAATTATAAATTTAATTGACTAGAAATCAGTCCAATTCAGTTAGTCGAACTGGAGCAATAATGGAACAACGAAAATACTTAAGTGATTTCAAAATATTCCATTACTTTATTAACAATTGATTAGTAAGGGACTTTAAAGGCTTTATTATTAGAGATTTTAGATTTGATAAATTCTTTTTCATTGAAAATCAAATACATAATAATTAATTAAAAATCAATCATTTGAACATTTTTATTTAAGTAAATAAATACTGAAATAAAACCAATTTTTTGTACATTTGTACCTCGATAAAGAAAGTGAGGATTTGTTTATGATTTTCAACCCTGAAAAATGCCGGATTGCCGACGAACCCATGAAACCGTTTATTGATGCGGACGAAATCTGGGAATTTTTAAATAACGAAAAAGCCACTCCCGAACGGGTTCGGCAAATTATTGCCAAATCGTTGAATAAACAACGGCTTACGTTAGCCGAAACGGCCTGCCTTATCAACGCAACCGATGAAAATCTGGTGGAAGAAATCAAAGAAGGGGCACGCCGCTTGAAACAACAGGTTTATGGAAACCGGATCGTGTTGTTTGCACCGTTGTATATCGGGAATAAATGCACCAACAATTGCAGTTACTGCGGATTTAAAGCCTCAAACACCGAAGCTATCCGCAAAACTTTGGCCGATCGGGAGTTGGTGCGTGAAGTAGAATCATTGGAAGATAACGGCCAAAAACGCTTGATTTTGGTTTACGGGGAACATCCCGAATACAATGCCGAATACATTGCACACACCGCCCGTTTGGTTTATGGCGTAAAAAAAGGAAACGGCGAAATCCGCCGGGTAAATATCAATGCGGCTCCTTTGGAAATAGAAGGATTTCGCACTGTAAAAGAAGCCGGAATCGGCACTTATCAGATTTTTCAGGAAACGTATCACCCTGAAATCTACAAGCATTATCATTTGGGCGGCAAGAAACGCGATTTTAACTACCGTTTAACATCCTTGGATCGAGCGCAGGAAGCGGGAATCGATGATGTAGGAATCGGCGCTTTGTTCGGTTTGTACGATTGGCGCTACGAAGTCATGGGATTGGTTCGCCATACCAACCATTTGGAAGCTTGTTACAATGTGGGCCCTCACACCATTTCATTTCCACGGATCAAAGAAGCTTCTTCCTTGAATTTTGACGGGAAATATACCGTTTCGGATGCCGACTTTATGAAATTGGTCGCGATTCTCCGGTTGGCGGTTCCTTATACGGGATTGATTTTAACGGCACGTGAAAGTGCTGAAGTCCGCAAGGAAACGCTGAGTTTCGGCGTTTCGCAAATCGATGGGGGCACGAAACTGGAAATCGGCAGCTATTCCGAAAGTTTGAACGATCAACAAGACTTGAACCGGGAACAATTCCACATTGCCGATTCACGTTCGCTCAACGATGTAATCGAAGAGCTGTTGCAGCAAAATTATTTGCCGTCCTTCTGTACGGCTTGCTACCGCAATGGCCGCACCGGCGAACATTTTATGGAGTTTTCGGTGCCGGGTTTTATCAAACGCTTCTGCACGCCCAATGCCATGCTCACCTTGGCTGAGTATCTGGAAGATTATGCCGCCGAGGCTACCAAGATCAAAGGCTATCGCTTGATCGAGGAAAATTTAAACCAACTCAATCTGGCGCACGATGCCGTGGATACCAACGAGATCAAACGCCGCTTGGAACGCATCCAAGCCGGCGAGCGTGATTTGTATTTTTAAAGCCGTGTGATTTTAATGCTTTTGGAAAGTACACCGTCTATTTTGATTCCCACGATATAAACGCCGGGCTTGACGTGGCGTCCATCCCAGGTGATTTTTTGATTCTCTGTTTTTGCCGGAACCGCAAGACGTTCCATCAATTCTCCCTGCAAGTTGTAAATAACCAGTTCGACACGATTCGCTTGCCGGGTGCTGAACTCGAATGTTACCAAATCCCGGAACGGGCTTGGATATACGTTCAGATTGGCAACTTGCGCAGATTCTTTTTTAGAAAGAGGGGTTTCTGAAAAAGTGCGGTCGCCACGGTTGTAAAAAATATGCAGGCCATACCTTTCTGTGTAAGGATATGTAAGAGGGTGTTTGTGATAGATTGTGGCAATATCGGTAAATCCGTTGTTGTCGAAGTCCGCACAATAAGACTCTCCTGTTGTTTTTTCAAAGGCGTACTCAAGCTCCAGATATTGTGTTTCGTCCATTTGGAAGTTTCCTTTGTTATAACAAATTTCTAAAATCCCTAAGGGAGCTGCTCTAAGATATGTTGGAGTATAAGGAGTTACTACAATATCAGGCAGGCCATCGTTATCCAAATCACTTACGAATAAAGTATGTGGGCGCTTGGATATTTTCCCGCAAAGATGTTCCTGAAATATACCCGGTTGATTTTCATAGATTGCGATTGAATAGCTATACCCATTTGGGTTCGGACAACTGATTATAAGATCATTCCGCCCGTCTTGATTCATATCGGCGATAGCCAGTTCATAAACCTTCTGGTTGATTTCAAAAATACTGTCGAAAGGATTGTAAAGGATAACTATTTTTCCTTCGCCATCCCAATTTATGAATACCACATCATCTTTGTGATCTCCGTTCAGGTCGCCGCAAACAATTCCATAGTATCCCGGCTCGGGGAAGGGACGTATTTCTGGAGGCAATAATTTACCGGTACCGTCATTATAATAGATCCCCCAAGTACTTTGTCCTGTCATTACAATGTCCTGAAACCCATCACCGTTTACATCGCCATGGGCATAGTTTCCGGCAATTCCATGGGTGCTCAGATTCAAATCGGAAAAAGTCGGAAAGCTGCCGGTACCGTCATTGTAATAGATACGCAAATACGCTTCTTCCACGGTTGGGGTTTTCACCCGGTGCTGCGTGACAACATCCGGAAATCCGTCGTTATTCATATCCGCTGCAAAAAAATCAAGATCTCCGAATTCATAGCTCCCGTCGTAGAAAAGGCAAGCGGTGTCTTTGATGCTGATTCCGGTTGTTTCGTTTTTTAAAAAAGTAAGGCTGGGATTGGTCGCATTGTAAAGCGTGCTGTGCCTGGTTACGATATCAATCCGCCCGTCCCGGTCGAAATCGGCAGCATAAATATTTGTAACTTGCTTCGGCAAATAAAAATCGTTTTGCGTTTGGTCGGCAGTAAAGGCCAGCAAAACAGGCAGCAAGAGAACGTAAAAAAGTTTTTTCATATTTGTTATTTGTTAAATTGGTTTTTTAGTATGTGGAAATAATTTGCGGACGTTACACCTGATTTACCCATAGGCAAGTTTTTCTCTGTTTGTTTCCTTTTTGAAAAGCAAATAGGGATGACCTAATTTGGTGAAAATAAAAGCTATATGCAAAATAACCGATGTAAAGATACCATCAATTTATCTAATTGTTAACAAAAGTTAACTATTTTAACATTTATTTACAAAAAGATTTTTTTATTCTTTTTCCGGAGCGGAATCTCTCAGAATTTCCCGTTGAATGCGGATGCTTTCGTTGTGGATAAGTTGCAACAGGTTTAACAGAAACGATTTATCCATTTCCAGATGTTGGTTTTCGGTCATCCGTGCAGAAATCATTTCGCGCCAGCGGTTGATTTGCAGCACGGCAATGTTGTGGTCGCGTTTGTAATGGCCTATTTTTTCGACCACTTGCATCCGCTGGGCCAACAAATGCAAAAGCTCTAAATCCAGATGGTCGATTTCAAAGCGCAAATGTTCGAGGTAATTTTCAAACTCGGGCACCGACGAAGACGTACGGACGACCAGACGGGCAAGCAGCTGTTCTAACGCTTCCGGCGTAATTTGCTGCTTGGCGTCGGTAAGCGCTTTTTGCGGATGGCAATGTGTTTCGATCATCAAGCCTGAAAAGCCCAAATCCAGCGCTTTTTGCGAAATCTCGAAAATCAGGTTGCGGTTTCCGGAGATATGACTGGGGTCGCAAAATACTGGCAAATTGGGGATCAGGCGTTGCAATTCGATAGGAATTTGCCACAAAGGCGCGTTGCGGTAGATGCTTTTTTTGTAATCGGAAAATCCGCGGTGAACGGCGGCCAGTTTGGTAATTCCCGACTGATTCAGCCGCTCGAAAGCGCCGACCCAAAGGTTGATATCGGGATTGAGCGGATTTTTTACCATCACTGGAATGTCAACACCTTTTAACGCTTCGCTCAATTCCTGAACGATAAACGGATTAACCACCGTACGGGCGCCAAACCAAAGGATATCGATGCCTTGTTTCAGACATAATTCGATGTGCTCAGGCTTGGCCACTTCCACCGCAAGTTGCAGGCCTGTTTGCTGCCTGGCTTCGACAAGCCAGGGCAACGCTTTTTCTCCTGCTCCTTCGAAAGCCGACGGACGCGTACGCGGCTTCCATACGCCGGCACGAAGTACTTTTACCTGTGGAATACCGGCCAATGCCTGTGAAGTTTCCAATACCTGTTCGCGGCTTTCGGCGCTGCACGGCCCGCTGATCACACAAGGTTGTGCGGTTGCCGGAAGCCAGCTTGATAAGGGAGCGATATAAACCGATGGTGCCATTGATGTTGCGAAATTACGTATTTTGCAGCTATTATTGCTTGTGCCTGTGGATAAAGAACTTAGATAGTTGAAAAAGGACTAACCAAACGGGAGAAAAAGCCATATAAGAAGTAGACGCTTTTTTTGAATACACGTTTTAGATGCTTCTTAAAAAATCATCCAGATTTTCATTTTCCGAAAGATTGAATCTCTTTTTAAGGCGGTACCGGATTTGTTTGATATTCGATGGGGCAACATTCAGCATCTGTGCCATTTGCTTCGATGAGATACCCATACGAAAATAGGCGCACATCCGGAGGCTATGTTCCGTTAAATCAGGGCAAATGGCTTTCAACGTATCAAAAAATTTTGGGTGTACTTTATCAAAATGCGCTACAAATTCGCTCCAATTCGTATCGATAGAGATATTGTTGCGGACAATGTCATTGATTTTCTGATAGATTTCGTTTGATTGCCCGGAATGATTTGCCAACTGTTTGGCTACCTCTGAAATATGTTGCAATACTTCATTTTTATTGGTAAGTAATAAAGAATATGAGGTGATTTCCCGCGCTTTTGATTCCAATTGTTGATGTTGTTTTTCCTGTTCCAGTTTATATTTTTCTTCCTGCAAGGTCTTAATTCGTTTTTCGTGTTGTAGCCGGTTGGCAAGTTCTTTGTTTTCAGTCTCTTTTAATAAGTTTTGTTGATTGATATTTCGTTTTTGTTGTTGAACGACAATTAGAAATAAAGTGATCATGATGATAATAGAAATGGCAATAATGATAAAAATAATGAACTGCTTATTCCTCAGCAATACATTTTGCTGTGCAATGGTCAATTCTTTTTTTGCCGATTCCAACGACATGGAAATGTATTCCTGGTAAACTTCGATCATTTTGGCCTTATCCATCAACTTATTTTGTAATAAACTGTATTTCCGAAGATAATGGTAAGAGCTGTCGTTATTTCCTCTTTTTGCATAAATTTCAGAAAGAAGAACCCAGGCTCGGGAAAGTTGTTCGGAATTTTTACTGCTTATGGCTGCCGTTTGAGCACCATATGCATTTTGCAAGGCCGCTGAAAGATTTCCCTCCGCAAGAAGCATGGCTCCCATATTGTAACAGGACATCGACGTAAACAATAAATTATCCATATGGCATTCTTCTGCATATTTTTCCCCTTTAAAATAATAGAATTTTCCCTTTTCGGTATTCCCGCCACTCATGAGCCGCGTTCCCAAATTAAAGCATACCGTAATCAGGTCCGACGTGTCTTTCTGTTTTTCAAGAACCGGTATGATGCTGATTAAAGAATCAATGGCCGGCTCTTTTTCCTTACTGATATAGGATAAATTGGTGTAAAGAACAATGAATGTCGAATAATACCTTCTTTCACTCGGTTTTGTTAATGCGAATGCTTTCCGGTAATAATCAATGGCCATGTTCCGGTTTTGTGTTTTTCCACAGATGTTACCCAGTAAATTTAAAGCATTGCTCATAGAAGCCGTATCATTCATGGCCTCAAATTCTCCGAAAGCCTTTAATGCTATTTTAAAAGCATTGGCAAAATCCCCATCGACCGTATAGCATAAGGCCAATGTCCGGTCCAACAAAGCTTTTTCAAAAGGATGATCATCTGTATTCCATGTGTTAACCGCTGCCAATACTTTACCTGTTAAGGCCGAGTCGCTGATATTTTGCAAATAGTTGATCCGGGCTTGCCAATGTAATGTCTGTGCGGAAAAATATAAATTATCGGGGTGCATCATCGAAATACGTTGCAGCTCTTTTGTCAATAAATTTGCTTTTGTTGCTTTTGTGAAAGCACAAATATCGATTGCATTGACAATGGAATCAAATTTTTTAAGATCGTCTTTGCCGGCAAATGCGTTATTAAGAAGACACAGGCTACAAAAAAAGAAACTACATGCTCTATACGAAATTCGCATGTGAAAACATTTAGTAAGTGATTGGAACGATCGACCCATGATTTTTTTACTTTTTGAATTCTGTCTGGAAAACTAAAAAATGGATTTATTCGGCATGATTATTTTGCAAAGGTGCGAGTTTTTTTGAATGTATACCCGTGAAAAGGATCTAATCTTTTGATTTACACGGGAGAAATAATTTTGCCATGACTACCTTTTGATTACTTGGAAAAATTGTCAAGGCATCAATCCTTACCTATTTTTGCTCCTCAAAACAAAAAATAAAGTATTATTTAATTTTACCAAGATGAAGAAAATGAGTCGCTTTTTTAAAATCTTTGCACTTACGGCATCTCTAATACTTAGTTGTGTCGTTACAGTGAATGCGCAGCATGCTGTAAATAAAGGTGTTCTTGTGCAGCCTCGGAATCATTCTGTAAATAATTTCGAGACTGCTACAGCAATTGACCCTTCCTTAAATACGGATGCCAACAAAATCGTCCCTCAGTCAGTACAAAAAAATGTTACTTCTTTCTGCGGAGGCGATGGTACCACTCCTGGAACGGCATATTTGATTTGCGATACTGCTCAATTAGCCTACCTGGCCCATATGGTCAATAGTGGCCAGGCGCCCAACCGCTATGCCGGGTATTACTTCAAATTAGTCAATAACCTCGACCTTTCCGGTTGGGGCGGTGCAACCGGATGGATTCCGATTGGAAATGATGTAGGCACTTCTTTTTTGGGTAATTTCGATGGAGACGGACATGTCATCAGCAATCTCAGGATTCATATCACGGGATCCTCAACTTTTGTTCTGGGTCATGGGTTGTTTGGTGTTACCGGCAACCAACAGTATAGCCCTGTCATCAGCAATCTTGGTTTGACCGATGTCGATATTTATTCTCAGGAGGATGCCTATACCGGTGGATTGATAGGCCAAGCGCTGAGTTCGACCATTACGAATTGTTATGCCACCGGCAAGGTAAACGGATATTACAGTGGCGGGTTAATCGGCTATACGTATTTATCGGCGATCAGTAATTGTTACAGCCATTCCTATGTGATTGCACGAGGTAACATTTGTGCCGGTGGCGGATTGATCGGACAAAACGGGATTTCGCGCTATGCAGGATCAAGCGTTACCAATTGTTACAGTTATTCCACAGTGACCAGTGAAGGTAGAGGAGGCGGCCTGATCGGCTACAGCAGAAACTCAACAACCGACAAATGTTACAGCATGGGTACAGTTACAACCAGCGGCAGCAATAGTGAAGCCGGAGGATTAATTGGATTTGGCGCCACGTTAAGCAACAGCGTAGCCATTACTTCCAATGTAAATGGGGCATATTCAGGACGAGTAGCCAGTTATGCCAATCCTGCAACCAATTGTTATGCATACGCAAACATGATTAAAACCGGAGTATGCGACGGATGCGTATCAGGAACGGATGCTACTTTGGCTACGCTGCAAACACAAGATTTATATGCCACCACTTTGGGTTGGAATTTTACCCCTACTACCGGAATCTGGAATGTCAAAACTGGAAAAAGCCATCCTTATTTCCAGTGGCAGAGTGCACCGGCATATAATGTTTCGGCTACGACATCTTCTATCAGCTTTTACCTGAATAACGATGCCGATAGCGTAACCGTTTATAAAAACGGTGCAAAAAGCAGTACATTCACCAGCAATTTATTAGCAGGACAAAATACGTCCCCCTATACCTCCAATCAGAATGATGCCTTGCTTATCGTAGTTTATGAACACGGAAAAATAATTTCCTACCCGGTTCAGGTTCCAAGAGCCCATACGATCGTTGCTACCGCCGAAATTGGCGGGACAATCACTCCCAGCGGTAATGTTACGGTACTTCATGGCGCCGACCAAACATTCACTTTTACAGCCAACACAGGCTCCCTTATTTCGCAAGTGCTGATTGACGGCATAAATGACGAGGCTGTCGTAGCGGCAGGCACTTACACTTTTGCAAATGTAACGGAAAACCATTCCATTACGATAACTTACGAGCGCGTTCCTCATACTATTCTGGCCACAGCGGGTGCCAACGGAACAATCTCACCCAGTGGCACTGTTACGGTGCTCCATGGGGATAACAAAACATTTTCATTTGCACCCAATCTACATTACAAAGTACTTCGCGTACTTGTAGATGGCGAATATGCGGCCGGAGAGGTACCATCATACACATTAACCAATATAACAGGAAGTCATACCATCCATGTTGATTTTACCCTTATCAAACATAACATTGCGGCTTCGGTATCGGGGAGCAACGGCCGTATTTCTCCGGAAGGCAATGTGATGGTAAGCGAAGGCAGCAGCAAGGAATTTACCATTCTGCCCAATGCCAACTACAAAGTAAAAGAAGTATGGGTGGACGGCTCAAACGTGGGATCGGTGGCCTCCTATCTATTTACCAATGTAACCGGCGACCACAGCATTGTAGCAAGCTTCGAACGGGTTCAATACACCGTCACAGCCAGTTCGAATACTGGTGGTACGATCACTCCGACAGGAAACTCTGTGGTGAATGCCGGCGACGACAAGGCCTACAGCATTACGCCCAATGCCACTTACAAGATTAAAGATGTGTTGGTTGATGGAGTGAGTGTAGGAGCCATAGTGGCTTATACGTTTGCCAATGTGCAAGCGAACCACCGGATTGAGGCCCAATTTGAAAAAATCCTGGTTGGAATCGGCGACCCAACGGATGCGGCATTGAAAGTGTACCCGAACCCAACTCATGGAGCATTGAAAGTGGAAAGCGGGAAATTGAAATCAGATAAAGTACAATTGTTTGATTTATTGGGTAAAAAAGTGCTTGAAACGACCGAAACGGAGTTTAGCATTGCCCATTTGCCGGCAGGAATTTATATTCTTAAAATAGGCGAACAAACCGTGCGCGTAGTTAAAAATTAGCGATCAGAAGGCGGTAAGCGAACCATCTAGGAAATAAGATCCGGCTGCTCAAAATTTTTGAACAGCCGGATCTCATTTTTATACAAAAATTTTTTTATAAAAGCAATATATTTGATTGATTATTATTGAATTAAACTATTTTTTTGAAATAAATCCGATGCCTTTGTATTAGGTTCCCCAATAAAAAGGTTTGAGTTTTATGTGGTGTCCTGAAGATTCCGGGTTTCCCTTTTATATTGGTTTTTACAAAAAGTTTATCCCCCCGCTTTCTTCTGCAAAGAAAACGCTACCTTTGCACTCTAATTTTTCGATGCAAATACCGGAATGTAGAAACTTGTCGTAAATAGCACACTTTTTTTGAAAGGGAGGAGAAGCCTGTGATTCAAACCATTAAAATCGGCACACTCAAATGGCATTATATTGAAAATCCAACGGATCAGGATTTGGATTTTTTAAAAGAGAACTTTCACTTTCACCCTCTTGATATCGAAGACTGTAAAAGTGTGAACCAACGTCCGAAAATCGATATTTACGACGACTATTATTTTCTTATTCTCCACTTTCCCCATTACGACCGCTGGAACCGCTTCCTTAAAACCAAAGAAGTAAAGGTTTTCTGGGGAGAAGATTACATCATTACCATTGGTAAAAGCCATTGGGTGGTCAGCAGCCTTTTCAATAGCGCCAAAGACCATAACGATCCCTACGAGATATTACAGGCGCAGACATCGGATACACTGCTGTACATCATTTTGGAAAAACTGATGCAGGAAACGCTTTCGCTCATTAGCAAGCTGGGTATTGAATTGGAATTGATCAACCGTGAACTGTTCAGCAAGAAAGCGGAAAAAACCATCGAGCGTATTTCGATGACACGGCGCAACATGATTTTGTTGAATACGATCTTTAAACCGCAATTGCGCCTGTTCCAAAAATTTGAAAGCGGGCAGATTGAAGGATATGCCGAAGGAATGGAAGAGTACTGGGGTAATATTCTGGACTACTACCAAAAGATGTGGGATATGATCGAAGATTACGAAGAGTTGATCGAGGGGCTGGCTAAAACATTCGATTCGCTGCAAACCAACCGCAGCAACGAAATTATGAAAGCCCTCACTTTGATATCGTCCGTTTTACTGCCGCTGACGTTTATTGCCAGCCTCTACGGCATGAATGTGGGGCTGCCGCTGCAAGATGAACAGGAAGCCTTTTGGATTTTACTAATCTCGATGATTTCATTGTCGGTAGTGTTTATCTGGTACTTTAAACGAAAGAAATGGATGTGATTTTTTAATTAAAAATGGAGAATTGAAAATGGGGTTTGGTGACGGGTGATGAGTAAACGAGATAATTGAAAATGGAAAATTGAAAGTGAGGTTTGGTTGACGGGTAACGAGTAAACGAACAACAAAAAACGAATAACAAACCTTGTTCCATTCACCCTTCACTCCTTACGTTATGCGATTAAAATAGAATATTATTAGATTTTATTCTCTGTTCCATATAAAGCCAACAGAACAACCATTTTCCCAACTTTCCCGATTTCCCCCATTTTCCCAAATATAATGATTCAACAGTTCAACAACTCAACAGTTCAACAAACAGCACCCCATTTTCCCAAATAAACAGTTCAACAACTCAACAAACTACTCACCTTTCACACAAAGCCCCTCATGCAACTCACATTTTTAGGAACCGGCGCATCCACAGGCATTCCCGTTTTAGGTTGTACTTGTGATGTATGCCAAAGTACCGATTTGAGAGACAAGCGGTTGCGAAGTTCGGCCATGTTGCAGATAAAAGGGAAAAATATTTTGATCGATTGTGGCCCCGACTTCCGGCAACAGTTCCTGCAGCAACGCATATCACGCATCGACGCCATTGTTTTTACGCATGAGCACCACGATCATACGTCGGGATTGGATGAGTTGCGCTCCGTAAGCTATTTCGGAGGAAGTCCCATCGAAATTTATGCTTCGGCAAAAGTGTGTAAATCGATTGAAATGCAATTTCCGTATTTGTTCTCGGGAAATTATTTCGGTTCCCCGCAGTTGAATTTTAATGTTATTGAAAACAAACCTTTTACAGTTTGTTCGATTCCGTTTATTCCTATTTTGGCAAACCATACCGATGTACAAGGTGAGAATCCTGTTTTCGGATACCGTACCGGTGGCCTGACTTACATTACCGATGCCAAATATATTGCGCCCCAGGAACTTGAAAAAGTGGAAGGATCTCAAATGGTGGTAATCAATGCGCTTTCGCAAATGCCTCATTTCAAGCATCTTTCACTTTCGGAGGCCATCGATGTGTTGAATCAGCTCAATCCCGGGCAAGCTTATTTTACACACATCAGTCATATGTTGGGGAAACAGGCCGAAATTACAAAGCAACTTCCGGAGCCGTATTTTTTGGCGTACGATTTTTTGTCCATCCAAATCGATTCCGAATAACGAACCGGTTAAGAGTCAATCCCAATCAATCTTAATTTTAAGAAGGGGTTAAAATAACATTTTGTACCTTTGCGCCTCAAAAAAAATTGAATTCGTAACTTTTCCCGTATGAATAAAAACAACCTTATTGGCATTGTCGTTGTTGTTGCTTTACTGATTGGCTGGAGCTTTTGGATGGCTCCTTCGAAGAAAGAACTGGCTGCTGAAAAAAGAAGACAGGACTCCCTTACACTAGTCCGTTATCAAGATTCTATCAAACAAGCAAGAGCCTTGGTGGAGGTCCAAAAACTAAGAGATTCCCTGACGCTGGCCAATCCCCAGTCTGCCGTTACGGATTCGGCAAAAGCAAAGCAAAACAAGTTGGGCGCCTTTGCCTCGGCGGATACCCATGATAATAAAATGTATACACTTGAAAATGAGTTTCTTCAATTGAAGATTTCATCGAAAGGCGGGCGCATTTTTTCGGCTGAATTGAAAGACCTGAAAACTTTTGATTCGCTCCCCGTTGTCTTGTTTTCAGGCGATACCAATTCGTTCGGGTTTGAATTTAATACCGAAGATTTAAAGACCATCCATACCAACTCCCTGCATTTTGAGCCGGTGGCCGTTCCCACCCAACCCATTGCCGTTTCAGGCAACGATTCTACCCAATTCGCTTTACGGCTTTATGTGGCTTCCGACAGTACGGCGCAAAAGAATCACTACATCGAATACGTGTACACTCTTTACGGAGACAAGTATATGGTCGGTTTTAAAGTAAATTTCGTGGGGATGGAAAACGTCATTGCCAGAAATTCGCGGGATCTGGCTTTGCAATGGAATGTGGATTTGCTCCGGCAAGAAAAAAATTACGATTCCGAACGCGACCAATCCACCATCTACTACATGGACAACCTGTCGGATGTGGAATATTTAAGCGAACGGAAACCCGACAACGAAAAATTGACCACCCCTGTCAAATGGATTTCGTGCAAGCAACAATTCTTTGCGACTACGCTGATTTCTAAAGACTTCTTCAAAAGCGCCGAAGTTGGAGTTACGCCCCACACGCCAAATTCCGCACGTTTGCTCAAAAACATGCAAACCACCTTGATTTTGGGGTTTGATCCCACCGTCGATCAATCGTACGAAATGAGTTGGTATTTAGGTCCTGCCAAATACAAACTGCTGAAGGCCGAAAAATTACATTTGGAACGCCAAATTCCGCTGGGGTGGAGTTTTGCTCCCATTGCCTGGTTCAACACCCACTTTGTCGTTTGGGTATTCAACTGGCTGGAAACTTACGGGCTCAACTACGGGATTATCATCCTGATCATGACATTTATGTTGCGGATCATTTTGTATCCGCTGGCTTACAAATCGTATTTATCGATGGCGAAAATGCGCTTGCTTAAACCTGAAATCGACGAGATTTCGGCAAAATTCCCCAAAAAGGAAGACGCCATGAAAAAGCAGCAAGCCACCATGCAATTGTATAAAAAGGCAGGAGTAAGTCCCATGGCGGGCTGTTTGCCCATGTTGCTGCAATTCCCGATTTTGATTGCTATGTTCCGGTTTTTCCCGGCCGCTTTCGAATTGCGCCAGCAAGCCTTTTTATGGGCGTCCGATTTGTCGACCTATGATTCCATTTTAAGCCTGCCGTTTAAAATTCCTTTCTACGGCGACCACGTCAGTTTGTTTACCTTGTTGATGACCATTTCAACCTTGATTTATACCAAAATCAACAACCAGATGATGGGTTCCACCAATCAGATGCCGGGTATGAAAACCATGATGTACATCATGCCCATCATGTTTTTGGGATTCTTCAACAATTACAGCGCCGGCTTGAGTTATTATTACCTGCTTGCCAACTTGTTCTCGTTTGCACAAACTTATATCATGAAAGCGTTTTTGAATGAAGATAAGTTGCATGCCAAAATCCAGGCCAACAAAGCAAAACCGGTGAAAAAATCCGCATTTCAAAAGCGTTTGGACGAAATTGCCAAGCAACAGCAACAAACGAGGAGAAAATAGGTTCTTTTACAATCAGTTGTCACAATAATACCCAATGTTATGAAAAAGATTGTTTTAGGTTGTATGATTCTTTCGCTTTTTGCAGCTTTGTTCGGTTGCAAACCCAAAACCGATGCTGCTGCAGTAACGGCTCGTTATCCCGAATGGGCAAAAAATGCCGTACTTTACGAAGTAAACATCCGGCAATACACGCCCGAAGGAACGTTTAAAGCCGCCGAAGCGCATTTGCCCCGCCTGAAAGAATTGGGAGTCGATGTACTTTGGCTGATGCCCATCCATCCCATCGGCGAGAAAAACCGCAAGGGCCCTTTGGGCAGTTATTATTCGGTAAAAGACTACACAGCCGTGAATCCCGGTTACGGAACCCTCGATGATTTGAAAGAATTCATCAAGCAAGCCCATGCTCAGGGGCTGAAAGTCATTTTGGACTGGGTTGCCAACCATACGGCTTGGGACAACCCGTGGATGACGGATCACAAAGATTGGTACAAGCACGATTCGACCGGAAAAATCGTATCGCCTTTTGATTGGAGCGATGTAGCGCAACTGGATTTTTCAAATCAGGAAATGCGCAAAGCGATGATCGATGCCATGAAATATTGGATTACCCATTGCGATATCGACGGCTTCCGTTGCGATGTGGCCGGCATGGTTCCCCGCGATTTTTGGGAAGCTGCCCGCATCGAGTTGGAAAAAACGAAACCGCTTTTTATGCTCGCAGAGAACGAAGATCAAAACGATTTGTGTTTGAAAGCCTTTGACGCCAACTATGGCTGGGAAATGCACCACTTGTTTTCACAAGTGGCAAAAGGAAAAGAGCCGGCATGGACGATTGTCCGCGCGCAACAAAAATTTGATTCGGTATTTCCGAAAGATGCCATGAAGATGAATTTTATTACCAATCACGACGAGAATTCATGGAACGGCACGGCACAAGAAAAATTCGGCGCCGGCGAAAATACCTTTGCTGTTTTGAGCTTTACATTACCCGGCATTCCGTTGATTTATAGCGGACAGGAAGCCATGCTGAGCCACCGCTTGAAATTTTTTGAAAAAGACTCCATTGATTGGAGCAACCAAGAACTGGTTCCGTTTTACAAATCGTTGACCCATTTGAAACATACAAACGAGGCGTTCTTTAATCCGCCGTTTGGAGGGAATTTTGTTGCTTTGAAAAACAGCGACAGTACGCACATTCTTTCCTTTTTGAGAGAAAAAGGCAAGGAAACCTTTGTCGTGGTGGCCAATTTGAGTTCCAATCCAATGGATGTCACTATTAAAGACAAACAAGCGAGAGGCGAATACGAAGCAGTTTTGTCATTTGGAAGCAACGTAACCACAATCGACACAAAAACGCCTTTCAAGATGGAGCCTTGGGGATATGTCGTTTTAAAAAAGAAATAGTTTTTCTTGCAAGGAATTTTCAAAAGGGCTGTCAAGTGTAGATTTGACAGCCTTTTGTGTTTTATGAAAATAATCCGATCGCTTTGAACGACATTTCGTGCTTCAGCAGCCATTCTTTGCGCGGCAACCCGCCAGCGTAGCCCACCAATTTCCCGTTCGAGCCGATGACCCGGTGGCAGGGAATGATAATCGAAATTTTATTTTGCCCGTTGGCGGCTCCAACGGCACGTACCGATTTCACATCGCCGATCCGTTTTGCCAATTCCAGGTATGAAATGGTTTCGGCAAAAGGAATGTTAAGCAACTCATTCCATACTTTTCTCTGGAAATCGCTTCCTTGTGGATCCAATTTTAAATCAAATTGCTGCAATTCTCCCCGGAAATACGCTTCCAATTGGATCACACACTTTTGCAGGGGAGCGGGAACCACAAAATCCTTTTGAGGGTTCTCGCAAAATAAAACAGACCGGATGCCTTGTTCGCTTCCGGCAATTTCAAGCCAACCCATGCTTGTGTTTAAAAATGTAGTTTCCATCGTGTCGATTAAAGATTTGATCCTCAAAGTTATTTAATTTTTGGAACTAAAAAACCCTGTACCAATTTTGCTTGATTGTGTTGCGTATTCAGATTTCGATTCACAATATAGCGACGGTCGATGGACTCGCTTTCGCAAAAACGATTGAAACCCAATAAACTAACCGGTTTTTTCAACGTTTTAAATTTACATTCTACAGCCGATTTTCCGGCAAGCGAAAGGGTTACAAAATCAACCTCCATCCCATCTGCCGAACGGAAGAATTGCAGTGTACCTCCCGGTGTTTTGTTTCGCCAAAGTTCCAGCATGACATAATTCTCGAAAAGCGCTCCATTATCGGGCCGGAAATCGATATCGTTAAAATTTTGTTCGATCATATTACGCAGCCCCAAATCATTGAAATAAACCTTTCTCATTTTTCCGATGGCTTTGCGCTTGTTGCTAAAATAAGGGTCAATAAGTTTTATAATGTACATCTGCTCAAGCAAATACAAGTATTCTTCGCAAACTTTATAAGGAACTCCTGTTTCGCGGCTTAAACTGTTCACATTGACCAAATTACCTATTTGTGAAGCCAGCAAACGCAACATTTTATTAAAACCGGTCATGTGTTCGTTTTTAATAAAATTCCGCACATCTTTCAGAAGGTAGGTCTGGTAAATATCATTTAAAATCTCAATCTTTTCATTGGTACTGTTGGTCAATGCCGCACGAGGCAAACCTCCATAAAGCAGGTATTCCAGAAAGATGCTTTCAATGCTTGCTGTCAGCGCAGAAGTTTCTGTGTTTTCATCAAACGATTGATATAGCTTTGCAAGGTTTTTATCTTTAAAAAGCAAATATTCGGCAAACGACAACGAAAATACTTCTATCGTCCGCACTCTGCCGGCCAAGGACTCATCCACATGTTGCAGTATATCCAACGAAGAACTTCCCGAACACAACACTTTCAATTTTGAATGCGAATCGGTGAGCAGCTTTAGCATGGTTGCAATACCGGTTATATATTGAAATTCGTCCAAAAACAAATAACCGTCTAGTTCCTCATTCAAATACGACTGGAGATACGATTCTATCAGCGAACGTTTTTGAAACAATTCTGCAATTTCGGGGTCTTGCCCATTGAGTGAAAGCGTTTTTTGTTTGGGTTTGAAATCTTGCATCAAGGAAGTCTTTCCCACTTGGCGCGCACCAATGAGAATGACGATCGGAACGTGTTTGAACCCGTTTTCGATTTTATTTAAATATTCGGGGCGCGCTATCATAAAAAACTGACTTTGAACGCACAAAGATAATCAATTTTTCTATTTTGATAAAAATATTGCCGAAATTTTTTCTATTTAGACAAAAACTCGGCATTTAGAGAAAAAAATGAAGAAAACCGACTATTTTTCCGAATGGAAATAATTCCAGACAATTTCCGCTTTGGCTTTACCGGTAACAGCAGCCAAGTCTTCGATGGAGGATGATTCAATGTTTTTTACACTCCGGAACTTGCGAAGCAATGCGACGGCGGTTGCTTCGCCAATGCCTTCGATTTCAGTCAAAACCGTTTTGATGGTTCCTTTGGAACGGTGGTTGCGGTGGTGCGTAATTCCGAAACGGTGCGCTTCGTCGCGCAGTTGCTGGATTATTTTTAACGATTCCGATTTTTTATCAATATAAAGTGGCAACGGATCACCGGGTTTGTAAATTTCTTCCAACCGCTTGGCAATGCCGATAACCTCTATTTTTCCAACCAAATCCAGCTTTTGCAAACTATTCATGGCTGCACCCAATTGTCCTTTGCCGCCATCGATCACAATAAGTTGGGGCAGGGAAATATTTTCGTTCAAAACCCGTTCGTAGCGGCGTAAAATCACTTCTTCCATTGATGCAAAATCGTTTGGCCCTTCCACCGTTTTGATATTGAAATGGCGGTATTCTTTCTTGTCGGGTTTGCCGTTGGTAAAAACCACCATGGCCGAAACCGGATACGCTCCCTGGATGTTGGAATTATCGAAACAATCGATGCGGACGGGCAGTTCTTTCAAATGCAAATCGGTTTGCAACTGCGAAAGCACGCGTTGGGTATGTCGTTCAGGATCGGTGCGTTCCACTTGCTTGTGTTTTTCCAGTTGGTAAAACTTGGCGTTGCGTTCGCTCAATTCCAGCAATTGCTTTTTGTCGCCGCGCTGCGGAACGGTAATTTCAAATTCGGTAAACGGCACATCCAAAGGAAACGGAAGAATTACTTCAGGTGCATCACTTTCGAAGCGCTGGCGAAGTTCGATGACTGCCAGCGAAAGCAATTCAACCGGCGATTCATCCAGCTTTTTCTTCATTTCCACCGTATGACTTTGAATGATAGCGCCGTTCAACACTTTCATAAAGTTGACGTATCCGCTCGAAACGTCTTCGCAATACGAAAATACATCTACATTGTGTATGCCCGGGTTCACCACGATGGATTTGCTCTGGTAGCGATCCAGCAGTTCCAGTTTTTCTTTGCAGATTTGGGCTTTTTCGAATTCCATATTTTCGGAATGCCGGCGCATCAACGCACTCAACTGCTGCCGGACACTGACAATATTTCCCTTGATAATGCTGCGGATCTGGGCCAGTGTGGCCAGGTAATCGTCGGATGTTTGCAAGCCTTCACAGGGCGCTTTGCAATTGCCGATATGATATTCCAGGCAAAGCTTAAACTTTTTGGCTTTGATGTTAGCTTCGGTCAAATTCAAACTGCAGGTACGCAAAGGGTACAATGCCCGGATCAAATCGAGCAAGGTGTGCATCATACGCACCGAAGCGTACGGACCAAAATATTCCGAACCATCCAACACGCGGTGGCGCGTGGGAAAAACACGCGGGAACGGTTCGTTTTTGATCACAATCCAAGGGTAGGTCTTATCGTCTTTGAGCAACACATTGTAGCGCGGACGATATTTCTTGATCAGGCTGTTTTCGAGCAAAAGCGCATCCAGTTCGGTGTTTGTGACAATGTATTTGATGTCGACAATTTTTGATACCAGCATCCGTAACTTGCCGGTATGTGATGAATTGTCGGTAAAATAGGACGAAACCCGTTTTTTCAAATCTTTGGCTTTGCCCACATAGATAATAGTTCCCCCACTGTCAAAGTATTGATAAATACCCGGACTGTTGGGCAATGCCTTTACCATTTCACCGACCAAAGCTTTCTTTTGCATGCGCACAAAGGTAAAAATTTGTTGAGTAAGGTGTAATGAGTAACAAGTTCGTTGAAAATTGAAAGTGGGGTTTGGTGATGTGTGACGAGTAACGGGTGTACAAATAAACGGATTTAAATTGAAAATGAGTTTAGATGTAAGTAGATGAGTTGACAAGTAAACAAGTTTACCATTCACCTTGAACCAGTTCACGTTTCACTGTTCACGCATCACAAATAAACAGTTCAACAACTCAACGATTCAACAGTTCAACAAACAATTCGCTTAAAAAACTTTCTTAAAAATGTCACAAAGGCAGAATTAAAATGTCATATTTGTATTGTTGAAAAAAAAGAAAGAACCGGCCCGTGAGTTTTGACGAAATTTACCGCAAGTACTATCGAGAACTATACGGTTTTGCTTTGCAAATCAAAAAAAGCGAAGCAGAGGCGGAAGATTTGGTGCATGAAGTTTTTACCAAGTATTTTGTCGAACTCAAAAAACAAACGGTTTTCGAAAATTCGCGGGCGTGGCTTTACAAAGTGTTGCTAAATCTTTCCGTATCTCAAAAACGGTCGAACGGCTTGCATCAAAAATACGTCGATTCCAAAATGACCGAACCGGCAATAGCAGCCGGTGAACCGGATTTTTTTGAAAATGAAAAACAACAGATTGTGTTTTCAACTTTGGAGAAAATGGATGAAAAAGAACGCCAATTGCTTACGTTGTATCATAACGGATTGTCGTACAACGAAATGGCGGAGATTCTGAATATCAAAAGTTCGTCGGTCGGAACGACCTTGGTACGCGCTATCGGGAAGTTGAAAACCCTTTTAAAATTGCATTACTATGAAATGTTTGAGTAGAGAAGAGATACAACTTTTGATTGATCATCAACCGGAACACGAACAAAGCGCTGCTTTCCGCTTGCATATTGCCGGATGTGCCCGTTGCCGGGCGTTGTACAGTCAAGCGACGGAAGAAAACAAACAAGTGGCCGGTTTTTTCAAACAATATCAGGCTTTGCTGGAAAAGAAAGAAATTCCGGAATTTGAAATTCCAAAGCCCAAACGCTCGTTATATTTTTTGCAGGTTGCAGCCAGTGTCGCTATTACGGTTGGGATTACTACCGCCTTATTTTTTGTAATACCGGAAAACAAACATTTACCCAACTTCAAACCGAATAGCGTAAATTCTCATATCGACCGGGAAAACCATATCAAACGGATCCCGCTCGAAAATCCGTCCGAAGGAATTATGATGGCGTTCGAAGATGAAAAAGGCGTCGTCATCCGGGGATAAATTTCTGCAAATTTCATTCAATCAGTAGATTTATTTTAAAATAATTTTTTATGAAACAGGTATTTTTAATCGTATTGTTAGGTTGTGTCTTCGCAACATTTGCGCAAAAGCCTCAAAAACAACCAACCAAACAGAAAAGCATTCCGGAAAAAGCATATGGCAAAGCAGAGGTCCAACCGCAGTATCCGGGAGGAATGGAAGTTTTGTACCGCTTTATCGGGGAAAACATCAATTATCCGGAACAAGCCAAGGCCAACAAGGTACAAGGAACAGTGGTTCTTTCTTTTGTCATTGAAAAAGACGGTTCCGTAGAAAATGTCATGGTTGCAAAAAGCCTTGGAAGCGGCTGCGACGAAGAAGCCAAACGGGTGTTGCTTGCCGCCGGCAAATGGATTCCCGGGACTGTCGATGGGGAACCGGTACGTGTGTATTTTGTTATGCCGTTTAAATACCAACTGGACGACAACGAGGGCACCCAAGAAAGGAAAAAGTAATTCGTTAGTTTGAGTATAAGCTGGAAATATTTTTAGAGAACAAGTTGACGAGTAGACAGAAAACCTCAGTGATTCTCAGTGTAACTTTTTTGGCAGAAAGGATTTCTGATACAAATAAACAACTTAGCGAAGCGTTCTCATGAGCGTTAGCGAATAATTCAATGCCTCAACGATTCAACAGTTCAACAACTCAACAAACTATCCTTCTACACCATTCCCCTTTTACCTTGCACCGTTCGCCTTTACCCTTTCACCACTTATCACTCACAATTTTAGTGTTTTTTTTATCGGCGTTCATCTTTTTTTGTAATCTTGCAAAAAAAATTACGTATTAGATCTGTTTTGTTATGAAATTCTTTTTTATCTTTTTATTCGTTGCTTGCTCCATATATTCATTTGCACAAGGCCAAAAAGACAACAGTCGGAAACAAGAAAGTACAACAGAAAAGAATGAAAATCCTCCCGATGAAATCATTCCGGAATATCCGGGTGGCACAAAAGAACTTTATGAATTTATTGCAAAAAACCTTGTATACCCGAAGCCGGCAGTAAGTGCGAGCATACAAGGAACAGTTACCCTAAAATTTGTAATTGAAAAAGACGGTTCAGTCGGGGAAGTTATCGTCGTGGATAGCATTGGTTACGGATGCGATGAAGAAGCCGAACGCTTGTTGCGAGCTGCTGGCAATTGGAACCCTGGGATGCAAGAAGGGAAACCCGTTCGTGTTTGGTTTCTACTGCCCATAAAATTTATCCTTATGAGCGAAAAAGAGTTACGAAAACACCGAAGACAAGCTCGTTCAAAAGCAGTAGGCAACCTATTTTGAACATTTTTTCTATAATAATGCTTTCACATATAAACCGATTTCCCAGATTGTTTCTTGTTAGCGCATTTTCGGGCTTGACTTTATGGAAAGTGTTACACAGAGGTGGGAAATATGCCCGAATACCCCAAAGGGACTCAAAAGTTGTATGAATTTATCGCTAAAAACATCATGTATCCGGAGGCTGCGTTGGAAAACGGTACACAAGGAACGGTTGTCCTGAAGTTTGTGGTCGAGAAAGATGGTTCTATCGGAGAAATCGTTGTTGTCCGGGGAATCGGGTCGGGTTGTGACGAAGAAGCCGTACGGGTACTGCGGGCCGCCGGAAAATGGGAACCGGCCAAAGAAAACGGGAAAGCCGTACGTTGTTATTTTACGTTACCGGTAAAATATAGATTCGTTTAAAAAAAGTTGTTTGGATTTCATAGCCACATGAAATATTGGTAAAATCTATTTTTTGCTATGCTTGCTACGAAGGCTTAAAGGCGCCAAGCTCCTCTTTGTGTTTTGGCTTAGTGGTCCCTATTTCCTTATTTCAAAAGCGCGTAAGGCAAAATGGCTAACGGCATTCCGCGTTGTTGCCTCCGCTTCAAAATGCCCCATATGCCCTACGTGATCGAGCAACAAGAGTTCGCCCTGCGCCGGAATTTGAACCTGCTCCAACACTTGCTTGTAGGATAAGCGTGTATCCTGCTTTCCGGCCACAAACAAAACCGGTACGGCCGTTTGCGCCAGAAAATCCAGACTCCCCCTGCGGTCGCGCATGCCGCCCAAAGCCGCAACGATGGCTTCGCTGCTCATTTGCGAAGCTGTTTGCTGCAACTGCTCGATCTGCGGTTGGAATTTAGCCACATTGGTTTCAGCAAACAGGTTGGGGATAAAGTGGGTGACAAAATTCAATTTATTTTCATTTACAATCTGAATCATGCGGGCGCGGTTGTTTTTCACCGCTTCTGAATCGGGCGCCGCATGTGAATGAAAAAATACCAATCCCTGCGCCAGATCCGGATATTTTTCAGCAACGGTAGCTGCCACATAACCTCCCATGGAATGCCCCAGCAATACCACCTTTCCGATATTTTCCCGCTCCAAAACCGCACGAACCACATCGGCCATCAGGTCCATTGTATGAACCGGTTCCAACAGTTCGCTTTTCCCATGCCCCGGCAAATCCACACATATCACGCGGAACTGCTTGGAAAGTTCTGCGGAAAAAGCATTCCAAATCGATTGGGTTTCCAGAAAACCGTGGATCAAAACAAAGGTATTTCCTTGCCCTTTAACGGAGTAGTAACAATTTTTTTGATTGAAAAGAAGCGATTTTTCCATGGGTTATGTGAAAAGTGAGGGGTGAGTCGTTTGTTGAATTGTTGAACTGTTTATTTGTGTATAGTGAAGTATGAGCGGGTTGGTTTTAACTCATTAGTATAATAAAATCTAATAATATTCTATTTTAATCGCATGGCGTGAAGAGGGTGTTGAGTTGTTGAACTGTTGAATTGTTTATTGGGTGAACGGTGCAGGGTTTCACAGTGAAATGTGAACAGTGAAGCGTGAAATGGGTTAAGGGGGCAAAGATTGTGGTTCGTTTACTTGCCACAAAAAGTCCACTTTCAATTTTATTCGGCTTCGCCTCATGAGAGCGCTTCGCTAAGTTCAATTTTCAATTGAAATGCCTTCTGCTTTCTACCTTCTGCTTTTTCCTTTCTGCATTGTACCTCGTCTACTTGTCAACTAAATCCCCGATCCTTTCCGCCACTTGCTGCATCAGCCATTGGGGTGTTGAGGTCGCACCGGTTACTCCGACGGTCTGGACGTTTTGAAACCAGGCCTTTTCCAGCTCGTCGGAATTGGAAACAAAATAACTGCTCGGATTCACCGAACGGCAGATGGAAAACAAATAGGATCCGTTTGAGCTTTTTTTGCCGCTGACAAAAACAACGGCATCGAATTTTGCCGCAAAATCTTTGAGTTTCGGTGCACGACCGGCAACTTGCCGGCAAATGGTATTGTGCAGTTTGAACCCGCTGTTTCCGGAAAGCAACATTTTGTTCCGGATTTTATCCGAAATTCCGGCCAACGCATCGTGATCCATGGTGGTTTGCGAAAACAGTTGAATGGGTTTCGAGTAATCCAGCATTTCCAGATCATTTTCCGAGCTCACCACAATCGCTTTTCCTTCGGTTTGCCCTTCCAATCCGACCACTTCGGCATGTCCTTTTTTTCCGAAAATAACGATTTGCAAATCCGGGTTTTCGATATAAGCCTTGCGGATGCGATCCTGTAATTTTCCTACAATCGGACAGGTAGCGTCGATCAACGTAATACGATTTCTTTTGGCTATTTCGAACGTTTCGGGCGGTTCGCCGTGCGCACGGATCAACACGCAGCAATCGTGCAACTCATGCAGGTTTCCATGCGACACTATGATCAACCCGCGTTCTTTTAACCGCTCCAGCTCCTCGCTGTTGTGCACGATGTCGCCCAAGCAATACAGGGTTTTGTTCTTTGCCAGATACTCTTCCGTGGCGGCAATGGCGCGCTCCACTCCAAAACAAAATCCGGCGTTATGGTCAATTACAATGGTCATGGTTAAAAAAAACAACCCACAAAGGTACGGAATTGTTGAGTTGTTGAATCGTTGAACTGTTGAATTGAGGGTGGGGAAAACGGGGAAGCTGGGGAAATGGGAAGAACCGTGAAATAGGTAAAAGGTACACGGTGCAAGGTAAAGGGTAAATGGGATAAACCGGGGAAGTTGGGGAAAACGGAGGAAATGATTGTTTTGTTGATTGGGTTGAATAGTAAAAAATAATCTAATAATAGGCTATTTTAATCGCATAACAAGTGAAGAGAGAACTGTGAAGGGTGAGTTGCCTGTTGAATCGTTGAGTTGTTGAACTGTTTAATTGTGAAGCGTGAACAGAACTGGTAAACGTGTTAACCGTAACTCTGTTACCTAAAAAAAAAGTTACACTAAGAACCATGGAGGGTTCACTGAATTCTGCTGAGGTTGCAACCCGTTACTCGTTACCAAACCCCTTTTTCAATTTTCAATTAAAAACTAAATTCCCATCAGGATTCCGAACTGAAAAGCGCTTCCGCCGAAGTTTTTATCCAGTTGATCGGTCCAGGTGTAGCCCGAAAAATTGTATTCGACAAAAAATCCGATGGCATGCCCGTTGGCCACAATGGATTTAAAGCTGATTCCCGGGTTGATATTAAATGTTGTTACGGAATATCTATCGGCAGCTTCTTTTTCATCAGCATCTTTCTTTTTCGGTTTGCTCTCTCCGGTTCCAAGGGTTGCCACGCCCAACCCCAAATAAGGATTCAGCGACATCTTGTTGGCTAAGGGAATTCTGTACACGCCATAAGCAGAAACGTTTACATTAACATTACTTCCTCTTGCCACCAAAGCCGTATCTTTTTCGTGAAAATTGAAGGGCGTGGTATGTGACGGAAACCAACAATTGAGGCCGACATCCAACAGGATTTTATCTTTGTAAAGCGGAACATTTCCGAATTTTAGGGTAAATGAGGGCGAGGCGGTAAATGTTTTCCGAAGGTTTCCCAACGGGACCCACATGCCCGGCTGAAAAGTTAAAAACGTATGATCCAAACGCTTATAGGGCTCTTCATACCAGCGGTCTTCTTGAGCGCTTGTGTTGATGGGAATGCTGTCAATGTTTGTGGGTAATTGAATTTGCGGTTCGGATGTTATTTTTTTAAAACTGCCATTCACCAATGGAAGCCCCCGATCGCCTATTTTGTTCCAAAGCCCGATCTGAATCCCGTTGGCTTGCGTTGCCTTGTTTACCAACCCAATTTGCATGCCTTTCAAATGGTCGCCAGCTTGGTTAAATCCACCGATTTGTATGCCGTTTACTTTCGAAGTCGAATTACCAATAAGGCACACTTGCATTCCGTTTGAGATATATCCGAAATTCCAAAGCCCGATTTGAAGTCCATTGTTGATTTCCAGACAATTGAAGAATCCGGCAACGCTGATTCCGTTTGTCCGAACGTAATAGCTGCCCACTCCATTTAAATTGAGCCCGTTTACAAAGCCGTTTTCAAGAAAATCGCCGGTTCCGCCAAAATTGATGCCATTGACCGTTTCCCGTTTATTTTTAAGCACATTCAGTTCATCTTGGCGCAAAGCAAATTCTTTCGCATTTTCTGCATTCGGTATCTGACCCATAAAGAAGCTATGTCGTGTTAACACATAATTTCATATCTTTGCAAAAAATGACAATATGAAATTAACGGAAGAGCAATACGGTACAATTGCGGAATATTTCCCGATCCAACGCGGTAACGTAAGTTTAAGCAATTTGGAGGTTTTAAAC
>JAVBOY010000037.1:0-26488 GCA_031550085.1 Lentimicrobiaceae bacterium
GAGTTCATACAAGATGCTTCAAGAGAATCAACAATTGTCAAAAATGTTTTGGGGTCGTCATCTATGGGGCAGAGGGTATTTCGTAGCAACATCTGGTAATATAACCGATGAAGTAATCCTGGAATACATTCGCACGCAAGATGATGCAGAACATGATGACGATTTTAGCATAGGGTAAATCTTTAGTCGGCTTCAGCCGATTTCAATTCCTTCGGCTTTTAGCCGAAGGTAGTTTAATTCTTTTCGTTTTATCGATCATGAAACTGAAAAAGACAATTAAAACAATAAAGAAAGGGTTTTGACTTTTTATTTGCTTTCAGGCGAATAAGACTTGGTGGGATTGTATTGCCGCACCGGATTTTTGTCCTTTGTTTGTCTGGGGTTGCCATTCGGTCGTGCGATAAAGAGAACTTCCAGACTTGCAGGAAAAAGTAGATCGGCTTCCTTCACCACCGCAACGCACCGTCATTCCGACTGGAGCGAGAAACGAGCGAAATGGCGGCAAGCCATTGAAAGAAACCGGAATACATAAAAAAGAAAAGCCATGAATATAGAAGAGTTACGGGAATATTGCCTCTCGCTGAAAAACGCAACGGAAGACATGCCGTTTGAAGACGAATACCTTATGTTCAGGGTATTTAACAAATGGTTTGCCGTAATCCCGTTGAACGATCCGGAGTTGAATATATCGGTAAAATGCGATCCCGAACAAGCTGTTGATTTACGTGAACGCTACCATTGCGTGGAAGCAGCCTGGCATTTCAACAAAAAATATTGGAATAGCATTACGCTTAATTCCGATATGGACGATGAAACCGTAAAACAGTGGATCCGGCATTCGGTCGAAGAAGTCGTGAAGAAACTGCCTAAAAAAGTCCAGTTGGAATATTGGAACGTTGAGTAATCTATGTCCCCCTCAAGCAACCATCGATCCCCGGCCCCCAAACGCATGGAAGCTAAAGACAAGAGATAAATAGGAAACAAAAAATAAATCAGTATGAATCTTACAGCAAAGCAAAAAGAATGCCTCGAAGCAATGGAAAATGCTTCGTTCGTAGAGTTGACAACAATTGACCCTGAGGGATATCCGTCTACGCGGGCCATGCTGAATCTTCGGAACAAACAGCAATACCCGCATCTTTTGGCCATGTACGGCGAAGAAAAGAATCCGCTGACGGTTTATATGACCACCAATACAAGTTCCGAAAAAATTAAGGAAATTGCTGCCAACAAGCAAGCCTGCCTTTTATTTCTGTGAAGCGGGATCCTTTCAGGGGATTTTGTTGCAGGGAACCGTAGAACATGTGACAGACCAGGAATTCAGGCGGAAAGTCTGGCAAAAAGGCTGGGAAATCTATTACCCGAAAGGCGATGAAGATTATTCGGTTTTGCGGTTTGTACCGGCTAAATTGAAAACGTATTCGAATTTTCAGGTAACGACCGAAACCATAAGCGGTTAAGATGGGCAGGGAATCTGATAATTCAGCACATGAAAGATATTTGTAAATTTGGTCAAAATAAATTTTCAAAACCAGAAATAGAAGTAGCCGGATACGAATAATTTGGGGTACCCTTTCCATCAAATGGAACGAGCAACCGACAAAGTCGTAACTGAAGACTGTTGAAACATGGGCCATATTTCAGATAACCGCTATCAGAACCATACAATACGATAAATACTTTTAATTAAGGACAAAATGGAAGATTTCTTGGAAAGGCAAATCAGCCAAATGGCACGGATCCTGGGAAGAATCTTAACCAACCTGATCGGATTAAAAAAACGGGGGCAGTTCAACGAAGGGATTGAAATTACAAACCAGGCCCTTAAAAGCGAATTGGATTTTGATATCGACGAATTGCTTGCCGTTCCCAATGATCAACTGATCCGTTTCCTGTTGGAAGAAAAAAGACTTGGCTGCCGGAACATCGAAAAACTCACGGAGATTCTTTCCTTACTTGCGGAAGATGCCCCCAAAGGGAAAAAGGAACGGATCTATGAAAAATGCCTGATTCTATACGAGCACATAGAGGAAACCGAAACCACCTTTTCCTTCGACCGGCGATCCCAAATAGAAAGAATAAAAAGAGCCTTGTCGGGTTGAGGCGCAGTACCGGATTCACAAAGGGGCAGATTGCAAGCCATGATAAAATACAGGATGATGGACATGGATTTTTTATTGAGGGAATGGCGGTGGTCCGACAAAGCATCGCTGGTTGAAAATGCCGATAATATCAAAATCTGGAATAATGTCCGGGATCGTTTTCCGCATCCCTATACGGAAAAGGATGCAGAACAATTTATCCGGATGACAATGAAAAAAAGAAAACCCCTGACAGAGTATGCGATTGAGATAGGAGGGGAGGCTGTGGGCGGGATTGGGATTGTTCTGCAAACAGATGTGGAGAGAATCGCCACGGAAATTGGCTACTGGCTTGGTGAAAATTATTGGAACCGGGGCATTATGACGAAGGTGGTAAAACAAATGGTTGCATATACCTTTGAGAATTTTCCGGTAACGAAGATTTATGCCCCCGTATTTGAGTTTAACACGGCATCGATGAGGGTGTTAGAGAAAGCCGGCTTTATTCGCGAAGCCATCCTGAAAAAATCGGCGGTAAAGAACCGTAAAACAATTGACTTATACTATTATGGGCTGATTAAGGAGTAGACGTTCGCTCAGACAATGAGGGCGGGATGAATTGGCGGTTTTATTTTAATTTTACCCAATCGAAAAAATACGCAGGATATGAGCAATAAATTATTGGATTTTATAAACCTTCATAACGGGGAAGAAACAAAAGAACGGGTTTTAGCCAATGTAAAATCCGGTATATCTTTTCGTGGCTCCAACTTATGGATTTTGGCTTGTGCCATTGTAATAGCTTCTGTCGGCTTAAATGTGAACTCAACGGCGGTGATTATCGGCGCAATGCTCATTTCCCCGCTGATGGGGCCAATTGTCGGGGCGGGTTTTGCTTTGGGCACCTACGACTTTGCCCTTTTAAAAAAATCGGGAAAGAACTTGCTGATCGCCACTACCGTTAGCCTTTTGGTTGCGACGATATACTTTTTCATCAGCCCATTCAAAGAAACACAATCCGAATTGCTGGCAAGAACCTCACCGAATATTTACGATGTACTGATTGCATTTTTTGGAGGTTTGGTCGGTGTTATCGCCATTACAAGAGTTGAAAAAGGCAATCCGATTCCGGGCGTTGCAATAGCCACCGCTTTGATGCCCCCTTTATGTACGGCCGGTTATGGTTTGGCTATCGGAAATTTTCAATACTTTTTAGGATCCTTTTACCTCTATGCGATAAACTGCTTTTTTATATGCATTGCTACCTTTTTTATTGTCAAGTACCTTAAGTACCCTTCCGTAACCAGCATAAATACCAAACTGGACAAACAAATACGCTACGGAATTTCAGCATTGATATTTATCATGATACTGCCCAGTTTTTATTTGGCTTACACATTATTCAATGAAAAAAGGTATGCACAAAGGGTGGAACAATTTATTACCTATGAATTTTCAGATAAAGGCTACACCATGATTTATCAGAAAACAAAATATAATAAAAGCCCGAGAGAAATTGACCTGGCTTTTTTGACAAAGAAATTTTCGGACGAAGAAATTAAATCACTGAACGAAAGGCTAGCTGTTTACGGCATTACAAATACGGAATTGGTGATCCGGCAGGACAACCAGGACCTGAAAGGAGAAATACTAAAGGAGATCAGCGGGCAAAACAGGGTGCTTTCTGAAAAAGATATCGAAATAGCAAGCCTTAGGCAAGAACTTTTGAAATACAGGGTAGACGATGAGGGGATTACGAAGGAAATAGCTATTTTGTTTCCCGAACTTAAAACCAGTTCATTAGGCAGGCATCATATCAACCAGGGCACAGACAGCGCAAAAATCATAACAGTTTTTATTTATGAGGCGAAAGATAAAACGGTGTTTTCCAACAAAAAGAAATTGGAATTATGGCTAAAACAAAAATTTAACACGGCAGATGTCAAGTTGATTAAACAAGAATGAACCATTACCATAGGGCTGCTCGCAACGGACGAATCTCGCTGTCAGATTAAGTTGTGACTAATTCACTTAAAAACAAAAAAGGTTGCTTTCAATCGGAAGGCAACCTTTTTTGCAGTATTGTTGCAAAAGATTATTTCTTGGGCGTGTCTTTTTTCTCCGTACGCTTTTGAAGCATTTCCTGTTTCTTTGCTTCTTTTTGTTGCTTGTATTTTGCAAATTGCTCTGTCGTCAGCACTTTTTGCAGGTCGGCGTCACGGGTGGTTTCCGATTCTTTCAGTTGTGTTTTAACATCCTTCTGTTGTTGCTTAATGGCATCGTTGCGTTTGGCGGCAGCCAAACTGATTTCTTTTACCTTGGCTTCCTGCGTGGCATTTAAGCCGAGTTCTTGGGTCATTTTTTTAGTGATCTGGGTCGCACGTTGCTCGGGAGTTGCTTGGTTCGCCGGTTTTTGAGCATAAGTGAGTGTTGCAAAAGCCAACACTGTAACGAACAGGATAATTCTTTTCATGGAAATAGATTTAAATAATGGTACATAAAAATAAACAGGTAGTAAACGCAGCAACATTTTGGGAATTGTACAGATTCTTTGAAAAAATGTTAACGAAAATGTTATCTTTTTCTTAATAAAATAATTTACAGGTGTAAGCGAGGAGGTTCCGACTTGACGGATTTTTACTATTTTTGAAACAAAAAATCATGATGGAACCTTTAAAAGTAGGCGATGCCTATACCCACCAACTTCAATTCAATCAGGAGGATGTCGAAATGTTTGCCCAAATCACGGGCGACAACAATCCCATCCACATCAATGCCGAATATGCAAAAAATACCCCATTCGGCCGCCCGATCGTACACGGTTTTTTTGCCGGCGCTGTTTTTTCCAGAGTATTCGGAACCATTTTTCCCGGCGAAGGCACCATTTACATGTATCAGGATATGAAATTCCTGGCTCCTGTATTTGTCGATGAACCTTATGTAGCCAGATTTGAAGTGCTGGAAGTCAACGAAGAAAAGCACCGGGGTGTTATCAAATGTACCTTGGAAAATGCCCAAGGCAAAATTTGCATCGACGGAAGTGCCAAACTGATGAATACCGCAAAATTTTAAAATATTATAGGAAGATTATGAAACGATTAGAAAATAAAGTTGCCATTATTACCGGAGGCGCTTCAGGAATTGGCGCTGCCACCGCCGTAAAATTTGCCGAAGAAGGCGCCAAAGTCGTTATTTGGGATTTGAACGAAGCCAAAGGCCAGGAACTGGCCAAACAAATCGGAGGAACTTTTGCCAAAGTAAACTCCGCCAATTACCAGGAAATCGAAACAGCCGGCAAAGCTGTTTACGATCAATTCGGGCGGATTGATATTTTGATCAACAATGCCGGAATTACCCGCGACAGCACGCTCAAAAAAATGACGCCCGAACTCTGGCAACAAGTCATCGACGTGAACCTGACCGGCGTTTTCTACTGCACGAAAATTATTTCGGAATACATGCTGCTGAATAATTACGGACGCATCATCAGCGCTTCGTCGGTAGTGGGGATTTACGGCAATTTCGGACAAACCAATTATGTAGCGACCAAGGCCGGAATTATCGGCATGACCAAAACCCTGGCCCGCGAACTCGGAAGGAAAGGCATTACCGTAAATGCGGTAGCTCCCGGTTTTATTGCGACCGAAATGGTGGCCGCCATGCCCGAAAATGTGATCGACAGCATGAAAGCCAAAGTTCCCATCGGACGTTTGGGAAAACCCGAAGAAATTGCTTCCATTTATGCCTATCTGGCATCGGATGAAGCCGCTTACATCAACGGCACCACCATCAGTGTCGACGGCGGAATGACCGTGTAAGGCTTTTCAGGGAAAGCTTTGGATGCTTTTTCCGGTTTGGATGAAGTCAATATATTTTGGGCTCGAAGTGATTTACTTCGAGCCCAAAAATTTTAAACCCGGCTTTGCTTGTTTGGATGTAGCAACCGGCTAGATCGCCCAGTTGAAGCCGAAGCTGAAGGCAACGGGCAACAATTCGGATGTGATGTCAAGATAAGGATCATTCTTTGCTGCATTGTACTTGTCCATAAAGCTCTTTGACCGGATCGGGGCAAACAAGCCGAATGTCAGCTTATGCCCTTTCGAATTTACTTTTATATCCAGGTTTCCGCCCACTGTGAATCCGTATGAAGTCGAGTTGTATTTCTCAGCATAACTATCGCCTCCGACAAATACCCCATTGTAGCCGTAAAAAGCAACGATGTTGGGACAAACCCTTTTAGTTGGCGTAATTTTAAAGGCCGCCCCCACGTTCCATCCCGCAGACGATAAATTGTACCCTACGCCTGCAAAAATACCCAAATGGTCGACCGGCAGGAGCTCTACTTTTACACCGACTCCACCGTAATCAAGGCCCAGTCCCAAACCCATATAGGTTCTTCGTTCAAAAGTTTGTCCCGATAAATTACCGGTTGCAAGAACCAGCACCAGCAATAAACTGCTTAATTTAAAGAAGTGTTTCATACATGAAAATAGTTGTTTGTTAAGTTAATAACGAATAAAACCGGCTATGGACACGACCATAACCCTTCGCAAAGATGTCAATAAAAACTGAAATAACAAAACAAGAAAACTATCTCGATAGGATTTTTTACTTTTCCTGTAACGCATCCCAAAACTCGATCCCCCGGCGCAAATGAGGAATCACAATCGATCCGCCTGCGACCAAACCCACATTGAGCACTTCGAATAACTCGGCCTCCGATACCTGGTTTTCATGACATTTAATCAAATGATAGTTGATGCAATCATCGCAACGCAATACCAGCGAAGCCACCAACCCCAGCATTTCCTTGGTTTTTGTATCCACAGCGCCCGCCAGGTAAGTATTCGTATCCAAATTAAAAAAACGTTGCATCACTTTGTTTTCGGACGATAAAATCCGTTCGTTCATTTTAGCGCGGTAAGCATTGAAGTCGTTTACTTTTTCGTTCATAGTTTTTTTGATATGTGAGTAGTGAAGCGTGAAAGGCCTGTTTAATCGTTTAACTGTTGAATTGTTTATTTGAAGGGTGAAATGTGAACAGTGAAGCGTGAACGGGTTTAAGGTACAGGGTAAATGGTAAAAACGGGGAAGCAGGAAAAATGGGTTAAGGGTACAAGGTGAAAGGTAAAGGGTAAAACCGGGGAAATCGGGAAAATGGTTGTAAGGTTCACTTTAATCAGAAAATTTAATCTAATAATATTAATCTAATAATATTAAATTTTTATCTCACAACGTAAAGGGTGAGTTGTTTGTTGAACTGTTTAATTAGTGAAGCGTGAATGCCTGTTTAATTGTTTAACTGTTTAATTGTTGAGTTGTGAAAAGTGGTATGTCTGTTTAATCGTTTAACTGTTTAATTGTTTATTTTGTATTTTAAAATGCTTTCTGCAATTAAACCTCGTTTACTAGTCTACTCGTTAACTTGTTTACTTTTATCAAAAAAAAAAAGTCCACTTTCAATTTTCAATTCTCCATTTTCAATTGAAATGCCTTCTGCTTTTTCCTTTCTGCTATTAGGCCTCGTTTACTCGTCAACTTGTTTACTTAAATGATACCCTCCTTCAAAATATCATGCAAATGGATAATTCCTACGTATTCCCCGTTTTCGATAACCGGAAGCTGGGTAATGTTGCAGCTTCGCATAAGGACCAGGGCATCCGATACCAAATCATTTGCTTGTATGAATTTGGGATTTTTCGTTAAAATGTCGCTCGCTTTGATATCGGCAATATCCGTATGCTTTTCGAGCATGCGCCGCAAATCGCCGTCGGTAATAATCCCAAGTAAATGGGTTGCTTCCACAACCGCCGTTGCGCCCAAACGTTTGGACGAAATTTCAACGATCACCTTTTGCAAGGTATCGCCCGGCGCAACCTGGGGCTTTGCGTTGTTTGTATAAACATCCGAAACCCGCAAGAAAAGTTGTTTCCCCAACGCCCCTCCCGGATGGTATTTTCCGAAATCGGCTGCCGTAAATCCCCGGCATTCAAGCAAAGCGACTGCCAAAGCGTCTCCCATCACCAGTTGAGCGGTGGTGCTGCTGGTCGGAGCCAGATTATTCGGGCAAGCTTCACGCGGCACTTCTACATTGATGACAAAATCCGCCTGTTGCGCCAAATACGATTGCGGATTCCCAACCAAAGCAATCAATTTGTTTCCCAGTAGCTTCAGCGAAGGAACAAGCACTTTGATTTCGGGCGTATTGCCGCTCTTCGAAATGCAAATAATTACATCTTCCGCGCGGATCATCCCCAGGTCGCCATGAACCGCATCTGCGGCATGCATAAACATGGCCTGGGTTCCGGTACTGTTCAACGTAGATACGATCTTTTGCGCAATGTTGGCGCTTTTCCCGATTCCGGTCACAATCACCCTCCCCGGAGATTCCAGAATGGCTTCTATACTGGCCGCAAAATCGTCGTTCACGGATTTCAGCAGTCCTTCAATAGCCGACAGTTCATCCTGGATGGTGTTGCGTGCGATTTGTTTTATTTCTTGTCTGGTTTTCACGAAAAAAAGATAAAGGGCAAAGTTAGAGATAAAAACAGCTTGTTGCGCAAAAAAGCCGGCTTGCACCGCCGGATTATATCCCTTTAAAACGTCTGTTGAAAGCCGTTCCGGATTTTTTGTGAACAAATTTATTGTTAAAAAAATTTTTTGAAGGCAAAATCGTAATATTTTTGCTGGTTTTTTGACCGAATCGTGCTTGTATTTTTCTGTAAACTAGTTATTTATTGGTTAATAGGGAGATTCAAATACGGTTCCTTTTGCATGAAACCGGGGAGAAAAAAAATAATGTTTTTTTATTCCTCAACCTATTTGTTACATTTGTAAATAAAACAGGGGGCTTTCCCCTAGAGTATAAACTTTTAAGAACCATTTTTCGACATTTTTTTTGATAAAAAATAGTAAAATACTATGGGAGTAAAGAAAAAAACGAACCAATACGAAGGATACGATCTTCATGCCGATTTGAAAAAAGTATTTGGATTCGAAAATTTCAAAGGGAATCAGGAAGCAGTTATCAGGAATCTATTAGCCGGAAACGACACATTTGTTATAATGCCCACAGGCGGCGGCAAATCGTTATGTTACCAACTTCCGGCCGTTATTACACCGGGAACTGCAATTATCATTTCGCCCCTTATTTCGCTCATGAAAAACCAGGTGGATGCCATGCGCCAATTTGGTTCGGATCGCGGAATTGCACACTTTTTAAATTCTTCTTTGTCGAAAAATGAGGTTCTGGAAGTAAAAAACGATTTGTTGGCCGGAAAGACCAAGTTGCTCTATGTTGCTCCTGAGTCGCTTACCAAAGAAGACAACATTAATTTTTTCAGAGATATCAAGGTTTCGTTCTATGCGATTGACGAAGCGCACTGCATTTCCGAATGGGGGCACGATTTCCGTCCGGAATACCGGCGTTTGCGACCGATCATTGATGCTATCGGGCAAAAAGTTCCGGTTATGGCGCTGACCGCCACGGCAACGCCCAAAGTGCAGCAGGACATCATGAAGAATCTGGGGATGCAAAATGCGGCTTTGTACAAATCCTCCTTCAACCGGGCCAACCTTTATTATGAGGTGCGCTCCAAAAACGACGATGTCAACCGCGAGATTATTAAATATGTAAAGAACAATCTCGGAAAATCGGGAATTATCTATTGCCTGAGCCGCAAGCAAGTGGAAGAGCTTGCCGAAATGCTGCAGGTAAACGGAATTAAAGCTTTGCCCTACCATGCCGGATTGGATTCGGCCACGCGCGTTGCGAACCAGGACAAATTTCTGATGGAGGAAGTAGATGTTATTTGTGCGACCATTGCATTCGGCATGGGGATCGACAAACCCGATGTACGTTATGTAATACACCACGACATGCCCAAAAGCATCGAAGGTTACTATCAGGAAACGGGGCGTGCCGGGCGTGACGAAGGCGAAGGCAATTGCGTTGCATTTTACAGTTACGAGGATATCGAAAAACTCGAAAAATTTTCGCAAAAGAAAGGCGTCAACGAACAGGAAATTGCCAACCAGTTGCTGTTTGAAGTGGTTTCGTTTGCCGAATCCAGCATGTGCCGGCGTATCCAGTTGCTGCACTATTTTGGGGAAGTGTATCCGGAAGAAACTTGCGGAAACTGCGACAATTGCCTGCATCCCAAAACCAAGATCGATGGCCGCGAATACGTTGAAATCGCTTTGGAAACCATTTTAGCCACCAAAGAACTTTGCAAGCCCAAACACATTGTCAATATTTTAATCGGCAAGCCTACGGCAACCATCAAACAGTACAAACACAACGAACTGGAATTTTTCGGGAAGGGTATGGAAGAAGGTGAACGATTCTGGGACGGCGTATTGCGCCAAATGCTGGTTGAACGCTTGGTGACGAAGGATATTGAAAACTACGGTATTTTGAAGGTGATTTCCGAGGGACATAAGTTTTTGAAAAAGCCCTATACCATTTTGGTGGTAAAAGAAGTTGCCGAAGACGATCAAAGCGAAGAAGATTTGCTGGCAGCCGTTGGCGGACGCTCCGCGACCTCCGACAAAACCCTTTTCTCCCTGTTGAAAGATTTGCGGAAAGATATCGGACGGAAAGAAAACTTGCCCCCTTTTGTGATTTTCCAGGATCCGTCGCTGGAAGATATGGCCATTCAATATCCCGTTACAATGGACGAATTGCAACGCATTACGGGAGTAGGTGCAGGGAAGGCCCAAAAATACGGCCAACCGTTTCTGGATTTGATTGCGCGGTATGTCGAAGAGAACGAAATCATCCGTCCGCTGGATATGGTTGTGAAATCCGTTGTGAACAAATCGGGTTTAAAAGTCTATATCATCCAGAATATCGACCGGAAGATTTCATTGGAAGACATTGCGGTGGCTAAAAACCTGTCGAGTGAGGAACTGTTGACGGAAATGGAAAGCATTGTGGCATCCGGGACCAAATTGGATTTGTCGTACTATATTGACGAGTACATCGATCCGTACCATCAGGAAGAAATCATGGACTATTTCCGGGAAGCCGAAACCGATTCCATTGGAGATGCCATTGTCGAGTTGGGGGAAAACGAATTCTCGGAAGAAGAAGTCCGCTTGATGCGGATCCATTTTATGTCGGAAGTTGGGAACTAATATTTTTTGGCAGATTTCGGAAAACTTTTTTGATTTGTATTTGTTCCCTATCCCATTATTAATCATCCTATAAATATAAATCAGAAAAGACCATGACAAAAAAATTGTTTATTCTTGCGATAGCAGTCATTTTTTCGACGTTTGCATACAGTCAAAAAAATACCTCAGCACCAACCGCTGACCAACGTGCTGCAAAAATTACCGACAAAATGACCAAAGACCTTAGTTTGAATCAGACTCAGGTTGCGAAAGTCAAAGAAATCAATTTGGCAGCAGCAAAACGGAACGACGACATTGCAAAACAAAAAAAGGCCGATCCGAATGTAAATTCGAAGACGCTTATGATGAATTCGGAAGCCACGCGTGATGCCGACCTGCAAAAAGTATTGACACCAGATCAATTTACAAAGTACAAACAATTAAAAGAAACGAAAAAACAAGAGGTTCAACAAAAAACAACGAGCATAAAGGCTTCGTCGAGCGCAAAATCGACAGCAACACCTGCAACAAAGAGCGCTACAACGAAAACAACTACTTCCTCGGATACGAAAAAATAATTTTGTTTTCTTTCAACCCCAAAAAAGCCTGTCTACTCCAATGTGGATAGGCTTTTTTGTATATGCTTGTTTTTAAGAGAAAGGGTCAGGATATAAAAATGGAACAAACCGGTGGTGCCGCTCTTTTACACCATCTTTAAAGCTTCATTCGTATCGGTTTCAAACCAATTGATTGATATTTTCCCGTTCTCCCACAACCCAGATCAAATCATCAAGTTCTATAATCGTTGAATGTTCGGGGCTCATCATGGGTTTGTTGTTCCGCTCGATTCCTACCAATACACATTTAAATTCCCTGCCCATGCGGGTTTCTTTAATCGAACGTCCCAGCAAGGGCGAAGTTTCTGTGATGATAATCGATTCCAGTACCAAATCTTTCACTTCCGGAAGCAGGACACTTTGATCGGGTTCTATCTTTTTTAGAAAAACCTTGATCTGGTTGTCTGTTCCCACGACCACCACTTTGTCGTTGGGGTAAAGATGTTCCGAACCGTCGGGAATGTTTATCTTCTGGTTTTCGCGTGTGATTTTTACAATGCTGACCCCGAAATTTTTCCGGAACGACAATTCTCTCAAGGTTTTTCCGATGCAAGGAGAGTTTGCCGGAATGACCACGGTGGAGAGGTGAATATCGCGGTTAACTAATTTTTTCGAAAAACTGGCCTTTAACGGGTATCGCAATCGATATGCTTCTTCGCGTTCATTCAGATTGGCCATAAAACGCTTTTCAAGTTTTTCATACTGGTTCAAATCGGCCTGAAGCAGGAAAAGAACCAAAAGTACCAACACGGATATTACGATGATCGCCCCGTTTTGAAAATCGAACAAGCGGAACAATACGATGCTGATAAAAAAAACAGCAATGAAAACACGCAGCAAGATCAACGATATCAAACGCCCTTTGTTAAAATGGCTGTCATTCCATATTTGCATAAAAAGATCGAGGGAGTTTGCCCGGTTTGCAATCAATGCAATAAGAAAAGGAGTCATCAACGCCAAGGTCAGTGTGGCGGAGAGGATACTTCCCCACAATCCGGCAATTTTGCCTGTGATAAGAGGTACGATGTAGTTGAATGAAAGCAATAATATCGCTGTCAACACAACGGAATAAATGATAATGCGTGTGGCATACAGTTTCAGCAATTTTCTCCAGTCGCTTTCGCGGTTGATGGTGTTTGAACCCGATGAGTAACGTTCCAGTTTTGCCAACATGCTTTCCGGAATTTTCTTATACAACCAGACGGAGAACGGATTTGCCACGCGGATCATGTAGGGTGTCGCAAAAGTTGTAATCACTGATACCGCCACAATAATGGGGTAAACATAATCGGCAAGGATTCCCAGTGAAACGCCTAACGACGCAATGATAAAAGCAAATTCGCCTATTTGGGCCAGACTAAAGCCCGATTGAATGGACACATTCAAATTTTGCCCCGATAACAAAACGCCCAAGGATGAAAAAATAGCCTTTCCTGCAATGGTTACCAACGTAATAATTACGATGGGACCGGCATACTTGACCATGATCGACGGATCGACAAGCATTCCGACCGATACGAAAAAGATGGCTCCAAAAAGGTCTTTCACCGGTTTGATGATGTGCTCGATACGCTCGGATTCAACGGTTTCTGCCAAAATGGATCCCATAACGAAAGCGCCCAATGCGGCTGAAAAACCCACTTTGGTTGACAATACGACCATTCCCAAGCACAAACCGATGGAAATAATCAAAAGGGTTTCGTCGTTGATTATTTTTTTTGCCTTCCGAAAAAGTACCGGCAACACGAAAATTCCGACTAAAAAACACAACACCAATGAAAATCCTACTTTGACAAGACTTCCCAAAACAACTTCGCCTGTAAATCCTTGGGAAGTTACCATGGTCGATAACAACATCATCATTAAAATAGCGACCAGGTCTTCCACGACCAGCGTTCCGAATACAATACGGGTAAATCCTTTGTTATTCAAATTTAAATCATCAAATGCTTTGATAATGATCGTGGTGGACGACATGGACAGCATTCCACCCAGGAAAATACTGTTGATGGGAGACCAGCCTAAAAGTTGTCCCAAGAAATATCCGATAATCAACATGGAAACGACTTCAGTCATTGCCGTGATGAATGCGGATCCGCCTACTTTCAAAAGTTTTTTGAAACTGAATTCCAAACCCAAAGCGAACAACAGGAATACAACGCCTATTTCGGCCCAGATTTCAATATTTTTTTGATCCAGAACCGTTGGGAATATGTGAATGTAAGGACCTGCTAATAATCCGGCGACAATGTATCCGAGCACTAAGGGTTGTTTCAGCCATTTGAATATCATGGTTATGATACCCGCTGAAATAAGGATCAGGGCAAGATCCATCACGATATTAGGAAGATGCAACATGGTGGAGTTTTATCTGTTTATGGAATAGAACTTTGGCAGTCATGCAAATTTACAACATTTGCATCGAAACAGTTGTTTGCAAATGCTGCCACACCTCCCGTTTCCGTTATTTTCCAGAAAAAGTTGTTTTTTTATTCCTTGAAACTCAGGAGAATAAAATCTAACAAAAAAAGTTGCCCTTTGGGAGGCAACTTTTTTCAAAATGGAGATTATGAGAATAGAACTTAGCTGTTTTTGAGTATAAGGGCTGTTCCCATTCCTCCGCCGATACACAAAGAAGCCAAGCCCCATTGTTTACCCGAACGTTTCATTTCGTGAATCAAGCTAACCACAATGCGGTTGCCTGAGGCTCCGATGGGATGCCCCAATGCAATGGCGCCGCCGTTTACGTTGGTACGTTCACGCAGCCATTCGCACGAAACTTCGTGATCTACACACAATTGGTGCATCACGCCGATGGATTGAGCGGCGAACGCTTCGTTCAGTTCGATCACTTCCATATCTGTTAGCTTCAGGTTCGCTTTTTGCAAAGCGCTGGCAATAGCCGGAACCGGACCCATGCCCATGATTTGCGGATCCACGCCGCCTTGTCCCGTAGCCACAATTTCTGCCAAAGGCGTTAAATTGTATTTTTTTACGGCTTCTTCCGAAGCCAGCAAAGTAAACGATGCACCGTCGTTAATTCCTGAAGCATTGCCTGCCGTAACGGTTCCGTCTTTTTTGAAAGCCGGTTTTAATGCCGCCAATTTTTCAGGGGTGGAAGTGCGGTTGGGAAATTCGTCGGTATCGAAAATCAGGGTTTCCTTCCGGGTTACAATTTCAAACGGAACGATTTCATTTTTAAACTTTCCGCCATCAATGGCTGCAATGGCTTTTTGTTGCGAGTTGTACGAAAAACTATCTTGATCTTCGCGCTTGATCCCGTACTTTTCGGCAATATTTTCAGCGGTAATTCCCATGTGGACATCGGTAAATGCATCCGTCAATCCGTCGCAAACCATGTGGTCAATGACTTTGAAATCCGACATTTTTTGTCCGTTGCGCATGGTGCTGCCCGGAATTACAAAAGCGGCTCCCGACATGCTTTCAACGCCTCCGGCCAAAATCAGGTTCGCATTGCCGGCTTTGATGTTGTTGTAGGCCAACAAAATGGTTTTCATACCGCTTCCGCAAATCATATTGATGCCATAAGCCGGAACTTCCGCAGGAACTCCGGCTTTAATGGCTGCCTGGCGGGCAATTCCTTGCTTTTGTCCGGCCGAAAGAATATTTCCCATAATCACTTCATCCAAATTTGCAGGATTGATTTGGGTTTCGGCAATAATATTTTTGATAACCGGAACAGCAATGTCTGCTGCGGTTTGGTTTGCCAGTGAACCCATAAATTTGCCGATGGCAGTTCTTTTGGCAGCTACGATATAAACTTTGCTCATGATGTAAATGTTTTTATGTTATTTTTCAAGGTAGTTTAAGACAATTTTTCGAGCCATTTTGAGAAAAAAACATCATACACTTTGTAGAGATTTTCTTCCTTATAGATCATTTCTTTATCCAAAAGCGCTTGCAACGCCCGATTTAAAGAACTTGCCTGAACAAAACCATATTTTTCCATAAACTGTTTTGAATTGGGCTTGATGATGGCTCCTTCTTTGGCTATGGCTTTTAGTAAATCGAATTGGCTGGCGGTGAGTAGATTTTTGTAATTATGAAAAATATACTCACGTTCTTCCAAAATAATGGCTTTTATGTGTTCAATCAATTCGAGGTCTATTTTTTTTGCACCGGTAGAAAACAACCGATTAAAATAGGACTGGACAAAAAAGGTATAAGTGTCGTAATAATCAACAAGTTTTTGAATTTCTTCTTTATCTATTTGACGTTTGTTTTCTGTAAATTTTTGATAGATAAATTCGGTATAATTATTTTTCGGAATTCTGTTAAGATGAAGAAAATCAGACGATTGATAAAATGGACGACCATAATCACTAAAAACAGAAGCCAAAATATGTTTGTTGCTTCCTGAAAATATGAAATTCACATTCGTTAATGGTTGAATGCAGCTACGTAAAACAGCTTCAACGTTTTTTTCGGGATAATTGGTTATTTGCTGAAATTCATCGATGGCAATCAGGTAGTTTGTTTTTTGTTTTGATAAATAATCAAACATTTGCTCAATACCCATTTCGGCTTCTTGCGGTGTTGAATAACGAAGTTCAATGACGGGTATTCCCGATAAATCGTCAAAAGTTAAACGTGCTTTTATTCCCGAAATGAGTTTGGATATTTTTTTCAGGAAATCGTTTGAATGTTTTTGTTCATCCGCAACAATAGCATTTGCCATTGATTTCACAAATTCTTGAAGCGAATTTGTTGCTAAAATATCAATGTACAAGGTACGGTATGCTGTATTTTTTAGTTGGTAAAAAACGTTTTTTATCAACCCTGTTTTTCCCAGCCGTCGAATGGCTATAAGCGTTGTGTTACGACGGTTTTGGAAAGCTGAAATGAGTTGTGCAGTTTCGTTTTCGCGATCGCAAAAAAACGACGGATTGATATATCCCGAGACCAAAAAAGGATTTTCATTGCTCATCTATTGCACATTTTGTATAATACATTTTGCGTAATACAAAAGTACTATAATTTTTGATCCATTGCACATTTTGCGTTATACATTTTGTGCAATAATAGGCTTTAAATTTTCCGAAACAATCAGCGCAGCCTCGGTGGCATCCTGTACTTGTTCTACGGTAAATTCGGGATGAATTTCTTTTAAAACAATGCCTTGGGGAGTGATTTCCATTACGCCCATTTCAGTGATGATCAGATTCACCTGCCCGGCTGCTGTGAGCGGAAGCGTACATTTTTTGAGGATCTTTTTACTTCCGCCGGCTGTATGTTCCATGGCAAGAATTACTTTTTTGGCACCAATCAATAAATCCATCGCGCCACCCATGCCGGGGACTTTTTTCCCGGGAATAATCCAGTTGGCAAGGTCGCCTTTTTCGTCAACCTGCAAAGCGCCCAACACGGTAACGTCCACATGCCCGCCACGGATAATACCGAATGAGGTGGCGCTATCGAAGGAAGCGGCGCCCGGCAAAGCCGTAATGGAGTTTCCTCCGGCATTCACCAGGTTCGGATCCTCGCAACCGCTTTCAGGCGAGGGGCCCATACCTAACAAGCCGTTTTCGGATTGTAAAATAACATTTACGCCTTCGGGAATATAATTGGGAATCAAAGTGGGAAGGCCGATACCTAAATTTACCACATCGCCGTCTTTCAGCTCCATGGCCGCACGACGGGCGATTACTTCGCGAATTTGATTTTTGTCCATATTATTTTGGATATAAGGTTAAAATTCAATTGTTTACTTCTCTGAAATTCTCCTGGCCATTTCTTGCGCAATGTATGAAGCTACGTTGTCGGCATAGGTATTCATTCCGAAACCGGCATCATATCCCAATTCCTTGGCTAATTCGTGCGTAATCCGCGGGCCGCCGCAAACGACCAGCATTTTGCTGCGCAATCCTTCGGCTTCGAGCAATTCGATCAATTCCACCAGATTACCGATGTGTACATCTTTTTGCGTAACGGTTTGCGATACCAAAAGAGCATCGGCATTGAGCTCGATCGCCTTGGCGATAAACTCCTCGTTGGTTACCTGGCTTCCCATGTTCAGAGCTTCAAACATATCGTAACGTTCTAAACCGTAGTGTCCGGCATACCCTTTCATATTCATAATGGCGTCGATTCCAACGGTATGCGCATCGGTTCCGGTGCTGGCGCCGATGACCACAATTTTTCGTCCGATATTTTCACGGATAAAATCATCGGTTTCCTGCATGCCCCAAACGGTCGACTCTACTTTGGGAACGTGAATGGAACTGTAATCTACCGAATGCGTGCAGTTTCCGTAACAGTTGAAAAAGGTGAACCCTTTGGTCAATTCTTCGTAAAAAACCACTTGCGGGTTTTCGAATCCCATTTTAAGCATCAATTGTTTGGCTGCTTCAATGGCTTCGTCGCCGCAGGGAACAGGTAAGGTAAAGCTCAATTGTACTTTACCGTCGTTCATGGTGTCGCCGTAAGGCTTTATTTTTTTTAAATCTAAGGTTTTATCGAAATCCTTGGCTGATGTTGAATATAATCCGCTGCTCATGGTTTATTTTTTTGAACACTGATGTTACTGATTTTCACAAGGTAAAAATCTGTGATTATCTCGTTTTGTCTGCGTTATTCGTGTGCTATTTTTTCTTCATTTCCCTTATAAACGGGTTTTGATAGTTACTTTGTTTTTCGGTAACGCCGGCCAAACCTTTCCCTCCGTTTTTGGGACGTTTGATTTCAGCAAAAATACCTTTTTCCAAAGCAGTAAACAACCCTTCGGCTTCAATTTTTTGAAGCAGGCTGCTTGCGTCATCCAGCACTTTTTGAGCGCGTTGCTGCATAATCCCTCCTTGCTTAAATTCCAAATCGTTGCCCAAATCTTTCAGGTTGCTGAAAATGTATTTGGCATTTTCGATGGCCAAAAAGCGGTCGGACATCAAAGGCGTGTGAATGGCTTCGGTCATCATACCGAGCAATTGCAGGCCTTGTCCCGTCCAAATGGCCACCGCATTGAAGAGTGCATCCTGAATATGTCCTTTAAAGATATTTCCGGTCTTGAATTTGGTGGGAGGCATGTATTTAAGCGGCGCTTTCGGGAAAATTTCACGGATCAGTTGCGCTTGCGCCAGTTCGTATAAAAATCCGTTTTCCACTTGCGGATTGATCTCAAAAGCGTGTCCCAAGCCCATTTGCTCTTCGGGAATGCCTGCCAGCAAAGCCAGTTGTTCGTTGATTAAGTCCGAAGCCAGCACCGTGTGCGCTTCTTCAAACGCGTCGGCGGTGGTGAGGTAGTTGTCTTCGCCGGTATTGATGATAACGCCGGCAAATCCGTTGATGATCCGTGAAAAATATTGATCCACCAAGGTACGTTGCATGTTGATGTCGCGGAACAAAATACCGTACAAAGCATCGTTGAGCATTACGTCCAAACCTTCCAAAGCGCCCATCGCGGCAATTTCGGGCATGCAAAGCCCCGAGCAGTAATTGCACAGGCGGATGTAGCGGCCGATTTCTTCGCCCACTTCGTTAAGCGCCTGGCGCATGATGCGGAAGTTTTCTTGCGTGGCGAAAGTTCCGCCAAAACCTTCGGTCGTGGCACCGTACGGAACGTAGTCGAGCAAACTTTGTCCTGTGGTGCGGATTACGGCAATAATATCGGCTCCCTGCCGTGCGGCAGCTTGCGCTTGAACCACATCTTCGTAAATATTGCCGGTAGCAACAATCACATAAATATACGGCTTGGCGCCTTCGCCCAACGTAGCAATGTAATTTTCACGGCGTTTCCGGTTATTTGTAATCCGTTGAATGGTCGCATCTACCAGTGGCTTGATGGCCGCATTGATTTCCGAAATCTCATGAACCGGCAATTTTGCGATGTTTAGATTTCCGGCGGCAATTTGTTCGGCAATTTGTTGGAGAGGAAGCTGGGTTTCGAGTAGGGCATTCCCCAAAAGAAATACCACACCTTGTCCCAACAGTCCCTGCTCTTTGATGTGATCCACCACAACATTGGGTAAGGGTACTTCGTTAACGTCAACGCCGTCGATTCCCAACAGGCGGCACAAGGTGCGTTCTACGGCAACGGTCGTATAATGATCGACAAATAATTGGACATCGGCAGCAATTTGTTTTGCATGGTTACGGGCTACGGCCACTTTTTCAAAATCAATTCCTAATTTGCTTTTTTGCATGGTAAATCTTTATTTCTTGTTTTGCGAATGCTATTCCAGTTCTTTTTTTTCAAGATAATTTTCGGCTTTGCGGATGAATTCTTCATTTATTCCCAACAATTTTGCCACATGCAACGCTTCGGTAGGAGCTTGTTTCAAATTGGTTTCTTCCAGCGAATAATCCATAAAGTCGTTGATGTTTTTGGGTGTAAGCGATGGTTGGTTTTTATCTCCGGTAAAGCCTTTTACACGCATTTTCCTGCAATTTGTCGAAACGCTGTAATGGGTGGTGATCAAGCTTTTTATCTTGTTTTTTTCGAAAATATCAAGCAAAGCGCTTACCAAAGCGCTTCCTTCGTACGGGTTGGTGGTACGCGCTAGTTCGTCGATCAAGACCAGGGCATTGGTCTTGGTTTTGATTTCGGTTAAAATCTCGTTGATTTTCAGCATTTCCGTGGCGAATGAAGACAGGCCGCTTTCTTCCAACGGATTGTTATCAATACTGAGCAATACGCCATCGACCAACGACATAACAGCTTGATGGGCCGGCACATAAAATCCGAATTGCAACAAATATTGCGACAACGCCAACGTTTTCAGCAAAACCGTTTTGCCGCTCATGTTTGCGCCTGTAATCAAACGAGGATTTTTATCTAAGTTAAAATCAATGGCTTGATATTGCTTGCCTGATTTTTCTAAAATTTCTTTTACTTGCGGATTGAATAAACCGGCAAACTGCGTTATGCCGTTATCGGAAAGTTCTGGTTTGCTAAGATGCAATGTTTTTGCTTGTGCCGACTTGGCAATCAGGATGTCCAAATAGGCTACGCCATCAATCGATTCCTGGATGCTTGACTTATGGAAAAATAGCTTTCCGGATAGTTCTCCCCTTATTTGATCTTCCAATTCCAGGCTTTGATGGGTCAGCGTTTCGACTTGTTTGCTGTTTTGTGTGATTTTTTTTAGTTCCTTGATTTCTTTTCGGATTTTCGTAAGCTCTTCGGAATAACAATCATAAATATAAAAACTCGGAACGCGGCTTTTTTCAGGATCCAGAAGATTGAGTACATCAGTTAAATCCGGCAAAGCAAGAATACTGGTAGATGATTTTCCGAGTAAGTCCTTGATTTCGGAACAAAGCAAACTAAAGCGTTTGAGTTCGAACAGTTCAATGTCGTCCAACACCAAGCGATGCAAGAGGTTTTGCAAAGTTCCCTTGATGTCGTGAAGTTGGTTAAGTTTGAGCTTTATTTTCGATAAAACCGGTATAAACTCCGGATTTGAAAGCAAAGCCAACATTTTTTCAATGGCATCCAGTTCAGTTTCAATATCTTTTGGATTTGCCATGAATTTGGTAGCCAACAAATAACGCTTCCCCAAAGTGGATTGCAACTCCAATTGCTCCACCATGTAGCGGAGGACAGGCAATTCGTCGATGATTTTCTTTAGTTGCATGCGATTTGTTTTACGTCGTACACCGGAATTTGCAAAACTTCCTGCAAATTTTCTTTTAGTTCATGAGAATCCAGGCAATACCCACCGGGTGAAGTCGGATTGATGCAAACGGCAAGGAGTTTGGTTTTTTGAACCACTTTGATTTTTCCTCCTTTTTGCAAAAAGGCTTTGTAGTTTTTGGGCGAAATAAAGGCTTTGGTGAAATCTTTGATGATTAAAACGGTATTTTCAATTTCCTTTTGCATGCGCAAAAAGTCTAAAAAGCTGTCGTTGATCGCACCCGTTACAAAAAGGGTCGTTCCCTGTTCGAATAAGTTTTCTTTCTTCAATGCAAATACGGATGAAATGCCCAAATCGTAAATTTCGTTTTTCGGATTGATACTCCAAATACCATTTTCAACAGACTCCAACTTTTGTTTCAATGGGTTTGCTACTTCTTCCAGATGGATCAAATCGCAGGTGAATTGCGTTTTTTGAACCAACTTTTGCATATCCGACGAGTAAGCGGCGCCGGTTGTCAAAATCATAGCCTGCGTAACTGCCGGAGAAGCCAAGCTTTTGCGCGAAAGCGCCCCGTCCACCAAGGTGGTGTTTACCGAAAAACGTTTTTCCAAATCGGCAAGCAATTGCTTGAGCCAATAGGTATCAGCCGGTCCCGAAAGCAGGATTTTTCCTTTTTCCCTGGCTTTTGCCGTAACTAAACGCCCCAACGCGGTTTGTTTTTCACTGACATCCACAATTTCGGAAACAAAATGTCGTTGGCGGTAATGTTTTTCGGAAGTACAAAAAATCATGTTTTCAAATACCTCTATTTCGGGTTTATCCGTTTGAAAAACTTGATCCTTCCCTTCGCCGTCCAGGCCGATGGAGGTAACGGCGAATTGCTTTTTTCCGGTTTTCAGCCGCCGGAGAATATAGTTTAAGCACTCGGTTTTGCCGGTGTTTTTCTCCATTCCGACAATCGACACACTCGAAAATTGTTCTATCGTTTCAATAAAAGGCATTTTTCAGGAAGGATCGTACAAGTGCTAATTTTTTAAAATATCATTACTCATTCAGGCGATTGTTTACAAACTCTACCCATTTGTAAGGCGGAATGGTTTTATCCAAATAGTAGTCGGGTTGAAGCCCAATGTCGTCAATCGTCATACCGGGTATGCGCAAGCTTTTCGACAGGCAGTACCACAACTTAAATTCCTTGCAGGGCGATTCGACGGAATACATGTTCGAGATATCCAGAGCGCCGCTGGTCGTGGTTCCGAACAATTTTACTTTTTTGCTTTGTTTGGCGGCCAACAGGAATTGTTCGGTGGTGCTTGCATTGCCTTCGTTAATGATAATGCCGACCTTTTTTGGATATTCATATACTTCCGGAAGCGTGTCAATACTTACTACCTGGTTGTGAAGGTTTACGAATTCGCCTAAATGTTGCTCCAATTTTCCGTAAGCGTCTTTCATCCATTTTTTGGTTTCCTCATCGAAGCCATAGGTGGTATCATTCGCAAAATCGAGGAAGCGTTGGTTGTTTTGCTTTGTCGATAAGAACTCAAGCCAAACGGTTCGGACCGGATCGGTATATAAAAACGGGATTAATTCCCTGAAACTGGCATCTCCGCCGCCGCCATTGTTCCGTAAATCAAGGATCAGGTTTTCTGTTTTCAATAGTTGCTCCTTGTTGGCAGCCAATACGCTGTCGATTGCTTTCTTTTCGCTTATATCAAAGGATGGAATGCGCAAGTAGAGTGTCGTGCTGTTCAGGGTTTCCTGGTAAGGGGTGTACGTGGAAATAAGCTTTATATAATTTTCGGCAAATTTCTCTTCGGGGAGAATGGGACTTATTCTTTTAAGCCGCGACGATCCCATTTCGAGGTAATTCTTTCCGATCGCTTCTACAACGTAATGCTGCGGCGTATGGTCCCTCATGTAAAACGTGACGCTATCCTCTTTGGTGATTTTGAGCTTTACCTGTTTCGGTTTCCATGTATCGGCGCCCGATTCGATGATAAACCCGATATATTGACCGCCTTCTTTTTGGATGCCGATTTTATATACTCCTGTTTGCCAGATCCCCTCGTATCCGGCATTTTTTAACCCCGCAACGTATTTTTCAAATTTCGGGATATCGACATTGTACGCTTCATACACCGCCTTCGATTGTGCCGTTTGTTGCGTTGCCTGTCCCGTATTTGCCGGTTCGTGTACCAGGTTTTCAATGCCGATGTGTCCCGAACGGAAAAACGTCAACCATTCATACAACAGCCCGGTGCATTCCGTAGAGGTTTTTGCGGCTTTTATTTTATCCGACAGCAGCTGGTTATGAATCGCGTAGGCGGCTTCTCCCTTTTTGTCGATGATGTATTGAAAGCCCGCATCGTTTTGCTCGAATGTTTTTTTGACCCATTCAAAATTGCTTTCACAGTTGCAGGTTTGCGCAGGCGCCGAATAGGCGATCATACTATTTGCCGCTACAATAATGAAATTCCGTAAATATTTATTCATAAACTCAAAACAGGAATAATCAAAAACTTCGTGTTGGATCCAAATGCGGGTTGTGCTCGATTGTTATTTGGTTACTTCGGGGTATCGTCCGGTTTAATTTCTTCTTTATCCGCCTAATTTTCTCTTTCAGGATCAAGGACGGATAATGCTTCAAGGATTTGATTCGAACAAGTCCGGAAAGAGCTTTCAAGATCAATTCCAAGCATCAAAAAGACACGCATCCGTTTCGCCTCAGGCGTACGAATATCATAATCACCTTTTCTTCCATCTGCCAACAATAAATTATATAACTCGTCGCCTTTTCGCTGCATGTGGTCGTCGTTGTCCTGTTTTATTTCCTCCAACTGGTCGTAGGTATCCCAGATAATCGTCAACAATGCCTTATCTTTCAGCAACCGCATCGCTCCCGACATTTTAAACGTTTCGAAGGCCGTTTTTTTGTATTGGAAAACATGAACGTTTTGTATGATCTTTTTTCGATATTTATCGACATTGTACTTCTCAATACTATCCAATTGCATTTCTTCCGGCTTGTGAGTGCGTAAGTAGTCCCTTAATTCATTCGCTTGTTGGTAGTATGCAATTTCCTTATCCACTATTTTGAGATTCCCTTCCAGCTCTATTTTTACAGCATTTAGATAACGTTGCATGTCTTTTTGTTCGTTCCGGCTGCTAATCCGATCATTTGCCGCAAACGTAATGGCCACGCCAATAACGACCACCGAAACTTCACGGAGGTATTTCCCGATTCCCTTAAAGGCTGTTTTTACGTTCTTGAAAAATGACATCTGCTTCTTGCGAGTATGGCTTTTGCCCTTACTATTTCTTAATCCTGCTTTTCCGCGATAAATGGTCGGGCTCCAACGAAAGGCGTTCGCCACGCAACAAAGAAGCTACCCCTTCGGTATGTTCTTGGGTGTTTTGACAATCTTCGCAAGTGCATTCTTCTTTGTAATCTTCAGGCTGCGAATAGGTGGTAACTACTCCTTCAAAATTGCGCAACACCACTTTGGTTGGGCTTTGTGAAATTAAATAAGTCGGCATGACCGGCGTTTTGCCGCCACCACCGGGAGCATCCACCACAAACGTAGGAACAGCGTAGCCCGAAGTATGTCCGCGCAAATGTTCGATAATTTCAATGCCTTTGGAAACCGGCGTGCGGAAATGTTCCAGACCCATCGACAAATCGCATTGATAGATGTAGTAAGGGCGCACACGGATTTTTACCAAATTACGAACCAGATTTTTCATGACATGCACGCAATCGTTTACGCCACGGAGCAACACGGTTTGGTTTCCCAATGGAATACCTGCATTTGCCAGTTTGGCGCAAGCTTCTGCGGCTTCAGGCGTAATTTCGTTGGTATGGTTGAAATGGGTGTTTAACCAGATGGGATGATATTTTTTGAGCATATTCACCAGGTCGTCGGTAATACGCTGCGGACAAACGACCGGAGTACGGGTTCCGATGCGGATGATTTCGACATGCGGGATTTCACGCAGGCGTTGAATGATGGATTCCAGCATTTTGTCGCTGACCATCAAGGCGTCGCCGCCCGAAAGCAATACATCGCGAACCTGCGGTGTGCGGGCAATGTAATCGATGGCTTTTTGAATGCGTTCGGAAGGCGATTCGCAATCGTGCTGGCCGGCAAAACGGCGGCGTGTGCAATGCCTGCAATACATGGAACACATATCGGTAATCAGGAACAGCACGCGATCAGGATAGCGGTGCGTAAGCCCGGCTACCGGCGAGTCTTCGTCTTCGTGAAGCGGATCGAGCAAATCGGCGGCTGCTTGATGGGTTTCTGCGGCCGTTGGAATGGCTTGTTTGCGAACCGGACAATGCGGATTGTTGGTGTCAATTAAACTCAAATAGTATGGTGTAATTGCCATACGTAAGGTTTTTAACGATTCGCGCACGCCGGCCTCCTCCTCGGATGTGAGGTTGATGTATTGTTTCAGCTGTTCGGGTGTTTCGATGCGGTGTTTTACTTGCCATTTCCAATCGTTCCATTCTTGTTCTGAAACATTGGGAAACATTGTTTTTCGATTTGTCGCAACCATAACGATATAAAGTAATTCGAGTTTTTGTATGGACAAAGTTATTTCTTTTTTTTGGAATAGCGGAATGCGGAGGTTGTTTAAAAATATAAAAATGACAAAGGGGGACAAGCCCTTTGAGACTTTTTTGCCCGCTTGGGTGACGATGCCGCTCAAAGCTACATAGAGACGGAATATCTGTAGAAAAAAGTAGAACAAGTACCAACAAGGCACGTAGAGAGGACATTTTTACAAAGATAATGTGCGAATAAAAACGGCGAACGATTCCTTTTTTTTGGCGGAAGGGCAGCCTTCAAATGACTGTTGAATCGGGCTTTTTAAGAAGGGAAGAAAAGGGGCTGATCTTTTTGGAAAAAGATCAGCCCCTTTTGGACAAAAGAAGAAGGTGTCCCAAAAGGATGCCTTCTTTTTTTTCAGGCATCTGTTTGTAGAAGGCTATTTTTTTCCCATCATCAAATATCTATTATTTCTGCTTCTGTAGATAAAAATCGATACCATTTGAACAAAGGACAAAGAAAAT
>JAVBOY010000034.1:0-97670 GCA_031550085.1 Lentimicrobiaceae bacterium
ACCTTTCAACAAAAGTGGAATATTAGAAACGATTATCGTTGGAGACAATGTAAGACTGATACCGAGTCATTTTGCGGCAGGACTGACAGGCTTGGAATCGGTAACCCTTGGCAGCCGCATAAACACAATCGGATACGGTGCGTTCATGGATTGCGTGGCTTTGGAAGAAATCATTTGCAAGGCAGCTAGACCGGTAGTTTTAGTTGGCGCTGGAAATGCAATTTTTGAGAAAGTGGATAAATTTTTCTGCACGTTGCGTGTTCCTTCAGCTTCTTTAAGTGCATACAAGGCTGCGAATATCTGGAAAGACTTCAAAATCGAAGCACAATAAACAGGGAAATAAAAGTCTTTAGTACCTTTTTGCAATGGCAACGAAAAGACAAAAGAAGATGAAGAAAAGCCCAGCCCCCAACTCACAGCCTGCCTGCAAGCGGGCTGAAGTCGGTAATTGAACTTTTGTCACCCGTATCGGCTTTTGTCCCGTGGGATAGTTTGTCGCCCACAAGCGCGCTCGCAAGCAGCCGCTGGTTCGTTAGGGGTAATTTTTAGGGAAACAAATGCTAGTAACAAAGAATAAGTATGGCAATAAAAATTTTTGATGGAAATGATAACGAATATTTAGAATGGATGAAAAAAAATCCTTCTTATTATATAGTGAATACTCATAGAAGAAAAAATTCTGACTACTTTGTTCTGCATAAATCTAGATGTCATCATATCTCGACAACAGCAAGTCTTGAAAAAGGAGCTTATACTGAACGAAATTACATAAAAATTGGAACAGATGATTTGAAAGAGTTAGAAACATGGTTTAGAGAAAATAATAATAAATTTGAAGGAGAGTTTTCTGAGTGTAAAACTTGCAACCCTTTTACTGAAAGATTTATTGACAATCCGATAAATCTTTTTCCAGAAATTGTTGAAAATGAAAAACTAGTGATAGTTGAGGGTGCAAAAAAACAAATTGTCGTCAATTCGTATGAGAGAAACCCTTTTGCGAGAAAAAAATGTTTAGATTTTTATGGTTATTCTTGTTCTGTTTGTTCGATCAATTTTGAAAATAAATATGGAATAATTGGCAGAGACTTTATTCATGTTCATCATTTGAAAGAGATTTCTGAAATTGACACAGAATATAATATAAATCCGATTGAAGATTTGAGACCTGTTTGTCCAAATTGTCACGCTATGTTACATCAAAGAAAACCGTGCTTTACAATAGAAGAGCTGACACAAATGATAAAATAAAACTACCCCCAACTTGCCGCCTGCAGGCAGGCGGGCTGAAGTCGGTAATTGAACTTTTTTTCGCCCGCATCGGCTTTTTGTCTCGTGGGGTAATGAAGTCGTCCGCAATCCCGCTCGCAAGCAGCCGCAGGTACGTTGGTAGCAATGTTACCCCGACTCTCAATGGACAATTAATAAAACGAAAATGAAAAGTGTTTTGGCAATATTGACTATCATTTTAAACCTGTGCGTATTTGACCTTTTTTCTCAGAAATCAGTTTATTACTATCAAGACACAGGTTTTGACACTTTGACTATATATGACAACAAAACATTTAAATCTATTGGTAGTGTTGGATTAGCTAAAACAATTGAATATTCAGGAGATTGTAGGATTTCAGGAGACACTTTATTTTTAATTCACAAGAATCCGATAATAATAAATCAATTGGATACTCTTTACCATGAATTGAACTCTCAAGATACATTATTAAGGCTTGACGAGCTGACACTACTCCTCATAAATCATAATAATTATGGATTTTATAAACTAATTGAAAAATACGACAACAACATTTTAAGTAAAAAGTATAGTTGGAAATATACTGACAGAGTTGTTGAGAATATAAAAGTTAAAGGAAAATTATATAAATCTTTACTCATCAATAATTTTCCGATACAACATGGACATGAAATTCATTATGACAAAGACGGAGTAATTCAAAAGAAATCTATTTGGGAAAATGGTAAATTGATAGAGGAATGAACCACATGATATGAAAAACACTGCTACCAACACGGGCTTTGGCGTCAGGCGGGCTGTCGTGGGAATTTTGAATTTTGTGCTTCTAATGAAATTTATCGTAACTTCAAATTGAGTGCTTTAAATCCCGCTCGCAAGCAGCCGCCGGTCCGTTGGTGGCAAGCCGCTGAAAGCACAGCGAGACAGAGTATTATAAGAATTTAATAACAATAAATCAAATAATTATGAGGCAATTTTTTATTTTTCTGATGATAGTCGTTGCGGCTAATGCTTATAGTCAATCTATTGAAGAAAAAGCCGCAATAATTGCGTGCGAATGTATAAAAAAACAGAAGCAGATAGACAATACAAAGTATAGAGAATGTATTTCTAGTTCATTAGCAGAAGCTATGACAAAAAACGGAAACACTGATGATCTGTCAAAATTTAACACAGTAACAGGTATTCAAAATGCAATTTTGGAAGTACAATCAATTTTATCTTATACCTGTAACTTGCTTTCAGAAAAAGAATTGGAAGAAAGAAGAAAAATATATTATTCCGACTCTGAAAATAAATTAGTACAAAGTTCTTTCATTATTGGAAATGATATGATGAGAGATAAAAAATACTATTTTGCAATAGAAAGTTTTAATATAGCTTTATTAGCAGATTCTACATTTGTTCCTGTATTAGACAATATGGCAGTTAGTTATAAACAGTTGGGCGATTTAGAGAATGCAATAAAATATTACAATAAATCTCTTGAGGTTTACCCTGAAGGAGAAATTGCATTAATGAATATTGGGGGTATTTATACAAGTGTCGGCGAGTTTGAGCTTTCAAATAAATATTATTTGCGATTAAAAACTATTTATCCAAATGACCCAGAAGGGTATTTTGGTCTTGCAAAAAATTATCTCCTTTTGGAAGAATATGATAAAGGGATTGAAAATATATCAACAGCATATAAAATATACAAAAAAACGAAATCAAACTATATCCAAGATACAGAGAAAATAATAGAAATAGTTCGGCAAGCAATGAAAGAAAAAGGTCAAGAAGACGAGTTCAATAAATTAGCAAAAAAATATGGTTTGAAAACAAAATAGCCAGCCACCAACTTGCGTCCTGCCCGCAAGCGGGCTGAACCGACGGAGACAAAAAAGTAAAAATGAAATATTAGAAACAATGAAAAAAATAATTGGAATTTTACTACTGGGATTTACAACAATAGTTTACGGACAGACAAACCTAATCTCAAAATTTCAGAAAGCAGATAGTTTGATTGAAACAAATGATTTGACAGAAGCGTATCCGATTTTGAAAAATATTGAACAGCAATGCAACAAAAAAGACACCATTTATGATTATATTTTATGGGGCTACGCATATGTCGTTACTCAGTTAGAGCAAGAAAATAGAATGTCAGAACAATTTGATAGTTCATTGCTTTACGGACTTGAAGCGTTAAAACTGATTGGAAAAGGAAAATCTCGCTTTGATCGTGAATTTGCGGCAAAAGAATATTGGATGACTAAAAATATCATCGTTTCGTACTTTGGCTTAGGGAAGATTAAGAAAGCCGAAAAGCACAAGAAAGTTTTATACAAAGCCTATAAAGCAAAGAAATTACCTGAAGGGATTGATGGATATTTCAATTTTTCCTTTTTCAAATGGAAAGACAAAAATGTTTGGGGATATGAATGGTATCCTGAATTACCTTCTGACAGATTTGCGAGTAGTTTTACAAAAATTGTTTATTATGTCTACAGTACAAACTCAGACGGCTCAGATAATGAACAATTGTTTAGATTTCATGTATTAATGTTCCATCAAAACCCCAAAGGAGCAAAATTTGATTATATTCTCGAAAGACAAATGGAGAAAGACGGTATGAGAATAAGTGGCTCGTATTACAAATATCTCTACAAAGAAAATATTGATTACACGAAGTTGAAAAATGATATTATTGAAATTTTGGAGAAAGACATTCAACCAGATTCGAGAAGAATAATACAAACAAGATAAAAGTACAATTGCCAACTTGCATCTTACCGTCAAGCGGCCTGAAATCGGCACAGCAACTCAGCAACTAAACATTAAACAAAACAACAAACCGTCCGAAAGGACATAATTCCACCGACGATTGGAGATAAAAGAATACACCTCCGCAAAAAGTATTAGTCCAACTTGGGACAATCATACCAACAGCATCTACCAAAAGCTTGAATTTTTGCTGCATTTGGAAAAATACAATCCCTGCAAGCAGCGGTATTATGTGTGTGTTGATAACGAAGAAAAAGTGTTAGCCGGAGCCGTTGTCTATTCGCTGAAAATCAATCTATTTACATTTTCGAAAAAATCATTCCCCATTCCCTTTGCAGTCATCGGGCTTCCTGCGTCTGTGGATGCTGCCGGAATTGTAGGAAAAGATGAAAAATGTACGAATGATTTGATTTCAACTGTTTTGAAACAAGAGAAAGGCTTACTTCTCTGCCTGAATTACAATGCCCTTGATGCTCTTGAAAAAATTATCAAACTACAAACCTTGCCGACCCTTCTTTTTGAAAAGAGAACCGATTCGTGGGATGATTTTTTATCCAGCATCAAACACAATTACCGGCGGCGCATTTTAAAAGCAGAAGAAAAAATATCAGCGGTCGAAAGGCGGGTGGAACCGTGCTCGAATTTTTACACAAGAGCATTACCATCAATACTTGGCGATTCTGGCGCGAACCAAGACAAAATTAGAAACTCTGTCTTTCGATTTTTTCCAAAATTTGCCAGAGACATATCAGCTAATTTCTCTTTATCACGAAAATAACCTCTTGGTGTGGCATATCTCGACTTCAGACGCCTCTACGTACTATTTTCTTTTTGGCGGCATCAATTACCAATTGCGCGATGAATTTGACGCTTACACCAACAACCTCATCACACTTATCAAAGAAGGGTTTGCTTCGCAATGCCAAACCATTAATTTAGGACAAACGGCAACAATTTCCAAAAACAGGTTGGGCGCAAATATTGTACCTTTACACATGTTTCTATATCATCCAAATTCCATTATCAGAATCCTTTTGGCTTTCGGGAAAAAACTTCTTTCGTACAAAATAAAAGACCCGGGTGTGAATATTTACAAAACCAAAAATTTATGAAAGTACTGTTTGTCAGACCTAACATGCCCAAAGAAACCATCGGGCTGCAGCATGTAATGCTTGTCGAACCGATCGAGTTGGAAATCCTTGCCACCTTGATCGAAAAAACGCACGAAGTAGCCATCGTTGATTTGATTTTGGAAAAAGAACCTTTATCGTTCTTTATCGAAAAACACAAACCGGATGTCGTTTGCCTGACGGGATACATCACCCATAGCAATTTACTGAAAGAACTTTGCCGGGAAACCAAAGAACGGAATCCAAAAATCATTACCATTGCCGGAGGCGTTCATATCGAAAAAGTGCCCGAATCGGTCGACAGCGAATTTTTGGATTACAGGGTGGTGCGTAATGCCGTAGCTGTTTTCCCCCAGCTCATCAGTTATTTGGAAACCGGCGGTGCGTTCCCAGAAGGCGTTTTGCAAATGCACGAACCATTGGATGAAACCAAACTTCCCCATTATACATTCGATGTCCCCATTCCGAACCGCTCGTTAACAGAGAAATACCGGAAGCATTATTTCTATGTTTTTCACAACAAAGTGGCTTTGCTGAAAACGTCGTTCGGCTGCCCTTTTCCCTGCAATTTCTGCTATTGCCGCAAAATAACCGGGGAAAACTATGTAGAACGGGAGTTGGAAGAAGTAATTGCCGAACTGAAAACGATTAAAGAGAAAGAAATTTACATCATCGATGATAACTTTTTGGTTTCCGAAAAAAGAGTACGCAATTTCTTGCAGTTGCTAAAAACGCATCAGATCCATAAAAAGTACCTTATTTACGGCAGGGCGGATTTTATTGCCCAACATCCCGATCTCATCAAAGATTTCAAAAAACAAGGCCTGCGAACCATTATTGTGGGTTTCGAATCGTTTAACGACGAAGAATTGTCTTCTTTGAATAAAAAAACGCTCGCAGAAACCAACGAAAAAGCGATGAACGTTTTAAATGCCAACGGAGTGGATTGTTATGCTTCGGTCATTGTGATGCCGGAATGGGATCAGGCTGATTTTGCCCGTGCCACCCAAAAGATGATCGAACTGGGAATCCGGTTTTTAAATGTTCAGCCGCTCACTCCGTTGGAAAAAACCGACATCCAATTTGATGAAAACCGTTTGATTATCCCGCGAAACGAATGCGAAAAATGGGATTTGGCGCACGTCGTGATCCAGCCCGAAAAATTAACCTTGCATCAATATTACAAGGAGATTTTAAAGATGTACGAGCGCGTTTTATTCCATCCGCTGAATTTAATCCGGCATCTCAAATATCCGGTAACGATGCAAATCAAGCTTTTTAAGGGCGCTTTCAAAGTCCGGAAACAATACTTAAAAAAGATTTTATGCCAAAAGTAATCTTAATACAACCCACACAATACGGCTCGAAAACAGAAAAAACCTGCAAACAGTCGCGGATTTACCTGCCGGGCCTGGCGTTGCCGCTATTGGCAGCCTACACGCCCGAACATTGGGAAGTAAAGATTCTGATTGAAGTGGTGGATCCGGTTGACTTTGACGAGGAATGCGATATCGTGGGAATCGGCGCTATGGGACATGCCGTTTTCAGGGCAATCGACATGGCCAAAGAGTTCCGCAAACGGGGCAAAACCGTATTTATGGGCGGATATATGGTTTCCATCCTGCCCGGATTTGCGAAAGACCATTGCGACAGCGTCATCATTGGCGATGGCGAAATATCCTATCCGCAACTGCTCCGCGATTTTGAAACCAAAGGAAGAATTGAACCCGTTTACGACCATCAATTAGACAGTTTGGAAAACCTTCGATTGCCAAAATATGAACTTTTAGTAGACAAAAAAATAGGTTATATGCTTCCGGTACAGGCAGGAAGAGGTTGTCCGCACAAATGCAGCTATTGTTCCATTGCTTGTGTTTACAAGGGGAAATATCTGTTCCGGCCCGTTGACGAGGTGATGCGCGACATCCTGTACATCAAGCAACTCGGCTATAAGCGTTTTTTTCTGATCGATGATAATATTGCCTCCAATCCCGATTACTTGTTTGAACTGGCAAAAAGGATCAAACCCTTGAACATGCAATGGGCCAGCCAATGCACGGTGTTGATTGCAAAAAATGAACGCCTGCTGAAAGCCGTTGCCGGATCAGGCTGTTCCATTTTAAGTTTGGGCATAGAGAGTTTGTCCCAAGAAGGATTGGATGCATTTGGAAAGTCATGGGTACGTGTTTCGGAAACAGCCGCCTTGTTACGGAAAATACAACGGGCAGGCATTGCGCCTGCCACGGAAATGATTATCGGAACGGACGGCGATACGCCCGAATCCATTGAAGCAACCGCCGGATTTATCATCAAAAACAAAATTCCTGCGCCCAAATTTTACGTCCTTACGCCCTTGCCCGGAACCGACTTTTACAAAGAGATGAAAGCAAGCGGACGGTTGCTTCACGAAAATTACAAAAAATATACGGCCACCGATTGTGTTTTTGCCCCCAAACATTTTACGCCCGGTGAGTTGGAAACTGCTTATATGAAATTATACAAAACCGTGTATTCGTACCCGAACATCGTAAGACGGACAATTTTCAACCGGGGTATCTTTAAAAAGCCGGCGATCTATCTGTTCTCCTTTTTTGTGAATTTGATTTATCGAAAATCCATCCATCGGGGCGATGCCCCCAACATCTTATAAAATACCATGGAAATCCGTAAGGTATCCTCTAAAAAAGATTTGATGCGGTTTATCACCTTTCCCCATCAATTGTACAAAAGAGATAAAAATTATGTCCCGGCATTAAATATGGCAACGAAAAGGATGTTGGGTAAAAAAAATCCCTTTTTACAGCATTCCGAAATTGCTTTGTTTATCGCTTTAAAAAGAGGTGTTGTGGTGGGACGGATTGCCGCTATCTACAACCAAACACATCTCGACACCTATCGCGACCATACCGGTTTTTTCGGTTTTTTCGATGCCATCAACGATCTTTCCGTAGCCAAAAGCTTGTTTGAAGCCTGCGAACAATGGCTCAAAAAGAAGGACATCCGGAGAATGATCGGCCCCGCCAATTTAACCACCAACGATTCCTGCGGTATGTTAACAGAAGGCTTTCAAGATTCTCCTATGGTGTTAATGCCCTACAATAAAGAGTATTACAACCGGTTATGTTCCCAATTGGGCTTTGCGAAATTAATTGATTTGAATTCCTATTCCATTCCGGTCAATGGAAGCAAACTCGGAAACTACGATCACATCTATCAAAAAGGGTTAGAGGCAATGGAGTTGAACCGCATCAACATACGCAACCTGTCCCCGAAAACATTTCGAAAAGACACGGAGCAACTGCGATGGGTGTACAACAAAGTCAATGAAAACAATTGGGGATTTATGCCGCTCAATGAAGCGGAATTTAAAGAAATGGCAAGCGATTTGAAAATGGCAACACCCTGGGATCTGACTCTGGTCATTGAAAAAGAGGGCCAGGTGATCGGATTCTTAATTGCGGTACCCGATCTGAATCAAGCCCTCAGATTTGTAAAAAGCGGCACCCTTTTTCCATTGGGTATTTTCCGGTTTTTACACAAAAAACGCGGCATCCATTCTGCCCGCATTCTGATTTTGGGTGTTCTGGACGAATACAAGGGAATGGGACTTGATGTCGTCATGTACCGGCGGATCAAAGAAGCCTTCGACAAAAGGCATATTGTAAACTCCGAAGCCTGCTATGTATTGGAAAGCAACCAACCCATGAACCTTATCCTGAATAAAATCTCCGAAGGCATTGCAAAAAAATACCGGATGTATGAAAAACAAATTGAATCCTGAGGAAAAACACTCCTGCTCCTGTCCCGTAAGATCGTTTCGTACCCCGCCACCCGCCCGGAAAACAACCGGAAGCATCTTGATTTTTAATTTTTTATCGAAAATTCCTGAAAAAAGTTTTTTATAAAAACAACATTATTATATTTGCTTTTTCTTTTAGTTTCTGTTTGTCCTCTTTCATTGAATGGATCAAAATGAGTATCCGGACGGTAAGACATACTGTATTCTTTCAATTTATTCCCTTATGGCAGGTGGATGATCCTGTAGGGGCAAATCCCTTCCGGCAGATTCCATTCCCTGTTTTCCCCGAATTTATCGACAAACGGCTCCTGTTTTTTATAGGTTTCAGCCACCGGATGGCCAAGTATCCCCAAAAGGGATACCATTCGGCCAAAAAACAGCAGGGAACCGCGAAAAAATGGATGGGAAGCGTAAAAAAATGAGCGGGAACTACTAAAAAACGAACGAGGACCGTAATAAAACGGATGGGAACCGCAGAAAAATGGATGAGGACCATCTAAAAATGGATGGGAACCGTGGAAAAATGAACGAGGACCGTGATAAAACGGATGGGAACCGCAGAAAAATGGATGAGGACCATCCAAAAATGGACGGGAACCGTGAAAAAGCCAGCGGGAACCGTGCAAAAGAGTAAAAGAGCCCGTAAAAAAGAAACGAGGACGATAAAAAAAAGAAAATCAACCGGAAAAAAACCGGAGATTATAGATCCCCTTATTTTTATAAACCATTAAATCTTACAATGATGTCAGGAAAAGTTATTGCACAAAAACTGCACACGATGGAAAACGGTATCCTGGGAGCCTTAAACAACTCCGAAATATCGCAACGGATGGCTTCTTACGGGTATACCCCCGAGCGGATCCAAAACGAAGGGAAAATGCTTTGGGAAAAAGCCAGCCGGCTTACATCGGAACATGTTAAAAAATACGGAGAACAATATGCCTCTTCCGCAGAAAGCGGCCAGACGCAGTCCGGTGTTTACGGGCGTTACATGGTGATTTTGAAAGTAGCGAGGGTGGCTTTTAAGGATAACCCCGCCCTGCTCAAAGGACTTGAAGCTGCAGGCCGGCGGCCCAAAAGTTTTTCGGGCTGGCTGCGCAGCAGCCGCATCTTTTACGCCAACCTGCTGGCAAATGCCGATGCGGTGGCAATCCTCGCAAACTTTGGGATTACTTCGGAAGCGCTTACGCAAGAATTGCAGGAGGTAACCCGCACCGAAGAAGTTTACAGCAAAGAACTCGAAAGCAGGGCCGGCGCCCAGCAGTCTACCGCCGAGCGCGACCAGGCTTTTGACGAGCTTTGCAACTGGTACAGCGATTTCCGCGCCATCGCCCGCATCGCCCTCTACGACAAACCCCAACTGCTCGAAGCACTGGGGATCGTGAAGAAGTAAAGGGATTTTTTAACAGTCTTGGCAATCCGGAAAGGGGTTGCTAAGGCTGTTTGGGGCTTGTACGCGCAAGCCCACCCGCCGGCAGCCGCAAGTACATTGAATAGTTATTAAAGAACAACAAATATTAAACAGCATAAATTATGAAACGAATTTTATTTTATTTGGTATTGATTCTTTCCCTGAATCTAAATTTACGTTTAAATGCCCAATGCACGGACAACACATGTGAGTGTGTTTACTCACTGCTATTACAGGAGGATACTTTATGGATAGGCACAAAGGTGGGTTTGTACAAATACAACATTCAAACGGGCGACAACTATTTGTATAATAAGGACAACTCCCTATTACCAAGCAATTTTGTGTATTGCCTGACTATTGGAAGAGATAACTCATTATGGATTGGCACCTATGGAGGCGGGTTGGTAAATTTTAAAAATGGCAATTGGGTTGTTTTTGACGAAAACAATTCTCAAATTGGAACCAACAACATCTTTGGAGTAGAATTATTTCAAGAAATATTATGGCTTGCAACAGATAAAGGAGTTGTAACTTATGGTTTCAACAATAATTGGATTCTTTATGATCAGAATAATTCATTACTACCCCCTGCAACCATTTATTCTGTGGCAAATGACGGAGATTCCGCCATGTGGGTTAGTGCCCATGGCGGATTATATAAATATAATGGCAATTGGACTGAATATGTTCGTTATACTTCCGGATTACCGCATACTACCGTTTATTCTGTAACCATAAAAGACCAAGTAAAATATATATGCACGCTCGGAGGACTTGCATGTTTCGATGGGATCAACTGGTCATCAATATCTTCCGATAAATCCCTGACGCTAAGATTTAATCCAGGCCATAACGACTATTGGTTAGGCACAACAAACGGATTGAAACATTTTTTAAATGATGGTTCGGGGAAAGTCAATGTTTACAACAAATCGAATACAATAATGACACATGATCACATCCAGGCATTCATAGTCGACAGCAACGATACTAAATGGATTGGAACTTGGGGAGGTGGCTTATATAAACTTAGTAACGGACAGTTTACAAAAATAGTTTTTTGCAATCCATCAGGGGTTAACAATGTCGTAAAAAAAGATTTGTCTATTTACCCAAACCCTACAGAAAATTTCATAAACGTGGATTGCGATAAATCCGGAATTTCGACTCTATCAAAAATAGAAATATATAATTTGTACGGACAGTTGATGAAAGTAATAGAAAATAAATCAGCGGAGAAACCGATTAAAATTGATGTTGGAAACCTAGAATCCGGAATGTATTTGCTGAAAATTTATTTTGAAGAAAAAACAATTGTAAAGACTATTCTAAAAAGATGACTAAACCGTCCTTGTACTCCGTTGTACCATAGGTTGTATAACCGAATACGTTCGGCGGCAGTTGGCCTCTCCGCCCCCCTCCAAAAGAGGGGAATCGCTCGACGTCATTTATCATGCACAAGCGAAGTTTACAAAGACAACAAAGCTAAGGCCGAGCCATAGCTTAACAAGAGAAACCTGTACACCCCGCTTTTTGTTATATATATAAATTCAACACATTTAAAAATTATCGTCAAATAGATAAATCAATTATAAGAAATTAGAAATGGAAGTTTTATTTGTCCAAATATTTTTAGGTGTAGGGCTCTTTTTTATTATCAACTGGATTGGTAGTCATTCTTATTCAATTGGCTATATAGAAATATCGATGTTTGCAAAAAGTGAAGAAGCACCTGCTTTTAATTTTTTAATTCGAGCATTGACACCTGCAATTTATTTAGTTATTATCTCAAGTATTTTTTATTATTTAAAATTTGATAAATATGTTTTAAATATTTATTTTGTAAGTGTTTACTATCTAGCCTTTAGGCTTTTGTTTAATCTAGCCACAAATAAAGCCCTACTTTTAAACTGGGTAGAACAAATTGTTTATTGGGTAGCAATAATAATTATTTCATATTTTACCTATGACAAATTCATCAAAATAAAGGCAAATATTTTACCTGATTTTACAAATATTGCAAATGAATTATGGATTATAATTTTGATTTTCTTGTATCAAGTCGCCAATAACATCAAGCGTTCTTCAAAGAATACCGTCAAAAGAAAAAATAATTATACAAGAACTAGATACATGTATTTTAAAAAATTATATGGAGAAAACATTAAAAGTATCATGCAAAATGAAGCATTAGAAGGAATTGGATATGCAATACTAATTTATGAAGATTTCAATAGACCAAAACCTCTAAGGTGGATTGAAACACTGAGATTTATATTTACAAAGAAACCTCATACACTTGGTGTCATGCAAGTTTTAAGCGATCGATATATTACCGATAAAGAAAGCGTTGAACTTGGTATGACAAAAATAAAAAAAGCCCATGAAAAATATTTAAGCAAATCAAGTGTAAGTAGCGAAGATTCTTATGAATGGTCCGTAATGAATGAAATTATATCAGACTACAATGTTGGAAATAGTTATTATTCTGAAGTATCAAATTTAGTGGAGTATATAAAAGAAAATTTTTATAAAAACACAAAAGACACTTTGAAGGTAGAAAACGTCCGCTAACTTGCGGCCTCCTCGTTGCCCCATAGGTTGTATAACCGAATACGTTCGGCGACGGTTGGACTCCCCTAACCTCTGTTCGGCGGCGGGCTTCGTCGCCGTCGTTTTTATCATGCACAAACGAAGCTTGCAAAAACAGCAAGGCTAAGCCTTAAGCTAACACAGCTCCAAAAAACGAGGCTGTTCAAAAAGAGTGTTTTTCACCACAAAGACACGAAGTTGATACAAAGAGCACAAAGTTGATAATTTCATTTTTATACAATTGTGTCCTTTGTGCAGGATTCTCTGTGCCCTTGTGGTAAAGTTTTTTGACTTTTTGAACAGCTCCGCTTTAAAATAAGTTCAAATTTCAACATTACGAAATGATAATTGTTCCGTTTTTCAGCGCCTTGCGGTAAGTGCTGTTTGACTTCCTGCGTTTGATCCGGATTTTCAGGTTATTGATCGCCAGATACATGGCCGGAACAAAAATCAGCGTCAAGAAAGTCGCAAAGGTTAACCCGAAAATAATCGCCCAGGAAAGCGGCCCCCAGAACATCACATTGTCGCCGCCCACATGCAGATGCGGATTTAAATCGGTGAATAAGGTGGCAAAGTTGATGTTCAACCCGATGGCCAAGGGAACCAAACCCAGAATGGTTGCCGTAGCCGTAAGGATGACCGGCGTAATCCGTATTTTTCCGGCTTCCAGAATGGCCTGCCGCGTGCGCATGCCCCGCGCCCGGAGTTCGTCGATAAATTCTACGATTAAAATCCCGTTCCGGACCACAATTCCCGCCAACGCCACAATTCCCAAACCGGACATAATTACGGAAATGGTCATGTTGAAAATCACGATTCCCAAAAATACGCCGATGATGCTGAAGATAATCTCACTCAAAATCAAAACCGTTTTACTGATCGAATTAAATTGAGTAATCAAAATAAAGAAGATCAAGCCGATGGCAATCATCATTGCTTTCCCCAGGAAGCCCACGGTTTCCTGCTGGTCTTCCTGTTCGCCCGTAAACGAAATGGTTACGCCGTTGTGCCGGCTGAACTGCGGTTCGATTTGCTTGATTTTGGCAATGATTTCATTGGCCGTGTAACCGGGCAATACTTCGCTCGACAGGGTGATCACCCGTTTCAGGTTCAGGCGGTTGATACCGCCATACGTAGCCGAATAATCGATCGAAGCCACACTCGACAAGGGAACCGAACGGATAATCCCCGTATTTGCATCGCGGAAAGTAAGCCGCATATCGAGCAGGTTATCGATATTCTCCCGCGTACTTTCGTTGTAGCGCAAGGTGATGGGATATTCATCTTCTTCTTCTTTGTATTTCGAAACTTCCAACCCCAGCACCGCCGTGCGCAGTTCCGAAGCGATTTGCGCCGTCGAAATGCCTTCGTTGTTGGCGCGCTTGCGGTCGATGTTCACATTGATTTCGGGTTTGATGGCCTCCACATCGCTCTTCAATTCTTCGATTCCTTTAATTTGCTTATCCTGGATAAACTTCTTGAAACCGTCGGCATCTTCGATCAATTCCTTCAGGTTTTCGCTGCTGATTTCAATGTTGATGGGTTTTCCGGTAGGAGGCCCCATGCGGTTTTTCTCCACATAAATTTCAACCCCCGGCATTCCCTTCACTTCATCGCGGATTTTATTCAGATAATCCGTGGTAGAGGCGCCGTGCCGGTATTTGTATTCCACAAAATTCACCGTCACTTTCCCCTTTTCGCTGGAGGTGGTATTATCGAATACCGAGGAACCCGATCCGGCTCCCAAAGCCACGTTTGCCAGCACACTCTCGACAACGGGGTTGTTTTTTCCCAAAACTGCATCCACCTTCTGTTCCACAACACTAGTGATGCTATCGGTCACTTTCTGATCGGTTCCGACCGGCAAACGAATCAACACGTCAATGGTATTGGGTTCGTTGTCGGGGAAGAATACCACCTGGGGCTTGGCAATTCCCACTAAAACCATCGTTACAACAAACAAAACGATAACGCCTCCGAACAGGCCCCACGAACGGTTTCCTTTTAACAGGTGCACCATCGTCCGCTCATACAAGTTCACACAAGCAGGCCAGGCTTTGCCTTGCCACCAGGAAATATAGGCGCCCAACCAGGTATAATAGCTGATTACCAGAACGATTCCCAATACGGCGGCATTCGCCAACGCAAATACAATTTTGTGGTGATTTACCGCATAAATAATATAGAAAAACAAAGCGATCCCCAACAACCACAGCACTTTCTTTTTCAAGCTGCGCATTTTTTGTTTCTTCGATGGGGTTTCGTTTTCATGCTTCATAAATGAAACGGCAAACACCGGATTGATAATATACGCTACAAACAGGGACGCAAACAAGGTTATAATCAATGTGACCGGCATATAGTGCATAAACTGCCCCACAATTCCCGGCCAGAATGCCAGGGGGAAGAAGGGCGCCAGGGTTGTCAGCGTTCCGGATAAAATGGGCAAAAATACCTCTCCCGCCGCCTGCTTGGCGGCAAGCACAATATCCGGCTGTTTCTGGTGGGTCCGGTGCGTGTTCTCGATGACCACAATGGCATCGTCCACCACAATTCCCAAGGCAAAAATAAAACCGAACATCACAATCATGTTCATGGTGAAGCCCAATCCCGGCATGATCATATAGGCGATGGCCATCGACAACGGCACCGACATGGCCACAAAGAAGGCATTAGTGACACCCATAAAAAACATCAACACAATGGTGACCAGAATAAAACCGATGATAATGGTGTTGTTCAGTTCTTCCAGGGTATTGCGCGTAAAACGGCTTTGTTCCCCCGTAACCGAGATCGACAAATCCGAAGGAAATTCCTTGTTTTTCAATTCATGGTCCAGAATGTTCTGGATTTTATCGGAAGCAATTAAGAGGTTTTGCCCGCTTTTCTTGATGACATTGAGGGTGATCACGTTTTTACCATTCAAACGCGAAAAACTTTCCTGTTCCTTAAACCCGTCGTACACATCCGCCACATCCTTCAAGTAAACCAAAGCGCCGCCGCTCGATTTCAAGGCAATATTCTTGATGGTTTCCACATCCGGAAATTGCCCGATCACGCGGATGGAACGTTTCATGCCGTAAGCGCTCACATTCCCCGCCGAAATGGTCATGTTTTCCGATGCCACCGCCCGTTGCACATCGCTAAAGGTGAGCAAGGCCGCCTGCATTTTATACATGTCCATATCAATGAAAATTTCCCGTTCCGGCGCACCGATAATATCCACCCGGGTAATTTCTTTCAATCCTTCGATTTTATCCTGCGCCACTTCGGCAAACTCATTCAATTGATTGGGCGTATAGTTTCCCGACAGTTGAATGTTCATAATCGGGAATTCGCTGAAATCGATTTCTTTAATCGTCGGTTCGGTCGGCAAATTCTGGGGCAAGCGCGGACGTGCTTTGTCCACGGCATCTTTCACCCGGTCTTTAGCTTCGCGCACATCCACATCGGTGTTGAATTCCACCACAATGCTCGATACATCCTGCAAGGACTTGGAAGTGATCTTTTTCACCCCCGAAGCTGCTTTGATATCTTTTTCCATGGGACGGGTTACCAGGTTCTCCATATCTACCGGCGAAGTACCCGGGTAAATCGTATTCACAATAATCGTAGGAATTACAATTTCCGGGAATTGTTCCTTCGGAATCGAATTGTAACTCGAAATACCCACAAGGGCAATAAAACAGGTCAATACGTAAATACTTGTTTTATTATCGATGGCCCAACTGGTAGCAAAAAACTCTTTTACTCTATCTTTTACGTGTTTCATTTGCGTCTTTTGTTTGGTTTTTGAATTGTGCGAAGGCCGTTGTCCGGATCACCCGCGCCATTCAACTACACACTATTTTACTAAAACCGGTTGGTTTTCAACCAATGCATTCATCCCCAAGGTAACCACTTTATCGCCGGTTTTCAAACCCGAAGTAATTTCTGCCAAGCCGTTGTAGGTTTGCCCGATCGTCACGATTTGCCGTTGAGCAATGGTTTTTCCGTCTACTTCTTTCACCACATATACGTACTTTCCGTCAGCGCCTTCGCGAACGACATTGAACGGAAGCGAAAAAGCCGATTTGTTCGAATAGTCGTTGATCTTCACAACCGCCATCATGTTGGCACGATAGTCTATTTTACTGGGTCCCAAACGCATTTCGATTTGGAAGGTGCGATTGGTCGGATTGATGTACCGGCTGGCAAAGCGAATTTTTGAAGGGAACTCGGTTTGGTAATCGGGGAAATAAACAATCACCTGGTCGCCTGAATGGACTTTGGGGCCATAAGTTTCCGAAACATCAGCCAGAACCTTTACCGTGCTGAAATTGGTCACACGGAACAACGGAATGGCACCGGCAGCCGCCATTTGGCCGACTTTAATATTCACTTCCTGAACCGTGCCGTTGATGGGCGATTTTATTTTTGCCATTTCCAATTGTTCATTCAATGTTTGGATGTTGCGCTCCAAAGCTTCCATGGATGTTTTCGCCTGCAAAAACTGAACTTCGGAACCGATTTTTTGATCCCAAAGGTTCTTTTGTTTTTGATACAGGTTTTCGGCCAGCTCCAGTTGGGTTTTCAAGGCATCGACCTGTGCGACAATGATTTTATTGTCCAATTGCGCCAACACCTGTCCCTTTTTCACCACATCGCCTTCCTGGGCATAGATTTGCGTTACAATACCGGGAGATTGCGGATAAATTCCCACATTTTCTTCTCCGTCCAGTTTCCCCTGGATCTCAATGTAATGATCGAATTGACCGGGTTTTACCTCGGTAACTGCCACATCAATCACCTTCATGCCCGATTCGGCGGTAAGGTTGAGTTCTTTTTCCAGATTCGCAATCTGGCTGTCAATCACCTCCCGTTGTTTCTTCAATTCGTCCAATGCTGCATTTTTATCTTTGGGTTTGCCTCCGCCGCACGAAGTCAAAATAATTCCTACACATAACAAGGCGTAAAGGATGGTCTTATTCTTGCTGATTTTCATTGTTCTATATTTTTAATTTGAATAACTCTTTTTTTGTAATCCGGATGGAAAACGGATTTACGGTTTCCTAATATTGGTTCAAGGCACGATCCAGGCTGTTTTTAGCATTCAACAGCTCAAAAATCGCCACATAAAAATTGGTCTGATTGGTTAGATACTGGTTGTAGGTTTGGGTTAAGTCCGTACTGGTGCCGACCCCTTCTTTTACTTTAATTAAAGTACGGTCATAGATTTTTTTCGATAAACCCACATTCTCCTGTTCCCGGTAATACTTATCCAGCGCCGTATTGTAAGTCGTCCTGGATTGTTCTACCTGCAATTGAATTCCTTCTTTCGCCTGTTGCGTCGACAATTTCATTTTATCCAGTTCCATTTGAGCCTGGTCTACACGCGATTTACGTTCCCCGCTGCTCCAAATCGGAATATTCATCGAAACTCCCACGATTGACGAAGGAAACCATAGGTTTTTCGTACCATCAAAAAACTTTCCAAACTCTTCGCCCTGCGCTTTGTACGAATATTGCCAAAAACCGGCAAGCGTCGGCAAATATTTTGATTTTTCACGTTTCAAGGCTAATTCCAGAAGATTTTCATTGGTTTTCATTAATTTGTAATCAATCAGATTGTCAAAGTTGATGGTTGTCGAAGCGATCGGTTCCAGTGAAAATTTTTGGGCCACCGAATTCAAATTATCGGTCAATTGAACCTTCGCATCCAGGCCGATCCCCAATTGATATTTCAACAGCAACTCACCCACTTCTTGCTGGCGATCCATACCGGAAATTCCATTTTTAACATTGATAATCAGAACCTTTATTTGATCCACCGCCGTTTCTTCCGCCAGGCCGTTTTGATAAAATGCTTCGGTTTCCTTCAAAACTTCATTCATATTATCCAGGGTTTCCTGCAGCATTTGCCGGTTGGCTTTGGCCACCAAAATCATGCAATAACTTTGCATAACCGACTGTTTTACATCAAATTCTGTTTTTACAACCGTTTGTTCCGCCAATTGTTTGTAAACCTTTGATGCCTGCAATCCCACCAAATATTCCCCGCTAAAAATCAATTGCGATACTGTTCCGGTAAGTCCCAAACCATATTGGGTACCAAACTTTAACGGAATATAATCAGGAAGTACAACACCCGAGTCATGTGGCATAAAATCACTCGGCACCATTTGTACTGGAATTTTGACCATATCCGTAAAATCCACGGATCCATTTACTTGCGGAAGCCCCATGGCAGTGGTTTCCCAAATTTTCTTTTTGGCTTGCTCCAACGCAATCTGTGACTTTTTAAGTTCCAAATTGCTCTTCATGGCCAAATTAAACGCTTGTTGCAAGGTTAATGTATACGTATTTGCCGGCTGCGGTGTGGTTGTCGTCTGTGCACCCGCCCCCGGGATCCATAGATGCAAGACCCATAACAATACTACTAAACTTTTGTACTTCATTTATTTATTTTATTGAAAATATTTTGTTGAACGAGGGTTGCTTAAATTTTATACTAAAATGATTTTTAATTATTTATAAAAACATTTTTTTTGTTTTTCTCCAAGCTAAAAAAGGGATGCAAAATTACAGCGGTCTACACATATTTAATCCCTATTTTCTATAAAACAATGAAAATTTCCGATAAACAGAAGTTTCTGGCCGACCAAAAATCACACCTTCACTTATTCCTTATCTCTTCTCTTTTCCGTTTTTCCTCATTCGTTCCAGCAAGGACTCGTAATACGCAATTCCGGCCGGATTCGAAATCCCGCGAATATGGTTCTCGTACATCACCTGAAAAATCCGGGTATGGGAAAATTTTTCAGCTTCCAGAAATTCCGGATCGCTGATTGCCACAATCTTTTGAAGGTAGATTTTTGCTACCAGATCAATATCCAGATCATCGCGGTACAAGCCCTCTGCAATTCCTTTTTGCATATTGGCAACCAAATAATGGTATGCTTCCTCCTTGTTTTGCTGCTGGAATTTTCGAAAAATCTCCGGGTAATACTTCTGCAATTCAAACGTAATGGAAGGAAAAAACGTACGTACCTTTTCTTTAAAATGCAATCCAAGCCCGATCAAATGGTCAATGGCATTGCCTTCTGCCGCCGATTCGAATTTTTTCAACTCCTTCAGGCCAGTGTCATGCATGATATTCAGGATTTTTTCTACCAAATCTGCTTTGTTTTCCACATATTTGTAGAGTGTTTTCTTTGAAATTCCCAATTCGCGGCAGATATCATCCATAGAAACGGCATGAATGCCATATTTTTGGAAGATGCGTGCTGCTTGTGTTAAGATATCTTCAAACTTCGGATCCATTTTTTCAAATTTGCGGCAAAAGTATAAACATTTTATTCTAAGAAACAATCTTCGTGCAAAATGTTTCCGGGTTTCCATAAAAAAAACCGCCTAAAGCGGTTTTTTTTATTTCGTACGTTGTCTATTAATGATTCACAATCACCTTTTTGGAATAAACCGGTCTATCCGAAACCAGAACGGTATAAACGTAAATCCCATTGGGTAACATGGACACATCGGTGGAGATATCTCCCTGGCGATCCACTTGCTGCGTTGAAACGACCGTTCCCAGCATATTCCGCAAAGTTACCTTGACATTTCCCTGAGCCGGTAAATTCAAGCTGGCTTTTATAAAGCTGCTGGCGGGAGAGGGATACGGAGCCCGGGCAATTACTTGCGGATTGTCCTTTACGCCTACGCGGGTTGTTACAAACTTCACCTGAATGGAATTTAATTCAACATTTTCACCATCCGGCGACGGATAGAAAAATACATATTTGATCAGTGTCATACCGTCAACGCCTCCGGGGTAAAAATCACTTATGAATTCAGAAGAAGCTTGCGAATTCAAATACACGACCTCAGAAGTATCAACAAAGGGTGAATAACAATTGCCCCAGCAAAACGAATTGGTAGCATCCTCTCCTGCATTTGCCAAAACAAAGCGGGCACATTGTACATTCAATGCCGAATCCGTTTCGTTTTTTACCATAAACGAAGCGCTTACCACATCAACGATCGGATCATACACCACTTCAATAATCGGAGCCGTAATCAACGTTTCCCCGCGATAAAACTTAACGCCGGGATCTTGTGCAAATGAAAACGTCAAACCGGCACAAAAAATAGAAAGAATAAGTAAGGTTTTTTTCATTGGAATTCTTTTTTTTTATTAAAAATACTACGCAATTCAAAGCATAGGTTTTGCAAAAGTACACATTTCCGGATGCGCCCGCACAATTTCGTCAACTTTTTCTCTTTATTTTCATTTTCTTAACCTATCCTTAGTAAAGGGAACTTCCCTGATTTGTGCAATCGATTCCTGCTTAACAACGAATCCATAGAAAGTGTTTTCGTTCCTGCTTATCCCATTATTTTTTCCTACCTTTGCCCCATAAGCACAAAATTTTATATCTGAATGAGACACACAGCTTTAACAAAAATTCATGAAGCATTGGGCGCCAAGATGGTTCCTTTTGCAGGTTTTTATATGCCGGTTCAATATACCGGAATTAATGAGGAACATGAAACCGTCCGTACCAAATTGGGTGTTTTTGACGTGTCGCACATGGGCGAAATCTGGGTCAAAGGCCCCAAGGCGTTCGATTTTGTACAATATGTGACCTCCAACGATGCATCGAAATTGTACGACGGCAAAGTGCAATATGCTTGTTTCCCCAACGGAAAAGGTGGTATTGTGGATGATTTGCTGACCTACCAGATCGACAAAGAAACGTATTTGCTGGTTGTCAATGCTTCGAACATTGAAAAAGATTGGAACTGGCTGGTCAGCCAAAATGAAAAATTCGGAGCGGAATTGTACAATGCATCGGACGAAATCTCGCAGTTGGCGGTTCAGGGGCCGATGGCTTTGAAAGCCATGCAAAAACTGACCGATACTCCTGTTACCGATATGGAATGGTATTGTTTCAAAAAATTGAAATTTGCGGGCATCGATAACATTCTTTTCTCTACAACCGGCTATACCGGATCGGGTGGTTGTGAAATTTATTTTGCCAACAAAGATGCCGAAACCATTTGGAATGCCGTGATGGAAGCCGGAGCCGAATTCGGGATCAAACCCATTGGATTGGCAGCCCGTGATACCTTGCGTTTGGAAATGGGTTACATGCTTTACGGCAACGATATCGACGATACCACTTCGCCTTTGGAAGCCGGACTGGGTTGGATTACCAAATTTACCGACGAAAAGGATTTTGTAGACAAACAATACATGCTTAATTTGAAAGCCAACGGATTGAAAAACAAACTTGTAGGATTCGAATTGCTTGACCGGGGAATTCCACGCCATGATTATGATGTGGTGGATGCCGAAGGAAATAAAATCGGCCGCGTTACCAGCGGAACCCAAGGCCCGTCGGTAAAAAAACCGGTCGGCATGGCTTATGTACCTCCGGCTTTTGCCAAAGAAGGCTCTGAAATTTTTATTTCCGTCCGCGACAAAGCCTTGAAAGCGGTGGTCGTAAAAACTCCTTTTTATAAAGGGTAATCCCCTTTTAAACTAAAAAAACGGCTTTGGTAATTCCAATTACGAATTGCCAAAGCTTTTTTCTTGTACCATGAAATTAGAAACTTGTTTTACGCCGGCTCTTTACCCTTACATTTCGATATCCGAAAATTTTATTGTGGTGGTGATTGATGTATTACGTGCCACCACGTCCATTTGCACGGCTTTCGACTATGGCGTACGCGCCATTATTCCCGCTGCAGGCGTGGAAGATGCCCGCCGCTACAAAAACGAAGGCTATATTGTGGCCGCCGAACGGGAAGGGATTAAACTGGATTTTGCCGATTTCGGCAATTCGGCTTTTAACTTTATGAATCCTGATTTAAAGGGAACAACCATCGCTTACAGTACCACCAATGGCGTCCAAGCCATCGAAACGGCAAAAAATGCCGACAGCATAGCCATATGCGCGTTTACCAATTTGAATGCTTTGGCAAACTGGCTATTGAAGCAAGAAAAAAATGTGGTGATTTTGTGTTCGGGTTGGAAAAATAAATTCAATCTGGAGGATTCGGTTTGTGCCGGTGCATTGGCGGAATTGCTTCTTATTTCTCAAGAATTCACTTCCCGTTGCGATTCGACCCAAGCAGCCTTGGACTTTTGGCAATCGGCAAAGCCGGACTTACCGGGTTATCTGAAACGGGCCGCCCACGAAATTCGCTTGAAAAAGCTAGGGTTAGACGATGTGATTCCGTTCAGCTACCAATTGAATACTTCAAATGCTGTTCCGGTTTGGAATGGAAAGGAAATCGTAAACCGACAAACGGCTGATTGATCCACAACTTTGTAAAAAAAACAGTGCTTGATTTTGGAATTCCAAAATCAAGCACTGTTCCAATGACCTATTTATCCTTTATCCCATATTTTTGTTTGAATTTAAATTGGACAAATGTGAAATAAGCAATTGATGCATAAATAAAAACGCAAAGGCAAGGAATAAGAATCCAACTAATTATAAAGTTGCCTACCGTATTAAAATACGGCTCCAGAAACTTATCTTGCAATCCATAGAAAAGTGCACACGTTAATCCCAAATTCGCATAACCAAAAAACATCGCTATTTTTGAATAACGAGAATACGTTATTACTTTATTCACATGGGAATTGATTTTATAATCTTTGTTCAAAAAATAAGTCATCAAAACCGTATTGACAAAAATTACAGAAAAATTAATGGTAAATCCGATCATCGTCTATTTTCTTTAACCTTAAAACCAAGATGGAAAAAATAAGATCCTTTAAGTGATTTTTTTGGGAATCGAGCCTCTTCAAAAAACACGTTTACTTTTGCAATTCTAGAACAGAAAAAACGAAACAAAAACATAAAAAAAAACAATTCGTTTCATTGGCACAAAAGTTATTCTGATTCTCTCTTATCTTTTATTCCATGTTTTTGTTTAAACTTAAACACAGCATAAGTCCAGTAAAAAATTGAAAAGTAGATAAAAATACATACAGAAGGAATTAAAATCCAACTAATCCAAAAATTACCCGTTTCATTAAAACGATACGCAAAATATTTCTCATACAAATAGTCCAAAAGGCCTATTGTTATCCCAAAATTTGCAAAGCCAAAAATCATGGCAATTTTTGAATATTGCGAATTGGTTATGACCTTTTTCGTATCAGAGTTTGTCTTATAATCCTTACTAAGGAAGTAAGCCATCAAAAGAGTGTTCACAAAAACGATAAAGAAAATAATAATTAGGTGAGCCATGTTATGCTACTTAATTTAAAACCATCCCCAAGAAACTAAATAAAGCCCTGAACTCCACAGTGCTCCTCCTACAGCTGCCCCCCCAAGTGTTAAAACAATTCCTCCGGGACCAAATACTAAACTTCCAGCAAGTGCTCCAGATGAAATGCTTGAAGCTAAGCCAATAATAGCACCGCCAGCATCAGCACGACCAGCTCCTCGCCAAGTCGGTCCATCTGCATCTCCCAATAGATCGCTGTTTTCAATCCAAAAATCGCAACTATATTTTGCAATTGAAATTACACAAAGTACAGGTGCTTTTTCATTATCGGAAACGGTTGAATTTAATACGTCCGCCTCAATTCCCAATAACTCCGTTTGTACATCATCGGCCTGATCAATCGCCAACAAAACCAGCTTGATTTTTTGCTTTTGAAATGTTGTAAAATTTGAATTATCAATTGCTGATACCAAAGAATCATTGCCTAAAGATGAAAGTAGAATATTCCTATACGGTTTTACTTTATTTACAAGGCTAGTAATATTTGCTCTTAACTGAGTCTCCGATGCAACATCATTGGTGGTCACAATTTCATTTTGCATAAAATTAATTGTAAACAAGGCCACATCGGGCACAACATTGGATGATGATTCTGACAACTGATCCTTGAGTTGGTTCATCCCCTTGTTATGTATCCTTCCAATAAAGTCATACGGATTTGTTTGGATTGATGAAAGGTCTAATTTAGAGGTTTCCTTACTTTCTTTCTTACATGCAACAAAAATTGCAGTTCCCATTATGATTACCAATACAGCAATAGCTAAAAACTTTCTCATAATAATTTTTCTGATTTAATTTGTAATAATAAAAGAATCTCCACTGTGCTGTTTTGTGTCTTTGTGATTATCGAAACAAAGAACCAAACAATTGGTGCGCCATCTATTACCATGTAGAGTAAATAATATCAGGACAATTCAAGTTTTTTCCTAAAAAGATAAGAGTTTCCTAAACCGTCTCCTAAGGTGTCGTTCTGCAGGGAACATAATTATAAATTTTCTCAAAGGTTTGGCGTTATGTTTCCCTGTGCCACCTTGGGTTATCGTCGCCACAAACGGAACACACTGGCTATTGTGGCGACTTTACGACTCAAAATTGTTCTTCCCCAAATCGAAAATGGTGAAGCAATAAGCCGATTCAGTACAAGCTTTCTTTTCGCAAAAACAGGGCAAAAAATCACCTATGACCACAACAGGAGGGTTAATAACCCAATACACCGATGCCGTATATAAGGAAGTAAGATATTGGTATATTGAGTTTAAACTTATCATTATTTGAAACTTTTTACATGAAGCAAAAACGGTTCATAAATTCCTACAAAAGTAGATTTCTAAATACGGATTGTCAACTGTTTTGACTGTTAATAAAATTTAAATTATTTGTTTGTAGCTAATTTCTTAAAAGAAAAGATATAATCCAAACTTTATGGATTGTTACCCGTTCGGCAGCGGCTCTGCCGCCGTCATTTTTTATATAATGCCAGCTTCGCTTGCAAAAAATAACCAGCCAAAGGAAAAGCCTTTGACTAACAGGAACATCCATCGTCTTAATTAAAAATCCCTCAAACGCTTGGCGTTTGAGGGATTTTTAATGCGTATTTCAATAAAAGCTTATTCGAACGAAAGAATGGCTTGTTTGATGATTTCGATTGCCTTATGCAAATCTTCTTCGGAAATAACCAAAGGTGGCGCAAAACGGATGATATCGCCGTGTGTGGGTTTTGCCAAAACGCCCAATTCAGCCATTTTTAAGCAAACATCCCAGGCTTCTTTTCCGTTTTTGGGTTTGATGATCACGGCATTCAACAAGCCTTTCCCACGTACCAAAGTAACCATATCACTATTGATGGCGCGCATTTCAGAACGGAAAATTTCGCCCAATCTTTCGGCACGTTCCGCCAGTTTTTCTTCTTTTACTACTTCCAAAGCGGCCATGGCTACACGGCACGCAACCGGGTTTCCACCAAAGGTAGAACCATGTTCGCCGGGTTTGATGGTCAACATAATGTCGTCGTCGCAGAAAACTGCCGAAACCGGCATGGCTCCACCCGAAATGGCTTTTCCCAAAATCAGAATATCGGGACGGACGCCTTCGTGGTCGCAAGCCAATAATTTTCCGGTACGTGCAATTCCGGTTTGGACTTCGTCGGCAATAAACAATACGTTGTGTTTTTTGCAAAGTTCAGCGGCTTTTTTCAAGTATCCATCTTCGGGAACATAGACACCGGCTTCTCCCTGGATCGGTTCAACCAAAAATCCGGCTATTTTTTTGCCGTGTTTTTCCAACACTTCTTCCAATGCTTTGGTATCGTTGTAAGGAATACGAACAAAACCCGGAGTAAGCGGCCCGTAGTTGGCATACGAATCGGGATCGTTCGACATGGTGATGATGGTAATGGTGCGTCCGTGGAAGTTTCCTTCGCAGCAGATAATCATGACTTCGTCATTCGGAATTCCTTTTTTTACCACACCCCAACGGCGAGCCAGTTTCAAAGCTGTTTCATCGGCTTCGGCTCCCGAGTTCATGGCCAGCACCTTGTCATAACCAAAATATTCGGTCACATACTTTTCGTAAACGCCCAAAATGTTGTTGTAAAATGCACGTGAAGTGAGTGTTAGCGTTTGCGCCTGGTCAATCATCGCTCCTACGATTTTCGGATGGCAATGTCCTTGGTTCACAGCGGAATAGGCTGAAAGGAAATCGAAATATTTTTTTCCTTCCACATCCCAAACAAAGGCGCCTTCTCCTTTGGCTAAAACTACCGGTAGCGGATGATAATTGTGCGCGCCATACTTGTCTTCCAATTCAATGGCTTTTTCTGAAGTAAGTCCCGAAAGCATTTCTTTAATCATGATTCAATTTTGGATATTAAGGTTTTTAATAAATGAATTTGTAAATAAAACAGAAAGCAAAGTTAGGGACAATAACCTTAACAAACAAGTTTTCAGGAAAATAAGACGCTCTTACAGGGTTGTTGCACAAAGCAATCGGAATCAAGAAATTAGAATTTCTTAATTTTTTTCTTTTAAAATCATGTCGATGGTAACCGCTGTAGCCAAAACAGCGGCTTTCTCTTTCTGGTCTTTGAAATAGGCGGGATCGAGCGTTACATTGTATTTGTCGGCGCTGGTAAAGAGTTCTTTGGCAATACCGGCCCATTTTTTATTGATGGATCCGATTTCATTTTCGTTCGAATCAATCACAGAAAAATTCCAGCCTTTCCAATCGCCCAGAATCGAGGCAAAAAGTTTTTCATTCGGGTCGATGATTTCAAATTTAGGTTTCATAAACCGGAACCGTTGCTGAATCCGGGCGATATGCCCGCCATTGGCATCGGAAATTGTAATTCTTGACAGCCAAAAGCTCCATCCGCGCCGGATTGTGGCCAATACCCGGCTTTCGCTATCCTGAATTTCAAGGTAAAAAGGCAACATGCCTTTGTTAAGCAACAAACGCAGCAATTTCTGCCCTAGCGGAACGTGTTGCTTTACCAAGCCAATCTGGTGGGCATGTTCGTCGTAAATTTTGTAATCGTTGGCAAATTTTAAAAAGTTGACTTTTTCATCAACAAAGTAGCTGTTTCCTTCAAAAAACCGGGATTCCATCGTATTTTTATCTTGTTTTTATTCATATTCTACGGATTCCTTGCAAATTTCATTCCCAAACAGGTTTTTAATTTCCATTAGGAAGAAAATATTTTTCAACAGAAGAAAGTAGATACCTCCCCCCTCTTGAAGTTATTGCTTGAGCATTCGTTACAAGGGTAAAGTCAGGTAACAAATAAAGCAAAAAAGCAGCACAATAAAAATTACAGTCAATACCAGCAAACGTCGCTCTACTCGTAATTTATTGAGTACCGGAAGCTTGGATGTATATTTATCGATTTGCTCCCATGATTTGGAAGGTTTCAAATCGCTTTTTTTTAGATACCCGGCATCCAGTAAAATCTCAACCGTTTTTTCCAGATCCTTTTCGTTGACCTGGAGCTTGACTCCTCCGATTGCATTGGATAAAAGAGGATTTACTTGCGTCGTTAATTCGTCCTGAATGCGGCATTCGATCTCCTCCGACTCAAGTAACCCTTTGATTATTGCGAGTTCATGAGGATACGTAACGGTTAAAACCGTGATAAATTTGTCTGTCATTGTTTAAAAATTATAAATCCACGGGTATCTTTGGTATAAGATAACGTTTTAAAAATCATCCGGGCAAATGTACTTTTTTCTCAATTATTTCAACGGGTTTCAAAACATTTGCAGTTTTAAATGTTATAAAGTCTACTCCCGTTTGGGATGTATTTTTTGAAAAAAATTTAACTTTGGCAAATAAAATGTTTGCGTTATTTGCATTTTGAGAATCCGTTTCAAAACAAATTTTTACATTATCCTATTTATTATGAACCTTCACGAATATCAAGCAAAACAAATATTAAGCAGTTATGGGGTTCCCGTTCCTGCCGGAATTATGGTCGATCAGATTTCCGATGCGCCGGCTGCCATCCAAAAGATTCAAGAAATCAGCAATTCGCAATTTTGTGTGGTAAAAGCACAAATTCACGCCGGCGGGCGCGGCAAAGGCGGTGGCGTTAAAGTGGCAAAAAATCTGGACGATGCCATCGAAAAAGCCAAAAACATTCTGGGAATGAATCTGGTTACGCCTCAAACGGGCGCAAACGGAAAAATCGTACATAAAATCCTGATCCAGCAGGATGTATATTATCCCGGCGCATCGGAAACCAAGGAATTTTACATCAGTTTGCTCCTCAATCGTGCGGAAAGCAAAGTGATGATTATGTATTCGCCCGAAGGGGGAATGGATATCGAAGAGGTCGCCGAACACAAGCCCGAGGCCATTTTTGTCGAAATCATCGACCGGGCTGCCGGCTTGCAACCGTTTCAGTGCCGCAACATTGCTTTTAACCTGGGGTTATCGGGCGAAGCTTTTAAAAATATGGTCAAATTTGTCGACGGGCTTTACAAAACCTATATGGGCGCCGATCTGGCCTTGCTGGAAATTAATCCGGTGTTAAAAACCAGCGACGACAAAATTTTGGCGGTGGATTGCAAAATGCGTTTAGACGGAAATTCGCTATACCGCCATCCCGATTACGCCGCTATGCGCGATATTACGGAGGAAGATCCGGCTGAAGTGGAAGCGGGCGCTCACAACCTCAACTATGTAAAACTTAACGGCAATGTTGGTTGTATGGTAAACGGAGCGGGATTGGCCATGGCTACCATGGACATTATTAAAATGAGCGGAGGCGAACCGGCAAACTTTTTGGATGTGGGCGGAACAGCCAATGCGGAACGGGTTGAAAAAGCATTTCGCATCATTCTGAGGGATCCGGCCGTAAAAGCGATTTTGATTAATATTTTCGGGGGCATTGTCCGTTGTGACCGTGTGGCACAAGGGATTGTGGATGCCTACAAAAATATCGGCAACATCAGCATTCCGATTATTGTCCGCCTGCAAGGCACCAATGCGGCTGAAGCGAAACAACTGATCACCAACTCGGGTTTGGCGGTTCATTCGGCCATTTCGTTGCAAGAAGCTGCCGATCTGGTAAACCAAGTTTTGGACAACAGCCCTATTAGCGTTTAATTTTCGGGATTTCCAACATTTCTATCAATACTTTCGAAAAGCTTGTTATATTAAAAAAGTCCTTGAAATTCAAGGACTTTTTTAATATCGTTAAGGAAACCGATCCAGGTTCTACAAGCCGCTAAAGTCAACGTCATCAAACAAGATACTGGGCGTACGCCACGAGGAAATGGTGCGTTCGTCGTTGCCGATTTCAACAATATTGCTCCATAACGTCAATAAGTTTCCGGTGATGTTCATTTCGGAAATGGGTTTTACGACTTTTCCGTTTTCAACCAGGAATCCTTCCACGCCAAACGAAAAATCGCCGGTGGTACTGTTGCTGTTTCCTCCGTTGAAACCGGTGACCCAAATACCTTTTTGCAGATTTGCCGTCAATTGATCCAGCGATTTTGTACCCAAGTCGAACAATAAAACCGATGGGCTTCCGATGGTGGGCGCTACTTCCATTTTGTTGGAATTGTAAGTATCTATGTAATAGGTTTTTAAAACACCTTTATCAAACACGGTCCGTTTTTGGGTGGCAACGCCTTCGCCATCACACCAGCGAGCTCCCCTTGCTCCTACCAAATGGGGATTATCGAGCAAGGTTAATTTTTCGGAAACGACCTTTTGATCTAATTTATCCAGCAAAAAAGAGTTTTTTTGTTGCAAGGAACTTCCATAAAGCGCTGAAATAACCGGCGACAACAAACGTCCTACATTGAGGTTGTCAACCAACATCTGGTATTTACCCGATTCGATTTTTTGTTGTCCCAATTTGCGCAATACCCGGTCGTAGGCTGTTTTTCCCAAACCGGCCTTTTGCAATTTATCCCAATTCACCGCCGAATCGTACCAACCTGCCTGCGGGCGGGCATCCCCCTCCCCTTTCATGGAAACGTCGGCACTTAAGCTGTAATAGGATTGCTCGTTTTCAAACTCAAATCCATTGCTTGTAATTACATAGCGGGAACTTACACCGTCGTTGTAGCTGCTGGCCACCGAAATAATCCGTTCATCTTTTCCCAACACTTCACCAACCGCATCTTTCATCAGTTGTATTTTTTCAGGCGTTTGGAATTTTTCGAAACCGGAATCGCACAATTTCAAATCGTAGCCTCCACCTTTGTAGTAGCGGCTCGAATCGGGCAAAGTACGGTATTTGTCCACCGCCAAATATTTGGTGTTTTCAATTCCTTTTTTGATAAACGGTTCCAATTCGCTCTTGATAATGCGGTTGGTACTGTACGTTCCGTAACGTCCTTCAACAAAAAGCTCGATCGACATGCTGTTTTCGGAGGCTTGTTGTAATTTATCCACCTGATCATCGCGGTATTCCAGTTCGGTACTCACCCCGGTGTAAATGGCCACACGCGAATTACTGGCCCCGTTTTTCAATGCAAAATCCAGTGCCCAACGGGCTATATCTTTTAATTCTTTGCTAATCATAATATTACTAAAATTAAAAATAAAACATGAATGATTGCTGTCCTAGCTTTCGCCACCGACCGTTAGTTTGCTGACCAATACCGAGGGAAGCCCTTGGGTAACCGGCATGCTTTGGCCGTTTTTACCGCAAGTCCATCCGCCACAGTCAATCTGGCAATTGTTGCCGACCATAGTGACATCGGCAAGCGCTTTGGGACCATTGCCAATGATGTTGATATCTTTGATCGGAGTGGTCAGCTTTCCGTTTTCAATTAAATATCCGGATTTTACAAAGAATGTGAAATCTCCGGCGCCGATCTGCACCTGGCCGTTGGTAAATTTATCCACAAAAACGCCTTGTTTGACCGAAGCGATGATGTCTTTTTCTTCCATATTGCCATTTTCCATGTAGGTAACCCGCATCCGCGGCATGGGCGTATAACGGAACGACTCGCGGCGCCCGTTTCCGGTCGATTTAATTCCGTAATGTTTGGCGCTGATCCGGTCGTGCAGGTAGCTGGTCAGTACGCCGTTGGTAACGATATACGTTTTTTGACTTTCAACTCCTTCGTCGTCGAAATTGATGGTTCCGCGGTTATTTTCAATGGTTCCGTCATCCACCACATTGATATGCTCATCGCAAATTTTCTTTCCCAATTTATCAGAAAAAATAGAAATATTTTTCCGGTTGAAATCTGCTTCAAAAGCGTGTCCGATGGCTTCGTGCAATAAAATACCCGAACCTCCGGCTCCCATCACTACCGGCATTTCACCCCCTTTGGGTTTCACAGCTTCAAAAAGAATGGCGGTGGAATCAACGGCTTCTTTAGCCAGCATTTCCAAAAGGTCGTTCGACAAGAACTCTGCGCCCTTGCGATACGAACGGTTTGTATATCCATTTTCTTTTTTGCCGTTTTGCTCCATAATGCAAGATGCATAAATACTGGCCATGGGTTGGTAATCGTAGCAAAGGGTTCCTTCGGAATTGAAAAACAAAATATATTTGGTTTCATCCGAAACAGAAACTATCGCTTTCACCACCCGATTGTCCAATTCGAAAATGCGATCATTCATTTTTTGTAAAAATGCCTTTTTGTCGGTAATTTCCGAATTTTCCCATGATTTTACAATGGGATAATGGTTTTTAAATGTTTTTTCGGAAACTTTAATAGGGGGCATTTTCCGGGTTTGCGAATTGGCAATTTGCGAAGCTGTACGGGCTGCTTTCAGCATTTCGGGCATGGTAACGTTTTCAACATAAGCATACCCTGTTTGGTCGCCCGAAATCACACGAACGCCCATGCCATAGTCGATTCCCGATCCGGCTTGATTGACTTCGCCATCGCGCAGGGTCATGTAGTTGTTGAATGAATGTTCGAAAAACAGGTCGGCATAGTCGCCGCCTTTTTCAAGGGCTGTTGCAATTACCTTTTTTAAATCGGCTTCGGTAACGCCAAAATGAGTGAGCATGGCTTTGGTTTTTTCAATCTGGCTGATCGTGTGTGAGGTCAATATTTGCGGAAGAATCGCAACACCCAGCACCGTCATCCCTGTGTTTTTAATAAAATCGCGTCGCTGCATGGTTTATAGGTTGGAATAAATAAAACAAAATAATGCTGCCAAAGATAATAAAAAAAGATGCCCGCCCGTGAATGGCAAAAAAAAGCCCGGCGAAACAATCGTCGGGCAAAAAAAGAGCGGAAAACGGGATTCGAACCCGCGACCCTCAGCTTGGGAAGCTGATGCTCTACCAACTGAGCTACTTCCGCAGAATAAATATCCGGTTGCAAAAGTACATTTTTATTCAAAAAAATGAAAAACATCTGATTCTTTTTTTCGGCAGGGGGAGGGCTATTTTTGAAAAACAACAAATCGGTAAGGCGCTATTTCAAAGCTACTATTTCCAAAAATACGCTCCCGTTCCCCGCTTAGGATATTTTCCCAATCGCCATAATATAATGGATTGTTTATTGAGATTTTCAACTTCTCACCCGAAAAATTGCAGATACTCAAAACCGAATGCGCATCCCGGTTCCGGTAAACCAAAAAGCTTTTTCCGTTTTCCAATACTTCGGTTTGGCAGGTTCCACCATATAAACTGCTCCAAAGCGCCGGATTCGTTTTCTTTAGTTCGATTAGCTTTTGATACAACGGAAACATTTTATCGGGTTTCCAATCGATTTCGTCTTTGTCGAAAAAGCGCAGCCGCTTGTAATTTCCGGCTTCCTGCCCGCTGTAAATCAACGGAATCCCCGGCAGCATAAAATACAAAACGGCAAAAGGTTCCAGTGCATAGGCCAATCGTTCCAATTCGCTGCCCTGCCACGAATTTTCATCGTGGTTGCTGATAAAACGCATCAAAGCCGCAGTTTTGGGGAAATGATCCAATTGGTTTTTCAACTGGTTTTGAAAATCGTAAAGCGAAATTTTGTGGTGAGCCACTTCGTTCATGGCATGGAACAATTTCCAATCGTAAAGTGCCTGAAACACATGATCTAACAAGTCGTACTGATCGGTTTCGGCCAGCATAAACAAATCGGGATTTTGTTTTTCCAATTCCACCCGTGCCTGTTCCCAAAAATAAGTGGGCACCAAATGCGCCATATCGCAACGAAATCCGTCGATGGCCGTTTCTTTGAGCCAAAATAACATGGCATCGATCATGGCCCTGCAAGTATCCGGATTCGAATAATCCAGGCCGATCACATCTTCCCAATCGGGAAAAGGCGGAAACACGTCTCCCCGCTCGTTCTGCCGGTAATAACCGGGATGTTCCCCAACCCAACGATTGTCCCAGGAGGTATGGTTGGCCACCCAGTCCAAGAGGACGTACATGCCCTGTGCATGAATTTCGGAAACCAACTCCTTAAATTCCTGCAATGTCCCGAACTCTTCATTTACCGCGCAATAATCACGGATCGAATAATAACTGCCCAACGTCCCTTTCCTTTTTTTTAAGCCAATGGGCTGGACGGGCATCAGCCAGATGATACCTATGCCCAATTCTTTTAACCGGGGCAAATGTTCGCGAAACGCTTTAAATGTTCCGCTTGGCGTAAACTGACGGATATTCACTTCGTAAAGGGTGAGTCCGGCGAGATGTTCGGGAAATAGATTGGCCATTTTTTTTAGAAACAAAAACAATACAAAAATTTAATTTGTTGCGAAGCTACAACAGTTTTGAAAAACATAAAGTTATTTAAAAATTGTTTTTCCCGGCAGGGTCATTTCATTGTCCTTTTCCGAAAATCTTTCCTGATATCGCAACAGGCACGCCATTCAATTGAAAAAGTGCCCTTTTTAGAACAAAAGAATAATTTTTTGCGTTTAAAATTCATCATGCTGTTTTGTTGTAAATTTGCGGCAGACATTTCGCCTCAACGCCAAACAGTAATCCCCTAAAATTGATGATTCGATATATTCTGAGATTCTTTACCATTCTTTTTAAAATTCTGGGTGCAATACTCCTTTTGGTTTTTGCATTTTTCGTCTTCCTCGCACTGCCTTATCTGATTACGCCCCGCTATAATTTCCCGGAACCCAAGCCTTTTGCCGGCAACTATTTGTGGAATCCTTACGAAAGGATGGACAGTACCCAATGGATCAAAGCCAATTTGCATATGCATTCTTACGAATGGTGGGGGCTTACCAACGGTACATGTTCGCCAGAAGAAATTTTATCAACCTACCGGAATTTGGGTTTTGAGAGTTTGGCTATCAGCAATTACGAAAAAATAAATAAAGTAAATCAAGAAGACAGCACTTATATTCCGACCTACGAACATGGTTTCGGGCTTTTCAAGAACCATCACTTGTGTTTGGATGCAAAAAAAGTGCTTTGGTTCGATTACTTTTTCCGGCAAGGCATTCATCAGAAACAACACGTCTTGTTCAAGTTGCGTCCGACGACCGAATTGCTCGCTATCAATCACCCGTCGTTTGCCGGAGGCTTTGAGCCGGATGAATTCAGCCGGTTGACCAATTACGATTTTGTTGAAGCGGTAAACGGATACCGCATTTCGTTGCCGCATTGGGATTCGGCTCTTTCAGCCGGAAAACCCGTCTACTTGCTGGCCAATGATGATGCCCACGATATCAAATCGCCCAAAGAAACTGCCCGCTGTTTTATGTGGGTCAATGCGCCTTCGAATGCAAAAAAAGAAGTTTTATCGGCCCTGAAACAAGGGAAAGTGATCGGCGTGTCCATGCCGGCAATCACCGATACCACATTCGAGCTTCGGAAACAGCGGCTCGATTCGCTTCCCAAGTTGCAAAGCTTGAAAATGAACGGCGATACCTTGGTGGTTGCTTTTGATAAGGCAGCTGAAAAAATCGTCTTTTATGGTCAAAACGGTACTGAACTGGCTGTAACGAACAACCAAACCGTGGCGAAGTATGGAATAAGGTCAGGAGATACTTACGTGCGCACCGAAGTATTTTTCGAAAACGGATTGCGTTATTTTTTGAATCCGGTATTTAAAGTGTCAACCCAGGAATTCCCTCAAATGGAGCTGGCTTCGGTGAATGTTCTTGCAACCTGGATTTACCGGGCTGCCGGACTGGTTGTTCTGGCCGTATTTATTTTTTTGATTCGATTTTGTTATCTATTTTTTAGAAAAAAACGTTGATGGAGATTAAACGGATTTATTTTGGAAAAAACCTTTCTTATTTATTGCTGTTTTCATTACTGATTCGTGCTGTTTTCGCATTTTCAATCGAATTCAGCAACGATGAGGTCTATTACTGGACGTATGCGTTATACCCGGCTTTAAGCCATTTCGACCATCCGCCGATGGTGGGTTGGCTGATCGAAATTTTTACGGTCAACCTGTACTTTGATCATGAATTTTTTATCCGTTTGGCGTCCATCGTGCTGGGAACCGTCAACACCTGGCTGATTTACCGCCTGGGCTGTAAATTATTGGATGAACGGACCGGTTGGTATGCCGCTCTTTTGTACACGGCCTCCGTTTATTGCTTTTTGATCGCTGGCATTTTTATCTTGCCCGATACACCGCAATTGTTTTTCTGGTTGTTGACGCTTAATTTGCTTTTCAGCATTCAGCCGTGGAACGATTACGCTCCCAAAAACAAACGCAAACTTTTACTGGTTGGCGTAGCATTGGGTTTGGGGATGTTGTCGAAATACACCACCGCGTTTTTAGCCGGAGGCATTTTGTTATACATCTTGTTCTTTAACCGGAAATGGTTCAATGTAAAGAACTTATACTTATCCATGCTGATTTCGGCCCTGCTTTTTTTACCGGTCATCATTTGGAATTTCCAGAATGATTTTATCAGCTTTACATTTCACTCGGCACGTGTCGGAACCGAAGGATACCAAGTGAATTTCCAGACTTTTTTTACGGAATTTTTCGGTGAAATTTTATACTCCAACCCGATTGTTTGGACGATTTCGATGGTCGGTTTGATTTTCGTTTTAAGCCGGAAAAAATACCGTACCAATCCGAAAGTACAGTTGTTGCTGCTTGTTTCGTTGCCGTTGATTTTTACCTTCTGGTTTATATCGCTTTTCCGTTCCACCTTGCCGCATTGGACCGGGCCGGGCTTTGTTTCGCTGCTTCCGCTGGGCGCTCTTTGGCTGCGCGAAAAGCAAGGATACCGGGGCCGCTTGTTTCCGACCGGGATTATTGCGGCTCTTGTGCTCTTAATTGCTGGTTGCTGCCTTGCTTTGGTTCAGATAAAAACAGGATTTATCAATTTGGATCAGCCCAACGAAACAATGTACGCTAAGGGAAAGAATGATTTTTCGCTCGATTTGTACGGATGGCGGCAATTGGGCGATAAATTCGAAGAAATGGCAAACCAGGATGTTGCATCGGGTACCATGCCACCCCAATCCCCTATCCTATCGCACCGCTGGTTTCCGGCTGCCAATTTTGAGTACTATGTAGCACAACCGACCCGCCGTCTTGTTTTTGCCGTAGGCGATTTAAATTCCATTCATAAGTATTATTGGATCAACCAACGAAACGGCGGAATTCCCCCTCATTGCGATGCGTATTACATCACCTCGAGCCGCGATTTTCATGATCCGGCGGATATCGAGGCTATTTCGCCCCAATCCACCATTTTGCCGCCCGAAGCGATTCCGATTTACCGGAATGGAAAAATTGCTTATTACTTCTTTGTTTACCGGATCAAAGGACTTACCCTGACTTCAAAATAGCCATATTGTACTCTTTTTTGCTCCGGTATAACTATTACAGCATGATTCCTTTGTTTTTTAGTTCATTTTTAGGATTCACCCTTTCTGATCGATTGATTCCCTTGCTATTCCACCATATGTTCCATTTTTTGGTTCCAGATTTTCTATTTGCAACAATTGATGAAAAATCCGCTTCCCCAGTATTTTTTTTCGTTTAAGTTTCAATTTTCGGTTTTATCTTTCGATATCGATATCGTATTTGTGTAAAAGTCCCGAAACTCCGTAAATGGAAAATTTTGCTTTTTTAATCCGGTTGGTTTCAGGATCGATGGAATAGTTGTAAGCCGTTCGAAAGTCAGCCTTTTCGAGTATGGTGTGATCAAACACGGCTTGGGTAAGATTGCAGTTGTCAAACACGGAACTTGTCAAATCGGTTTCGGCAAAATCGGCTTCTTGCAACTGCGAATTTTTGAAAAGGGTCTTTTTGATTTTCATTTTGTAAAACGAAGAATGGTTTAGCTGGCAGCCCTCGAATGAAAAAGAAAGTCCGAACTCGTTACAAGCGTCAAACCGGAGCCCCAACATCTTGCAATCCTTGAATTTTATATCCCGGAATGCCGTTTTGTTGAGTTTAGCCAAACTGAAATTACAGCCGTTAAAGGTGCAGTCTATAAATCTAAAGCCGGAAAGGTCCTTGTCGGCAAAATTGCAACTATTGAAAATACAGTTTTCGTATTCGCCTTTTGCCACCAAATCGTTTGGGTCAAAAGTTTTATTTTGCATATATACTTCTTGCATGGTCTATTCTGTTATTTTTACAATATCTCGTTCTATTTTCCACGAACGATCGGGTATTGGTTTTTTATTTTCTCCTCTCTTATTGTTTTGCAGGCAAAGCCTGTTTGATCCATCCGACTTAGGCATAGCCTAAGCCGAACGGAAGTTTACTTTTCTTTTTTTATCCAAACACGGGTGATTTCTCCAAAGACATATTTGCGGTAATCGCTGGCTTCTTTGTAAGCTTCGTTTAAATAATCCTTTGCTTCCTGTGTGTAAAAATCAGTGAATTGAGGGGTCGTAATTTGTATTAACTTGCATTCAATAATCAGTCCGGCTTCTTTGAAAGACATTTCGCCGGAAGGGGTTTGAACATGGGTCAATTCCACTTCTTTCATTTTTTCGGTATCTCTTCCCGATTTGCTTCCCAAGAAGAGTATTTGCGCCCTATATTCATCCGGAAAGTAAGACATCGTATAAGTTTGCTCTTTTCGAATCAATTCGAGTGTATAACGGTCTGTTCGAAGCACACACCAAGTAACCGGTTTCTTGAAAAGTATTCCAAAACCGCCTCCACTGCCGGTCATGGCATTATAATGGTCCTCTTTACCGGCCGTAATCACCGGAAAAACTTTTCCTGCCAGCGTAAATACATCGCTGCCGATCTCTTCCGGAGAAATTTGTTTAAATAATTGGTCAAAATTCATTTCTTTGCCATTTGCATGATTTGATTTTTTCATTTTTTTTAATTCTATTTTTCTCCATTTACTTGTTGGTATCCTGTCCGAACGAGCTAGCTGTTTATTTACTCTCTGTTTTCAGAGGCAAGGCCTGTTTGAATCAATCCGACTGGTGTAGCCTAAGCCAAACGATGCTAACTACGATTTACTTGTTATCGGATCTGCTTTGTATCAAAAATTATTTTTCCAACACGGCGTTGCATTCCAAATTTCCTCCTGCAATAACCGCCAACCATACGGCCATATCTTCTATCCGAAAGTTTCCGGAAATACTTGCGGCTCCACCGGTTATTTCGGAATGAACCGTCGGAGAAACCAGCACCTTCCGGTTATAAACGATAGCCAAGCATTTTCCGATATTGTTTTGAGTCATGACAGCCCATGGCTGATGGAATTCTTTTTTGAACCGGATGGCTATTTCAGGAAATCCATAGGCGTTTACTTCCTTAGATATTTTATCCACACTGAAAGGGAAAGCCATCGGAAATGGTGTCATTTTTTTGATCGCTACTAATTCAAAAACGGGCTCCCATTTATTAACGGGCATGAACGTCCACATAAAAAGGATGTGACCGGAAAATTCCTTTACTTCCTGCCGGTTGAGGATGGCGCTTATTTGTGCCGTATCGCTGGCTTTTGCACTTCCTACCTTACAGCCGGGATTGAAATTTCCTTCGTGATCCATATTGGGTTGGAGCCGGGTAAACCAGGGGTATTTTTTTTGATCTTCATCGGCTATGGCGGTGGTGTCTTGTTCTTTTTTCAGGATATCGTTGATACGAAGCATCAGCGGATAGACCTCAAAATTTTCACAGGTTTCGTAAATGGCGACCTCGCCTTTTATCAGCAACAGTTCTTGCAATGTGGTTGTGTCGATGGGTTTGCGAATCGACAGTTTGATGCGGTTGTCTTTGAGTAATTCGGCTTTGTTTTTCTTGTGGAAGGTCTGCAATCGCTTGGCTATTACTTCAACGGCCTGGGAAGCATTGCAGGGCGAAAGAAAGCGTGCATACACGGTTCCTTTTTCTTGTGCTTGAGATGCAAGAATTACGAATAAAAGGGTTGTAAAAAGCAAGTTACGTATTAGAAAAGGTTTCATGCTTTATTTTTCTATACAATGAAATTTTGCATTTGCAATTCTTTTGCTTATTCGGAAAACAGGGTTTTCAACCAATCTTTCAATATGGCGATGTATTCCCGGAATGTATTGTATCTTATGTTTTTGTAATTCGATTTGTCAGCGCTTATTCCGTAGCACACCAACCCCAATTTACGGCCGATAAATACCGCCCGGTCAAGGTGGTAGTTTTGTGTCACAAGGGTGATTGTATCCAGTTGAAAAACGTGTTTGGCACGATGCAAGGATTCGTATGTTGTGTAGCCTGCCGTATCGACGGTTATTTTTTCTTCGGGGACGTTTTGTTCCAGCAAATAGTTTTTCATAACCGATACTTCGTCGTCTTGGTCGTTTCCGTTATCGCCTGAAATTAGAATCCGGCCGATTTTTTGCCGGTGATACAATTCAATACCTTTGTCCAAACGGTCTTTTAGATAAACCGAAGGTTTTTCTCCATGGATGCCTGCGCCGAGAATCAAGCCGACCGGAGCGTTTGGAATGTTCCCGATATTTTTATAGCCGTATCGGTTGGCTTCGTGTTTGGTGTAATATAATAAACCACCTGTGATAAAAATAAGTAATGCAATGATTACCATCAACAAGCGTTTTTTGGGTGATTTCTTTTTCATATTTTACAAATCCCAATTTTATTTTCGAGCCAGCATCCGGAAAAACAAGGCAAGTAACAGATAGAAAAACAAAGTCACGAAAGTGATTAGTACCGGCATTCTCAACTCAGTATCGTTATAACAACCGCGCTCAAACAGGACATGCCACAGAAAGCTGTGTTCCAAACGGGGTTCGATTTTATAGAGCATGCATGCACCTCCGAATGTTAGGATGCCTCCCAGAAGTAAGCATCCTGAAGGAACGAAACTGCTTAGCCAATACTTGGCACGTTTGGTGAATTTTGATTTGTGCAGGCAGAAAAATAATAATACACCGGCAATAAGCGGAAACAGGGCTAAAAGGATATACCCCACTGTATACTCGTAGCCGGGCGTGCCGTCACAGGGGCCGATTACCACAAATCCTTTGTCTACCAGCCACAGGTAGCCGAAAACAAAGGGAATAAAACTGAGTAATTTTATGGAAACAGGTGTTTTTTGCATATTTACTCTTCGTTTTGTTGTCTTTTATCCATCGGCTAAAGCCGATAGCAATGGTTTTATTGTTTTTTTTATCTGTTAGCTTTGGTTAACAGTGAAGTATTAGATTATTTTCTCCAATAACAGGAATTTTATTTTTCTTTTAATTGCATGACTTTCTCCAACAGGGAAGGCAAACCGCTGGCTTCTTCCAGCAGGTCGTTGTTCCAGAAACTGAGGATACAACTCACATAGTTGCCCCGCACGGGAGCTACCACATAGTAAATGGTCAGCGAATGAGTATTTCCGCCTCCGGTATTGAGCAACAGGGCTGCGGTTTCGCCTTCGAACCGGTAGGTAATGCGGCGGGCTTTCAGCGGTTGGTTTTCAAAAACGACAGCCACCCATTCGTCGGCAGTGGGTTGGGCAGCTTGCATTTTGCAATTTGCCGTAACATAGCGTTGCGTTTCTACCGAAAGTGCCGCATCGGCGGAATCTTTGTGTACCGACCAACTCATTTCGCCGTGATAGGGACATTGTACACAGTTGACATTGGTCCAGCCACAAGCATAAGTGCCTAGTTCTATTTTGCGGCCGGCAAAATTCAGGGTGTTGAAAAACTTTTTGTTGTAAACGGATTCGGGAATTTTCTTCTCCAGAATCAGCGGGGTAAGAATTTGCTGGAGTTCGTCGCAGCGTTTGTTGACCGACATGTAAATGATGTGCGTGATGTTGCCTTTTTCGTTCTGGACGATGTAATTAGTACTGTATTGCAGGATGTCGCCGCAAAGGGTATCGATTTGCTCAAATACAAAGTTTGTAGCGGCTATGGCCGGGCTCGATTTTTTCAGTTCGCTTTCTTGGATTGACAAGCCTTTGCAGATATTTTCTTTGGAAAACGGAATCTGGGTTACCTGACAGGTAATGGTCACACCGTCGACATCGTAATAGTCGACTTTGTTTTCAGTAATGGCTTGCAGGCGTTCGAACAGTTTGTTGTTTGCCGGTTTGTTTTGGGCAAAGAGCAAGGCTGGCAGCCAAGCAAAAAGAATAAGTACGTTTATTTTCATGAGGGATTTATTTGTGCATTTCTTCGGTGCGTCGGATTTGTAGATTTTCAAGAAGCAAGTCCGGCATTTTCTCATTTCGTTAAAAGCACGGTTTGGATCGGCTCCTTTGTCCAATAACTGCTTCACAAAACAGATATCCTGCGCGGCAATGGCAATTTCCAATGCGCCGGAAGCGAAATATTCATCTTCGCCACCGGTTTCGATATTCACTTTGTCGTTTATAAATTTTTTTGCCATGTCGCAACGCTTGTATTTGCAGGCATAACCAAGTAAAGCATACCTTTCCTGATAATTTTTATTTCGAAAACAAGGAAATTACCCTGCCAGCCATTTTTTAAATTCGGCCACCCGCGCTTTGCTTATGATAATTTTTTCGGGAACGGATATTTTTATGTTTACGGCCAGTTTATTGCCGAACCACATGGAGAGGTCGACAATGGTGTCGCGGGAAATAATATACTGCCGGTTGGCACGGAAAAATTGCGCCGGCCGGAGCTGCTGCATCAACTCGTCCAAGGTTTCGTCAAGGTAGTATATTTTCCCGCCAGGAGTGGCTGCTTTCACCACTTGTGAATCAATATAGATACAAGCAATATCGGCTGTATCCAATGGGACAAGCTTGTCTTTTTCGGGAACCAGAAAATAGGTTTTATAGGTCGGATTTGTTTGCTTCAGGCTTGTCAACAGCTTACCGATGAGTTCGTCGTTATCATTTGCATGCGATAAATTCCGGTATTTGCCGATAGCGCGCTCCAGATCCTGGGTATTGATGGGTTTTAAAAGGTAGTCAATGCTGTTTACTTCGAATGCTTTCAAGGCATACTCGTCGTAAGCAGTTGTGAAAATGATCGGGCAAGTAATGCGTACCTCTTCGAAAATAGCAAACGATGAACCGTCTGCCAGGTGAATATCCATAAACACCAGGTCGGGCATGGAATTTAATTGAAACCATTCCACGCTTTCGTCAATGGACTGCAACACCGAGAGGATCTCCGTTTCCGGATATACTTCTTTTATCAAAGCCTGTAAAGCCTGTGCGGCAACAACTTCGTCTTCTATGATAAGCGCTTTCATGGCTGATATTTTTTTAAATTCCTTGAAAAGTTTTATATTTTCTCAACCAGCGGAATGACAACCTCAAACCGCTCGTCGTTTTTATTGACGAGAATTTCTTTCTTCCACATCAACCGGTAACGCTCGACCAGATTGGCCAAACCGATCCCCTCCCCGCTTTCCATTTCTTTTTTCGGCTGAATGGGATTTGAAACACTCATGGTAGCATTTTCACGACTTGCTATCGTGATCGTTAAGGGTTGCTTGTTACTTACCACATTATGTTTGATCGCGTTCTCCACCAATGTTTGCAAGCTGAGTGGGATAACCAGGTAGGAAAAATATTTCTCGTCAATCAGTTGCATGAATTGCAGGCTGTCGCCATAGCGTATTTGCATTAAATGGCAATAAGCCTGGGTGAATTTCAGTTCTTCTTCCAGTGTGATTACTTCCTTATTTTGCAAAGTGTACCGGAAAACATACGATAACTGCTGGACATAGTCCTGCGCTTTTCCGGTATCGATTTTTATCAGTGAATTCAACGTATTGAGTGAATTGAACAGGAAATGCGGGTCCACTTGATTTTTCAATGCCAAAAAACGGGTACGCATGTTCTCCGCTTGTAAACTTTCGTTTTCCAAAGCCGTATGCCGTTGTTTTTCCGAGAAGAAAATAACCAAAGAAGAAAGCATTACCACGACAGCTATGAAAGAATCGCGAAACATCCCACCACGGATGAATTTGGCGGGATTCGGACGTGGGCCGAACTCCTGAAAATGTATTTGGATGCTCGAAAAAATATAACTTAAGACAGCCATACAAACCAAAGTAGCCAAGATGATATATAGCGTATTTTGTACGGTAAGCCGGTTGTTTTTTTTCAAAAAACGGAAGTTCACTAAATAGAGAAGGAAAGCCATAAGGAAGTTGAAAAGCACATGCATCAACATGATGTTTGTTCTCAAGGTCAGTTTGGCTGGCGCTCCTGCTTCCGGTGGAATAACCGCATCGCGTCCGTAAAAGAACATAATGAGGAATAACAAATTCATCAACAGGCTGATACCCAATGCCAGAAATAATGCGGTTTTATAGCTAAGCGATGATTTTTTCATTTTTCAAATATATAAAAATTTACACACCGGTAGCAGGAATTGGATCGATACACCTGGAGTTTCCCTGCGCTCTGCTCCGGCACCAGCTACCTGTGAGTGGAGCATTATTCATAACGCAAAGCATTTATCGGATCAAGAGCAGCCGCTTTCTTGGCCGGATACCAGCCGAAAAAGATGCCGGTGGCGGCACAAACCAAAAATGATATAACGACTGCTTGTATGCTCACGATATAAGGCCAATGCAAGGCACTGGAAGCCACGTATGAGAGGCCTAACCCAAGCAGGATACCAATTATTCCGCCGATAAGGCTCAGGATCATGCTTTCGCATAAAAATTGCAGGAGAATGTCGCGGTTATGGGCACCGATGGACATACGCAAACCGATTTCTTTCGTACGTTCCGTAACGGTTACATACATGATATTCATGATGCCGATGCCCCCCACGACTAAGGAAATAGAAGCAATAGCAGCCAGCAATACCGTGAGGAAACCACTGATAGAATTCATCATTTGCAGGATTTCCTGCTGCGAACGTACCTGAAAATCGTTTTCCTGCCCGGTTGTTATTTTATGTTGCTCCCGAAGAATGCTGGTGATATCGTCAATCGCCAGATTGGCTACATCCTCGGAAGCAGCCGAAGCCATAATCATGTGAATATACGTAACGGCCAATATCCGTTTTTGTACCGTGCTGTAAGGAGCGATCACGATGTCGTCCTGGTCTTGCCCCATTTGGTTTTGCCCTTTAGGAACCAACACCCCGATCACCTTGAACGGAATTTTACCGAAGCGGATGGTTTGCCCTACGGGATTTTCCCCATTGGGAAACAGGTTATCGACTACCGTCTGCCCCAACAGGCAGACTTTTGCCGCACTCCGTACGTCTTCTGCGGTAAAATTGCTTCCGGAAGCGACTTCATATTTGCGGATGTTCAAAAAGCTTTCATTACCGCCTTGTATGCTGCCCGGCCAGTTGTTCGAGCCGTTCACCAACTGGCCTCCGGCATTTACCATTGGAGATGCTTCTACAATGTATGAAGTATTTTTCAGGATGGCTTGCACATCGCTTTCGGTAAGGGTCTGTACATTACCGGAACCGATGCTGACGCCCCCTTGCTGTTGATTGGAACGCATCACCATGATCAGGTTGGTTCCCATGGTCGAAATTTGCTGATTGATGCTTTTCGACGAACTCTGACCCAAGCTTACCATGGCAATAACCGATGCAATGCCGATGATGATGCCCAGCATGGTAAGCAAAGCCCTTCCTTTATTTCGCAGTAATGCACGGTAAGCTATTTTTAAAAGATTGAATATATTCATAATACCAATTTGCTGCTTTTTAATTCATTACTAATCAAGCCCCTGGAATCTTATTTTTCCGGATTTGCTTTTGAGTCCATTTTAATAATCCGTGTCTATCGGTAACAATTCCAGCGCCGCTTTGGCTGACTTGGGTTGCACGATATCATTCTTTACAATATGTCCGTCGCGTAATTGAATGGTACGTTTGGTAAAAGCAGCGATATCCGGTTCGTGTGTCACGAAAGCGACCGTTTTTCCCTTTACATTCAATTCCTGGAACAGACTCATGATTTCGTAAGATGTTCTTGTGTCGAGATTTCCCGTGGCTTCGTCGGCCAGAAGAATTACCGGGTCGTTGACCAGCGCCCGGGCAATCGCCACACGTTGTTGTTGACCGCCCGACAATTGGTTGGGCATGTGGTTCATGCGATCTTGCAATCCAACCTGTTCCAGTGCGTGCAATGCACGTTCCTTTCGTTCTCTGGCTGATATGGTATTGTTGTATAACAAAGGTAGTTCTGTATTCTCCAAGGCCGATGTACGTGCTAACAGGTTGTAAGACTGGAAAACAAAACCTATTTTACGGTTCCGTAAGGTCGACAATTCATCTTTGCTGTGTTGGCTCATGGCAATGCCGTCGATCAGGTATTCGCCGGACGTGGGACGGTCAAGGCAGCCCAAAATATTCAGCAGCGTGGATTTCCCGCTTCCGCTGGATCCCATAATGCTCACAAATTCTCCTTCGTCAACGGCAAACGATATGCCTTTTAATGCATGGACCTGTTCGCTTCCTACCTGGAATGTCCGCCGTAGCTCGTTTATTTCAATGATTTTTCCCATGATTTGCTAATTTGTTAATGCGTCAATAGATACAATGAAAAGTCGGTTGAACCGTATTCTCTCCCTCGATAAATGAACGTTTCATCCCACAGCATTTTCTTTGATCCTTATTTAACCTTTATGCGTTACCGGATTATTTTCTGTTGCCTCCCGGCCGTTGCGGCATCAGGGGATTTTTAGCAGCATCTTGTTTTTTGACAGGTTCGCGCGATGCAGATAAAATAACGGCCTCTCCTTCGTGCAGCCCTTCCTTTACGATGACATGTACCCCGTCGCTCAGGCCGGTTTTAATGCTGCGGTATTCCAATCCTTGTGCGGTTTGCAACCACACGCCTTTTGAGTGAGAGTTCGAGTCACCATTGTTTGTTGTTTGTTTTCCCAGCATTTCCGAAGTGGGTTTGAAATTCAACGCTTCGGTTACGACAACCAATCCTTCTTCTTTTTGAGTAACCACCGTTACACTGGCGGTCATGCCCGGAAACAATTTTTCTTCGGGGTTCGGCGCTTCGATGATCACGGTGTAGGTAACCACATTGCTGGTGACAACCGGTTGCAAGCGGATTTGATGCACAGTGCCTTCAAACGTGTCGTCGGGATAAGAATCCACCGTAAACGTTACATGCTGTCCCACACGCACTTGTCCGATATCGGCCTCGTCTACATTGGCTTCGACCTGCATTTTGGTCAAGTCATTCGCAATGGTAAACAAAGTAGGCGTGTTGAACGAAGCAGCTACGGTTTGCCCTTGGTCTACCGCCCGGTTCAGGATCACCCCGTTGATCGGTGAATAAATTTCAGCATAGCTCAAATTAACCTCTGCCTGATGTAGGTTTGCTTTGGCATTCGCTACGCTGGTTCTTGACTGGGCCAATGTATTCACCGCTTGTTCATACGAAGCCTGCGTGGCAGCTTTTGCATCATAGAGTTGTTTGACGCGGTCATAGTTCTGTTGGGAATAGGTCAAGTCGCTTTCGGCGCTTAGTAAGCTGGCTTTAGCTTGTGTTACTTTTTCCGACAGGGTCGATTTATCCAGTTCGGCTAGCAATTGGCCTTTTTTGACTTGCGAATTAAAATCGACATAAATTTTTTCAATCACGCCCGACACCTGAGTACCCACGTCAACCTTATCGACCGGCTGCACATAACCGGTAGCCGTAACCACAGCTTGTACCGTTTCCTTTTCTACTGTCAGCGTATTGAAGTGTGTTTCTTTTTTGCCGGTGCTCATCAATAGAAAGGCTGCAACAGCAGCAACCACCACTACTACAATGCTCCAAATAAAGATTTTTCTCTTTTTCATATTCCTTGAGTTTTAAACTTGTTTCCGTTTTACTGTTTTAATTTAATATCGTTAAAAAATGAATTACTTGATTTTGAAACCTCACATGCTTATGGGAATCCCCATGTATACATCCAGGATTTTCCGTTTCAGCATAAATCCGTATTTACTCTGGATATAATCGTTCAAAGCGCTGATGTAGTTGTTTTGTTGTTGCAGCAAGTCCACCGCTGTGATGGAGCCGGCATTGAATTGCACGCTATAAGCTTCGAATGTTTTTAAATAGGCATTTTGCAGGATGGTGGTAGTCTGGTATTTGTTAAAGGCAGATACCACATCCTGATATTCGGTTGTCACATTCTGCAAAACATCCAATTCGGTTTGTTTCTTATTCAGCTCAGCTTGTTGAAGGGCGATCCGGCTTTGCGTTACTTGAGCCTTCGTCCGGTTGTTGTTAAATATCGGAACGCTCAACCTCACCCCTACCTGTTCATTCCGATGATCCGATAATTGTGTGCCGAAATTGGAATAATCGTTTGTTTGGCCTGTCCCGACACTACCATATAAACTCACGGTCGGATAATAGCCCGACCGGGCCAATTTTACGCTGTTCGTCGCAATGTCCACATCATACTGGCTGATTTTCAAATCAGGCAACGTAGCCAGGGTTCGTTCCATCACATGATCCATTTGCGGCATAACCGACATTCTTACCAAAGCCGAGGTATCGGGGTAAATGATTTGCAGTTGCACATCGGGGCGCATGGATAGCAGGCTCTTCAGTGTCAGCAAGCTTTTTTCACGGGCAATCCGTGTATCCGTAATGTTGTTTTTGTCGTTGGCGTATTGCGCTTCCAACAACAGATAATCACTTTCCAGGATCGTACCCGCGCGGTATTGCTCTTTCCCCTGCTTCACTTGTTCTTCGCTGGATTTCACCACGGCATCCTGATATTTCAATAATTCTTCGTTGCCGAGGACCGCCAGGAAGGCTTGTAAAATTTGTATGGTTAACTGGTTGTCATATTGTGACGTTTGATAGGACGATTGTTCCGTTTTCAGCTTGCTTTGTTCAATGGTGTTCCGGATGCTGCCGCCTTGATATACCGGAAGCTCGGTATTTAACCCGTAAGTCCCATTCCAGGATGCCGAATTGCTTTTGCTGTTCGTGAAACTCTCATTCAACGAGGCATTAAGACTGGGCAAACGTTCCATTTTGGATTGCTGATAGGCGCTTTCCTGCGCGTCTTCCGACAATTTCATCGATTGGCGGTTGTAGCTGTTTCCCATCGCATAGTTTAAACAATCCTCCAGCGTAAAACGGTGAGCTGTCGAAGTTCCCTGTGCGGTAACCATTCCCAGGCTCAGAAGGCTTGCAATAAAAAAGAAGAATAACCTTTTCATACTTTCTGTTTTTTTCTGTTTTTTTGACTCTGCGAAAGTAGATTCCAAAAATATTTTTCAGATTACGATTTCCGGTGAAGCGGGAAAAAAGAAGGTTGAAGCGGAAAAAACAGAGATGAATCGTTGGTTTAAAAATAATCTTATCTCTTATCAGTAAGATCAGATAAGATTTATCCGTCATAGTTTGTTTTGAGCAGAAAATAAATAAATCATTAGAACGTTTTTCAGGACAAGCGATTCACTATATCCTGTTTTTTTATTTTTCACACACATAAGGTTTTTGCAATAAAATTATTAGCCGTATGGAAACGACCTTAGAAAAAAGAAAATTCAAAACATACAGAAAAAGTATCCACATCATTTATGTTGCATTATCATCATATTACCTGTTAGAAATAATTGTTTTCATTTTTTACAGAATATGGTTTTATTGTGAATTAGGGCAACCTTTGGAATATGGTAATATCCCTCAGTCAGCACCAAATAGTTTTAGGATTGTAAAAAGTCTTTTATCTCGTGGTTTTTTCATTTCATTATTATTTGCAATACCCTACTTATATGTTATCGTAAGTAAAATTGTAACGAAAGATTTCAAAAAGAAGGACGGTATTCTCTTGGCAATCGTAACCCTATTGTATTTTCTGTTTTTGCAATTCGATTTTGGAGCAACCTGGCTATTGTGGTAGATTGTGAAAAATCAATGAGTAGTTTTTCATGCAAAAGTTATTATTTTCTCAAAACGCCTTTTGAACGAGCTGATTTTTAATCATTTTTACAAGCCCCTGTAAAAAAAGTCCCCCTTTACAAAAGGCTTTGATAATTTCGATTTTTCGGATATTCTAATCTTATTAGTTTCCCATCTTTGCAATTTTGGCACACATCGGATTCCTTTTTTCGGACAAAAAGTACATTTCCTAAAATGGCATACGATTTGAGCCGCTATAAAATCATTTTCTAGTGTAAACCATCAAATTTTCTGACTATGCAAACCGGAAAAATAAACGTACAAACCGAGAACATTTTCCCCATTATCAAAAAATTCCTGTATTCCGACCACGAAATTTTTCTCCGTGAATTGATTTCGAATGCCGTCGATGCAACCACCAAACTCAAGTCGCTGGTATCGCTGGGCAAAGCCAAAACGGAACTGGGCGATCTAACCATTGAAGTTTCGGTGGATAAGGAAAAGAAAACGCTGTCCGTCAAAGATTGCGGTATCGGAATGACCGCCGAAGAAGTGGAAAAATATATCAACCAGATCGCATTTTCGGGTGCTACGGAGTTTTTACAAAAATATAAAGGCAAAACCGAAGTGGAGCAAGCCGGGCTGATCGGGCATTTTGGCCTGGGATTTTATTCTTCGTTTATGGTGGCCCAAAAAGTGGATATTTTTTCAAAATCTTTTCAAGATAGTCCCGCCGTGCACTGGCAATGCGACGGCTCTCCCGAATATACCCTGGACGATTGCGACAAAACAGAGCGGGGAACCGAGATTGTGCTTCATTTGGACGACGAGTCGGCGGAATTCCTGGAGGAACACCGCATATTAGAATTGTTACGGAAATATTGCCGCTTCCTGCCCGTTCCTATCCGTTTCGGCAATGAAAAAATTTGGGAAACCAGCGAAACAGAGAAAGACGACAAAGGGGAACCCAGACAAGTACAAGTGGAAAAACCACGGATAATCAACAATCCCAACCCCTTATGGAAGCAAAAGCCGTCGGAACTGAAAACCGAAGATTACAACCGCTTTTACCACGAGTTGTACCCGATGAATTTCGAAGAGCCACTCTTCCACATCCACCTCAATGTGGACTATCCGTTCAACCTGACGGGAATTCTGTATTTTCCGAAAGTAAAACGGAATTATGAAGTGCAGCGCGACAAAATCCAGTTGTACTGCAATCAGGTTTTTGTGACCGACTCGGTCGAAGGCATTGTTCCCGACTTTTTAATGCTGTTACACGGCGTTTTGGATTCGCCGGATATTCCGCTGAACGTATCGCGCAGTTATTTGCAAAGCGACCAAAATGTGAAACGGATTTCAAGCCACATCATGAAAAAAGTGGCGGACAAGCTGGAAGAAATTTTTAACCAGAACCGCGAAGATTTCAAGAAAAAATGGGACGACATCAAATTGTTTATCGAATACGGCATGATTTCAGAACCCAAATTCTTTGAACGCGCCGAAAAATTTTGTTTGTTAAAAAATTCCGACAACCAATATTTTACGCTGGATGAATATAAAAATAAAATCGCTCCTGTGCAAACGGACAAGGACGGGAACTTGGTTTATATTTACGCCCAAGATCTTGAAAACCAACATGCTTTTGTAAAAGCAGCCAAAGAGCGCGGCTATGATGTGTTGCTGCTGAACTCCCCGGTCGACAATCATTTTATCAATGCGTTGGAACAAAAATTCGAGAAATCACGCTTTACCCGGGTCGATGCGGATGTGTTGGACAAATTGGTTCCCCAAGCCGATGCGCTGCCCTCGAAACTTAGCGAAGAACAGCAGAACAGCCTGAAGCCGGTTTTTGAAGCGTTGGTCGATCCAAAACGCTTTCATATTCAATTCGAAAGCCTCAGCGAAACCGATTTGCCCGTATTGATTACGCAGCCCGAATTTATGCGCCGCATGAAAGAAATGGCCGCGATGGGCGGCGACGGATTCGGATTTATGGGCGAATTGCCCGATTCGTTCCAGTTGGTGGTCAATTCAAACCATCCGTTGGTGGGGAAACTGGCGGACGAAACGGATGAGGAGGCTAAAAAACAACTTTCGCGCCAACTGATCGATCTGGCCATGCTTTCGCAAAACTTGTTGAGCGGTGAAGCATTAACCGATTTTATCAAACGGAGCGTGAGTATTTTGAAATAAATTTCGAAACTTTTTTGTTTGTATTTTCAAGCGAATGCCAAGAAATTTGAAAAAAGGAAGGAAGCCCTGATTTTTATTTATCCTTATTCTTAAAATCCCTGCTCCCTCTCACTCTTCACCCTGTTCTACTCGTTCTCCTTACTTCTATCAATATAGCGAGTGTGGAGAAGTTCATGAGAAAGATGGCCGCCCGGCTCGCCGAGGTATTCTTTGTAAATTGAGATAATAGACGGATTGAGGTGCGATTGGCGAATTGTACGGCTCTCGTCTTCACTGTATATTGCTTTCAGGCGTTTCGCCCGCACATCGGGGTCGTCGCTGCGGGGTTGTCCGCCGCCGCAGATACAGCCGCTCGGGCACCCCATCACTTCAATAAAATGGTAAGGCGATTTTCCTTCGGCAATTTGCTCCATCAATATTTTAGCGCCGGCCAAACCGCTGGTTACGGCTACTCGTGCTTCAAAGCCTTCGAATAGTTTGTAATCGGGAAGTACATTTTCGAATTTCACGGTAGCTTCTTTGATTTGGTCGAGGCCAACAATGGGGGCTACATGCAATCCCTCGAAAGGTAGTTCACGTCCGGTAATAATGACATAAACCGTGCGGAGTGCGGCTTCCATCACTCCTCCGGTAACGCCGAAAATGTCGGCAGCGCCGGTCGATTGTCCCATTGGCTCGTCGAATTTTTCATCGTCCAAATTACGGAAATCAATACTGGCTTGCTTAATCATTTGTCCTAATTCGCGGGTAGTGAGCACTGCATCGACATTATAAAGGCCGCGGTTTATCATTTCGTCGCGCGAAGCTTCAAATTTTTTCGCGGTACAGGGCATTATCGACACGGTGTACATTTTTGCCGGATCGACATTGATTTTTTCGGCATAATAGGTTTTTGCCAAAGCACCCAACATCATATGCGGAGATTTACAGGTCGACAAGTGCGGAAGGTGTTGCGGATAGTACGATTCAATGTATTTAATCCAGCCCGGCGAGCAACTTGTAATCATTGGAAGCACTGCATCCTTTCCGGATAATACATCGATGGCCCGGTGCAGGAATTCGGTGCCTTCCTCCATAATGGTCAGGTCGGCCGACCAGTCGGTATCGAATATATCGTCGGCGCCCAAGGCGCGTATGGCGGCGGCCATTTTTCCGGTTACCGATGTTCCCACCGGATAGCCGAATAGCTCACCCAAGGCCACGCGCACTGCCGGAGCAGGCTGCATAACCACTCTGAGTTCGGGATTGTTAAGAGCTTCCCATACTCTGGTAATGTGGTCGGTTTCTTTCAATGCGCCTACCGGACATACGACCGTGCATTGCCCGCAAAAAGTACATTTGGCATCGTTGATGGAGCGTTCCATTGCCGGCGCAATAACTTTATCGAAACCGCGATTTTGCGCGTCGAGGATTCCGACTTCCTGAATAGTGTTACAAGCTGTAACACAACGCTGGCAAAGAATACATTTCGACAAGTCGCGCGTAATAGCAGGTGAAATGTCGAATTGCTCGCGCACGCTGCTCGTATCAAACCGATTTTCCGAGATACCTAAAGTTTCGCCTAAACGTTGCAGTTCGCACGATTGATTACGGGTGCAACTCAGGCAATTTTTAGAATGGTCGGAAAGCATCAATTCGTATAATACTTTACGTGTTTTGAGCACTTGTTTAGAGTGGGTATGAATGACCATTCCCTCGCGTGCTTCTGTCATACAGGCAACCTGCAGTGTCCGCGCGCCCTCTACTTCAACGGAGCAAATCCGGCACGAACCGAATTGGTGAACTCCTTCCATATAACATAAAGAAGGGATTTTAATTCCGTTTTGCTTGGCAGTTTCGAGAATCGTGGTTCCGGGTGCGGTCGTTATTTTTTTATTATTGATGGTTAGTTGTATCATCGTCTTACCTCCTTTCGCAATGCAGGCATCGCATCGATTCTGCAATAGCATTAATTTTATGAAATCCTAAAACTACTTCGGCAAACGATTGTTTCCGTACTTCGGGTGACAGCACGTCCATTTCGAATTGCGGGTGAACAACCATTTCGTCGTCGTCGTACACATTCGGAATGTCGATGGGAGCGCCTTTGTTCAGAAAGCCATTTCCACCGAGGTATAAGTCGATGGCCGAAGCTGTTTTTTTACCGTCGGCAATGGACGTGATAACGGTATCGGGGCCTCGTACCACATCGCCGCCGGCAAACACGCCTTCCATCGTGCTCATTTGAGTTTCCGGATCTATAATGAAAGTGCCCCATTTTGTGACGCCTATTTCGTCTTTGCTGATAAAGGGCAAGTCGGCATATTGGCTCACGGCAGGAATGACATAATCGACGTCCAACACAAAGTTGGAGCCTTTTATTTCGACAGATTTCCGGCGGCCGGAGGAGTCAAATTCGCCTAATTCCATTTTCACACATTCGATACCTGTGAGTTTATTGTTTTTCCCGATAAATTTTACCGGCGCCGTCAGTTCCATGATTTCAATACCTTCTTCAATGGCTTCGCGTACTTCTTCGACATAGGCCGGCATAGCGTCCTGTGCGCGGCGGTAAACAATAATTACTCGTTCGGCGCCGATACGGAGCGCCGAGCGCGCCGAGTCAATAGCCGTGTTTCCGCCGCCAATTACGGCAACAGTTCCACTCAGTTTCATATCGTCTTTCAAATTGACATCTTTCAGGAAATTGATGCCGTGAATGACACCTTGCAAATCTTCGCCTTCAATATTTACTTTGGCCGGGTATTGTGTTCCGGTAGCCACGTAAATAGCGTCGTAGCCTTCGCGCAGGTGTTTGAAATCCAAATCGCGGCCGACTTCTTTGTTCAGGTAAATATTGACGCCGGCTTGGCGAATCAGGTCAATTTCGTGTTGCAAAATGGCTTTTGGCAAGCGGTATTCGGGAATGCCGAATGCCAGCACGCCGCCTGCTACGGGTTGCGATTCGAACACATCGACATCGTAACCGATATTTACTAAATAATAGGCGCAAGTCAAGCCCGAAGCGCCTGCACCGATAACGGCCACACGTTTTCCTTTTTTTGCATAGGTTAGTTGCATTTTGTAAGGAAGCTCGTTTTTGAATGCGTAGTCGGCCACAAAGCGTTTCAAATCGCGAACAGCTAAGGGTTCGTCCACACTGCCGCGACGGCATTTGCGCTCGCAGGGGCGGGTACAAATCCGGCCGCACACTGCCGGAAACGGGTTTTCCTGCATGATCAAATTGTAAGCGTCTTGGAAGCGGCCGGCGGCAATCAGCGAAATATAACCGGTAACGTAGATATTGGCCGGACAAGTGTTTTCACAAGGCGACTTAAACAGCGCCGAGCAGACGCCTGCGCGGCAATATTTTTTATTGATATGCTCCTCGTATTCTTCGCGAAAGAAACGAATGGTCGAAAGTATCGGGTTGGGAGCTGTTTGCCCAAGCCCACACATTGCCGATTGTTGAATGGCTTCGCCGATTTCTTCCAACAATTCAATATCGCCGGGGTTTCCTTTGCCCAGGGTAATATTTTCCAAAATCTCCAACATTCGTTTTGTTCCCACACGGCAGGCGACACATTTTCCGCACGATTCGTCGCGGATAAAATCCATAAAGAAACGCGCCGTATCGACCATACAGGTATCTTCGTTCATCACAATTAAACCGCCGGAACCCATAATAGCGCCCATTTTGCTCAACGATTCGTAGTCGGCCGGCACATTGAGGTTTTCTTTGGTAATGCAGCCGCCCGACGGGCCACCTATTTGCGCAGCTTTAAAATCTTTTCCGTTGGGAATGCCGCCGCCGATATTGTAAATGATAGTACCTATTGTGGTTCCAATCGGCACTTCGACAATGCCGGTATTTACCACATCGCCGGCAAGGGCAAATACTTTCGTTCCGGGCGCTTTTTCCAAACCGAACGAGGCGTACCATTTGCCGCCGTTGCGGATTATTTTCGGGATATTGGCCAGCGTTTCCACATTGTTGATAATGGTAGGATAGCCGAACAGGCCTTTTTGGAACGGGAAAGGCGGTTTTTGCTTGGGTTCGCCGCGTTTTCCTTCGATCGAAGCCAGCAAAGCCGTTTCTTCGCCGCATACAAAAGCGCCGGCGCCAATGCGTATTTCGAGGTCGAGATTGTAATCGGTTCCGAATAAATTTTTTCCTAAAAGACCGTATTCGCGAGCCTGCTCTATCGCCGCTTTCAAGCGTTCGATAGCAATCGGGTATTCGGCGCGTATGTAAACATATCCTTGCTGCGCGCCAATGGCGTAGGCCGACAAAATCATTCCTTCGATCAGGCAGTGCGGGTCGCCTTCGATAACACTGCGATCCATAAATGCGCCCGGGTCGCCTTCGTCGGCATTGCAAACCATATATTTAATGTCGCTTTTTTGCGAAAATCCTGCGCGAAATTTGGTGCCGGTTGGGAAGCCTGCGCCACCGCGTCCGCGAAGGCCGGAAAATTCTACTTCTTTCACCACCTCTTCCTGTGTCATTCCAGTAATGGCTTTGGCAGCTGCAAAATAACCGTCGTGAGCAATGTAGTCTTTAATGTTGGCGTAATCAATAATACCGCATAAATCCAAAACGATTTTTACTTGCGCTTTGAAAAATTCGATATCGTCAATCTTCGGGATATATTTTAGCAATGTTTTATCGTAGAAAGTATATTCTTCGATCGGTTTATGATTTACCAAATGGCTTTGAACAATCTCTTTAGCTTTTTCGGGGTCAAGTTTCGTGTAAAAAGTCCGGTCGGGCAGCACCATCATTACCGGCCCTAAGGCGCAAATGCCCATACAGCCGGTTTGGTAAACTTGCACGTCTTTTTCAATACCTTGTTCTTTCAGCTCTTGGTTGATAGCGCTTTCTATTGCAGCACAGTTGGACGATACGCAGCCCGTGCCGCCGCAAACTAAAATCTGGTATTTATATTTTTTCTGGTTTTTAAGAAACTCTTTCTTGATTTCTTCAAGTTGAGCAATGGTTTTAATTTCGTAATTCATAATAAAACCCTCCTAATATTTCGACAGAATCGATTCTAATTTGTTAGGATTTACAGCTTTGTACACCGTATTGTCCACCATCATAGCGGGCGCCAATCCGCAGGCGCCAATACAGCGAGCTTTACAGAGAGTGAATTTGCCATCTTCGGTGGTTTCGTCGACATCAATGTGAAGATGTTTTTGAATGCCTTCGATCAGTTTTTTACCGCCGCGCACATAGCAGGCAGTACCCATACACACCATAATAGTATGCTTTCCTTTAGGTTTGGTCGAGAAAAACGAATAAAAAGAAACAACTCCCGCAACTACCGATACGGGGATGTTCATTTTGTCGGCAATAAATTTTTGAATTTCGTATGGCAGAAAGCCATAAATACCTTGAGTGGCATGCAGCACCATAATCAAATTGCTCGGATTTGCTTCGTATTTGGCAATGACCGCTTCAATTTGCTGTAGTTTTTGCAGATGATCTTCGGGTATCTTGTATGTTACGTGCTTCGAATCGTTCATATATTTATTTTTAAATGATAAATACAGAGAAGATATATTTTAATATAAAATTTTTACATAAAAAGTTGATCTCAAAGTTAACGTTTTTTTTAGAAAAAACAAAATGTTTTTGTAAATTTGTGCAAATTGGTGCGTAAAAAAAAGGAGGTATTTTATGAACGATTCTCACGTTCAAGAACAGGCTCCGGACGCTGAAAAGCGGAAATATCACACAGAAGTGGGGCATTTTCAAATTAACCACGAGGGAGAGAGAATATGTGGCGACGTATTTCTGTCGAAACGAATTCCTGAAGAAAACCGTGTATTATGTGTGCTGTCAGACGGTGTTGGACACGGCGTTCAGGCCAATGTATTGGCTACGCTTATGGCTACCATTTCGCTCCATTTTTCGATGGAACACAAAGATGCCAACGCGCTTGCCGAAATCATTATGAAAGCGCTGCCGGTGTACAGCCAGAAAAAAATAAGCTACGCAACCTGTACCGTTATCGATATTTCGATTGAGACCAATACCGTTTCTATTTTGGAATACGACAATCCGCAAACATTGATTTTACGGGGGAACAAGATTTATGAACCGGAGTGGACACTCATCGAACACAATGGAGGCGCCGCAGGTAAACGGGTTATGGATTTGAAAAAATGTGCTTTTGTTCCGCAGAAAGAAGACCGCATTGTTTTTTGCTCCGATGGAATTACGCAATCGGGCTTGGGCAAAGGAATGGCAATGGGCTGGGGACGGAATAATGTGGTGAAATTTATTCGCGAAATCGTAGAAGCAATGCCGGGCATTTCGGCAGCCGACCTTGCCGAAAGAGTAGTGAAACACGCTGCCGCCAACGATTTATATACACCCAAAGACGACCTTACGTGCGGCGTAGTTTATTTCCGGCAGCCGCGAAAGGCGATATTGTGTACCGGCCCGCCTTTCAACGCTGAAAAAGACAATGAATTTGCGAATATTCTAAAAAAATTTGACGGAATAAAAATTATAAGCGGAGCCACTACCGCCGGAATTATTGCACGAGAGCTGAAACAAACCGTTACCGACGAAGAGCGGATAGACCTTAGCCTGCCGCCAAGCTCGAAAATGGACGGTATCGACCTTGTTACCGAAGGCGTGTTGACGCTTGGTAAAGTGATCCATTTATTGGACAATATCAACCTGAACACCACTATACAATTGGGAAAAGGCCCTGCCGACCGGCTCTGCAAATTGTTACTGGACACCGACGAGATATTTGTTTTGGTAGGTACAAAAATCAACGAAGACCACCACGACCCTACCCTGCCGGTCGAAATAGAAATTCGCAAACACCTCATTCAGCGACTGACCAAAGTACTGGCCGAAAAATTCATGAAAGTAGTTAAAATTACATATGCCTAAGGATGTCGAAAAATATAATACAATTAGAAAAAAGTAAATGCAAAGCGTGCTATTCCTGTGCCAGGACTTGCCCCGTAAAAGCCATTCACGTACACACCAACAGCGTATTTCCTCACATCGAAGAAAGTAAATGTATTCTGTGCGGCGCCTGCATCGACACGTGTGCCTACGACGCCATTACTTATTTCGACTCTAAAGAAAATGTGAAACAGTTGTTGAATGCCAAAGAAAAAGTAGTGGCAATATGCGCGCCTTCCATTGCCGGCGAATTCGACGATATTACCGATTACCGTAAATTTGTAAAAATGATTCGCCTGCTTGGTTTTTCGTATGTAACCGAAATGGCCTTTGGTGTAGATATTATTGCCGAAAAATACCGCCAACTTACCCACGACGAGTTCAACGGGAAATATTATATAACAAGTTGCTGCCCTTCGATTGTAGCATTGATCGAAAAAAAATATCCCGAACTTATCGGAAACTTGGTGCCCTATGTTTCGCCCATTGCCGCCTGCGCTGTTGTTGCCCGAAAATTATATGGCAGCGATTTGAAAGTGGTAAATATAACGCCTTGCGTGGCCGTAAAAAAAGAAACCGGACGGTATACCGGTTTGGCAAAAATAGATGAAGCGTTGACATTTCAAGAATTGCGGGAACTGTTCGACGAATTTAAAATCACAGAAACTTTTAGCGAGTACTCCGACTTCGATGAGCCCTTGGGATACAAAGGAAGTATGTACCCTATTTCGCGAGGTTTTTTGGAAGCAGCCAATTTAGATACCGGCCTGTTGAAAGAAGATACAATTACCGTAGAAGGAAAAAGTTCGGTGCTCGCCATCAAACAATTTTGGGAATACTATAATGCTATCAAGCAAAATTTCAATATTTTCTACTGCGAAGGCTGTATTATGGGACCCGGCACATCGCGGGGCGGCGAGAAATACAAACGCTATGCATTAGTCAAAGATTATTTTGGCCGCCGGTTGGCCAACTTCGATGTCGAAAAATGGAAAGGACAAATGGATGTTCATTCGCATTACGAAGAATTAAATGCCGTATTCTGCGCAAAAAAACAGGAGCTGCCGCCGCCCGACGAATTTGAAATAAAAATAGCGCTCAACCGTATTACCAAACGCAACAACAACAAGGAAGTCAATTGCGGCGCCTGCGGATTCGCAACGTGCAAAGAGCTGGCTTGGGCTATTGCGCAGAATACGGTAGTTCCCGAAATGTGCGTAACGAGTGCGCAAATCGACAACCTCGAAACATCGCACGCCACAAAAAAAACGATCGAAGAGCTGGAAATGGTAAAAAACGAATTGAAAATAACCCAAACAACACTTGACGAAACCAAAGATATGCTTTATGCTAAAAATGAAGCGCTATCTATTTTCGTAAAAGGATTGAGCGCCGGCGTTGTTTTTTACGACGAAAATTTGAAAATCGTAGAATCGAACCTTGCATTTATCGAAATTTTGGGCGAAGATGCAAAAGAAATACACGATGTCATTCCCGGCCTCATTGGCGCCGACCTCAAAACCTTGTTGCCTCCGGCACTTATTGCCCAAATCCAATTTACTTTAAACCACGACGAAACACAAATCAGCAAAGATGTGGAGATTGACGACAAATGGGTCAATGTATCTATTTTCCAGTTGATTCAGAAAAAATTAGTCGGCGCCGTATTTCGTAATTTACACTCCAAAGAAGAACGCCCCGAAGAAATTATTCACCGCGTAACCGAAGTGATTGAAGAAAATTTGCGGCAAGTGCAACAAATCGGATTCATCCTCGGCGAAGGCGCCGCCAAAACCGAAAAAATGCTCAATTCCATCATAAAATCGTATGAATAACGGATGCAAGAATAAAAATTAAAGAACAAAGAGAAAAGACGGTTTAACTGAAATAACATAGCAAAACAACACTTAACAACACTAATGACCAAACACTTATCTCAATTTCTCCTAAAATTGCCGTTGTTCCAGTTGCTTTTTTTTATCTTTGCAGTCAATATCAAAATACCCTAATTATTTTTTATATGAAAAAAACCTGGATCATTATCGGAGTCATCGTACTTCTTGTGATTATTCTGTTTTCATGGGGGAAAGGCCAATACAACGGATTGGTAAAAAGTGAAGAATCGGTTAAAAACTCCTGGGCGGATGTTCAAGGGGCTTACCAACGTCGCTTGGATCTGATTCCCAACTTGGTAAACACCGTCAAAGGATATGCCACACATGAACAGGAAACGTTTGTAAAGGTAGTGGAAGAACGCGCCAATGCAACTAGGCCTCAAATCAACCTGAATGCCGACCAATTAACCGAAGAAAATCTGGCTCAATTTCAAAAAACACAAGACGGATTGCAATCGGCTTTGTCCCGTCTTTTGGTTACGGTTGAGCAATATCCGGATTTAAAAGCCAACCAGAATTTCTTGCAATTGCAAGCTCAATTGGAAGGCACTGAAAACCGCATCAACGTCGAACGCCGCAATTTCAACGCCAAAGTGCAGGAATACAACTCGAATATGCGCCGTTTCCCGACCAATATTTTTGCCGGTTTATTCGGATTTAAACAAAAACCGTATTTCCAAGCATCGGAAGCTGCTCAAGAAGCTCCAAGCGTAAACTTTTAATTCACAAATCTCATTTAGAAAAACCATCTCATGAAAAAAATCGCAATTACAACCTTCTTACTAATTTTTGCCGCAACCTTACCGATTGCCGCATTGGCACAAAAGAACAAAAAGGATAAAAAAGATAAAACGGAAACCACCGCTAAAATGCCCGAATTAAAAACCTTGGACGACAGCATCAGCTATTTGATCGGGTTTGATTTGGCCAGAAACCTGAAAGATAAAGTGAATTTGAACATCGAACTTTTTACCAAAGCCATCCAGGAAGCCACCAGCGGAAAAGAATCCATGCTGAGCGAGGAGCAAATGCAACACGCTTATATGTCGCTAAACGAACGAATCTCGCAAGCCCAGGATTCTGAAGCCAAAGCCTCGAGTAAAGAAAACAAAGATAAAGGCGAGGCTTTTTTGGCAAAGAATAAAAGCGAAGACGGCGTAAAAGTAACGGCCAGCGGATTGCAATACAAAGTCCTTACCGAAGGATCAGGCGTATCCCCGACAGCCGAAAGCACCGTAAAAGTACATTATACGGGAACGCTGATTGACGGTACCAAATTCGATTCATCCGTCGACCGCGGCGAACCGATTGAATTTCCGTTAAACGGCGTCATCAAAGGCTGGACGGAAGGGCTTCAACTAATGAAACCGGGCGCAAAATACATGTTCTACATTCCTTCGGACCTGGGATACGGCGACCGCGATATGGGTCCCATCCCCGGCGGTTCGGTATTGATTTTCGAAGTAGAACTTCTGGAAGTGAAATAACCGCTTCGGAACGCTCCGTAAAATCTTTGGATTAAAAAAACTCTTCGGTTTTCCCAGGGAGTTTTTTTATGGGCTATATTTTAAAGTTTAGCAGAGGAATTGCATCTTGTAATTTATTTTGTGCGATTCTTTGGCTATTATGAAGGAGTATGTTCCCAGTGTACAATTGGTAAAAAAAGCCAGTTTCATACCCTTTGTCATTTATATGGATTCGTTATCCCTGATGTCGGAAACGCACCTTCGTTTAATACGAATGTTGAGAAAAGCTATTTATTCCATTTAAATTATTCCAAAGTCTTTATGCAAGATCAAACCAAAATAAATGCATTCATAATATGCCGGTAGTTCTTGCCAACCGGAATATAGTATTTTTCTATTTTTAACCCATTGTTTACAATGGCGCTTACGTGATGAAGGTTCACAATATATGAACGATGAATGCGGCAAAAGCTCGGAAAACAAAGTTTTTGTTCGATTCTTCCAAGATTTAAAGATGATAAATAGTTTTCTTTGGGATCAAGGGTGACAATGCGGGTATAAGCATTTTCGGCTTGCAGGAATAAAATATTATTTAACGGCAAAGCAATAAGCATCGCTTTATCGCGGACAAACAGACATGGGAGCACATAAATGTCAAGGGACTTGTTTTGTAGTATTTTTTCCATACAGCAAACATGTATTAATATTTTATAATATCATTTTATGCGATACAGACCTTTGGAGTAATATTTTTTTAATGCAACTTTCAATACAATTAATAAAACCTAAGAATGGTAGTTACGGCCATAAGCCCGGTGATGATCGCCCAGAAATAGCGTTTAAGAATAGAATCCGTCCACTGCAAAGACGAAACAATTTTGGTTTCGGTTTCGAGTTGAAACGAAGTAACCGTAATCAGCAACAGCAACAAATAAGTGAAAAAATAGCAATATTCGAGGTACATGATGCTTTCGGACAAGACACTTTGCCGGAGGTTGATGTGGTCGAAAACAAGGACGAAAAACAATCCCGAACAACCTATGACATTATTAAAACCGTCGTCATTGTCGCGGACAAACAGAATTGTGAACAACAGTACCCATACCACAAAAATTGGAACAATCTTACAGACCAAAATATCCAAAAATTTGCGTGAAATGGAAATATTGAATACCAATTCAGGAAACCGGTTTAGCCCGTACATATCCGTATTGCCAAAATCACATAAATACGACTCCATACTGTAGGAATAATAGCTGCTGGAAATATTCCATCCGTTGATTTCAAAATGATTTCCCAGTCCGGGGCAAATATCCGGATATAGCTGCTTATAGGATTCCAAATCGGGAGTAAGGACAGTATTGTCGTCTAAATCAGCGGACCAAACCGGCAATACCAATTCATTTTTCCCGAAAGGAAATAAAGCATACGAAAGCTGTTGCGGGAGGTTGACATCGAAACGCCAACGATAAAGAGTGGCTTTATTACCCTCCATCAAAATGGAAAGGCTGTCCGCTTGTTCATATTCATTGATTTGCGCTCCGGGAAAAAGGATTCCTTTTTTCGGGTAGCTATCCCAATGGTATTTCTGTTTTTGGATTTTCAAACCCTTGCTGTCCCTACTCAGAAACTTCTGCCAAACACTTCCTGCAACCCGTATTTCATAGGAATTTACAAATTGAATTGCATGGATGTATAATCCCGTGGGAATGCTTCGGACAGGTTCTTTATACTGTTTTTGGGATTGTTCCTTATAAGAATTCAAAAAATTATCCAAACTCTTTATATCCGCAATCCGTTTCGGATCCCATTTATGGTAGATTCTTTTTTTAGTAAGAAAATCCTGTGCCACAGTATTGGTTTTAATCCGTTCGAAAGAATCACCGGAAATATACGGGGCCACTCTTTCTCCATTCACAGGAAAGCGGTTGTACACCGAAATAACTCCCACAATAACGCCGAAAAATACCGCAGGCAAGAAGTATGCAAAAAATTGCGATCTTCTTGTGAAAAAGAAATATTGATCCATGAAAATAAGCAGGAGAACCAATCCCATTGCGGCACATGAAATAATGCGGATTGCGCATTGTTTCATGCTTTGGCGGTAAGATTCAGATTCGAGCGAACGACCATTGTAAACCGATAATCCCATCAGCCAACCTGTTTCTTTGATCGATGAAAACACTTCATTGCACCATTGTCCGGTAACCGTATTGCGGTGGAAATAACTTTCGCCGAGCCGACGGTTTACCGTTAAATCCTGTTTCAACTTGATAAGGACCGGATCGTTGTAATCTTCTCCCAATTCCCCAAGCGAACGGACTTCATCCAGCGGATGCGCTATAAAAGCCGTGGTTGAATCAATTATGTAAGGCAGTCCATACCGGCTCAAACCGAATTGCAGCAAGCGCTTGTAAATATGGGCGGTACGGTAGATTACCAACACCATTCCTTTTCTCTCCTCCTTTTAAATCAAAAGGTACACAGCAACCGACAATACGAACACCAAACATTTCATCAAAAACCGGATTTGTCCACCAAGCCTGTCCATTTTCAAAAGTTTTCCGGTACCACTGGTGATATCGCGTGGTATTGCTCTTGAAAAAATTTCCCATGTTAATAAACCCAGTTTGTTTAGATAGCAACAAAGCATAGTTGTTTTGTGGAGTTTTAGCGGCTCCCGGAGCAGATTCCACAGCAAACAAAAGTCCGTCGATGGGAAAAGAATCTGCAACAGATGTCATAAAGCGCTTCATGGCTTCTTTTTCAATGGACTGTAAAGTCAGTTTTCCGGCAATAGAACCGCTCTGCAGCCGGGCTTTGGTAAAAGCGCTGTCAATCAATCGGGCGGAGAGATGTAACTTATCGCGTGCCGGTTCCTCGAAATCAATATAATAAGCTTGATAAAAAAATGTTACATCTTTAGCTATAAAAATCGACAAAGCAATAAATACCGCAAGATAAATACTTTTTTTTAGAAAAATATTTTTTATCACAAGCTTTAATTAGGATTAGGGGTTTGAAAACAAAAAACCGATCCCCACCGTAAAAAATAATTGATTGGCCGCAGGATTGTAAACCAGGCCACATAACACTTTTGTCGGCAGTTGAGGATGAAGAAACAACTCTTTTCCGGCCACCACAGAAAAATTAATAAATGTAAAGCGTTCTGTTTCCAACAAACTGTTTTTCCAAGGAGTAAAACCGATGGAGAAATCAAAATCCAGGGCAGGAAGCTCAAGCAAATAATCGATTGCAGCATAAGACGAAAAGCCGCCGGCCCGTTCTTCGCCCCCAAACACCGTGTTCCATTCCAATGAAAGGGGAATTCTGGAAAAAGTATATTTCAAACATCCTTCCCATTGGTGGTTAGCGGAATAATTTGTAGAATCGCTACCATTCCAATAATCGGTGATGCCCACGGTAAAGCCATGGAAAACATAATGAAGCGTAAAATCAATTTCGCGTTGGGTATTTCGAAAGTCGGTCGATCCCCAAGCGAATAACTCCAGCCCTTTGTAAACTGCACTTACCGAAGGTTGAACGCTGGCACCTGACTGATACACTCCTCGCCAGATGTTCTGGCTGACCAGATCGATGGCTGCTTCTGTATGCAAAGTTTCTTTCTCCTGTTCTTGCGCCTGCAACGAAATGACAAGGGGTAACATACTTGACAAAAAGACAACGCAGCGGCTAAGCATTGCCTTTGGAAGGCAATGGGTGGTAGTTTTCATAATACGGTTTCCTGGAATTTTAAAACAGGTGATAAAAAGCTTTTGAGATTCAACGATATTGGCAATGCCGGCTATTGTCAATATCTATATTTGGCTGACTGATAAAAAACTTTATCTTAGTGCAATTACTAAACTGGAATAAGTAAGCCCTTGTAGGTTTGGTGTGATGACACCTGTTCCTGGATCATAGACTGTAAAATTATTATTCAGTTTTTCAACAGCTACCCAATGTTGACCATTATCGACCAACACGATAAAATAATTTTCTGTTCTTGCTAAAAGTAATTGTGCCAAAGCCACATTATTTTGCTGAACCGCGATATTCTGCATCTGCAATCGATTCAGTTCTTCTTGAATAACTGGTGCCGGAAAAGGCGGATTACCATATAGTACAGTAGGTGTTAGACGGTATTGGCGGGCTGTCATCGCAATACTTGACGGAAGGCAAATATCTGTTCCACCTGCCTGTGTCCCATTTATCAGCCCTTGACTATTAGGACCTACTAAACCAGCCTGATTCACTTGAATAGCAGCATATATATTTTGAGGATTAGGCATATTTAGCTGCAGATTATTGACTGCATTAAGTACAGCAGCCAAAGCATACCCACCACAATAATTATTTTGGTTTGGATTTGCATTGTTTTGATTTAAATTATAATTAAACATGGTTTTTACATTTTTATGTTCACTCTCTTTATCCGGCCGGGTGTTTCTCCGTGCTACTCTTTTAATAGGGATTTTCGCATTCCTCCGATTGAAAGTTTTCGTTGCGCTAAGGTGGCTTCATGATCTTTCCTCCTTTCTTTTTAAAGGGTTACATACTTTCGCTCGGAAAATATTTTCCCTCCCCCTCTTTTTCCTGTTCCTCAGGCATAGGTTCTGTAACGACAGCTTGTGCAGAGGGCTGTGAGGGTTCGATATTTTCCGGGGGTATATCGGGGGTATCTTCTTGTTTTGTTTTTCCGGCAAGGATCATCTGTCCGCCTTTGCCCAGAATGTAACCCGAAATTCCCGACAAAATGGCTGCGAGTTCGCTGCCTCCCAGAATATTCAGGATTCCGAAAAGGATAATGGCAATGATCAGTACGAAAATGGTAATGAATTGCAAGCCTGTTTCGCTTAATAAGTTCCGGGCTAACGATTTGTCCGAACGCCGGTAAATGATAAAGAAAAACAGGCAAAGCAAAACCGCAATCAGCCCTGAAAAGGTGAGGCTGATCCAGATTCGGAAATTTTGTTGCTGGAATTCGGGCGACAGCGCCGTATTCAACGCTTGTTCGCACAGGAAAATATCGTCCTGCACGGCTTCGAGGTTTTTCTGAATCAAGGTATAAAATCCTTGATTGATGCTGTCTTTTACAATCGCCTGACGGTATTTTTCCTTGATGGCGGGCAGCAGATCCGATTGTACAAATGTTACGGTATATTCGCCGTTGTAGTGCATGTTCGGCATTTCGGAATTAATGCGCAGCAGGATTTTATCCTCCGGACTGCGGGTGGCCAACTCATCTTCCAAACTCTGCACATAATCCTCGGCAAACATACGGCTGAACGAAAGTCCGTAATAGTAATCATCGCCCGCCATACGCAACACCCGTTCGATTTCTTTTTTACGGTTGAGGTATTCCCGCAGTTTTTTATAATCGTGCCGGTCGGATGAATTCCCGAACAACTGATCGAAATCGGATCGGTACCGTTGCGTTTGGTACAATTGCACGTAATAATCGCGGGTAACGTTGTCGTCGTTGCCTTCGATAGCCCATGTCCATTGCGAAATGCAAAGGAAAACCAGAATCAGATATTTTGTCATTTTTGATACGTTTTATGCCCCTTTGCCCACGAAGCAGGATTTTATCACTGAGTAATGAGGTGTGAATGATTGATGATTCGATTGTACTTATTCTTTTATTTCCTTGTAGCATTTGAGGCGCAGGAACCTTATTTCCCTTACGGGATAACTTCCGCAATTGACATCCAGGTAAAGGATACTGTAAACACAAGGATTGTTTTCCTTATCGGTCAGCGTCAGCTTTCCCGATTCACCGGGCAATACATAAATGGAAGATGCTCCCTGTTTTCCTACCCATTCTGCATTCAGCCGGATACAAAGGTTTTGCGCTTGCATGAATGCGTTGTTGGCATCTATGGCAGCAACATAGAGTACGGTCGAGTCGCAGTTGACCTTTCCCTTTTTTACCACTTCGGTTTGTACTACCGTTCGTATTTGCCGGCATGCGCCGTTTGAAGGAAGTTGCGCATTCATGCAGCTTATGGTGGCAAAAGTGAACATCAGCAGGCTAAAGCGGGTGAAGATACTTTTTAAACCGGTTCGGTTCCTTGGATTTTGTTTCTGATTTTTCATATTATTTTCGTTTTAAATGGTTGGCACATTGATTTTAGTTCGCGTTTTTGTATTGCAAATAAGCTTTTTGCAATTTTTCGTCATAATGGTTTTGCTTGTATCCGGGGCCGTTATATTTTTCGGCAAATCCGACCCAGTTCAGATTTCTTAAAGGAATATCCAGTTGGGTACTTTGCAGGAATTTCACAAAAGCCAGGAATTGGTTGTTGGCAGAGCTTTCCATGGCCGAAACATAGTCCGATACCGAACGGTAACCGCAAAGGGCATGGTTGAATCCCATAATCTGAAACATGCCCCACGAAGCTGAAGCTTGCGCTGCCTCGCGGTGAATTAGAATGGCCCGGTTCAAGCGTTCGTACTCGGCTGCGCCGCCTTTGTAAGCCGTCCGGTTCCATCTCGGAAAAAGAATGTCTTCGTTTCCCTTTGCATGTTCTTCCGGATTTATATTCCGTTTTTTTAGTTGGCTCCAGAAAATATGCCCTTCAAAGAGGATCATCGGCCGGCCGTCGGGCAAAAAGCCATTCCGTCCGCCGGATTCGACCTGATGTACGGCACGAATCGCCGCCTCTTCCACATTCAATATTTCTGCTGCTTTGGCGAAATCGATTCCTTGTTTGCCGGTAGGCGGCACAATCGCTTTAGCATCTTGTAAGGGCTTGGTTTGTGGTGATTCCGTTTTGGAAATCGCTTTCTTATTTTGCAGGGCTTCCCAAGTGGCTGTTCCCACAATGCCGTCTGCAACAAGATTGACACTTTTTTGAAATTGGCATACCGACACATGGGTTTGGAGTCCGAAAACACCATCAACGGATACCGGATAACCTTTTTCTTTCAACAGTTTTTGAAGTTCCGACACAGCTTGGCCGGCGCTTCCTTTTCTTATTGTTTTCATAGATTTGTTTTTTAAAAGCGAATCGTGAACAGGTGAAGAGTGAGTTTACTGTTGAATCGTTTAACTGTTTAATTGTTGGTTGTATCAAAAAACTTTCTACCTGCTGCATTAAAAACTAGTTTACCAGTCTACTAAAAAAAGTTCATCGTTCAAGCTTTCTAATTCATCATTAAAGCCAGTTTACTAGTCTACTAGTCAACTTGTTTACGGGTGAACGTTCACTCTTTTTTCATTTTAAATTTATCATTCACATGGTTTACCTTATCTTGTGCTTGTCGTACTTTTTCCAGAGCCTCAATAGCTTTTTGCGAAGCAGCTTTGTTGATGCTTAATTGCAAGGTACAAGATGGACAGGTGATGGTTTTTCCACCCATTAAATCCATCGCTGAAACGGGGATAAATCCTTTGCAAACCGGGCATTCAAAACCCGATGGCCGTTGTGTATTTAATTGATTCATTATCCTTTGTATTTAAATTCTAATTACGCTTCTTCAAATGGGCGTGGTTGCTCGCTATTGTTCTCCGGTTCGGCATTTTCAATCACCATGTTATTTGCGGAAAGCGACAACAAATTCGCTAATCCCGAAGGCATATCGGCTTGCTGCATCACGACTTTTACTTTCATATTGGCAGTTAGGCTGTTATCCCTTTGGTTTTTGCTGTTGCCCGTTTGGGGCGCCAGTGCTGCACGCATCGAGAGCGGTTGGTTTTTCTCCTGCTTGTCAGGCGCTTGCTCTTCAAAAGAATAGCTTTCCTCTTTGGTTTCGCTTACGGCATCGAGGATTTTAATCTCAAAATCAAAAGTGGCTTCCTTAATTTGCAACAGCGGAATCGGAATGAGCGAAATCACCGGAATTTGTACCGATTTCAAAGTTTTACCCCTTCCATCAGCTTGCATATATTGGAACGTGAATGTGCGTAATTTCCCCAATCCGGGATCGCCGTTCGGGTTGGGTTCGAAAGCTACTTCCTGCAAGAAATTGATATAGCTTCGCGTGGTCATGGCATCGGCCTCCAGCGTGGCTACCAAAGGCGCCGAAATCAGCTGATGAAGCGCCATTACCTGGCTGTTTAACTGGTTTTTCTTTTCTTTTTGCGTGTTCATAATCGTAATTTTTTAAGGGTTACATGCTTGCGGGAATGATACAATCAACTACTTCTCCGTTATTCTCGGAAGGGCTTATCTGGTAATTCCGCAGGTTGACTTTGAAATTGATTTTCTGGATGTTTTCGGGCGGAATTTTGGACAGCGACTCCGCATCAACCACAAAGTCGAAGATTTCTTCTTCCCGGTTTTCTTTCAGGTTGATATCCTTGCAGGAGTGTTCAATCAGTGTTTCCACGAAAGCACTGCATGCATCCTTGATTTTCTCCGAAAATTCTTTCGAGGCATAAGCGGTTATATGGAGCTCTTTATGTAAAAAAAAGTCCTGCTCAATCACATCCATAGCAATTTCAAAAATTTTCGGAAAGAATACAAATCCGTCTTCATCGATTTCATTCATCCCTTTTTTCAGGAAAGCCGCTTTAAGCCGTTTGGACAGGAACTCACGGAAATCGCTTTTCAGCTGTTGCTCTTTTTCCTTGAGTTTCCGGTAACTGCCCGCATCTTTCACGACAAAACCATCTGCCGTATGAATGGCTGTCGCAATCACCGTTTCGGCGACCGAAACCGCCAACTGGTTAAAGAATTGGATGAGCCGGGTATAATTCACTTCTCTCACTCGTTCGGTTTTGCCCGATTGTTGCACGGCAAACTTCAATTCAAAATTTAATTCATCTGCACAGGCATTAGGAATCATAAAATAGCGCAGCATATCGTTTTCGGCATATTCTTTCCCCAAACGGGCGGCAAATATGTTTGCCATATGCTGGGCTTGTGTAAATTCGCCGAGGATGCTTCCTACAATACTTTTTAATCGAGACATGACGTTACTTTTTTTTAGTTTCTGATTTAAAAATTCCCCGCATGCGGCTGCAAATTGCCGGCATGGATTTACGTTCGCATGCGAGGGAATTAAACGGATTCAAGGTGTCAGCAGATTACTTTTGCTCTTCCGCTTTTTTCGGTTCTTCCGTCTTTTTGGGAATCGTTACTTTACGAACTGCTTCACCGGCTTTCACTTCAACTTCTTGTCCGCGTTGACCTTCATCAATCGCGAAGACGGCATTGCGTTCTTCCACAATCTTTTCAGCCTTGGCTGTTCCCAACATAATCATTTGAGGAATGAACAAGCCGTCACCGTTGATGTAGGTGGCAACCAGTTTCAGTTTTCCCTCTTCTTCATACACATTGGCGGCAAGCTCGCCTTTGGGTTCGTTGACAGAAAGGCTGTTGTTCAGGATATCGAGTACACGCGCCAAGCCGGCAGGCATACTTTCCTGTCCGGCTTTCACCGCAATATCCAAGGTATATTCAACGCTATACTTGGAATCTTGTGTGGCTTTCGAATCTTTTTTGCTGGAATAAGAGGCTGAGGCTTCCAACTTGGCGCTGAAAGGTCCGAAACCGACGCTGGCCGAAAAAGAACCACCGGCCTTCATTTCCGAACTTTCCGAAGCCTCGGTATGTGTGCTGGATTCGGCATTGATTTTTGCTTTGAAAGCAATATCAATGCTGTTGATAGCAATATACGGAATGGGAACAATGGTTAAAAGCGGTACATTTAACCTTGCCATCCTACCGTTTTGTAAAAAGTCGAAGGATACATTAACTGCGGTTTTGTTGCCATCCTTATCGGTATTTAATCCCACTGTCTGGATAAACTTCCAGGTAGTTTCCGCTGCCATAGCCTGAGCTTCGATCGCCGCTTTCAACGGAGACCCGATAATCTGGCTGAACGGAATTCCCTGCAGGGCATTGGTAGCTACCTGCGAGGGAGTTGTGTCTATTGACATTTGTTTTACCATGATTTAAAATTTTTACTGGTTAGAAAATAATTTGATTTTTTACCGGAACGTTCCGGGGACAAAGGTAGGATGGCAGCCAGCGGTTGAATATGCGATTTTTAATGAACAGCCGAATTGGTTAATGAAGGGCCGTTTTGGGGCAGTGAAGGGATCTTCTCCAATTGTATTTCCCATCTACATTTATACAAAAAGAGAGATTGAAAACAGGTGATAATTTGATAAATGGTTAAGAAATAATATACCAAAGAACGATGCACTGTAGACACCTTTTTTGTCTATCAAACCAAAGTCTAAAATTTTCAGCAGGTTTACTTTAATTGAAAGATCAATGCCCTGACGGGCAATTTGATTTTCCTGCCTTTCTTGCTTTTTTATGGGCATTCTTCCTCGTCAGGGGAATGGTTGTTTCCATTATTTCATTGTCCATCGGACAATTACATCCACAGACAAAATGTTTCATAATAATCATTTGCCACAGGGCATCAACAAGGACATCGTACTGCATAGGGATGCTATTTTTATGGAAAGATCAATGCCCTGACGGGCAATTTGCTTTTCCTTCCTCTCTTGCTTTTATGAGCATTCTTCCCCTAATGGGGAATGGTTATTCCCATTGTTTTATTGTCCATCGGATAATTACATCCACAGACAAAATGTTTCATAATAATCATTTGCCATAGGGCATCAACAAGGACATCGTACCGCGTAGGGATGCTATTTTTATGGAAAGATCAATGCCCTGACGGGCAATTTGGGTTTCCTTCCTCTCTTGCTTTTTATGAGCATTCTTCCCCTAAAGGGGAATGGTTATTCCCATTGTTTCATTCTCCATCGGACAATTACATCCACAGACAAAATGTTTCATAACGATCCTTTGCCCGTAGGGCATCAACAAGGACATCATACCGCGTAGGGATGCTATTTTTATGGAAAGATCAATGCCCTGACGGGCAATTTGCTTTTCCTTCCTCTCTTGCTTTTTATGAGCATTCTTCCTCTTAAGGGGAATGGTTGTTTCCATTGTTTTATTGTCCATCGGACAATTACATCCATAGACAATAATGTTTCATAACAATCATTGCCCGTAGGGCATCAACGAGGACATTTTACCGCGTAGGGATGTTATTTTTATGGAAAGATCAATGCCCTGACGGGCAATTTGGGTTTCCTTCCTCTCTTGCTTTTTATAAGCATTCTTCCCCTAAAGGGGAATGGTTATTCCCATTGTTTCATTCTCCATCGGACAATTACATCCATAGACAAAATGTTTCATAATAATCATTTGCCCGTAAGAGATCAACAAGGACATCGTACTGCATAGGGATGCTATTTTTATGGAAAGATCAATGCCCTGACGGGCAATTTGCTTTTCCTTCCTCTCTTGCTTTTATGAGCATTCTTCCTCTTAAGGGGAATGGTTGTTTCCATTATTTCATTGTCCATCGGATAATTACATCTACAGACAAAATGTTTCATAATAATCATTTGCCATAGGGCATCAACAAGGACATCGTACTGCATAGGGATGCTATTTTTATGGAAAGATCAATGCCCTGACGGGCAATTTGGTTTTTCCTTCCTCTCTTGCTTTTATGAGCATTCTTCCTCTTAAGGGGAATGGTTGTTTCCATTATTTCATTGTCCATCGGACAATTACATCCATAGGCAATAATGTTTTATAACAATCATTGCCCGTAGGGCATCAACAGGACGATATTGGCAGCAGCAGGAGAACGGGCCATATTTCGCTACCATACGGCATTTAGCGGCGTAGCCGCGACATCTTTGTAAAAATAAATCTCCAATTACCGTAAGCAGCATGGCTGCGAAATCTGAAATGTACATCTTGTAAACGCCACCCAAAACAGGATTTGGATTTTATCCGGATAAACCAACCTTCCGGGCAAGCGAAAAACAAAAAAATCTAAACTATTTGGGTAAAAGCATCCGTGTACCAAAAAAAATTCTACTTTTGCAGCACTCTTGTGGAAAGATTTGATTGATTGCAACCACACAAAAAAATGCTAAAATACTGGCATCCTTTCAATCATATCCCGTCCCCGAGTTTTTTTGAGTACTAACTTATTTTTAACCATACCATGGGATATTTATTTACATCCGAAAGTGTTTCGGAAGGACATCCGGATAAAGTTTCCGACCAAATTTCAGATTCATTGCTTGATGAATTTTTACGTTTCGACCCCGATTCCAAAGTAGCCTGTGAGACCCTGGTTACCACCGGGCTTACGGTTTGCAGCGGCGAGGTGAAAACTAGCGGCTATGTCGACATTCAAAGAGTGGTGCGCGGCACCATCGAGAAAATCGGATATACCAAAGCAGATTACCGCTTCGACAATAATTCCTGCGGCGTGATTTCGACCATTCACGAGCAATCATCGGATATCAACCAGGGAGTGGAACGCGAAAAGGCCGAAGATCAAGGTGCGGGCGACCAGGGAATGATGTTCGGTTACGCAATCCGCGAAATGGAAAACTTTATGCCGCTGCCCATCGAGCTTTCCCATATTTTACTGCAGGAATTGGCAGCCATCCGCCGCGAAGGAAAAAGGATGAAGTACCTCCGCCCCGACGCAAAAAGCCAGGTTACGGTGGAATACAACGAAAAAAACAAACCGGTGCATGTGGATACCATTGTGATTTCCACACAGCACGACGAATTTGTATTGCCGTCGAACGATACGCCAAAAGCCGCCAAAGAAGCGGAAATTGCCATGCAAGCGTTAATCCGTAAAGATATTATCGAAGTGCTGTTGCCGCGTGTAAAACGTTCGCTAAGCCAAAAAATCCGGAAATTAATCGACGAAAGCACCCAGTTGTTTGTCAATCCGACGGGCAAATTTGTGATTGGCGGCCCGCACGGCGACACGGGACTAACCGGACGCAAGATTATTGTGGACACCTACGGCGGAAAAGGTGCACACGGCGGCGGCGCTTTTTCGGGAAAAGATTCCTCGAAAGTGGATCGTTCGGCAGCTTATGCAGCCCGCCATATTGCTAAAAACCTGGTAGCTGCCGAGGTAGCCGACGAAGTACTGGTTCAGGTGGCTTATGCCATCGGCATTGCCGAACCGGTAGGGGTTTATGTGAACACTTACGGAACCGGAAAAGTAAAGAATGCAAGCGGCAAAACGTTATCGGACAGTGAAATCGCCGAACGGGTAAAGAAACTCTTCGACCTTCGCCCCTACGCGATTGTAAAACGTTTCGGGCTGAAAAATCCCATTTTCGAACCCACCGCATCGTACGGGCATTTCGGGCGGGAACCGTTCAGCAAAGAAGTAGAGGTTTATTACAAAGACAAAACCACCAAAGCCAAAAAGGTAGGCGGTGAAGAGAAACAATTCAAAGAGGTGGAATTCTTTGCCTGGGAAAAACTGGATTATGTGGATAAAATCAAAAAAGAGTTTAAACTCTAAGCTCCGGTTTGAATAAATCAGCCCAAAGAGGCTGTTCAATAGGCCCGATACCGGTCGCGTGGTTTGAGTAGTATACAACAAAGAGGGGTGTCCCAAAAGTCGGAACACCCCCTTTTTATGTTTTTTCTTCGGGTCTCTATTTGGGACTGGTTTCAAATATTCAATATGGATATTCACCGTTTTGCATTCTCCATGCATCATTAAAAAAGCTTCTGCCTTCGCGCGGAACATTCAGAACTTTTACGCCGGATATTCAGAGGCGCGCCCTGTGAATATTCACAACTTTTACGCTGAATATCCGGAAGCATCCCCTGCGAATATTCAGAACTTTTGCGCAGAATATTCAGAGGCACTCCCTGCGAATATTCAGAACTTTTGCGCGGAATATTCAGAGGCACCTCCTGCGAATATTCAGAACTTTTGCGCGGAATATTCAGAGGCACCCCCTGCGAATATTCAGAACTTTTACGCTGAATATCCGGAAGCATCCCCTGCGAAAATTCAGAACTTTTGCGCGGAATATTCAGAGGCACCTCCTGCGAATATTCAGAACTTTTGCGCTGAATATCCGGAAGCATCCCCTGCGAATATTCAGAACTTTTACGCTGAATATCCGGAGGTATCTCCTGCGGCTATCCGCAGCCGGAATTACGGATCGTTGCGATGCCGGGTTGAAACAGTTGCCGATCCCGCAAGGAATAGCCCCTTCGAAAGCGGCAACTCTCGTGAAAGGATTTTATTTCTTGCTTTAAAATATCTTCTGCCGGCATAAAAGCGGCTTTTCAAAGGCTACTTTCTCCTATTTTTTCCTTCAATGGCCGGTAAACAGGCTAGTGGTGCTCACAATCAACCAAATGATCGTTGACCATTCCGGTGGCCTGCATATGGGCGTAGCAAATGGTGGTTCCGAAAAATTTAAATCCCCGCTTTTTCATATCGGCGCTGATGGCATCAGATACCGGGGTGCTGGCCGGCGCTTCAGCAAGGGTTTTCCAGTGGTTGACAATGGGTTTGCCTTGCGGTAAAAATCCCCAAATGTAGGTGCAAAAACTGCCGAATTCCTTTTGGATCTCCAAAAACGCCCTGGCATTGCCAATAGCAGCCTTTATCTTGGCTTTGTTACGGATAATGCCGGGATCCTGCAGCAAACGTTCTTCATCAGCGTCGGTAAATGCCGCCACCTTCCGGGCATCAAATCCGGCAAAGGCCTTGCGGTAGTTTTCACGCTTGCGCAACACTGTAATCCAGCTCAATCCGGCTTGGGCGCCTTCGAGCAGCAGAAACTCGAACATCGTCTGATCGTCTTTTACGGGTTTGCCCCACTCTTCATCGTGGTATTTTACATAAAGCGGATCCGTTCCGCACCAGGGACATCTCATATTTGTTGAATCGTTGAGTTGTTGAACTGTTTATTTGTTTGTTCGTGAACGGTGAAGCGTGAACAGTGAGTTGTTTGTTGAGTTGTTGAACTGTTTAATTGTTTATTCGTGAACGGTGAAGTGTGAACAATGAGTTGTTTGTTGAGTTGTTGAACTGTTTAATTGTTTATTCGTGAACGGTGAAGTGTGAACGGGTTCAAGGTACAGGGTAAAAGGTGAATGGAACAAGGTTTGTTATTCGTTTTTTGTTGTTCGTTTACTCGTTACTCGTCACTAGTTTACTCATTTAATGCTTGCTTTTGTTCATTAGGATAATTTAATCTAACAATATACTGTTTTAATCGCATAGGGTAAAGAGGGTGTTGAATCGTTGAGTTGTTTAATTGTTTATTCGTGAAGGGTGAACAGTGAAGGGTGGATAATTTGTTGAACTGTTGAATCGTTGAGGTGTTGAACTGTTTATTGAAATTCAATTTTTCACTTTTAATTCTTAATTTTAAGGGGGAAAGGGATTTCTCCGTTTCGCTTCGCTTCAGTCGAAATGACCCGTGATTCATCATTAAAAACTCATTTTCAATTTTCAATTAAAAACTGGGGTACTGGTCCGATCGTCAGCGTGCTTACTATTAACACCCCCGCCCTTACGGGCACCCCCGCAAGCGGGGGACAGCTTTCTGCCAACTTGTTAGCTCGTAAACGAGCAAATCATTTTCAATTTTCAACTCTCAATTTTCAATTAATTACTGAACCGTCACTACCCGTGCTCCCGAGTAACTCCGGTACATTCCGTTGTACATCGCATCGGCCGAAACGGCTCCCATTTGGTAGGTTCCTTTGGAAACGGCGCGAACCGTGTAATAGAAATACCTGGGCGATGAATAAGCGGTTGTAAAATAGCTGATGCGGTCGTCGCGAATATCGGTATAATCGGCATAAGCCTGCGATTTCGCCCACGGCAACTCCCGTTCGGTCACCAAGCGCGAATTTTCGATTTCAAAGCAAGCAGGCAACAAATCGGTAACCACCACATTCTCGACCGAAGTTCCGCTGCTGGCTTGAATCATCACTTCCACCACAATCAGATCGCTTTGCTTGAACGGCGTTGAAGCATTTAATTCTTTCCCGTTGCGGTCGAAAAAGCGCTTGCGTACTTTCAAATAGTTGTCCAGATCGCCTTTGGCCGGAGTCGAAGTCAGTCCGCTCAATTCATAATAGTAATATACTTCGCCTTTCCCTTCGGCGGAAATGCTGATTTTCTTATCGTTCAAATCATTGTTCAGCAAAAGTTCCTTGTTTTTGAAAGTTCCCACATTGGCCCCATCCACCGAAATGGTTGCGGTGATATTCGAATTGAGCTGTTTCTTTGCCAGTTTTCCCAAAGCCAGCAGGATCTGGGCATTGTCCTGGGTGGAGTAATAGTAATTCGATTTTTTACGCAGTTCCGAAGATAAAATCATGACCAATTCCGGAACTTGCGAATTACTGGGATCAACCTCTAGAAGGCAATTCAAGGCCAAGGCGCGTTCGCGGACGAAGGAAGCAAACGAACCGTCGAATTGGTTCACGGCCTTATCAGTACCGAAAGTTGCGGGCAATACAGACTGGTAGCTGCGTTTGTCGCCCGAAAGCAGGTAAGATGCGGCCAGCAAATAGCGGCTATCCATGCTCATCTGATCCAGTTTCGACTTGTAGTAATTCATGGTGGCTTTGGGCGCCTTATCGGCCAATGCCAGCACATAAACAGAATAGAATATTTCCTGGCGGGCAATTTTCCGCGATTTAACGGTTGCCCCGGAATAGTAGAAATATTCGGACTCTTCGCGGTCGCGCGATTTTTGGTCCAGGAATTTCAAAGCACGTTCCAGCACTTTGTCATTGACTTCAAATCCCGCTTTTTGAGCTTCAATCAGGAAATGGGTGGCATAAGCCGTAGTCCACCATTGGGCGTTTCCGCCTTCGGGCCACATCGACAAGCCGCCGTTGTACAATTGCATGGATTCTACTTTGGTAATGGCTTGCTGGACGTTGTAGTCGGGCATATCGCTCGCCAAATCGGGATTGATGCGTTTGTTTGCCATCACAGCAACCGTTGCCAGATCACGCAAATAAATCTGCGGGAAAGCGGCCGAAACAGTTTGTTCCAGACATCCGTAAGGATAACGCAGCAAATAATCCAGATTAGCGGCAAACTCGGCTGCCGGAGAAAGGGAAAGAACCATCTTCGATTTGATTCCGTAAGGCAGCAAATTGCTGTTCACGTCGATTTGCTTGTTTTCGCCGGCTTTTACAACGCCGCTTTCGCTCACATAGGTCAATCCCGAAGCGGGACGAACCGTTAGTTCCACTTCCTGGGTAAATTTCTCGGCTCCGTTGTTGACGGTTACGGTTACTTTTCCGTTTCCGATCATTTGGGAAGCCTCGATATTAAAATCAGCAACCGCTTCGGAGTTAGGCCCGATGGAAACGTTCGCAGAATGATCCCCTGCTACTTTCAGCGGAGGTGTTGCCGTCACCGAAACCGTTGCATTGCACGATTTGATGGTGGTATTCGCCAGATTGACCGACATGGATACTTTGTCGCCGGGGCTTGTGAAGCGCGGCAATGAAGTGCTTACCACAATGTCGTCGGCTACCTTGATTTGTTTTTCGGCAGAGCCGAAAGCATTTCCTTTGTAAGCGACCGCCATCACGCGCAAAGCGCCAGAGAAGGCAGGAATATCAACGGTGAACTTCACATTTCCCGAAGCATCCGCTTTCAAGATTCCACTCCAGATCGAAACTAATTTTACACGCTTGTTCGTCAACGGATTTACCCGGCGCGACAAATCGAACGGGCTGCCGCCTCCAAAACTGGAGCTTAACTCCGGATACAATTGGGCATAAACATCGTAAGAATTTACTTCCAAAGCGCGTTTTCCATAGAACCAGGCGTACGGATCCGGGGATTTGTAATTGGTAATCTGCAAAATTCCTTCGTCCACCACCGCAAGGGTTACTTCGGCATTGGGAGCGGTTCGTACGGTAATATCTTGTTTGGTATTGGATTTGGAGCGGTCGAGCGAAACAAGGTCTACTTTCAGCTTGGTGGACGGATCTTCCACTTTCAGGCTGATCAGTCCGTGTGCAACCGTCAGCGGAATCTCGGTATTGGAAATCTTTTTAAAGGCCGTTGCATTGACAAACACATTGGGCAAATGGTCTTTACCGATGGGAATTTCCAGGCTGGCCGATTTATTTACCAAATCGACGTAACGGTATTCTACGGTATTGTTTTGCTCGAACGAAACCAGCATTTTCCCGTCAAACGGAGCTTTGAACAACAGTTTTGCCTTTTCGCCTACTTTGTAAGCTTCCTGATCGGCCGTAATGGTCACTTCCCCCTCACGATTTACTTCAAACGAGGAATAATCGGTATCGCTCCAACCATACGCCCAGAATCGTGCCGATACATAGCTTTCGCTTCCTTGAGGAATGATACGTACTTCGTATTCACCCGATTTGCTGGGCGTAAAGGCGACCGGCGTAGCAGTTCCGCGCACAATGACTTCTTTCGACATCACCCGGCTTTCTTTGCGTTGCGAAACATAGCGGTAACGGCCGTTGTCGTTTTCAATCACGGTTTCGTATTTGTAATACAAAACCACTACCGTTGCCCGTTCGGCAGAGCGGGGTTTTCCTTCCCGATCGACGGCTACGAAATTGAAATTCATCGGCTTGCGGGTCGATACCCAGTAATCGAAGTATTTGATTCCAAAGAAAACCGGCTGGGTCGGAATTTCGATTTGGTTGATGCGGTTTACCGGACGTCCGGTTTCATCAAAAACTGTGGTAAAAATGGTTCCGTCCAGAATGCCCACATCCTTGAAAGACGGAGCTTGCAAGGTTTGCGTGGCCGTTCCGTTGCTTTCCGTTTTCCCTTCGGTAACAATGTTGGAATAGACCGAAGTGGAATTTTCGGAACGGATATCGAACTGGTAATCGGGGTAGTTTTTCGGATTGAAATATTTCCGCGAAATCCGCATTTCAACTTCGTATTTCCGGTTGGCGGCAGGTGTTCCATAGAGATTTTCAGCCAAAATATCGACCGTAATCTGCGATCCGGGCTGGTAAACCGTTTTGTCGGTTTTTACGGTGGCCTTGATGCGGTCGGGCATAAATTCTTCCACCGCAAAATGACGCGACGTCAACAAGATATCGTTCATGGACAGGACCTGCATCAGGTAAACGCCGGTCATGGCATCCTGAGGCACAAAGAAAGCGCCCGAAACAGCGCCTTCGGAATTCAGCGTTTTGCGCATGGTTTTGTACACCCGTCCGTTGGGAGCAATCAACTGGATTTTCACCGGCATGTCCTTCACCGTTTCCCAACGCAAGGTGCGTGCAATGGTGTTGAAATAAATGCTGTCGCCGGGGCGGTACAAATCGCGGTCGCCATACACAAACACATCGTAATTCAAACCGGCCGTGCGCTTTCCGCCGGCATCAAAACGCGACGTTTCAACCCGTGACTGGTTGAAAAGCATGAAATTGAAATCGTCCCCCGATTTTACGGTAGCCATGCTGATCCGGAAACCGGCGGCTTGTTGTTTGGTGTTCTTAAAGACGGCGACGCCGTTTTTATCCGTCGTGCCGGACAATACCTTTTGATTGTTGTTGCTGATCAATTCCACTTTGGCACCCGAAACCGGAGAGGCATCTTTCAAGGAATTGACAAATACGAGGATGTCATCGGTTCCTTCCTTTACAATCATTCCCAAATCGGAAAGCGATACCATTTGCGTGCCTTGCAGCCATTTCTTATCGGAAGACTCAACACGAACCAGATACAAGCCTTTGTAAGGATCGCTGAATTGCAGTTCGGTCAGGTCGAGGTTCAGCAACGACAAGTTTCCCATTTTGGGCAACGACTTGGTTTGAATGGTTTTCGAGAAAATGGGCTTACCATAATCCTCGTCGAATTCCCATCCGTAATAATCATGGTAGTCGTCATCGTCGTACTCATAGCCCCAACTTTGCCCTTTGCGGATGTAATGCAGGATGTTGTTTTCAAAAATCTTGAATACCGAAACTTTTACACTGTTTACATTCACCAGCTTGATTCCCAGATTCCGTTCCCCCTTGTTCGAAAGGTAGAGGGCATTTCTTTCGGTAAAAGCCAAGTAAGGTTCGGTCGTTCCGAAATTGACGGTTTCCACGTACTCCTCTCCCATCTTGCGGTTGAAAACACTTTGGATGCTTCCGTTAATTTTCAGGATGTAGGATTGGTTTTGAACAAAATCACCTTTCAATACAAATCCGTTGGCCAACGGTTCCACTTTAAAATCAACTTCGGGAGTTACCTTGATGTATTGGGCGATGTTGTCGCCGGTTACCGGTTGCGTGCAATAGACCTTTAAGATTCCTTTCCCGTCCTCAAAATCCGGAACGACTTCCGATACCGCCAAATCATCTTTGGCAGGAATGGCAAAAGCCATTTTAATCGGATCGGTTGTTTTGTAGGCGCTTCCGGATGTTCCCAATCCCTTGTCAATAACAACCTCCCCGTCTGGCGAATCTTTTGCCGACTTGGTTTCATAACTGAATGCCACTTCGATCAATTCCGATTCGCTTTGGGTAAGCACCTGGATGTTTTGTTCCTTCCCTTCGACCAAAACCTTCAGCAACGGTTTTAATTGGGAGGGTTGTACCGGGTTGTTGAACGTCAAATGCAAACGGACTTCGACACGCGAAGCCATGTTCTCGCTCAACGCCCAAAAGCTTTGGACATTCATCAAGTTCAGGTACTGCGTATGAAATTCGATAATTTTCGAATCCAAAGCCAGGTCCGATTTATGGGTTTGTAAAATGGCATTGGTTAAGGCCGCTTTGTAGTTCGTGCTGGCCATCAACGGCGCCGAAGGCGAAAAAGTCAATTCCGACTTGCTTGTCCACATGAAGCGCCCTTTGATTTTAGGTTCAAAAACAATGTATTCCGTGGTATCCCAGCGCTGCAAAAGGTTGGTATCTTTTACGACTTCTTTGTTGAACTTAAAAACCAGGTTTTGCGTTTTTGCCGTTTCGGGCGCAAAATTGGTTTTGGTCACTTTTAGTTTGTTGCTGGAGCAGGAAGCCAACAAGGCAACAACTGCCATCATTACAAAAATGCGGTTTAGCATAGCAAATCAGAATAAGTATTAAGAAATTTAGGAATATTAAAGAGAAACAAAAGTAGCGAAAATCGTGCCATTTCAACCTTTTACAAAACATTTTTTCAGGCCGGTTTACCAACGGAACCGGCTTTTTTTCAATCACAAATCATCCCTTTGAAATTGTTCAAATCTGAAACAACTAAGAATCACAATCTTTATTTTAAATCCTGATATGCGGCTAAAATCGCATCCTGTAACAAATCCGAAAACGCAGCCGGAACCAGGCAGGCTTTTTGGGCATAAGTTCCCCAGTGTTTTGTAGCCAGCTCGGAAGCAATCAAATAAACCATCGGCTTCATCGCATCGACAAGCGCCGGGTCGTTACCGGTTAGTTGCACATAACAATAAGCCGCCATATCAGCGCCTGTCGTATCGGCTGTCGATACACAGGCCCCTGAGAATCGTTCGGCAAGGCTTCCGATGATCGTTTTCCCGCCTTCATAAACCATTTTCGAGCGGGAAATTTCTTGGGCGGCAGTTTGGAGCGGTAAATTGGAAATATACATCTGCATAACCAGAATCCCTTGATTCATAAATCCGATTTCCGCATCGGTTTTAAGCCAAACAACAGCCGTAGGGCCTGAAGAAACGACATCCACATAGCGGACTTCTCCTTTGTAAAGCGTGCTTCCTACAATGGTTGCAAAACAGAGCGAAAGATGGGCCATCATCGCCAAAATCAAAATCATTCTCTTTTTCATAACGCTGTAAATTAAAATCTGTTCAAATATACGTAATTATTTGGATACAAATGGCTTTGGTAATTTTTTATTCAAAATTCATGCTCTCCCCCTTTTCACGCCCAACGGCTTCCCATCCTCATTTTTTATTTTCAACCCTCATTTTTTTTTGCCTTCCCTGGAAGACAATCGATGCAATTATCTATAATTCTTTATTTTTGCCCGCAATTGCTTCACCCTTAAAATTGTTAACCACAAACACAGAAAACATGAAGAAAATTTTACGCACCCTGTTGTTTACCGCTGTAATGGCTGTAAGCGGGACCATTTTTGCAGGAGGTATCCTGACCAACACCAACCAGAGCGCGTCTTTTGTCCGCATGCCTTCGCGCAATGCCTCGTTAAATATTGATGCGGTTTACTACAATCCGGCCGGCTTGGTTTTTATGGACCAAGGATGGCATTTCTCCTTAAATAATCAACTGGCAATCCAAAAACGGACCATCACCAACGATCTGATCACGTTGAACAATCACACCTACGAAGGAAAAGCCGTTTCACCCGTTATTCCGAATTTCTATGCGGCTTATGTAAAAAATAACTGGGCATTTTCTTTGGGCGCCGGGGTAGGCGGCGGCGGCGGTTCGTTGGAATTCGACAAAGGCTTGCCTTCGTTTGAAGCCCCCATTTCGATGTTGCCGATGATGCTGACAGCCAACGGCATGCCCACCACAGCATACGAGGTGGATATGTATTTTAAAGGAAGCAGCGCTACATACGGCGGCCAATTGGGCGCTTCGTACAAAATCAACAACCTGTTTTCGGTGGCTGTGGGCGCCCGGGTAGTAAGATCTTCAAACGCTTACGAAGGCTATCTTCGCAACATTCAAGCCAATATCGGCGGGGGGCCTATGGTGAATGTAAACCAATATTTCACCGGATTGGCCGGACAAGCCGGAGCGGTTGCAAACGGCTTACAACCCGTAATTGATGCCGGAGCCGGCGGGTATACCTTGGAGCAAATGGTACAATACGGTGAAATGACGCAACAAACGGCCGACCAGTTAAAAGCCGGGCTGGGCGCCAATTACAACGATGCTTTGACCGTTACACAAATCCAGGGAGCTTACAATACACTCAAAAACAACGCAACTGCTACCGCCCGGCAAACGGCCGATAAGGATGTGGATGCCAAACAAAGCGGCTGGGGTTTTACGCCCATTGTCAGCGTAAACTTCAATTATGAAGGCTTGTTGATTGCGGCCAAATATGAACTGAAAACTTCGATGAAAGTCAAAAACGACACCAAAGCAGACAGCACGGGGTTGTTTCCCGACGGGAAAGAAGTTCCGGCCGATATTCCGGCCATCCTGGCGCTGGGCGCTTCGTACAAAGTACTTCCTACGTTAACGGTTTCGCTGGGCTACAACCACTATTTCGATACCGACGCCAAAATGGAAAACGACCGCCAAAAATATCTGGAACATGGCGAAAACGAATATCTGGCAGGCATTGAATGGGATTGCCACAAACATTTCCTGGTCAGCGCCGGATACCAATATTCCGACCTGGGACTTGCTCCCCAATTCCAATCGGATATGGCGCATTCGTTTTCCTCACACTCGATCGGCCTGGGCGGCGCCTGGAAAGTAAATGAAAAATGCCGTATCAATGCAGGGTATTTCGTGACTTTATACACCAAAAACAGCAAAGAAATTAAGTACAGCGACGCTTTGATCGCCACCGAAACCTACGAACGCACAAACAATGTTTTTGCCATCGGCGTGGATTTTAAATTCTAGCATCCGGTTCTTTTAAATTTATTCGGAAATATTCCCTTTATTTTCAGCGGAGTCTGCAAAACAAAGGGAATATTTTTTTGAAAGCATCCAAACCTTGTTTGGAAATAAAAATAAAAATACTACTTTTGCACCCTTGAATTTCGGCGAGGTAGCTCAGTTGGTTAGAGCGTAGGATTCATAACCCTAAGGCCACGAGTTCAACTCTCGTCCTCGCTACTGTTTTAATTTCAGCTTTGTTTCTAGTGCAACCCTTGGGGTTGCACTTTTTTTATCCAAAAGGCACTCTTCTGATTATCAGTTTTCTAACGCAAAACCGATTCACGATTCCTTTCGCATCACACATGTGAAAGGATAAATTTCTTATTTTCGCACTCTTTTTTCAATTCAGTGTGACAAAATGCAAACTCCTTTGTTTCATACTGCTTTGAAATGAGTTTTTGATAAAAAGCAACCTGTTTTTCAACAAATTAATTTATGGCAAATAAAAAATACCCGGAATACAAACAATTGAACTTGCAAGCGATTGGAAAAGATATCTTAGCCTTCTGGCAACAAGAAAACATTTTCAAAAAAAGCCTGGAAGATTCAAAAGGACGCCCCCAATTTGTATTTTACGAAGGACCGCCTTCGGCAAATGGGATGCCGGGTATTCACCACGTAATGGCACGTGCGATCAAAGATATTTTTTGCCGCTACAAAACCCTCAAAGGATTTCATGTCGACCGCAAAGCCGGCTGGGACACACACGGGTTGCCTATCGAGTTGGCCGTTGAAAAAACATTGGGAATTACCAAAGAGGATATCGGTAAAAAGATATCCGTGGACAAATACAATGCCGCTTGCCGCAAGGAAGTGATGCGTTACAAGGACAAATGGGACGAATTGACCGAGAAAATCGGTTATTGGGTCGATCTGGATAATCCGTACATCACGTTCGACAATGCCTACATGGAAACTTGCTGGTATTTGCTGGCACAGTTGTACAAAAAAGGATTGCTTTACAAAGGATACACCATTCAGCCTTATTCGCCGGCGGCAGGAACCGGGCTTAGCTCGCACGAACTGAACCAACCCGGCTGCTACCGCAATGTAAAAGACAATTCGGTCGTAGCACAATTTAAAGTCCGGAACGACGTCGAACACCCCTTGCTGAAAACGTTGTTTACCGATGCAATCGAAGTATTTTTCCTGGCCTGGACCACCACTCCGTGGACGTTGCCGTCAAACACCGCTTTAGCCGTTGGGAAAGATATCGATTACGTGCTGGTTCAAACATTCAATCCTTACACCTACTTGCCGGTAAAATTGATTTTGGCGAAAGCTTTGTTCGGGAAATACTTCCCGGAAAAGAATGCCGAACTGGCTTTGGAAGACTACGAAGCCGGAGCCAAAGCCATCCCGTTTAAGATTTTAACCGAATTTAAAGGATCCGACCTGGCCGGTTTGCGTTACGAACAACTGCTGCCTTACGTTCAACCCGAAGAAGGCGATGCGTTTCGAGTAGTGGTCGGTGATTTTGTGACCACCGAAGACGGAACCGGGATCGTACACATCGCGCCCAGTTTTGGCGCCGACGACTTTAAAGTAGCCAAACAAAACGGAATCGGTGCATTGACGCTGGTTACCAAAGAAGGCCGTTTTGTCCCCGAGATGGGCGAATTTGCCAACCGCTTTGTAAAAGCCGAATACGCCCCCGATTACGATCCGTCGAAAGAAGAAAGCGTTGACATCGATATCATCATCAAGCTGAAAAAAGAAAACCGCGCTTTTAAGAGTGAAAAGTACGAGCACTCCTACCCGCATTGCTGGCGTACCGACAAGCCCATCTTGTATTATCCGCTCGATTCGTGGTTTATTCGTACCACAGCCTTGAAAGACCGCTTGATTGAGCTGAATAAAACCATCAACTGGAAACCCGAAGCCACCGGAACCGGACGTTTCGGAAACTGGCTCGAAAACCTGGTCGACTGGAATTTGTCACGGTCGCGTTACTGGGGAACGCCGCTTCCCATCTGGGTTTCGGAAGACAAAACCGAAGAAATCTGCATTGAATCCGCAGCTCAATTGAAGCAGGAAATCGAAAAAAGTATTGCTGCCGGTTTTATGACCCGAAACCCGTTGGAAAAATTCCGCGAAGGCGATACAACCAAAGAAAACTACGAAACATTCGATTTGCACCGTCCTTACGTGGACGACATTGTTTTGGTTTCGCCTACCGGCAAAAAAATGACGCGTGAAACCGACCTGATCGACGTTTGGTTCGATTCGGGAGCCATGCCGTATGCGCAGTTAGCCCCCCTGAACCTTGAGAGTTTGAAAAATCCCCCTTCCCCCTTCCCTGCCGATTTTATCGCCGAAGGCGTGGATCAAACCCGCGGATGGTTTTTCACCCTGCATGCCATTGCTACCATGTGCTTCGACTCGGTCGCTTTTAAAACCGTGGTATCCAACGGATTGGTTTTGGATAAAGCCGGAAATAAAATGTCGAAACGTTTGGGAAATGCCATCGATCCCTTCGAAGTAATCGAAAAATACGGGCCGGACGCCTTGCGTTGGTATATGATTACCAACTCACAACCCTGGGACAATTTAAAATTCGACCTTGAAGGCGTGGCCGAAGTACAACGCAAATTTTTCGGAACCCTTTACAACACATACAGCTTCTTTGCGCTTTACGCAAATATCGACGGTTTTGCTTACGAAGAAAAAGAAATTCCGTATGCCGAACGTCCCGAAATCGACCGGTGGATTTTATCGGAATTAAACACCTTGATCCAAACCGTCGACGAAGCCTATTCCAACTACGAGCCCACCATAGCCGGACGCTCCATTGCCGAATTTGTCGATGCCCATCTAAGCAACTGGTATGTCCGCTTGAGCCGCCGCCGTTTCTGGAAAGGCGAATACACCGCCGACAAGCTTTCCGCTTATCAAACCTTGTATTCCTGCCTGGAAACCGTGATCAAACTGGCAGCGCCCATTGCGCCCTTCTTTACCGAGCGCCTGTTTGCCGATTTGAACAGCGTTACCCACCGCAACCGCGAAGAATCCGTCCATTTAACCGGATTCCCGATTGCCGACGAAAACAAAATCGACAAAGCGCTGGAAGAACGCATGGAGTTGGCGCAACAAATATCCAGCATGGTATTGAGCTTGCGCAAAAAGAACAACCTGCGCGTACGCCAGCCGTTACAGAAGATTTTGATTCCGGTGACCACACAAAATCTGAAAGACCAGATTGAATTGGTTTCAAATTTGATTAAGAACGAAGTCAATATCAAAGAAATCGAATATTTGATGAACGACAACGGATTCCTGGTCAAAAAAATCAAAGCCAACTTCAAAACGTTGGGAGCGCGCTGCGGGAAACAGATGAAGGATGTGGCAGCAACCATCGCCGGATTCAGCCAAAGCGAAATAAACACCATCGAACAAACCGGAAAGTACGAAGTCAAAGTACAGGATCTGATTTTTGAAATCGGATTGGCTGATGTGGAAATCATCACCGAAGACATCCCCGGCTGGGTAGTGGCAAATCAAGGCACCCTGACCGTAGCCCTGGATACAACCATCACGCCCGAACTTTGGAACGAAGGCATTGCCCGCGAACTGGTCAACCGCATTCAAAATCTCCGGAAAGACAAAGGACTGGAAGTCACAGACCAAATAACGCTTCTTGTTGAAAAAAATAATGAGGCCGAAACCGCCATTGTGAACAATTTAGCCTATATTTGTTCCGAAACATTGGCGCAATCCCTTGATTTTTCAGCGCTTGAATCTGTTCCTGAAAAAGAACTTGTAGAATTAACCAATGAAATCAGTATTCACATTGCCCTGAAAAAAGTGTAACCAGAGCAAAAATACGTTATATCTATGAAAGAAAAAGACCTGAAAGAAGAAAAACGTGAAAAGACACGTTACTCCGACGAAGAATTGGAAGAATTTCGCACCCTTATACTTGAAAAACTGGAAAAAGCCCGGATCGATTATAAACTGTTAACCGAAGCTTATACCAACTCCAACGAAAACGACGATGCCGACACGGCGCCTACATTTAAAGTGCTGGAAGAAGGCTATCAAGTGTTATCCAAAGAAGAAAACGCCCGCTTGGCAACACGCCAGGAAAAATTTATCCAAAACCTGGAAAACGCCCTGGTACGTATTGAAAACAAGACCTATGGCGTTTGCCGCATCACCGGAAAGTTGATCCCTAAGGAACGGTTGCGTTCGGTTCCCCATGCCACACTGAGTATCGAAGCAAAAAACGACCAGTACAAGCAGTAAATTTTGGTAGCCCGTCAAATGAAATTTAGTTTGCTGAAAAAATCAATTGTTCTTGTCTTTCTGGTGTTGTTGATCGACCAAATCGTAAAAATCTGGATCAAAACACACATGACTTTGGGGCAAGAAATCCCTGTATTGGGCAACTGGTTTATTTTACATTTTACCGAAAACCCCGGCATGGCCTTTGGCCTTCAATTCGGCGGAAATTACGGAAAACTGATGCTGAGCCTTTTCCGCATCGGGGCCATCGCGTTTCTGGCTTGGTATATTATCCGATTAATCCGGCAAAAAGCCAATTTCGGTGTTGTCGCCTGCTTTTCGCTGATCTTTGCCGGCGCGATGGGAAACATGATCGACAGCGCATTTTACGGGTTGATTTTCAGCAACAGCAGCTTTTTTGAAGTCGCGCAAGCCTTCCCTCCTGATGGCGGATACGGCACCTTTTTACACGGGAAAGTAGTCGATATGCTTTATTTTCCGCTGTTCAGCGGACAATTCCCCTCATGGTTCCCCGTCTGGGGCGGGCAGCAATTCTCTTTTTTCGATCCCGTTTTTAACATTGCCGATTCTTCCGTTTTTATCGGCGTAGCCAGCCTGTTGCTTTTCCAACGCAAGTATTTCAAAGGCGAAACCAGGACAATCGGCGAAACGGAAAAAGAAGATGTTGAAATTTCTCCCGAAACAGAAGAAAACAACTAAGCAATCCCTTTTCAATACAGCGTTTACGCATTTCCGGAAAACGTTTTTTGTTGCAAAATGTTCCTCATTTTGCAACATTTTTTTTATCTTTGGGGAAAACTTTCCAAATGAAGAAGCACAACTTGTTTTTGATCCTTTTCCTTGTTGCCTTTTGTTATAGCAGCAATGCCCAAAAGTATCCCAAAGTAAAAAAGCCCAAAAATATCATTCTCCTGATCGGAGACGGCATGGGCTTGACCCAGGCTTACACAGCCATCACGGCAAAATGCGACAATACCTATATCGCTAAAATGCCGGTAACCGGTTTCTCGAAAACCTTTTCACTCGATCATTTTATTACCGATTCGGCTGCCGGAGGAACCGCTTTGGCTACCGGGCAGAAAACCAAAAACGGGTACATTGCCGTAGATTCGTTGGGTAATAAAATAGAAACCATACTGGAAAAAGCCGAGAAAAAAGGCCTGGCTACCGGTTTGGTCGCCACCTCCACCATTACGCATGCCACGCCTGCTTCCTTTATCGGACACGACAAAGACCGGGGAAACGAAGAAAACATCGCCCGCTGCTTTTTGGATACCGATATCGACGTCTTTTTCGGCGGCGGCTGGAACCACTTCGGCGCCCGTAAAGACAGACTCAACCTGATCGACAGCCTGAACGCCCGCCATTACCTGGTGACCCGGAGTATCGACGACCCGGCCATTGCTTCCGCAAAAAAGGTCGCCGGATTTTTAGCCGATGATGCCCTACCCAAAAAGATCGACGGCCGGGGCGATATGCTGCCCAAAGCCACCGAAAAAACCATCGACATTCTGAAAAACAACAAAAAAGGATTTTTCCTGATGGTCGAAGGCTCGCAAATCGACTGGGCCTGCCATAACAACGAACTCGATTATTTAATCGGCGAAGTGACCGATTTCGACGATGCTGTCGGCAAAGCCCTGGAATTTGCCCGAAAAGACCAGAATACCCTGGTCATCGTCACAGCCGACCACGAAACCGGAGGATTCGCCATCACCGGAGGCGACCTAAAAACCGGAAAAGTGGAAGGCCAATTTACTTCCAAAAACCATACCGCCGTTATGGTTCCCGTTTACGCATTCGGTCCCGGCGCCGTCCTGTTTACCGGCGTTCAGGACAATACCGATATTGCCAAAAAAATGCTGTATTTGTTGAATTTACCCGAATAAGCTTGTTGTCCCATGATGTTACTGGTCGCCGCCACAACGCTTGAAATTGCGCCGCTGCTCTCGCAAATGCAGCAGGAAGCCGTTTTTTCACCCCAGTATTCCCGTTATACCTTCGAAAAAAAAGAAATCGATGTGTTAATTACCGGAGTGGGCATGGTGGCAACCGCCTTTGCATTGGGACGGGTTCTGGAAAAGCAACGGTACAAGCTTGTTGTCAATGCGGGAATCTGCGGGAGTTTCAATAAAAACCTGCCGATCGGGCAAGTGGTAACCGTTTCGAGCGATTATTTTCCCGAATTGGGCGCCGAAAACGGGGAAGAATTCTTAAACCTCAGCGAACTGGGATTGGAAAAACCGGAAAATTTAAAATTCTATGCAAAACCCATAAAAACAACGCTCCCTGATGTTTCGGGCGCAACCGTAAACACGGCGCACGGCAATCAAACCTCCATCGAACGCTTTTTAAAACAACATCCCGTCGATGTCGAAAGCATGGAAGGGGCCGCCGTATTTTATGCTTGCAAACAGGCAAACATCGGCTGTGTGCAAATCCGGGCGATTTCAAACGAGGTCGAAACACGTGACAAATCGAAATGGAACATCCCGCTGGCCGTCCGGAACCTGAATGATTTTTTAAAATCAGAGTTGGGAGGATGGTGAACGGTGCAAGGTGAATGGTAAAGGGGAAATGGAGAAAATGGGGAAATAGAGGAAGCCGGGACGTAAATTTGTTGAATTGTTTATTTGTGAAATGTGAACAGTGAAGCGTGAAATGGTTCAAGGTACACGGTGCAGGGTAGACGGTTTAAAATGGGAAGTTGGGGAAATGGCTGGTACATCTGGCTTTATCGAATAAGATAATTTAATCTAATATTATTCTATTTTAATTGCATAGGGTGAAATGCCTGTTTAATCGTTGAACTGTTTATTTGTGAAGGGTGAACAGTGAAGGGTGAACAGTGAAGGGTGAAAATGTTGTTTTTTGTTGTTCGTTGTTTGTTTACTCGTTACCCGTTACTAATTACTCGTCACTAGTTTACTTGTATGAAACCCATTTTCAATTCTCCATTTTCCACTTTCAATTAACTAAAAGCCCGTTTACTAGTCTACTCGTCCACTTGTTTACTTATAAAACTCATTTTCAATTCTCCATTTTCCACTTTCAATTATTTAAAGCCATGCTACTGCAAATACACCCCGAAAACCCGTCGGAACGCCAAATCCGCACCGTCGTTGAATGCCTCTCCGACGGAGGAATCATCATCTATCCCACCGACACCATTTACGGATTCGGCTGCGATATCATGCGGCCCAAAGCCGTGGAACGCATTGCCGCTTTGCGTGGCATCAACCCCAACAAATCGCATTTTTCCTTTATCTGCCACGATTTGAGCCAGGTTGCGCAATTTGTAAAGCCCATCGAAAACCACCATTTCAAAATTATGAAAATGAATTTGCCGGGGCCTTTTACATTCCTGCTTACAGCAAACAACAGCGTACCCAAACACATTCAAAGCAAACGGAAAATTGTCGGCATCCGCATTCCCGACAACAACATCCCCCTTGAAATCGTGCGCCTATTGGGCAATCCCATTATGTCGGCTTCTGTCCGCGATGACGATGAAATCATCGAATACACCACCGATCCCGAACTGATTTACGAACGCTTCGGCGATTTGGTCGATATTGTGATCGATGCCGGATACGGCAGCAACGAACCCTCTACCGTGGTCGATTGCACCCAGCACGAGATCGAAATTTTGCGCCAAGGAGTGGGAGAATTAAAGATGTAGGCTGCGACAAATATCCCACAAAACCTTTTCTTAAAAAAAAAACAGTTAAAAAGCTGTGTTATAATATTTTTGTATATTTACTGCAAAAATATGATGGCCGTATGTTTGTTGCGTTCCTTCCTGCTACTTGCGCTACCCCTCAAAAAAGAGTAGTGCAACGGTTGCTCCAAGGCGATCGCTTAAATATAGATCGAACTGAATTTGCACATTCAATTCGATGTAAAACTTTAATAAACAACTGTTTATGAAATTATCTCTAAAAATCCGGAGACTCGTTCAAAAAAGTTGAGTTTATATTATTTATGAGTAATAGACTATGTAAGAAGATATAAAAGACTAGAAAAAATATAAAAGAACAAAGAATGCGGAGTAAAAATCGGAAAAGTGAAATTCAATCTAATATTGTAGCATCACAACAGTATTCATTAACACCCTCAACTATTGATAAAAAAATCGTAATCAAAAATGAAGAAGGTGAAACGATTAATATTAAAGATAATCCAGCTTATCAATCAGTATTGGACATTGCGGAGAAACTAAATGACAAAGAAATAAAGAACATTGCCTTAACAGGAGCATTTGGCTCTGGAAAAAGTTCCGTTTTATTAACATTAAAAAAAGATTTTCTCCAACATAAATATTTAAATATTTCATTAGCAACACTAGATTGTTTAAATAAAGAAGATAATACTATTGAAAGGGCTGACCTAACAAGGAATCAGGATCAGGAGTCTGCACGACAAGGAGAGAATAAGAAGGTATCTAGCCAATCTATAAAAAGCAACTACGAAGACGATGAATCTTTGAATAGAAAAATAGAATATAGCATCCTACAGCAACTCATTTATAAAGAAAAAGCTAAAGATATACCGCAATCTAGATTTAAGAGAATTAAACATATTAGTGAATGTAATAGTTGTATAATTGCTTCAGGAATACTGCTATTTATTGTCTCATGTTGTATTTTATTGGAACCTAAATTTCTACATATCCAAAGCTTTTACACCATATTTTCTTGTGGTGAAAAGTGGAGATTTTTTTGGGATATCATTCTAAGTGCATATATCCTATTTTTCTCTGCTTATATTTTTAAGAAACTAATCATAAAGACTTATAATAACAGAATAAACAAGCTTAACCTGAAAGATGGAGAAATTGAAATTAACGAGAGTACATCGATCTTTAATAAGCATTTAGACGAGATAATATACTTCTTTGAAGTAACCGATTACAATGTTGTTATCCTAGAAGATTTAGATAGATTTTATACTCCTAATATATTTCTAAAACTCAGAGAACTCAACTACTTATTGAATAATTCAAATGCTATAAGTAGAGAATCGGGAAAAATTACATTTATTTATGCAATACGAGACGATATATTTAAAGATACTTCACGAACAAAATGCTTTGATTACATTTCTACAGTAATCCCCGTGATAAATCCGTCTAATTCTCGTGACAAATTATTAAATGCATTAAAAGAAAAAGGAGTTGATGAAATTTCAGATGAAGTATGTATGGACTTAGGTTTTTTCATTGATGATATGCGTATTTTAAAGAATATTGTCAATGAATTTATTCAGTATCGTCAAAAACTCCAACTGAATTTATCCTCTAGAAAAATGTTAGGTATGATATTATACAAAAATTATCATCCTAGTGACTTTGCAAAACTCCATAATCAAAAAGGGATTGTGTATGAAATCATTTCAAATAGAGCAAAATATCATAACAGTAATGTCGGTGAAAAAGAAAAGAGAATTGAAAAACTCGAAGAAGAATCAAAATCAATAACGAATTTCTATTCTGATCAAAAAGCAAAAGAATTGAGGACCCTATATGTAATGAAGTATATTGAAACAAATAACTACATTCAATCATTTTATGTAAACAACATTCAATACACCCTCACTCAAATAATTGAAAATCCAGACTTGTTTTTCAAGTTAGAGAATAACTCGATTCAACAGTATCATCATATTGATTTTGGGAGGCGAGACTTAAATACAAAATTCAAGGACATAGAAAAAAAGGTGGATTCAAAATATTCTTATAGAGAGCGGCTTAATTTATACCCTAAAAGAGCCGAAGAAATAAAGACTGAGATCGAGAAATTGCAACAAGAAATATTAGAATTACGCACATTGCCATTACATCAAATTTTGAAAACATATTCAGCGGATGATTTTTTTGCAGAATGTAACGGAAATAGACTTATTGCCTTTCTGATTAGAGCTGGCTATATTGATGAGGACTACTACGATTATATATCTTATTTTTATCCCGGTGTAATTACTCCATCGGATAGAGAGTTTATCTTAGATTTAAAAATAGGGAAAAAGAAAGACTATGATTATAAGATTCATAAAATTGAAGCAGTTATTAATGATATTCATGAATCATATTTTTCAAAACCTGAAATTCTTAATGTTTCCATACTGGATTTTATTGTAGAAAATAAAAACACGTTTTCTTTGCAATATACATTGCTAAAGAACAACATCAAAAAACATAATGCGTTTGATTTTATTGGAATTTACTATAAAGAAGGTAGAGCTATAGAACAATTTTTCAGTGATATTCTTTCTGTTTGGAATGATTTCTTTTCTAAAGGAGTACTGGAAGCTAAATCAACACAAATTGAGAATATCAACTTTGAATTGCTATTGAGATTTTTTCCAAAATCCAACATCAAAAAATATGAAAATGAAAAATTTATAGATTACATTTCTAATAGATTGGATTTTTATCGATGATAAATTGGATATAATTCGTTTTGATAATGTAGAGTTTCTAATAGAATCCTTGGGCTTAAAATTCGAAAACCTTTTAGGAGGAGTCTATTTGTCAAGGAATTTAATGAATTTAATAATTGAAGGGAAACATTATGAACTATCAGACGACAATATCAGAATCATTATTCCATATATAAATCCAGAACTTTATCAAATATATGAAACTTCAAGTTACACAACTATTATTAACACAAAAAAAATAGATTTCATAAAATATATCAATAATTATCTTGGAGATTGTATCGAAAATGTTTTTCCAGACACCAGTATTTTTGAAGACGAAAGCACTATTATTGGAATTCTACATAATGAAAATATCGAAGATGATATTAAAACAAAATATCTATCAAAGCAATCAAACAAAGTGAATTTACATGAAGTTAAAACAATTTTCTGGGATATTGCGATTGATTCTAATATTATAAACCCAACTTGGAAAAACATAGAAAAATACATTTCAGTTAATGTGAATAATAATCTAAATCCAACAATTGTAAACTTCATTTCGAGAAATAGCCATGAATTAAGTCAGCAGAAAATAAAAGGAATAATATCAGACACTACAGATAATCGTCTATTTTTGGAGTTAATGGGAAGTAACTTATTACCTATTGAAGATTATGAACAGATTGGAAAGTCTTTTGATCAGTCCTTTATTTCTACTGATTTATCAAGTTTAGAGTCGAATAGAATGGAAACTCTAATAACAACACAAGGTGTTGAATTCAACGAATACAATTATGAATTAGTTAATGAACATTTCCCCGAATTAAGTCTTTCTTTCACATTACAAAATAAATCGGTATTTTTATCAGATTTAACCTCTTATCCATTAAGTTCAAACATAGCAAATTCTTTATTAAATAAGAAAGAGCTGTCATTGAAGGAAAAATTGCAAATAATTCAGACTCTATTTTTAACAATGCTTCAGGATAATTCTACTTTATCAGACTCTGTTTGCACTGTTCTAAATTCCTCCTCAAAAATACCAGTGAATAATGTTTTTATACTTGAAATCACTAGTGTCCCATTAAAATTGGGACGTTATTAAAAATTAAATAAACTTGGCTCGTTAAGCCTAAAACGTTCTTTGTCATATTGAAATTTAGTTTTATTGAAGAGGTCTTTGAGATGAGTTTTGTCGGTCAATGATATACT
>JAVBOY010000033.1:0-15794 GCA_031550085.1 Lentimicrobiaceae bacterium
TGACCGAAACAGTGGTGAAATAGTGGCTTATGTTTGGGGTAAACGAAACTTGAAAACAGCCAAAGCGTTAAGAAAAAAGATGTTTGGTTTTGGAATTAGCTATGGAAGTATTTGCACAGATGATTGGCAAAGTTTTATTACCGCTTTCAAAGTAGATAATCACATTATAGGAAAAGCATATACCGTTGGAATCGAGGGAAATAATTGCAGATTGAGGCATCGGATTAGAAGAGCATTTAGGAAAACTTGTTGCTTTTCAAAGAAATTATTTAACCACAAAAAAGCCTTTGATTTAGCTTTTTTCTACATCAATTATGGATACGTATAATCAGCATACTTTGGGATACACCACCCGAAATCTTTGTAAGGTTCGCAACCTCTAAATTCCCAGCAAGAGTTTATTCCCGTCTTCTCCCGCAAATAATATTTTGGCAGGATCTTCAATCAATTCCTTTACTTTGACCAAAAAACCGACCGATTCGCGGCCGTCGATCACTCGGTGATCGTAACTCAGCGCCACATACATCATGGGAGCAATCACGACTTGTCCATTCCGGGCAATGGGGCGTTCCACAATGTTGTGCATGCCCAAAATGGCGGATTGCGGCGGATTCAGGATAGGCGTCGACATCAACGAGCCGAACACGCCGCCGTTGGTAATGGTAAACGTCCCGCCGTTCATTTCTTCGATGGTGATGCGGTTTTCGCGGGCTTTTGCCGATAGTTCCTTGATCTTGATTTCGATCTCGGGAATCGACAAGGTTTCGGCATTCCGGATCACCGGAACCACCAAACCCTTCGGCGCGCTCACGGCAATACCGATGTCGCAGTAATCGAAAGACAGCAGTTCGTCGCCCGAAAGTTGTGCATTTACTTGGGGGAAAAGTTTTAAGGCCACGGTCACCGCTTTGGTAAACAACGACATAAACCCGATCCCGATTCCGTATTTCTCTTTAAATTCCGTACCGTACCGTTTTTTCAAATCCAACACCGCCGACATATTGATTTCGTTGAAGGTGGTGAGCATCGCCGTTTCGTTTTTTACGGCGACCAAGCGTTCACTCAATTTCTGGCGGAGCGGGCTCAGTTTTTTATGTTCCGCTTGCCGCGAAATTTCTTTTTTTGCAGAATCATCCGTCCGGGCAGGAGCCGGATTTTCCAATGCCTCCACCACATCGTCGCGCCGGATGCGTAGGCGTTCCACCACTTCGTCCGGACCGATATTTTTTTCCTGCATCAATTTTTTCGCTAACGGGCTGATCTTGATTTCCTGCTTCTCTGCAGGTTGCGGAATTTCCGGTTTTTTGGAAGGTTTTTCTTCTTTTTTTGATGCTTCAGCCGGCACCGTCTTTTTGGGAGCTTCCGCTGACACTTCCAGCGTACCGATCACCGTTTTTACAGGAACGGTTTCACCCGCTTGTACCAAGATTTTCAATACGCCGCTTTCTTCGGCGCTCAACGTTAACGTCGCTTTGTCGCTGTCGATTTCCACAATTTCGCTGTCCTTCTCTACAAAACTTCCGTCTTCCACCAGCCAATTCGCCAGCATTACTTCGGTGATACTTTCTCCCGGCGAAGGGACTTTAATTTCAATTTGCATACTAAAAATATAAAAAAAATAATTATTTAATCTTTGTCTGAATCGGATGGGCCGCGTTTTTCGGTTCTCCTGCAAAACTCCATTCGTCCGGCGAGCAGACCATTTTACAGCTTTGGTTGCGGTGTTCGCAGGTGCAGTCGCCAAAGGTTTTATCAATAATTTTGGCTTGCCGTTGCGCATGGAATTTGCTATTGCCTTCGGCCGGGCTGCCGCTTTCGGGGCGGGCGACCAACAGGATATCCACTTGCTTGAAATGCCGCGCAATAAAACTCCATGCCCCTTGATTGGCCGGCTCTTCCTGAGACCACACAAACCGTTCGGCTTGTGCATACTTTTCCAAAAGCTTTTTTACCTGTTTCAAGGGAAACGGGAAAAGCTGTTCGATGCGGATCAAAGCCGTATCGAAACGGTTGCGTTTTTGGCGTTCAGCCAACAACTCGTAATAGATTTTTCCCGAACAAAAAACAACCCGTTTTACAGCTTCGGGTGCAACCGAAGGATCGTCGATTACTTCCTGGAAATTTCCTTTTTCAAAATCTTCCAAAGGCGAAACACAAAGCGGATGGCGCAACAAACTTTTGGGTGTGAAAACCACCAGCGGTTTGCGGAAATCGCGTTTTACCTGCCGGCGCAACAGGTGGAAAAAGTTGGCCGGCGTGGTGCAGTTCGCAATTTGCAGGTTGTAATCCGCACAAAGCTGCAGGTAACGCTCCATGCGGCCGCTCGAATGTTCAGGTCCTTGTCCTTCGTAACCGTGCGGAAGCAGCAAGACCAGCGAATTCATCACTTTCCATTTTTCTTCGGCGCTCGAAAGGTATTGGTCGATGATTATTTGCGCTCCGTTTGAAAAATCGCCGAATTGAGCTTCCCAAAGTGTCAACGGATGCGGCGAAGCCAAGGAATAGCCGTACTCAAAGCCCAAAGCCGCATATTCCGAAAGCAGGGAATTGTAAATCTGGACCGGCGCTTGCTTGTCGCTGAGGTGTTGCAGCGGGATGTAGCGTTCTTCCGAGTCTTCCATGGTCAGTAGGGCGTGGCGGTGGCTAAACGTGCCCCGCAAGGTATCCTGGCCGCTCAGGCGTACCGGAATGTTTTCTGTTGCCAGCGAAGCATAAGCCAGCAATTCGCCCATGGCCCAATCGAAAGAGTTCGTGTCGAGCATGTTGCGCCGCTCTTCTGTTAGTTTTACCAGTTTTTTGAAAAAAGGTTTGTTTTCGGGTAAAAACGTGATTTTTTTCACCAAATCAACCAATTGTTTCTTGGGAACTCCTGTGGCGGGCGATGCGTCAAAATCTTCCGGTACCGCATACCGCATGCCGGACCAATTTTTTTGGAGGATGGTCGCTATTCGCGCTTTTTCGTCACTTTTGGAATGGGCCAGGTTTTCTTCCAATCCGTGTAAAATTTCGATTTCTTGCTGTTTTGCCTGTTCGGAGCTGAATTCTCCTCGTTCCGATAGTTTTTTTACATAAAGCGTACGCGGGTCGGGATGTTTTTCGATGATGTGGTACAAAACAGGTTGCGTAAAACGCGGTTCGTCGCCTTCGTTATGTCCGTAACGGCGGTAGCCCAGCAAGTCAATGAAAACATCTTTGTGAAAGCGTTCCCGGAATTCCATTGCCAATTCTACGGCAAATACGACGGCTTCCACATCATCGGCATTTACATGGAAAATAGGACATTGGATCGTTTTGGCTACATCTGTGCAATAAACGGAAGAACGGCCTTCCAAATAATTGGTGGTAAATCCTACCTGATTGTTGACGACCAGATGAATGCTGCCGCCGGTTTTGTAAGCCTCCAATTCCGACATTTGCAAAGTTTCGTAAACCACGCCTTGTCCGGCAATGGAAGCATCGCCGTGCAAAAGAATGGGAACGATTTTGGATGCATTTCCCTGATAGTCGAAATCGATTTTGTTACGCACAAAACCTTCAACTACGGGAAGCACAGCCTCCAAATGCGAGGGATTCGGGGCCAGGGAAAGCTTCACGTTTTTTCCTCCGGAGGTAGTTTTTTCCGAACTGAATCCCAAATGGTACTTGACATCGCCCAAAAGCGATTCGTCTTCCGGTTCCTTGCCTTCAAATTCGTTGAAAATAGTTTGGGCCGGTTTCCCCAGAATGTTTGCCAGCACGTTGAGCCGCCCGCGGTGCGGCATGCCGATTACAAATTCTTCCACGCTCAGGGCGCTTCCTTTTTCGATCAGTGCGTCGATAGCCGGAATCAACGATTCGCAGCCTTCCAGCGAAAAACGCTTTTGCCCGACAAATTTTTTATGTAAAAATTGCTCGAAGAATACAGCCTGGCTCAATTTATTCAAAATCTGGAGTTTTTTCTCCGGATCGAATTGAGGCGTATTTTTTGACTGTTCCATTTTCGATTTTAACCAATCGAAAATTTCAACATTGCGAATGTAGGCATATTCCACGCCGATGCTTTCGCAGTAAGTTTGCTGCAAATGATCCAGGATTTGCTGCAAGGTGCTGTCGCCGATTCCGATTTCACGCCCGGCTTTCAAAACCGTGTTTAAATCGGCTTCGCTCAGGCCATAATTTTCCAAGGCCAGGGTAGGCGAATATTGCCGCCGGGTGCGGACGGGATTGGTTTTGGTAAACAAATGCCCGCGTGTGCGGTAATCGTTGATCAGGTCGATTACTTTAAATTCAATGGGTTTCATTTCCCCATCCGGGCGCGGGTTACCCGAAAACTCAAATCCTTCGAAAAAGCGCTGCCAATCCGTTTCGACCGATTCCGGATCTTGTTTGTAGCGGTTAAAAAGGTCATCCAATGCCGCTGCATCAATATGACTCAAATATGCAAAATGGTTCATAAAAACTGGTTATGCAGTAAAAACAAGTGCCGGACGGAAAAGGTTCAAATTTTGCGACGGCTTTGCCGCCACAAAATTTATATTTTTTTCTGTTACAGCTTAGGTTGCAATGGGCTAAATGTATTTTACAAACAAAAATACATTTTTTAGTTGTAAAACGAAACGTTTGGTAAAGAGTAAAAAATCAGAAATTTACCAATTCCCTTTGAGAACTGCGTCGATCAGGGTTTGGGTGTAAGCCGTTTGCGGATGGGAATATACTTGGTCGGCATCGCCCAATTCGCAGATTTTTCCGTGCTGCATCACGGCGATGCGGTCGCTCATGTATTTTACGACCGATAAATCGTGTGAGATAAAAATATAGGTTAAGCCGAATTCCCGTTTCAAATCGTTCAACAGGTTCAACACCTGTGCCTGCACCGAAACATCGAGGGCAGAAACGCTTTCATCACAAATCACAAATTCGGGTTCCACTGCCAAAGCTCGGGCAATGCAGATCCGTTGGCGCTGTCCGCCCGAAAACTCGTGCGGGTAGCGGCCGAAATGTTCTTCCGACAATCCTACCTTTTCCAGCAATTCGATGGTTTTTTGTTTCCGGGTTTTGTCGTTTTCGTGCAAACGGTGAACCAGCATGGGTTCCATAATAGCAGGTCCCGCTGCAATACGCGGATTGAGCGACGAATATGGATCCTGAAACACGATTTGCATTTGTTTCCGCATTTGGCGCAATTCGTGCTGTTTCAGATTGCGGATATCCATGCCGTTGTAAAGAATTTTTCCCGAATCCGGTTCTATCAGACGCAAAATGGAACGTCCCAGCGTGGTTTTTCCGCAGCCCGATTCTCCCACCAATCCCAAGGTTTCTCCTTTGAAAACTTCCAGGCTTACGTTATCTACGGCTTTTTTGGTTGCGAGGGCTTTCCCGAAGAGGTTTTGCTTGATCGTAAATTCGGTTCGGAGGCTTTCTATTTTTAAAAGCGGCGGCTTCGTGTAGTATTGTTCGTGCCTGGCTTTCCGCTGATCCCGGTTTTCCGTGAAATTAAAATCCTGCAAGTTGCCGTTCAAATAATCGGCGATAACCGGCAAACGTTCGGGACGGCTGGCTAAGGGCGGGCGGCAAGCGATCAATCCTTTGGTATAGGGATGTTGCGGATCCCGGAAAATCTGTTCTACAGAACCTTGTTCCACCAGATCGCCTTTGTACATCACCAGCACCTGGTGTGCAATTTCGGCGATAACCCCCAAATCGTGCGAAATAAAAATCAAGCTCAGGTGGTGTTTTTCCTGCAACGATTTGAGCAATTGGAGAATTGCCTTTTGAATGGTGACATCCAAAGCTGTTGTGGGTTCGTCGGCAATCAGGATTTCGGGATTGCAGGCAAGCGCCATGGCAATCATTACCCGTTGTTTCTGTCCGCCCGAAAGTTGGTGCGGATAGGCCTTGAAAACGCGCTCGGGATCGGGAAGCAGCACCTCGCGGAAAAGTTCCAGGGTACGTTTTTTCGCTTCCTGTTTTGAAACGGGTTCATGTTCCAGAATGTTTTCCATCACTTGTTTGCCGCAACGGTACACCGGGTTGAGCGAGGTCATAGGTTCCTGGAATATCATGGAAATGCGTTTGCCGCGCCATTTACGCATTTCTTTTTCAGGGAGTTGTAACAAATCAACCGGGTGGCCGTTTTCTTCGTGAAATGTGATCGTCCCGCTGCTGCTGCCGTTTTCGGAAAGCAACCGCATGATCGATAAGGAAGTAACCGATTTCCCGGAACCGGATTCACCCACGATGCCTAAGGTTTTTCCTTTTTCCAGGTCAAACGAAATCCCGTTTGTGGCACAGACGCTTCCGGCTTCGCTTCGGAATTTTACGGTAAGGCCGGAAACGGAAAGAATCGGGTGTCGGGGCATGGATACGATTTGAAAACAGGGCAAAATTACGATTTCTACGCAAAGAATTTCAGCGCCCCTTGTTTCTATCTGAAAAATAAGTATAGAATATTTCCGGCATATAATTGAAATTAACTTAAATTCGCCGCGTCAAATTCCACATGTTTTATGAAGATATTACAACGCTCGCTGGTTCAGCAGGTTAAAAAGGATGATAAAAAAACAATTCGTGCCTGGGTGATGTATGATTGGGCGAATTCGGTTTATCAATTGACCGTTGCATCAATTGTTTTTCCCATTTATTTTAACTCGGTAACGCGAACGGGGGACTCGGATATTATTTCATTTTTTGGATTGGAAAAACCCAATACGACGTTTTATGCCTGGGCGGTGTCGGCGGCTTATCTATTGGTAGCCTTGTTCTCGCCTTTGTTTTCTTCCATGGCGGATTTTACAGGCCGTCGCAAAGGATTTATGCGGATGTTCACGTACGTCGGTGCATTGGGTGTAGCGATGTTGCTGTTTTTTAATCATAATCACATCGAATTGGGTCTCATTGCCTTTATATTGGGGACCATTGGATATGGCGGCAGCCTGGTGTTTTACAATTCGTTTTTGCCGGTTATTGCGTCGCCTCAGAATCAAGATAAAATCAGTGCAAGGGGCTATGCTGTCGGCTATTTGGGAAGCATTATTCTGGTATTGCTGAATTTGTGGATGATTTTGAAACCCGAGTTTTGGGGAATTGCGCACGATAAAACCTTAGCTCCACGCATATCATTTGTTACGGTCGGGATTTGGTGGATTGCCTTTTCGCAGATTACTTTCAAGGTTTTGCCTAAATACACGTTCCGGAAACGCCAAAAAGGGGCCAGTATTTTGACCAATGGCTACAAGGAATTGCGGAAAGTATTCACACAAGTACGACAGTCGCGCAAGCTGACGATTTATTTGTTCGGGTTCTTTTTTGTCATGATGGGGCTTTTGACCACCATGTTTATGGCAGCGAACTATGGGGTAAAAGAATTAAACCTTGATGATAAAGTATTGATTCCAACTATTTTAATCATTCAATTGGTGGGAATGTTCGGGGCCTGGTTTTTTGCCCGCCTTTCGGGAAAGATCGGGAATCTCCGTGCGTTTATTTCTTCCATCGTTGTTTGGATTTTTGTTGTGGTGTATGCCTATACAATCAAAGGGGCTACCGGGTTTATGATTGCGGCGTTTATGATCGGGTTGGTGATGGGTGGCTCGCAAACCTTGGCGCGTTCGACCTACTCGAAAATGCTGCCCGAAACGACCGATCACACATCCTTTTTCAGCTTTTTCGATGTAATGGAAAAATTGGCTACGGTTGCCGGTACGTTTACGTTCGGAATTATTGAGTCGTTGACAGGAAGCATGCGTCTTTCGGTTTTGGCGATCGCCATATTTTTTGTGATCGGGCTGTGCTTTATGCTGCTGCTCCTAAGAAAGGGAAAGGCGACCGACGTAGCGGTCAGCGCATAAAAGACAAAACAAGGAATCCGGGATCTTCCTCCCGGTTTTATTTTAACGAGTTCCGGTCAATAATCAAGAGCGGCGTATTGACGGTATTGCTTTGGTGTTCCGCACGGTCTACGATATAACCGCTAAAAGCGATCGTATCATTGGTTAATGCAAGTTTTGCAAGTGAAAAATTCATCATTAAAAAGATTTGGCCTTTGATGCTTTTCTTTCCTTGCGAAAAAATAGGCATTCTGCCGTTGAACTGGATGGGTTTCGCCGAATCGTCTTTCACAACTTCAAGATGGCCTTTGTTCATTTGATACAGGTCGAGGAAATAATTTTGTTTGTCAGGCTCTTCTCCTCCATAAAATCCGAGATCTCCATCGCCGTCGGTATACGAAATCGTTAATCCTGCAATTGAAAGCGTATCGCCCGGTTGATCCGGATCTTCCATACGATAGATTCCAAACCCGACATACTCGATATGAGGCTCTACCGGAAAGGATTCTTCATCAATACAAGAAGGGAATAATGCAACAATGGCAATTGCTGAAAGAAAGGCTATCTTTGCCGCAAGTTTCATGCTTTTTTATTTTTTTGAACGGATAAAATTACGCAATAGTTTAACATGGAATCCCGCTTGTTAGAACAAAAAATATTTTCCATTGGTTCACCTGTTGATTTTGAAACGGCGGCACTGGAAGTATTCCGCTTTCAATATCGCAGCAACCGGATTTACCGGGATTATGTCAATATTTTAGGTATCAATCCGGTACAAGTAATTTCCGTGTCTGAAATTCCGTTTTTGCCCATTGCTTTTTTCAAAACCCACCGGATGATTGCGGATGGCCTGTCCGAAGAGAAAATTTTTGAGAGCAGCGGGACAACAGGAGTGATTCCCAGCCGGCATTTTGTGGCGGATATAAAATTGTATGAACAAAGCTTTTTGCAGGGCTTTGAATATTTTTACGGGGATGTTTCGCAATATTGCATTTTTGGGCTTTTGCCTTCCTATCTGGAACGGGAAAGCTCCTCCCTGGTTTACATGGTTGATTTGCTGATGAAAAAAGGGGATCCGGAATTCGGCGGATTTTATTTGCATGATTTCGGATTGCTCGCAACGCATTTGCAACAAGCGGCGGCTCAAAACAAAAAGATCCTGCTGTTCGGGGTTACTTTTGCTTTGCTGGATATGGCAGAAACTTTTAAGATAAAAATTCCGGACGCTTTGATTTTCGAAACCGGCGGCATGAAAGGGCGTAAAGAGGAACTGATTCGCGAAAAATTGCACAAAACACTTTGCAAAGGGTTTGGCGTAGAAAAAATTCATTCCGAATATGGGATGACCGAATTGCTTTCTCAGGCCTATTCCAACGGCGACGGAATTTTTAACTGCCCTCCTTGGATGCAGGTGCGGATGCGCGATACCAACGACCCGCTTTCGTGGATTGAAACCGGACAAACCGGCGGGATTAACGTAATAGATCTGGCGAATTTGTATAGTTGCAGTTTTATCGCGACCCAAGATTTGGGAAAAAAGCAAGACGATGGTTCTTTTGAGGTATTGGGGCGGTTTGACCATAGCGATGTCCGTGGGTGTTCGCTTTTAACAACCAATTGATTTAAAAACAGTTGTAAAAACAAGATATTGCAGGAATTTTTTAGTTTCTTAACATAGAATCTAGAGGAAAAAGATGTAATATTGCATGCCGATTTTTTGATATAGTAATGATAAGCAATACAGGTAAAAAAATAATCGTTTTCGCGATATTCTTATTTTGGGGTTGGATAGGAAGCTATACGGCTGGAGCCGAAACGCATTCCGACTCGTTACAAGCAACTCATTCGGAAACTCATGACAAGGACAAAAAACTAAATGTAGGCGAATTGATTTTCGACCACATTTTGGATGCCCACGATTGGCATATTTTTTCTATAGGCGAAACCCATGTAACCATTCCGTTGCCTGTTATCTTGATTGATAACGGAAAACTGGTCGCATTTTCTTCGGCAAAATTCCACCACGGACACGAATCGTACAAAGGCTACAAGCTGATGTCCGAAGGGAAATATAAGGGGAAAGTGATCGCTGTTGATTCAAACGGAGAATTCGCCCGTTTGCCCTTGGATTTTTCCATCACCAAAAACGTGGCGGCGCTTTTTATTTTAACGATTTTGCTGTTTGCGGTATTTTTTACAATTGCCAAACGTTACAAACAAAATCCGAACCGGGCGCCCAAAGGTTTGCAATCGCTGCTGGAACCGCTGATCTTTTTTGTACGCGATAACATTGCGATTACTTCGATTGGTGAAAAGAAATACCAACGTTTCATGCCGTATTTACTTTCCGCCTTTTTCTTTATTTTCTTCGGGAATTTAATGGGATTGATTCCCTTTTTCCCCGGCGGGGCCAATTTAACGGGAAGTATTTCGATTACGCTGGTGTTGGCTTTGTTTACCTTTTTTACCATCAGTTTTACAGGCAATAAAGGTTATTGGAAGCACATTTACAACACGCCCGGCGTGCCCTGGTGGCTGAAGTTCCCGTTGCCGCTGATGCCGATTATCGAATTCGTGGGAATTCTTACCAAACCTTTTGTGTTGATGTTGCGGTTATTTGCCAACATTTCCGCCGGACACATCATCATTTTATCCCTGATCAGTTTGATTTTTGTTTTCGGGCAAATGTCGCCGACCACCGGTTATCTTACCTCCATCGGGTCAGTCGCGTTTTCGGTATTTATGAGTGCCCTCGAACTGTTGGTGGCCTTTATTCAGGCTTATGTCTTTACCCTGTTGTCGGCGATATACATCGGAATGGCAAACCAGGAGCATGAACCCGGACATTAAGTAAGAAATTTTTTATTCACCTTAATAAATAATTAAAAATCATGTCGTTATCAACTATTTTTTTGCAAGCAGCTCAAGCTGCAACCGACCTGGCTCCGTTAGCAAAAATGGCAGCCGGAATCGGCGCAGGGATTGCAGCCATCGGCGCAGGAATCGGGATCGGTCAAATCGGCCGTAGTGCATTGGAATCCATTGCACGCCAACCCGAAAGCGCAGGGGCCATCCAATCCAACATGATTGTTTCGGCGGCACTGATCGAAGGCGCAGCTTTCTTCGCCATCGTGGTGTGTTTGCTTTTGGTTTTCTAACCAAAACTTTCAACATCTTTCCAAACCGCATTCCGACGATTGGTCGGAATGCCCGGAAAGGTGGAACTAAAAAAATGAATTAAAAAAAGAAATCCTGGCTGAAAGCCATAAAAATAAAAAATACGCACTATGGAACTGATAATGCCTAATGTAGGCCTTATTTTTTGGATGACCATCACCTTTGGGTTAATCGTTTTCCTGTTGGGGAAATTTGCATGGAAACCCATCATGAAAAGCATTCACGCGCGCGAAGATAGCATTGAAAATGCCTTGAATGCAGCCGAAGAAGCGCGCAAGGAAATTGCCAACCTGAAAGCCGGCAACGAGCAGTTGTTGCGTGAGGCCAAAGAAGAACGCGACGCCATGATGCGCGAGGCCCGTCAACTGAAAGATAAAATCATTGAAGAAGCCCGTCAACGTGCTACCGAAGAGGCCAGCCGTATTCTGGAAACGGCGCGCGAAGACATTAAATATGAAAAATTGGCCGTTCTCAACGAACTGAAAAGCGAAGTCGCCAATATTTCCATTGAAATAGCTGAAAAATTGTTGGGCGCCGAACTGTCTCTTAGCGACGAAAAGCAACACCAATTGGCGGAGCGGATGCTGAATGATTTGAAAATGAACTAAACCGGGAATGTAAATGAGCGAAATTAAAATAACAGCCCGCTATGCGCAAGCGCTCTTTATGTTGGCGGTAGAGCAGCATACGCTTGAAGACGTGGAGCAGGACATGGCCTTGGTATCGCAGGTTTGCACCGAAAACCGCGAATTTGTGCATATATTGCGAAGCCCGATTGTCAACAGTTCGAAAAAGCATAAGATTCTAAAGGCTATTTTCGATGGGAAAGTACAAACCATTGTGTATCATTTCCTGCATATTTTGATCCGGAAGAACCGGGGCGCTTTTATCGAAAAAATTGCTGCGGAATTTGTGGAACTTTACAACGATTACAAAGGCATCAAGGTCGTTCAGGTGGCATCGGCGGCGCCATTGAATGAGGGCGAAAGAACGAAAATACTTTCGTTGCTTCGCAACCTGACCCCCAAAGAAATCCAATTGGCTGAAACGATTAAATCCTCATTGATTGGCGGTTTTTTGATTAAACTGGATGATTATCAGATCGATCAAAGCTTGCAGGGGAAAATCAAACAGTTCAAACGCAGTTTTGAAAAAAATCTGTACGTAAAAGGATTCTGAAAGAATGGAAAATTGAAAATGGAAAATTGAACGTGTTTTTTATTAGGTGAAAAGTAAACAAATAGACAGAAAACCTCAGCGAAACTCAGTGTAACTATTTTTGGCAGAAAGGAAAAAGCAGAAGGCAGAAAGGGGTTTGATACAAATAAACAATTAAACAGTTAAACGATTAAACAGACATTACACCCTGTACCTTGAACCCTAATCCATTTCACCCTTCACTGTTCACGCTTCACAAATAAAAAATTAAACAGGCATTCCACCCTGCACCGTTCACCCTGAACCTTTAACCCTGTTCACGTTTCACAAGATTATAGCAAAATAGAACTAACTCATAAAAAACTAAAAAAAACGGATACCATGGCAGAAATTAAGCCGGCAGAAGTAACCGCAATACTCAGACAGGAATTGGCCGGATTCAAATCCGAAACCGACATTCAAGAAGTAGGAACCGTGCTCCAAGTGGGCGATGGAATTGCCCGTGCATACGGACTTTCCAATGTGCAGTCGGGCGAATTGGTAGAATTTACCAAAACCGGAGTCAAAGGCATTGTGCTCAATTTGGAAGAAGATAATGTAGGAATCGTGCTTTTGGGCGATTCCGGCAACATCAAAGAAGGCGATACCGTGCAACGCACCCGCAAAATTGCAAGTATCCAGGTGGGCGAAAACATGATCGGACGTGTAATCAACACCATCGGCGAACCGATTGACGGGAAAGGCGAAATTGGCGGAACCTCTTACGAAATGCCATTGGAGCGGAAAGCCCCCGGCGTTATTTTCAGGCAACCGGTAAACGAACCGTTGCAAACCGGGATCAAAGCCATTGATGCCATGATTCCGATCGGACGCGGGCAACGTGAATTGATCATCGGCGACCGCCAAACGGGAAAATCGGCCATTGTCATCGATACCATTATCAACCAAAAGGCATTCTACGATGCCGGAAATCCGGTATACTGCATCTATGTGGCTGTAGGACAAAAAGGTTCTACGGTGGCCAACGTTATGAAAACGTTGGAAGATCATGGCGCCATGGATTATACCATTATTGTTGCTGCGACTGCCTCTGATCCGGCAGCCATGCAGTTTTACGCACCCTTTACGGGCGCGGCCATCGGCGAATTCTTCCGCGATACGGGCCGTCCGGCTTTGGTTATTTACGACGACTTGTCGAAACAAGCCGTCGCTTACCGCGAGGTGTCGTTGTTGTTGCGCCGCCCGCCCGGACGCGAAGCCTATCCCGGCGACGTTTTCTATCTGCACTCGCGCCTGTTGGAACGTGCCGCAAAAATCATCAAGAACGATCAGATTGCAGCACAAATGAACGACCTTCCGCAAAGCATCAAGCCGTTGGTAAAAGGAGGCGGATCGCTCACGGCTTTGCCTATTATCGAAACCCAGGCGGGAGACGTTTCGGCATACATTCCGACCAATGTGATTTCCATTACCGACGGACAAATCTTTCTGGAAAGCAATTTGTTCAATGCGGGGATCCGTCCGGCAATCAATGTGGGTATTTCCGTATCGCGCGTAGGAGGACATGCGCAAATTAAATCAATGAAAAAAATAGCCGGAACGTTAAAACTGGCGCAGGCCGAATACCGGGAATTGGAAGCGTTTGCAAAGTTCGGTTCCGACCTGGATGCGGCAACCAAGAATATTTTGGGGAAAGGCGTCCGCAATGTGGAAATTCTGAAGCAAGGGCAATATGTTCCAATTCCGGTTGAAAAACAAGTTGCTATCATTGCCTGCGGAACACGCGGCTTGTTGCAACGGGTTCCGGTTTCGGAAATAAAAACCTTCGAAGAAGACTTTTTGAACCATTTGGAAGTCAATCATGCCGACTTATTGGCTTCACTCCGCGAAGGCAAACTGGATGATGATTTGCTGGCCCGCATCGACAGCATTGCTGCTGACGTAGCCAAAAAATATATTCAATAGGCAAATGGATTTTTAAGATCGTTGTTGAAGAACTGAAATTATGGCAAATTTAAAAGAAGTACGTATTCGGATTGCTTCGGTGAAAAGCACGCAACAAATCACCAGCGCCATGAAAATGGTGTCGGCTTCGAAGTTGCGCAAAGCGCAAACAGCGATTCATAAAATGCGCCCTTATGCAGCCAAAGTAAAGGAAATCTTGCAAAACCTTTCGGCTACCATTCAGCAGGACGAGCAAAATGCATTCTCGGAACAACGAGCTCCCGAAACGGTTCTGTTGATTGTCGTTGCCAGCAATCGCGGTTTATGCGGCGCTTTCAATTCGAACATCATCAAAGCGGCCAACGAGTTGATCAACCAAAAATACCGGCAGCAATACGCTGCGAACAAGTTGCATTTGATGACGATTGGATCCAAAGTAACCGATTATTTTTCCAAACGCGGTTTCCCGGTAATTGCTTCGCACGATGCGGTGTTTGAACAACTTTCCTGGGAAAAAGCGGAACCGATTGCATCGGATTTGTTGAAACAATTTGAGAAAAAACAATTCGACCGCATTGAAATCGTTTACAACCAATTTAAAAATGCCGCTCTTCAACGGCTAACGGTAGAGCAGTTTTTACCGATCGAACTCCCGAAAGAGGATTCGCAAAAGAATAATTTGACGACAGTTGATTATATTTTTGAACCTTCGAAAGAGATAATTGTTGAAGAGTTAATTCCGAAATCACTGAAGTCGCAATTCTACAAGATATTACTGGATAGCTTCGCATCCGAACACGGTGCGCGCATGACGGCGATGCACCAGGCTACCGACAATGCCAAAGAATTGCTGAAAACGCTGAATTTACAATATAACAAGGCGCGGCAAGCTGCCATTACCAATGAAATTTTGGAAATTGTGAGCGGAGCCAACGCGTTAAAAGGATAAAAATTTGATTATTAACTTTTCATTGCAGGATTTGCAGTTGAAAAACGGAATACGAACAATTAAAATTTAAAAGGCCATGATTAAAAAAACGGTTGAAAAAGCAATTATCGAACAGATAAAGAAAGAAGAACATTCTTCGCGCCTTTATCTGGCAATGGCTTCCTGGTGCGAAGGAAACGGATTTCCGGGCGCTGCTAAGTACCTTTACAAACAATCGGACGAAGAGCGGATGCATCAGTTAAAATTTGTTCATTACCTCAATGAACGTACCGGGCATGCTTTGTTTCTGGAATTGGAAAAACCGGAAGCAGCGTACAAGTCGTTGCTCGAACTTTTTGAAAAAGTATTGAAACACGAACAGTTTGTGACGGCTAGCATTAACAAACTATATGAGATTTCGATCGAGGAAAAAGATTATACCACCGGCTCTTTCTTGCAGTGGTATATTACGGAACAAATTGAAGAAGAAAGCACCGTGCAAGCCATTTTAGACAAAATGAAACTTGCCGGCGAAGCCAATTTGTACCACATCGACCGCGAATTGGAAGCTTTAGCGGCTGCCAAAGTGATCGATGAAATTTAATGGATAAAAAAGGTTTAGTGAGAGAACGGAGGCTTAAAGCCAGGAGTGGTCGGAAGACATTCCGGCCACTTTTATGTTTTAAAAAATATAGAAGGATCCCCTCCACATTCCACCACAATCATAGAGATAATAAGGTCTCTCATTTCCATTGAAAATCTTCGTTTAGCCGTTTTATAGC
>JAVBOY010000005.1:0-21197 GCA_031550085.1 Lentimicrobiaceae bacterium
CGATTTAATGCTGTGTGTGGTCACTTTTTCCGCCGTTTCTTCGCCCTGACTCGACAAGCTGGGGTAAAAACTACCCAACTTGTCCATACGGACGGTTCTTCCGGCTGCCAGTTTGTCTTGCATGGCGTTTTCAAAGGCAATGATAACGCCTCGGATATCCGGTTCGGAAAGAGCGCTGAATTTTTCAATTTCCTTTACCAGTTCATCCATGGTAACTTCGCCTTGGCTCACAATTTGAGCATAAAATTTACGAGGCGCCCCGAGGTCGCTGGGGTTAATCTTTTGTAGGGCTTTAAATTTCATAATTTTTTAGGTATTAAGTTATTGGTTCATGAAAAGGTATTCTTATGAATTATAAATATATTCTTAAGAATCTCACTGAAACAACTGGCAGCCGATTTGGTTTTGCCTGTTTATGCACAGCAGGGCCAACCCATCATCCATTCACCTGCTTTTTGATAAATCGGATTTCCCTTCCTTTTCAGCTCAACAACAAACACTCGTCCCAGGTAGGCTCGGTTTCGGTAATATAGGACAGCAGGGCCAGACCGATGCCCGCGACGCCTTCCAAAATGCCGTATTCGTTTTCCCATCCGTCAATTTTTCCATGCCATGTCTTATAACCGGCCAACCCATCGTTGAAACACGCCATTTTTACGGTTTCGGCAAACCAAAAATCGGCCGCCTGTTTCAATTCAGGCAGGCGGGTATTCCACCACATGCGGTAAAAAATATGGGCAATGCCGGCCGTACCGTGGCACAATCCGGCATCCACAACATTTTCTTTCCCCAAATCACGCCTTTTTTCGGCGGCATAGAGTAATACTTCCAATGCTTTGTTTTTCCAAGCTTCATTTTGTAAGGCACAACCGGACTGCCACAAAGCCAGGGCTATACCCAAATCACCATAACACCAGGCCAGACGGCTTTTCTGAATCACGTTCGAACTTTCGACGGAAAGTGTAGGGAAATAAGAGCCCTGCTTTTCTACATCCAGCTCCTGAGCTAAAATATACCCGATTACACCCTGAAGTAAGTCAGGAACCCGGACAATGGACGGATAACTTTTCAAAATTTTCGACAGGAAAACGGCAATGCTCGACATCCCGTGGGATAATCCGATATTATACCCGAATGTATTATTCCCTGATTTTGACCTTGATTTCCATTTCAAGGATCCATTGGAACGTTCCGCCGAAGCGTGCAATTGATCCATGATACTCTGTAAACTATTCGAGCAATCTTTTTTCCGTGAATGAAAATACAGTCCCAATCCGGTGTATCCGTACAAAAAATCGTAGGATTCCAAAGTCAGCAGATTTTTTAACTGGAATCTCAAGTAAAGATCCGCATCGCACAGGATCTCTTCCGTATCAACGGAAATCAGGTTTTCTTCCGACAGTTTTTCCACCGCAAATCCGATTCCGGATAAGCCGGCGCAAAATGTAGCCGGCGGGAGTTTTTCATCCTGAAAAGAGTTGAATACGTTATCCAGAATTTTCTCCCCAAGCAATTTCTCCTCATCGGTTCTGAGGTGTTTTGAATAATACAATAAAAACAAGGCCCGCCCGCATTCGCCCGTTAAAAGCCCCATTTTCCCGTCCTCCGTTTCAGGTTGGGAAAGCGCATTACAAATCCGCTTGAGTGCCGTTTTCATGTTCTTGGGTTATTGGGGCCGGCTGTATTTTTTCTTCTTTTTCCGGATCATAAAACCGGCAATACACCAGAAGCATCAACGCAACTTTGAACACGAACACGAATGACAGGATCATCATACAGTTTTCAAAGGAATAGAACCAGTGAATGCCGGATAATTTTGAAAATGCGAGCGTTAAAAGAAGATTTGAACCTAGTTCGAAAAAAAATAAGGCGAGCTTGCGAAATGTGGTTTCAACGTGAAAAAAGCCATATCCGATTTTTTTGAGTGTTTTGGACTTACTTTTCCTGCAAGTCAAAAACCAATTCCGCTTCGCATTAAAAAAAATAAACCCAAACGAAGTGATAATACTCAGTAAGAGAATATAAAAGAATTTCTCCATAACTTATAAATTACATTATGTTTATGTCTGTTATTTTAAGGTTTTCGCGTAAAAATAATCATTGAATCACCCAGTATCTTTTTTAGGTTTTCTTCATAATAAACACGGTCGTTATTCATGGCTTCTTCCCGGGTTCCGCATTGGATGCCCAGTTGTTTTTCATATTGCTCCAGGGTCAGCCCCGGCGGGATATCGAAATTCAGCATGATGTCCACGAAAGCGGAATCGATCGCATAGAACCTTGTATGATTTTCATCAAAACTAAATCCGGATAAAATACTGGGGTACAAATGGAAACAGTTTCGGCCGACGCCGCTGAACATGTGAAATAATTCATGGTAAATAATCGGTTTCGGGTTGTACGATCCCTTCATATAACAGATTTCCTTGCTTAGCCGGTTCGTGAACAGTTTGTGAACCGGGAGTATTTGCGTCGCTTTTGCATGCTTTGAATACATGATAATCGCATCGGCTTCTGCAAACGACGAAGTGTATTCAAACTTTACATGCCGGGATACCCCGTTGAAAAACAACATCACCGAATCGATGTATTGCCGGATGGTCGGATGCCGCCTCGCTTCCGGGCGCCGGTCTATTTTCTCCACATCAATCAGCAGGAGCTTTACCGGATTGCTTTCGACCCGATAAATCAACTTGGGGATTCCTTCTGCTTCGGCACCGAAAGCCTGCCGCCCGAAAAAGCGCAGGGTCGTATCGGAATATTTTTCCTTTAACTGCCTTACCGTGCTTTCCGGCAGGGTTACTCTTGTCTGGCAGGCGGATACGAGCAATAGGATGAATAAATACAAGCTTACTATACGAATCATGGTTTCTAAAATTTTAAAAAAAGCGTCCTATCTGATCATCAAAATTAAAAAACATCCCCGTGAAGACAGGACGCTTCACAATTGGTTAATGGAATTTTCAAAAAAACGGATCGCATTAACAGTAGCAGCTAACTACAATCTCCGGCATCATGCAGACGGTTTGATAATAATTATCGGATGGACTCCCTTCCGGTTTGGGATCCGTATAGCACCTGATAAGAGATAAATCCACTGCTGTGGCAATTATTCCCCCTGTAATCGTTATACTTCTGGTTACACAAACATACGATGAATCTTCGCCTCCAACGGCCTGATTCAATTCTTCGTTTGTCAGTACTGCAATGGTTTCTTTATTTAACTGTAATTTTTTATGGCTATTCTCCATAACAAAAATAAATTTAAGTAAAAAGTAATAAGCGTTTATTTACATGGATCACCCACAAATTGCACCCACTGGTGCAACGACCATGTGCCTATTCAAAGCAGTCTGCTTTTTCCGGCAATTTCTTGTATCTTTGCTACGCCTTTCTTGTATTTGGGTTTGTAAATCCGGTTTGTATAGCGTCTACTATTTTACCTTGCATTTATAGCCTGCAAGGAAGGCTTTTTTTTGCAAATTCAAAGCTGGCGGGGCTTTTCTTGCAGATTTCTTGTTTTATTGTATGTTCTAGATGCAATCACTACTTTATGTAAAATCCTATTCGATCCGTTGTTTCCACAAATAGCGGCGTTCGTTGCGGTCTTGCTTTTTATAATCCCGGTAGAGATAATAAACCTCGTTGTTTTGAATCCGTATTTTTTCGGGGAAAATATGTTGCTCGATTTTACATGTATTTTTAATGGTTCCTGTTTCCAAATCGATTTCTTTGAGTGTCACAATGCCGGTATTTAGAAATTTGGCAAAACAGCGGGTTTCTTCTTCGTTCACGATGATTTCGTTCGCCCAGGCATTGTCGTCTTTTGCATAGCGGGTCGGTATTTCGGCCAGTTGGTTCCCGTCCAAATCAAACCGGATAACTTTATTTTCCAAGTGGTTAAATAAATACAAACTTCCATTAATCCGTTTCAAAGGTTGATAAGTAGGACGGCAAAGGACTCCTCCAAAATATTGTTTTTTCCAATCATCACTGGTATTCAATAAAGCATCAATTTCATCTTCCGAAATGTCCAAAGATCCGTTTTTCATGGTATTCGATGTGTTCTCGCGTCGTTCCCTCCACTTTATTCCAGCCAATCCGCCAGGGTTGTAATTCACCGCCTTATCCAATCCCAAAATATCTTCTTTGTAAAAGCGTTTATTGAAGGCTGCTTGTTTTTCATCCATCACGCTAATAAGCGGTTGCCGTTCACTAGTCGCTTTGCAAACTTTGGTGTATTCAATTTTTTGATTGAAATTGCTTAAAGAGCCAAGGTACAAAAATCGGTATGTGTCCACAACGCAAGGCCTTAATAAGGAAAAAAATTGCCTGAGGGCAAAACGGTACTTGATTTGATTTTTCTCAATTTGAAAAGCCGAATCCTGCGACAGGGCATGTAAATTCCCGAAACAATCTTTGAACAGATTTTTGCACGGATGCTTTAACGGCAATTCCTGCAAGGTACGGCCCTCAAAATCAACCGTACGGATCAACCGCTTTTTATCTTCCAGCAAAAGCAACACCAGGTTGCCATTTGTAAGTTCGTAATCCAATATCCAGGCTTCGGGTTTGTTGTACGCTTTCTCAATTCGGAATGCCGTCACTTCAACCGTTTCTAATTGTTCGGTTTTTAGTTCCATTTCAATATGACCCAAAAGAAGAATACCTTTTTCCACCTGTTTTTGCATCCTGTTTTTTGTGAGCTTTATGTTCCGGGTTTGACAAGAAACATGCGAAAACTGCAACGTTACCGGTTGATTTGGAATGTTGATTTCGAAATATCCTTTGGAATCGGTTTTCGCTATTGGAGAATTGTTTCCAAGCGAGATATTGACGTTTTCCAACGGATACGCATTGATCGAAATCCAACCTGTAACGCTTATCTTTTGGGAAAACGCCGTACCGATCCCCAAAAAAGAAAAGATAACGAGTAAAATTTTTATTTTCAACCCCATACACTTATCAAATGAAACGGTTGTAGCTCTTCTTACTCAGCAAAGCTAACGAATAATATTCGAATATTAAATTAAAATCGATTATTTAAAAACGGGATACTCTCTTCTGGAAGCCCTCGCTGTCCGCCACGTTGTTTGCTTGTTAACCCGTTAACGCCCCAACGCAGGGCTTTTCAGCTCAAAATTGTTTTTTCCCAGCCAAAAAATATCGGATAAAGATGTTAAATCAGGAGCGGTTAAGGCAAGTAGGTTTGTATTCGCTGTAAAAGGATAGAATTTAAAACCAGCGGGCTGTGATAGAAATAGTAAAAATTTTATACCATAACTTGAAGCTGCAATATAATGCTGATTCCGGATTTTGTCCGTTTTTGCAGACAAGACAGTATGTTGTAAATAATGATTCATATAAAATCAATTATTTCTACGAAGCAAATATAAACTATAATTTTAAGTTTCAACAGATTTCGAACTATTTTTTTAAAATCCATTCTCTATTTTGGATACGGTTTGCGATGTCCGAATAAACCTGGGTTCCTGCTATGCCAAATGGCGCTGCAACCTGCCTGGCCCGTCAAAAACAGGGCAAAAGACAGTACGACCCTTTCGCAAGATTCTTGAGAAGGGCTGAAAATTTTGATAAAAAAAGATGATTAAATTCTAATAATCAAAAATCCATACATCGCGGTCCCGGTTAATTTCAACCTGCTCGACACGAACGGCATTTTGTTTTAACGAATCGAGAATGGCATTGTCGGGGAACAAGACTTTGGCCGCCAGATCGATATAAATCACGCGTTTATTTTCGGCGATTAAATCCTTCTTCACATCCCTGCCGTTGTAGATGGGAAATATTTTGTCTTCACCCAATTTTTTAACCAGGTTTTCAAACGGTTCGACATCGGGGACATTTTTAAAATAAGAATAATCGTAATTGCTGCAAAAGTTCAGGATATAATAGCCCGGAGCCAGATAAATAACGGTATTGTCTGTCTTCTTTTGATTAACGGTTTCCACCACTTGGGGCATTTTATTTTCATCCACAGGCCAATGGACCGAGCGGAGCATGATAAATGCAAAAACAAGGTAAATCCCCCATTTCACCCACTTCCGCGACAATACATCCGCAATCTGAACCAGTCCCAATGCGATCAGGATGTACATCGGAATGGAGGTGTGAATCAAATAGCGATCGATAAACATGGGAATGGTAAATGGAAAACTTTCCAGCGAAATAACGTACATGAAAAAAAACGGGATGCAAAACCAGGCCAAAACAGTCCAAAGCTGGCTTCTTACTTTGAATCCTTTTTTATCCAACACAATCACTCCGGCAACAACCAAAATTAAAATGGAAACGGCCGTGGCGTTTTTCTTATTGGTAATGCACGAAAAAACATAATTCAACTCGTTGAATGTCGCCGGCTGAACCCAGGTTCCTTTCCCAGCGGAACTGATAAAGCGGGGAACCAGGATATAAAGCATGGGAATGTAGCCAACCAATGTGATTATGGAAGCATATAAAAATTTCTTCAGCACGTTTTTTCGTAAATCGCTTAATGAGAGGGAAACAACCAACTGAACGAAGGGAATGAACAGGGCAAAAAAGTGCGAATAAACCAACAACAAATTAACCACACCCAACCAAATCCAATTTTTCTTGCGTTCGGGATTCCGGATCAACTCGAAAAAGCAATACATGGATACCGTTGTAAAAAAGGCAAACATGGCGTACGTCCTTGCTTCGTGCGAAAAACCAAGGTGATAATTGGAACAGGTGAAAATGAAGGAAGCAACCACCGCCGCTTTAAAACTAAAATTGCGATAACAAAGCTGGTAAAGGAAATATACCGTAAAACTGCTGAACAGCACCGACAAAAATCGCACCGATAGGATTGAAACGCCAAAAAGTTTGGTCCAAAAATGCAGAATCGATTCGAAAAATAGCGGATTATTTTCTCCGCCGGATAAATAGGGATACATCTTAAAGATGCTCATTTGCGAATAAAAAATCGTAAACGGTTCATCGTGGTCAATCGGCATTACATTGACCGATAAAAACTTCCATATTAAATTGACAAGAACAAATCCAAGCGGAATAAAAAGTACCTGAAACTGTTTCGGGATAACGATTTTTTTCATGGGTCGATGTTTGAGGAATGATAATTCCAGTTAAGTCAGATGAGAAGATTTGTTGTTGTTTCCGGGCAAAAGTAGCAATAAATCAAAATTTCAAAGAATTTTCATAAAAATTTAAAGCAGCCACAAGCAATTTCTTTTGCAGGAGGCGGTTTCAATTTTTTTTAACTGGAGAACACCTTAGGTTCGATTTTTAGAAAATTTATATCTTTGCGACATATAGGATATATGCTCTTCCTGTGAAGGGCACAATTATTTTAGCATTATTTTCTTTTAAAGAAGTTCCCCCAATGGAAAAGAAGCCTTTTTACAAAAAGAATTTCCTGAGCCTTATTGCTATTCCCGTCATTTTTGTCATTTATTTTTTGCAAATACTTGATTTAAAAAATTATAAGAATGTAGAGGATGTGATCGTTTGGGATGTGATCGCTTATTACGAGTATTTGCCGGCAGTTTTTGTCCACCACGATGTTACATTGAAGTTTTTAGACGACCCCAATGTAAAGGTTCCCGATAAGTTTTGGCATATGCGAACTCCGGATGGAGGGCGTTATATAAAAACCAGTATGGGATTGTCCATGATGTACTCGCCGTTTTTCTTTGTCGCTCATGCGATAGCAGAACCATTGGGTTATGAAGCCAACGGATTTACGGCTCCTTATGTTTCGGCCCTGGTATTCGGATGCATCATCTATGTGATGATCGGGTTATTTTTTCTGCGAAAGGTGCTTTTAAAATATTACAAGGACGGCGTGGTTGCCTCGACTCTTTTAATTATCTGCCTGGCGACCAATCTTTATTATTATGCCACCAAAGAAGCCGCTATTTCACACGCTTATAGTTTTTCACTGGTTTGTATTTTTATTTTCCTGGTAGAAAAATGGTACGAAAAACAATCCTGGGTATCCACGCTATTTTTGGGATTTATCATCGGGTTGATTTCATTGATTCGTCCCACCAACTGCCTGATCGGGATTATTTTCCCGTTATACGGAATCTGCCGTTGGAGTGATATCAAACCCAGGCTACAACTGTTTCTTAAAAATTATGGTAAAATTTTAGGGATGGTTTTGGTTTGCCTTTTGGTTTGGCTGCCCCAAATGCTTTATTGGAAAAAAGTAACCGGCCAATGGTTTTTTTATTCTTATGTTTCGTGGGACAGTGTTACCGTCGAACGTTTCTACTTCAACGATCCGTATATATGGCACGTATTATTTAGTTTCCGGAAAGGTTGGTTGATCTATACGCCGGTTATGGTATTTGCAGTGATCGGGATGGGGTTGTTATGGAAAATAAACAAGAAATATTTTTGGCCCGTACTTATCTTCTTTGTGATCAACCTTTACATCATCTCATCCTGGTGGTGCTGGTGGTACGGCGGAGGTTTCGGAATGCGCCCGCTTATTGAAAGCTATCCGTTATTTGCAATTCCTTTTGCAGCTTTCTTAACCTGGATGTGGAAGCAAAAATTGAAATTCAGAATTCCCTTGCTCATTTGTGTCCTTGCGCTTACATTCCAATCCATTTATCACTCACGGCAATATTTTCATGGGGTGTTCCATTGGGATTCCATGACCAAAGCAGCTTATTCTGGTACATTTTGGCGGTTGCATACACCCAGCAATTTCGATTCGCTGGTAAGGGAACTGGATTATGATGCCGCCAAAGCAGGCGACCGGAACAAGACCAGACCCAAGGAATGATCTTCAGAAACCGGTTGAAAGGGTACCTGAACCTTTACAAAAACGCTCTTTCTCGCTTTAATTGTGGAAATTACGATTTAGGAGGAGATTTTTTTTGGATTTGATTTAAATACAGTTCAAATAAGAAACGGTTTTTCTTGACCACGACATCCAAAATAACCCCACAGGCAAACGACAGCATCGCACTCGAAAAAATAATGCCCGATACAATTAATGTTGGAAAATGGGGAACCAATCCGATTTTAAGATAAGTAATAAATACGGGAATAAACAAAACTAACGAAAACAAGAATAACACCAGCGAAAGAATGCTGAAAAACGCCAGAGGCTTGTAATCCTTGAACAGGGTAAAAATCGTTTTCAGCACCTTGATGCCGTCGCTGAAGGTACTCAACTTGGAAACACTGCCCTCGGGGCGGTCCTTGTACGAAACCGGTACTTCCCGCAACAAAAAGTTCTTATCCAACGCATGGATGGTCATTTCGGTTTCAATTTCAAAGCCTTTTGACAATACGGGAAATGATTTCACAAATTCATAACTGAACGCCCGGTAGCCGGTCATAATATCCTTGATGTTGTTTTTAAACAACTTGTTAATCATGTAGCGCACCAGTTTGTTGCCAAAATTGTGAAACGCCCGTTTATTCTCCACAAAATATGTGGATGACAGGCGATCGCCGATCACCATATCGGCCTTTCCTTCAAGCACCAAATCACACATTTCTTTTGCATGTTGCGCGGGGTACGTATCGTCGCCATCGATCATCAAGTAACAGGAAGCATCAATAGTACGAAACATGTTTCGTACCACATTACCTTTCCCCTGCCTGTATTCATACTTTACGATGGCTCCCGCGCTCCGGGCATTTTCAACCGTTTGGTCGGTCGAGTTGTTGTCATAAACATAAATATCCGCATCCGGCAACGCTTCTCTAAAATCATTGACGACCTTGGCTATTGTGGAAGCCTCGTTGTAGCAGGGAACAAGAACAGCAATTTTTCGATTCATCATTTGTTGCAACTATACTTGTATAATAGATTTTGCTTAACTCACCTGATTACCTAATCTGATTCTACTTTTCTCCTTTCCACGGTTCTTTGGTTTTCAGATTGGTATCTTGTACCAAATACAACGGGCGGTTTATAACATTTTTATTGATGCGGCCAATGTATTCACCGATAATGCCAATGGTAACCATTTGAATTCCGCCGATAAACATCGTACTGACAATCAACGAAGTCCATCCGGTAATGGTGTGATTAAGCCAAAAATGTGCAACGATCGCATAAAGAATGATTAGAAAAGCCAAGCCCGATACAAAAATTCCGGCTGCCGTGACTAATTTCAACGGTTTATCTGAAAAGGCTGTGATTCCGTCCATGGAAAAATGAAGCATTTTGCTGAAAGAATAGCCTGTTTTTCCAAATTTTCGTTCATCCCGCACAAATTCAACGCCGGTTTGTTTAAAACCCATCCAAGCAATTTGTCCCCGCAAAAATTTATTTTTTTCGGGCATCAAACGAAGGTAATCCACAATTTTTTTATCAATCAGGCGAAAATCGCCCGTATCCAAGGGAATGTCAATGGACGTGCTTTTTCGTAAAACCCGGTAAAACATTTTTGCCGTAAACTTCTTGAAAAGTGTTTCGCCTTTACGCTGAGCGCGTTTGGCATAAACTACTTCATAGCCCTCTTTGTGTTTTTTGTAAAGCTCGGGAATCAGTTCGGGCGGATCTTGCAAATCGCCGTCAATAATCACGACTGCTTCGCCGGAACATGCATCTAACCCTGCCGTAACGGCAATTTGGTGTCCAAAATTACGGCTAAAGTTAATGTAAAAAACCCGGTCATCTTGTTTGGCCATTTCCATTAGTCGGAATAACGACGCGTCCCGGCTTCCATCGTTTACAAATATCAATTCGTAGTTGGTCGATATTTGCAGAACGGCATTTTTAAGCCGTTGGTAAAGCTCTTGAATAATCTGCTCTTCATTAAAAATCGGAACGATAACGGAAATATCTATTTTCATGGCTGGTTGTTTTCACGTTTATTTTTCACCAGATACCGGACAACATTTTCGTCTTGATCCAGAATCTCGTAGTCAAAATTATTTTGTATGTACTCTTTTACATTGTTTTGATGGGCAATTATGTTTTCCCCTGATTGTATATCTGCCCAATACTTAATATCGGCATGAATTCCTCTGTCTTTCAATTGGTCGACATAAAAGATCAAATTTGCATAGTAGCCTTCAACGGCAACAAAAGTGTTGTTTATATTATGCTTCCCCTGACACCAGTCCCTCAAGTAATAACATATGTGGTAATCGCTGTGATCCTGCGGTAATTCTTCAGGTAAATACATTTTATTAAAAATGGTTTGATAGGGAACCCGAAACACCAAAAATAAGAAAATAAACGGTAAAACATTTGCAATTAAAATTTTATTGACAAGTGGAATCCGGTTTTGTAAGATGTCAAAAACAAACCACAATGCCAAGGCAGCTAATATTGCAAGAAATGGATAAATGGGGCCTAAATACCAATACAATTTGCATGAACCACCGGAAATGATAAAGAAAAACGAAACGGCAATCAAACTACTGAAAACGGTCAGGTTTAAAATTCTTTTTTCTTTTGATAAAAGCCCGATGAGGATTCCGCAAGGCACCAAAAAAAGGAACGAAAAAAATTCAAGCGATAATCTATCATAATAAAACCAATAGGGCTGTTTGTGTATATCACCCGAATACCTTCCTGTTAAATCATTTTCAACTACGGCTTTCCAATATCCTGGATTTTGATATTCTCGCAGCAAGTAATAACCGGCTACAAAAAACAGAAATATGCCGATGCCGATATAGGTTTCTTTTGTTTTCAACAAGACCAGAACCTGCTTTTGCCACAACGCATAAACCAGTATTGCCGGCAAAAAAAGCATTCCGGCGATGCTTTTGGTCAATACGGCCAACGTGATGCATACAAAAAAAAGATATAGATATTTTTTCTTTTTGTTTTCGAAATAAAGGAAAATAAAAAATGAATAGCAGCTCGTAAAGAAAATCAACATGGAGTCGTAATCTCCGGTCCGGGCAATATGCTCATGCACATATCCCCACGAGGTTGCCAATACCAGAGCGGCAATAAACCCAAACCAAAAGTTTTTGAGGTACTTTAATGAAACGATCAACAGCAAAACGCAAGTCAGGAAAGCGGCAATGGCCGAAGGCAAACGAACAGAAATCTCATTAACGCCAAAGAGTTTAACACACAATGCCTGACACCAAATCATAAACGGCGGTTTGGTATTCCATAGATCCGGTTTTTTTTCAAAATGGGTCACTATTAAATCCCCGCTTTTCGACATTTCGTAGGCATTTGTCGCCAAGCGGGACTCATCCCACATACGAATCGGTAAATTTCCAAGATGCTGAAAAAAAGGAGAATACAATAATGCAATGAATAGAAGATATTTGGAATATTTAAGAAACGGTTTCATTGTATCTGCGGTCTGTTGTTTTTTTTTAGTTGAAATATGGAAATGATGGATGTCCCTTTAGCCTTTTGGGGAAGGCATAGATAATCCCAATAAAACCACTGGGATAAAACACCATGAATAATCTTCATGAAATTACTGGGAGCGGTTAGGTATAATTTTCGTTTTCCTGAAAGCAGAAGAGCGAAACGTGCCGGCAGATACAAACTATGAAAAAAATAACTATTCATAAGAATTTCGGCATTCAGATTTTCAGCGTGGTGAATCAGCATTTTCAAATCGTACCGCCGAAAATGCCCGTTAAATTCATCGTAATTCGAAAATAGTTCTTGCCGTGCCGGAACGGTGATGATAATGCTTTCAAGGTTTTTGAAACGATTTTTCAATTCAGCTAAGAAGTTATCGGGGTCCGGCAAATGTTCAATGACATCCAACAATAAAATTGTACCAAACTGTTCGCAATAGGTTTCTGGAAGGTCAAAAACACTCCGCCCCGTTTGGATCTTCTTATCAACAGCAGGCAATGGGGTTACAGGAGCCAATTCAATACCATGACAATCTACTTGTTGATGCTGATTTAAATGGGCAACCACAATGCCCTTCCCGCATCCCACCTCTAAAACTTTTCTATTTTTATGATATTTTCTTAGTAACTTTAGTAAAATTCGGTTCCGTGTTTTTGTCCAATAATGCGCCTCAATACCATCAGGATATAGGGCGGTGTATTGTTCCTCAGAAAAACTTGTTTCATAGTGCTTCATGCTCAGGTCTGCCTTTTTACGAGCAAAGATAAAATTTAATCCTTACATTTTTGGTTTTAGAAAGAAAGCGACAGAGTTTCAAAATTTTTCTTCCTAAATTTGCGATTGTTTCGGTTTTATATACAGACTCCTATTCCCGCTATGAAGTGCAAACATTTTTATATTATTTCCGTATTTGCCGTCGGAATTATTTATCTTATTCTGATGTACGGCCGTGTATTGCAAAATCCAAACTCGGTGATGGCCGCAAACTCGGGCGACGGATTGAAAAACTATTATGTGTTTGCCTACCCGTTGGCCAACAACGGCAGCATTTCCAATACACAATGCTACAACTATCCTTACGGTGAAAGTTCGCTTTATACTGACAGCCACCCGGTTGTGCTTTTTACAGCAAGCATATTGTCCGGTATTTTTCCAGCCATCAAAACATGTCCGGTCGGAATCATCAATTTCTTGATGGTAATCAGCCTGCTTTTCACTTTTTTGATTTTATACCTTCTGATTTCAAAATTTGTTGCAAATCGTTGGTATTGCTTGTTGTACGCTTTTTCCATAACGCTTTTGCAACCTCAAATCGACCGGATGGCCGGACATTTTGCGTTGTCATACAGTTGCGCCATTCCGCTAACCTGGTATCTGGCTTTAAATTTTTACGAGAAAAACAGGAAGTGGTTTTCTCTTTCACTGCTGATTGTCAATTGCATCTTCTGGTTTTTCATCCACCCTTATTTGGGCGCGATGACCTTTGCTTTTGTAATTTTATTTGATTTTTATTTAATCCTGTTCAAAAAAGAATTCCGGAACAAAGGCAATGTCCTACAAGCCTTGATTAAAGCTATTGTTCCCATTTTTATTTATTTCCTGATCACAAATTTGACCGATCATCATACGGGACGCACGACATTTCCCTGGGGGTTTTTTGTTCTCAATGCCAAACCCGAATCCATCTTCCTGCCAACTTACGGGGCTTATGCCGATGTGTTGAATCAGTTTCTAAAATTCAACCGTAAGTGGGAAGGCACTGCGTATATCGGAATTGTAGCAACGATCTGTTTTGTGGTGTTTGTATACCGGGGTATTGCAAACCTGTTCCAACGGAAAAAGCAGGAAAGAAAAACAACTAAAAATACCCCTGCATTTTTTGCCCCGGCGATGTTTGCGGCGATTGTATTGTTGTTGTTTTCCATGAATATTCCCATCGGCGGGGCTTTCAGCTTTTTGCTCGATGGACTTCCGTTTCTCAAAATGTTCCGGGTAGTCGGGCGTTTTAGCTGGCCGTTCTTTTATGTCATTAGCGTATTTACAGCCGTCTGGATATTTGCCTGGGCGCAAAAATTTGAATCGAAAAAAATAATTTATACAGCCCTCTTGTTCCTTGCCCCGGCCGTTACGATTTGCGAAGCCATTCCTTACCAAAAAATGATCCGCAATTGGTTTCAAACCAAAAATGTGTTTTTAGAAGAAAATGCGCCCCCGATTTGCCGGATAATTTCCGAAAAAATAAATCCTCAAACGTATCAGGCGCTAATTCCCATTCCCTACTATCACACCAAATCCGACAACAGTCAAAAAAATGCCAATGAAGAAACTGTTTTTGTTTCGCATTTGGTGGCATTCTACCTGGACTTGCCTTTAACAGCTTGCGAAAGCTCGCACACCTCCATTTGGGAAACCCAAAACCAATTGCAGTTGTTTTCGCCCGATTTTTATGAAAAACGAATCGAAAAAGATATTTCATCACCCAAAAAATTCCTGGTTCTTTTCAATACCACCGATCCGGAATTATCGGACTATGAAAAAGATTTTTTAAAAAAGGCCGACTCACTGTTCTCTTTCGAAAACTTTGTGGTAATGGAAATCAATCCGGAAAAAATGTTTGAAACAAAAACTACCGATTATTTACGAGATTTTGAAAGCAAGCAAGCATCGTTGGTTCCCTATGGCAATTTTCTTTTATCGAGAAAAGATTCTTCAGTTTTTTCGGTTGATTACAACGATTCGCAATCGAAACTGAAATTTCTGGGAGCTTCCATTTTTGAACCATCGACACCAAACAAAACCCAATTTGCCGAAATTGAGCCGGATAGGCTAAAAAAAGATACGGAATATGAAGCTTCGTTTTGGGTGTACGTGGGCGGCAAAAACTACGGACAGGATAAATTGAGCTGGATGCTTTCGATTGAGCAAAACGACGACATTACACTTTTACAACGTGAAGGACGCGACACTCCAGTGTTTTATGAAGATTGGGCTTTGGAAAAATTCCGCTTCCGGATTGAAAATGAATCCATGCCGGTTCGTTTCTTTATTTTCAAACGGGCCAACAAAACCCGTGAAACCACTATGCAATTGGACGAACTGGTAGTTCGTCCGGTGGATGTGGACGTGTACCGCATTTTGCAAAAAGATAAACAGGGCAATGTAAACAGGCTTTACAAAAATGGAGACATTATCGTTGCAGAGTAAGAATATAAAATTTTATTATCCATCAGTTATGAAAAAGATTTTAATCCTTTTGCTTTTCGCCGGCAGTTTTTCACTTTGGGCGCAGAAAAAAACGTATGAACCTACCTGGGAATCATTGGCAACCCGCGAATATCCCAACTGGTTCATGGATGCCAAATTGGGAATTTTTATCCATTGGGGCGTTTTTTCGGTTCCATCCTGGAGCTCGCCCGAACAATACGCGGAATGGTTTCTGCGCGGCATTCTGACCGGCGACACGGCTCGTATCCATTTTCAGGAACGCGCCTTTGGGAAAAACTGGGATTACAAACAATACGCGCCTTTGCTCAAAGCCGAACTGTTCGATGCTTCGCAATGGGCAGATTTGTTTGAAAAAGCCGGAGCACGTTATGTAATTCTGGTTTCCAAGCACCACGACGGATATTGTTTGTTTCCAAGCAAATACGCACCCAACTGGAATAGCATGGAAGTGGGTCCCAAGCGCGACATTGTAGGCGAACTCTCTTCTACGGTGAAAGCCAAAAACATGAAAATGGGATTGTATTATTCATTACCCGAATGGAACAGCCCCTTGTACCGCTGGGGAACCGACAAACCCGAAATGGTAACCCGCTATGTGGACGAACACATGATTCCGCAGTTTAAAGAAGTGGTTTCCACCTACAAACCATCAATCGTTTTTGCCGATGGCGAATGGGATCATCCGGCAAGTACGTGGCATTCGGCCGAATTAATTGCCTGGTATTATAATTTGGTCGGCGACGAGGCCATTGTAAACGAACGTTGGGGAGCGGGTTGCAACCACGGATTCAAAACGCCTGAATACAGCTCAGGGCTTGTAAACAGTTCTGTCCCCTGGGCGGAAGTACGCGGTATCGGGCGTTCGTTCGGATTGAACCGTAACGAAGATATCAGCGCCTACCTGACACCTCAGGAATTGGTACACTTTTTTGTAAAAGCGGTGGCAAACGGCGGCGGAATTACACTAAACGTAGGTCCCGGAGCCGATGGGCAAATTCCGTTGCTGCAACAAGAACGCTTGTTGCAATTGGGAAGTTGGATCAAGGTAAATCAAGAAGCCATTTACGGCTCAAAAGCGTACAAACGCACCACCGAAGAAAAAGATGTGGAAGTAACACGCATCGATCCGCAGATAAATTTCGACTGGGTTCGGAATTCGCCTGCCAAAGGGATTACCGAAGACGATTTTACCGCTACTTGGACGGGCTATGTACAGCCCAAATTTTCGGAAGAATACACATTTGAAGCTCAAGCCGACGATGGGATCCGTGTTTGGGTCGACAACCAATTGGTGGTTGATCAATGGAATCCCGATAACAGCGGAACACAAAGCAATGTGATGGAGGCCAAAGCAGCCAAATTGAAACAAGGGGCCAAGCTGCTGATGGCAGGAAAAAAATACACCATTAAAGTAGATTATTTTGAAGGGAAACAGAATGCAAGTGCTTTCTTGTATTGGCAATCCAAAAACCAAAAGCGTGAAATCGTGCCGCTGTCTTGCTTGTTTACGGATGAAGACTCAAATTCAGGAAACGGCCTTTTTGCTATTTACAAATCGAAAGGAACACGGCTTTGTTACACGCAAAATAACGGGAATATCTATGCCATAGCATTGGAATGGCCTCAAAACAACCGGTTAATTTTGAACATTGAAAAACCAGCCGGCAATGCTCAAATCACCCTTTTAGGTACGGACAAAACCTTGCCGTGGAAATACGAAAACAATCGATTGATCGTGGATTTATCATCCATTGGGATCGCGGATCTGCCTTGCCAATGGGCGTGGACGTTCCGGATCGGCAATTAGAAGAATTTATAAAAAATTCAAATCGATAAAATTCAGCGCTTTAAATGAATTCAAGTATCTTTAAGTGAATATCCAGCCATCGCACAAATACACGTTAAACAAGTAGCTTGTCCAGATTATATTTAAACCGAGAGATGAGAAAAGAAGGATTTTGTAAAACCTCCACCCGGCCAAATCTTGAAAAAGGAACAATGCAAGATGAGCGCCGAATAACAAAAATCCCAAGTGCCTGAAAGCAATAGGCCGTCCGATATAAGGTTCAAGCCAAAATACCAGAAATGACAGAATAAAACTTACCCCAAAGAAAAATACCCGTTTGGATAAACCTATTTCTTTTATTTTTTCGAAACCAAGAAACAGAACTACCATATAGTAGGGTGAACATAATACAAACCGGGATAACGACACCAAACACCCGTGCCTGTAGAAAAGCACTGCAAATACGCTCGCTAAACAACACAAAAATGCTACAACCAAAGCATAATCTTTTTTATCCGAACTATTGAAATCTAATATTTTTGTTTTGATTTTCAGAACGTTACATTGTTTCAAAAAAATGCAAAACAAACAAAGTGTGATGGGTATACCCACCATCAATAAAGTAGGAACATTTATACTGAAACTTTCGTGGGAAAAATCCCGTAAATTCAAAAGTTCCGGCCACGATAGACTATTGTTCCATTGTTCTTGTACTTCCAAAAATTTGAAAATATTCCCGCTTCCCTGTATATATTGGATTGTTATGAAAATTCCAGTTCCAACAATAACAGGCAATATGCCCCAAAAAACACGTCTTAAAGATTGTCGGAACTGTTTCTCTCTTAAAAAAAATAAAACCTCCGTGCAAACAATGGCAGGGAGTAGCAGATTAAACGTATTCCGGGTCAGCGCACCCAAAGCAATTCCTAAAAAGTAAAGCCAGTATTTATTTTTAAAATATCCATAAACTCCAATCGAAATCATCAATAAAAAGGTTGCCTCCGTATGAGGTAGCCAAAAAGCAACCAAAACGGGTATAGTGCAAATAATCAAAATGGTATTGAAACGAGCGGCAAACAGTTTGGCCAGCAAAGAAATAGCAATTGCAAATAGAAGAAAATTTAAAAACACTGCCCCAACGGCAGATAAGCCTGTCAATCGCCAAACATATGGGAAAAGCGGAAAATACGCATAAATATAATCGCCTCCGGCTTTTGTGATATCGTATCCATAATTTTTAATGAATTGGTAATGTTCCGCATCCCACTGAACGGCTGTTTCGTTTGTAAAACTTGTAAAAGGTTGTTTTACTTCTTCTTTTGTGCCGTCTTCTTTTACATGATAAGTAAAGCTAATCTTCCCCAAAGTATTAAGGTAAATAGCCGGGTTTTGAAATACAAAAAACGAAATCCAAAACAAGAGAAAGAATACTAATGGTATCAATGTGTTTTTTTTCATAATATCGCTTTCGCATGTAAAAAAGTAGTCATGTTTTGATATTTACATTTTTCAAAGTTAACTAAAGAATCAACACATAGTTAAATGTTTTTATCAGTTTATGAAACTATTCCCTTGTCAAAATCATTCGTTTGGTTTCAATAATTCTATTGTTAACTAAAAGCGTATAAAGATACATACCTGCTTTCAAATCCGAACCATTAATAGTAACCATACTAAGTCCTTTTTGAGCAATGGGGAAAGATCTTATTTCCATTCCTTGCATATCACATATGATCAATTTGGCAGAAACTGAATTTTCAGGTATTTCAAACTTAATTTCCGTGCTTAAATAAAAAGGATTAGGAACATTATCATATAACTTGGCTGATCCAATTGAATTTTTATCCAAAACTATCATTCGGTCAGAGGCAGGAGGGTTATTTTGTTTCATCTCAAAATCTTTACCTGCACAGCAGGTTTCATAAAAGTTTTTCATTTGGATGGTTTCTTTTTCCTGCCCAGAAACAATCAGTTGCAAGGTTTCGATTTGTTTTTGCTGTTCTTTTATTCCCTCTATTAATAATGCAATTAAATCTATATAGGCAATTGCTTTTGTACTGTCTGGCATGGTTTTAACTACTTCTGGAAGTACTTTTTCAACTTCCTGAGCCAATAAGCCCAAACGAAATTCTTTACTCTCCCTGAGGGTAATCCTTTTTAAACTATCTAACTGGTTTTCAGAATAATTCCTTTTTGCCGGTTCATCCTTATACTGAAATCTTACGCCGTTTAATTTTGTTATCGTATTCAATGCTGAAGAAATTGGTGCAATGTTTTTTTTCATAGTGCTGTCCGATCCAAAATAGCCACCACGTCTTGCCCACAAATAACCAGTACCATGCACAAAAAATACATCCTGATTATAGTAAGTATTCCAAAGTTGGTATGCACAAGAATTTTCATAATGCACTTGAGTCGCAAGTGCCCTTCCCCACTCTCCACAATAAGAATCTACCAACACATCACCACCATAAACATGCAAACGAGTATTGGGATTATTTGTGCCAATACCCACATTCCCATTGGGTAACATTTTCAACTGTGCATTTACAAACTGCGAAATTGTTATCATAAAAATACTGACAGTTAAAATTTTTTTCATAATTTCTATTTTTAGTGATATACTATATTTTGAGCTTATTTTGAATTTACATCCATATAAAACGTGGTATTAAGGGGTATGGAAAAATTGCCATTGATCTGAATAAAGTCTGTCGCCCGTAAAGTTACATTTGATCCAGCCGAAATAGAGTTAGCAGAAGTAGCGTTCCCAACTAAAATACTTTTTTTTACCAAATTGTTGTACGTGGAAAAGTCATAAAAACTTGCATTGATGGAATTATTCGCATCATACTTAAGTTGATAAACCCGTATATAATCAATGTACATTTTAGAGGGAAATGACGTTGTGGCATTTGGCATCTTCCAGGGTGTAAATCCCAAATTGAAAATCAATTCAACCGGATCAAAAATTCCCGGATTCAAAGAATTTCTGACAACAACACCATCTACATACCAAATTATCTTTGATGGGCTCCATTCTAATGCATAAGCATGATAAACGTCTTGATAATCTGGTATAGTAACATCCAGTCCATAACATAAAATTCGAGGATCTTGCTGCGGACAATTAGGGGCATTTAAATAAAGCCTCTCACAGTCATTACAAGGCCGAGCTTGATCACAATAATACATATGTAAGTTGGTGCCCATAATAGTTGAAGATTTATAGCTTGCCATCTCAAAAATATCTATTTCAGCTGCATTTTGACAATTTGACATCCCAAGCCCACAAAACGTCCAAAAAGCCGGTAATAAGCCATATTCGTAAGGTGTTTTAATTCTTGATTCTAAGTAACCATACTGTATATTATAGTTTGCTTTTGACTCTATCCAACCTGAAGTATAATCATAATAACTACGGCTACAGCCCCAAGAATTTTGTGGACAATAATATCTTTCTTTATTTGCTTGTAGAACCAAATTCCCATTTGAAATATATACATTGCTCGTCCTGCTTGTGAAAATATAAGGCTGGCCATAATGATCGAAATTATCCATAACTTCCCATGTATTCAGGTTTAAGGTGTTAAAATTATCCTCAAATACAAGTTGCCAATGTTGATCATTCAAGGGGTGTTGGCTATACACAAAACTTGAAAATACATAACAAATTATAAAAATAGACTTTTTCATCCTTATAAATAATTTAATAAATAAAAAACAACATTACTGTCCCGTTAAAATCTAAAATAGTTCTTTGAAATATTTGAAATTTAGTTAGTTACAATCGATTTTCGAGCGCGACGATTTCAATTTCTAACTTTGTGGTTCATAATATAACCGCAATGAATAAAGAGAAATATG
>JAVBOY010000002.1:0-94757 GCA_031550085.1 Lentimicrobiaceae bacterium
GGCTATAAAACGGCTAAACGAAGATTTTCAATGGAAATGAGAGACCTTATTATCTCTATGATTGTGGTGGAATGTGGAGGGGATCCTTCTATATTTTTTAAAACATAAAAGTGGCCGGAATGTCTTCCGACCACTCCTGCTTTGCAAGCGCCCTTTTTAAAATATCGAAACAGATTTATTTGCAATCCTTAAAGAAGGTTTCGGGGAAGTCCGGTTCCATCCGCTTATCGCCTTGTTTAAACAGGTTATGGTCGAATACATTCGGAGTGGTTTGCTTTTCGTCATACGAAATTACTTTAAATTCCGTCCGGCGGTTGGCCTGGTGTTCTTCGGGCGAACAGTTCACGCCATTGGCACAACGGTTGATCAACTGCGATTCCCCGTATCCCTTGGCGATAATCCGGTTGGGAGCAATTCCCTGCGAAATAATATAGGAAACAGCAGATTCAGCCCGTTTTTGCGAAAGCGTCATGTTGTACGAATCCGAACCACGGCTGTCCGTATGCGACCCCAACTCGATCGTAATCATGTTTTCCTTCATGATGCGCACCAACTTATCCAGTTCCACTTTGGCATCTTCGCGGATGTTCCATTTGTTGAAATCATAATAAATGTTGTCAATCCGGAAAGTTTTCCCCACTTCCAAACGCTCCAACAACAGGTCGCGGGCTTGGAGCAATGTATCGCCCGGTTGCCTGCTTAAGGTCGGGAAGTAGCGGCAGTCGGCCACATAGTCCGTTTGCATCGCTTTTATCACATACGACACATTCGTATCGATCGGCATGGACGTGTAACGTCCTACAACGTCGGTCTTCAAGATATTAACTTCATGTGTTTTACTGTTCAAAAGGAAAACGGTGGAGCCGGCCAGGGGTTTCATGGTTTTCTTGTCTTTTACAAGTCCCGTAATGTAAATAAGCAACGGCCTCGGAGCCGGCGGCTCGGGTTTCACTTCTTCTTTCTTTTCTACTTCACGCGGCCGTATCCTCTTGAAAAAATAAATATCATCCGATCCTTTTCCTCCATTGCGGTCACTGGAAAAGAAACCGTAAGTGGTATCGGGTATTTCGCACATGGAAAAATCATCTTCGGAGGAATTAATCGGCGGGTACAAATTTTCAGGCATGCGCCATTTGCCCAGCGAATCTTGTTTGGTATAAAAAATATCCAAGCCTCCGTAACCCGGCAATCCATCGGACGAAAAATACAAACCACCGTCATTGGCAATTGTAGGAAACATTTCGTCGGCTTCGGTATTCACATCCGGGCCTAAGTTTTCGGGCGCGCTCCAAGTGTCGCCCGAACGTTTGCATAGCCAAAGATCCCTTCCGCCAAGCCCTCCGGGCATATCGGAAACAAAATACAACGTTTGTCCATCGGTTGAAATGGCCGGATGTCCAACAGAATAGGTCGTATTATTCAGGAAAAACGGTTGAAAAGAGCCCCAGTTCCCATTGGGATTTTTCTTGGCATAAAAAATCATCAAGTGGTTGGTCTTGATATCATCTTCTTTTTTGGCTTTGCGGCTCTTAAAGGAGCGGGTAATGTATACCTCGTCATTCCAAAAAGCAAGGGGGCCGTCGTGATATTGTTGGTTAAAACCTTCTTTGGCGAGCACCGGCTTTTTCAAAGTTCCAGTAAAATCCTGCCCTTTTTGGGGTTCGCAAAACATAACATCCAAATATCCCCGACCAGTCCATCCGTAGGTGGAAGATTCCATATTCGATTTTCCCCGGTCGCTGGTGAAATACACCCTGCCGTCATAATAGCAAGGGCCGAATTCACTGCTTTCAGTGTTCAGTGTCGCAATATTCTTTATTTCAAAATAGGGAGGAATCGTTTGCCAACGGCCCAAAACGCTGTCGCAAAAATAGGCGTTGCGGTAAGACAGTTTATCTTGCGTTAACTGGTTGTACTTCAAAAAATATTCCTTGGCCAGTCCGTAATCGCCTGTGCTGCGAAGGGCCAAAGCATAATAAAAATACGATTTTGTATCTACCGAAGGTTGGTTGATGGAACGCTCGTACCAGGTTTTTGCCCGGCGAAACTGCCGTTGCATACGGTAACATTCGGCAAGCATCGGCATGGCCGCTTCTTTGTAACGTGTTTTTGAGACGGATTTCGACAAAATTTGAGCTGCTTTGGCATAATCAAATACTTTCATTTTCTTCTCAGCCCGCCGGATTGGGTTTGCCGAAATACAAGCCATTATGGACAAGATGACGCCTAGTAATAAAACTTTTCTCATAAAGTATGCTCAATTAAATTATCTCAGTTTTTCTAGAAATAACGAGGGGTATACATTCTGGAACGGAACAAATCCAAATCAAATCCGAGGCGGACTTCATGCGACCCCTTATTATACTTTTGCAGGTCATTAAACCAAAAATCATAGGAATATCCGATCCGGAACTTTTTCTTCGATGAAAATTCGATCATCGCAGATACAGCTTGCTCGGTACGGTAAGAAGCCCCGATCCAGAAAGTTTCCGCAAACAAAAACGAAGCATTCAAATCCAGTTGGATGGGCGCGTTTTGCACATATTTTGCCAAAAGAGAAGGGCGGAAAACAACATTGTCCGAAATCGGAAAAGCGGCGCCGGCCATCCCATAGAAGTGACGCAGCAACTTGTTATACCGGACATCCTGGGTATAGTTCGGGTCGTCCACATATAATACTTTACTTTGAAATAATTGTTTGGACGATAAGCCGGCATAAAAATTATTTCCATAATAATAAACACCAAAATTTGCGTCGGGAACAATCTTTTGTTTCATCTGACCGTAAAACAACTCATCATCCGGATCCCACAACGTGATCCAATTCCAGTTTACGCCCGAATGCCGGATCCCCATCTGCAAACCGAACGATAATTTTCCGGTAGGGAACAAAATCCGGTAAGCGACGCCGGCCATTGCTTCCTGTGTCCTCAAAGGGCCGATGGCATCGTTGATATAATCCAACCCGACCGCAATGCTTTCATTTTGCAGCGGTGTATGGGCCGATAAACTGAATGTGGTGGGACCTCCGTCCATGCCAACCCATTGCCAACGGTTCAACGCATCTACCGATAAACATTCCTGGCTTCCGGCATATCCCGGATTTATGGCCAGCTTATTAAACATGTATTGACTAAACAAGGCTTCCTGTTGTCCATAGGTAACAACTCCCGCGAAAACAAAAAATACCAAAAGAATTCGACTCTTCAAGGATCTCATCTACACCCTACTTATATTAAACAATTGTTGTACAGTTATTTACTTTAAAAAAAAGATAATAAATAAATGCACAAAAACCATGCCACTTCTTAAAAAGCCTGTTAACATTATCACAGATGCTATTTGAAAAGAGTTTCTTGGGGAAAGCTTTTACCAAGGCTACAATACTCCGGCGAGTTTCTTAGCATTTACCGCTTTCAGCATATCTTCCGTCATGGAAGGAAGCAGCCATTGGGGTTTCCAATCCCATTCTTCGCGGGCGCAAACATCGTCCATGTTGTTGGGCCAGGAATTTGCGATGGCTTGTTTTACCGGTTCCACATCGTAAGCCAGTTTAAAATCGGGAATGTGTTTCCGGATTTCAGCCGCAAGGATTTCGGGATCGATGCTCATGGCCGAAATATTAAACGAATTGCGGTGTACCAAACGGTCGGGATTGGCGTCCATCAAGTTTATCGCCGCCGAAATCGCATCGGGCATGTACATCATATCCAAAAAAGTACCGGCACCCAGCGGACAGGTATATTGTTGTTTTTTTACAGCTTCATAATAAATTTCCACAGCGTAGTCCGTGGTTCCGCCACCAGGCAAGGTTACATTACTGATAATTCCCGGGTAACGCACCGAACGGGTATCCACGCCGAATTTTTTGAAATAATAATCGCTCAGCAATTCGCCCGTTACTTTGGTTACACCGTACATGGTCGTGGGACGTTGAATCGTATCCTGGGGCGTGTTGTCGGCCGGCGTGTCCGGGCCAAAAGCGGCGATCGAACTGGGCGTAAACACCGCGCAACCCATTTCACGAGCAATTTCCAAACAATTGATCAATCCGTTGATACCGATATTCCAGGCCAGCATGGGCTTGCTCTCTCCAACAGCCGATAAAATAGCAGCCAGATTAAAAATGGTATCGATTTGGTATTTTTTTACCAAATCGGCCAAGCCTTGCGCATTGGTAATATCCAACGTTTCAACCGGGCCTGCGTGAAGCGGGCTGTCTTTTTTGGGGCAAAGGTCGGCGGCTACCACATTGGAAACGCCGTAACGGCGGCGAAGTTCGGGAACAAGTTCGGAACCAATCTGTCCGAAAGAACCTATAACAATTATGTTTTTCATTGAAAATAAACTATATACTCATATCTAAGAAGGGTTGCAAAGTTAAAATCTTTCAAGAAACAAGCCCTGTGTTTCCGGCTTTTTTTATTTTTTTTTGATCTAACCGCCGCTTTCTTTTGCCTCGTTCATTGTACTCTTTTTGATTTTTTTTATACTTGCAAATCTTTTTACAAACTCCTAATCCTCTTTTGGACATGAATAAGAATTCCAATTCCCGGCGTACTTTTTTGAAAAATACCGCTTTAGCCGGTGCTGCCGCAAGTTTGGGCGTTGTTCCGGGCTTTGCAGGGAATGCACCATTGAAAGATCCTTTGGATGCAATCACCTCACCAACACCCGAAAAAATACCTGCCCGAAAAGGCAAATCGGTTATGGGACTGACATGCAAACCCTTGGACAAAGTACGTATCGGCATCATCGGCGTTGGCATGCGCGGCAGCGAAGCCGTGGGACGGTTGCTGCAAATCGAAGGCGTTGAAATCAAGGCCATTGCCGACATTGTACCCGATCATACGAAAGCAGCGGCACGGCAGGTTACCGTGGCCGGGCGTCCCGAAGCAACAACTTATACCGGAGCGGAGGATTGGAAAAGAGTTTGCGAACGCGACGACGTCGATTTGATCTACAACTGCACGCCTTGGGATTTGCATACGCCCATTGCCGTGTATGCCATGAAGCATGGAAAACACGCTGCTATCGAGGTGCCCGGAGCCATGACGCTCAAAGAATGCTGGGAACTGGTTGATACGGCCGAAGAAACGCAACGCCACTGCATGATGCTGGAAAATTGCTGTTACGACTTTTTCGAATTGAATACGTTGAATATGGCCCGGAACGATGTGTTCGGAGAAATCCTGCATGCCGAAGGCGCTTACATTCACGATCTGCGCTGGTTAAAATTCGACAAAACCAAGGGCTATGTAAATATGTGGCGCCTGGAATGGAGCAAAACACATACCGGGAACCTCTACCCGACCCATGGGCTCGGGCCTATCGCCCAGATTATGGGAATCAACCGCGGCGATCGCTTCGACTACCTGACAGGCATGTCGACCAAACAGGTGGGTTTGAGTTTGTATGCCAAAGAAAAATTCGGAGAAAACTCGCCAGAGGCGCTTCAAACGTACAAATTGGGCGACATGCACACCACGCTGGTTCATACGGTGAACGGAAGAACACTTTTGATCCAGCACGACACCACCAGCCCGCGCCCATACGACCGCAAGCATATTTTGAGCGGCACCAAAGGGTACTGCGTCAAGTATCCCGAAGAACGGATTGCCCTGGAACCCAATGCACATTCCTTTTTAAAGGATGAAGATTTCAAAAAACTAATGGAAAAATACGAGCACCCGCTGGTCAAACAAATCGGCGAAAAAGCGAAACAGGTGGGCGGCCACGGCGGCATGGATTTTATTATGGATTACCGTCTCATTTACTGCCTGCGCAACGGTCTGCCTCTGGATCAGGATGTATACGATGCGGCGGCCTGGAGTTGTTTGGTGGAATTAAGCGAACAATCGGTGCTGAACCAAAGCAATTCGGTGATCGTGCCCGATTTTACGCGCGGCGCCTGGCAAACCGCCAAACCCTGGGGCATTGTGACGATCTAGAAAATGAAGAATTAAGAACGAAGAATTAAAAATAGGTTTGGTGATGGGTAACGTGTGACGGGTAAACGGGTTTTCAATTGAAAATGGAAAATTGAGAATTGAAAATGTTTTTTTAGACACAAGTAAAACAAAAAACGAACAACAAATCATTTCGACTGGGGCGAAGCGAAATGGAGAAATCCCTTTCCCCCTTAAATTAAGAATGAAGAACTTAGCGAAGCGGTCTCATGAGCCGAAGGCGAATAATTAAAATTGAAAAATTGAATTTTATACAAGTAAACAAGGTACGAGTAACGGGTGGCGAGTAAACGAACAACAAAAAACAATCCCTATACAAGTAAACGAGATACAAGTAGACTAGTAAACTAGTTTTAAGGCAGAAGGGAGAAAGCAGAAAGAATTACGAATGAAAAGTTACGAATGAAGAATTTAGCGAAGCGGCCTCATGAACGTTAGCAAATAGTAAACAACTCAACGATTCAACAATTAAACAGTTCAACCATTAAACAACCATCTGACCCTTCGCGCCATGAGATTAAAATTATCCTATCCGGTAAAACCAAGCAACTATTTCCCCTGCTTCCCCGTTTTCACCATTTACCCTGTACCTTGAACCACTTCACCCATTTCCCGATTAAACAGTTCAACAATTCAACAGGCATTTCACCCTTCACGGTTCACGCTTCACAAACAACTCAACAGTTCAACGCCTCAACGATTCAACAACCTCCAACTACTCCCGTCCCGGGCAATGATACTTCACCAATTCATCCAGCGGGTTTCGAATGATTTTCCCGATCCGGATGGAATGTTTTGCAGCCGTTTGGCGGATGGCATCCTCAAAATGGAACCCGATGGAACCGACAATGCCCACCGCATACGCTTGATAGCGGGTATACTTTTTGATTTGGTTTTCAAAAAACGAGTCAAAGGCCCTTTCCAGCAACGATTGGATATACGGATTCGTTTTGTGGGCTGCGGCAAACGGAGTGAATGAAGCCAAAAAGCGGTTCGGCAGGCTTTTTTTGTAAAGAGCATCCAAAAATTCACTTTCGCTTTGAGGGAATTGTTCCCGGAATTTTTCCTGCAAGGCTGCGGGGAACTCATGGCGTAAATATCCCGTAAGCAAAAACTTCCCGATTTGCGAGCCGGCCCCTTCGTCGCAAAGCACATACCCCAACGAAGGCACATTTTCCAGAATTCCGTTCCCGTCGAACAGGCAAGAGTTGGATCCTGTTCCCAAAATGGAAGCAATTCCCGCCTCGTTTCCGCACAAAGCGCGGCAAGCCGCCAACAAATCATGCTCGACCTCAATCTGCGCCTGGGGAAAAAACAGTTGCAGGGTTTCCGCTATAAACTGTTTTTTGCTGTCGGCCGAACAACCCGATCCGTAAAAATACAATTGGCCGACGGCATTCCCGTCCAGATGCGGCATGACTACGGTTTTCATTTCGGTAACAAGTTGTTCGGAAGTGATGTTGTAAGGATTCATTCCGATGGATTCGAATACGGTCCGGTGGCACGATTTATCGATCAAGCACCAGGCTGTTTTAGTGGATCCGCTGTCGGCAACTAAGATCATGGTTTTTAGTTATAATATAATGTATGTTACAAAAAGAATCGCTTTTTACACCTGCGCAGAAACAAAGCATTTCTCCGGAAATAGAAAACAACCCCCATGCGGCAAATTTAGATAAATAATTAAAACCGCTACCTTTGCCTTCCGGTAATTCCATTTTTTGTTTTATGAAAATTGAAGTCTGCATTGCATCGGTTGCATCGGCCATCGCGGCCCAAGAAGGCGGAGCCGACCGCGTAGAATTGTGCGACAACCTGTTTGAAGGAGGCACCACGCCCAGCCTGGCCATGATAGAACAGGTACGCAAACAAACCGGTATCGGCTTGTATGTGATGATTCGCCCACGGGGCGGCGACTTTTTGTATTCGGACGAGGAATTCGAAATTATGAAAGGTGATCTGATGCATGCCAAAAAAGCCGGAGCCGACGGCGTGGTATTCGGCCTGTTAAAAGCCGATGGAAGCGTCGACCTGGCCCGCACATCCGAATTGGTACAGTTGGCTTCCCCCTTGGATACCACTTTTCACCGCGCTTTCGATATGGCAGCCAATCCGCAGGAAGCGTTGGAAGCCGTTATCCGCTCAGGCTGCCAACGGATTCTTACCGCAGGCGGTGCAAACAAAGCCATCGATGGAATTGAACGGATTGCGCAACTCCAGCAACAGGCTTCCAACCGGATTCAACTGATGGCCGGAAGCGGGATCAACGAGCAGAATGCCCGCCTGTTTCTAGAAAAAGGCATCCGCGAATTGCATTTATCCGGAAAAATCGTAGTCGACGGCAACATGACCTACCGCAATCCGCAGGTAATGATGGGCGGCCTGCCCGGCATTCCCGAATACGAATACATCGTCACCGATGCCGGAAAAATCCGCGCTGTAAGGGAAGCGGTGGAAAAGGGTTGAATTGTTTATTTGTGAAGCGTGAACAGTGAAGGGTGAGTTGCCTGTTGAATTGTTGAACTGTTTAATTGTTTATTTGTGAACGGTGAAGTGCGAACTGGTAAAAGGTGCAGGGTAAGAAGGTGAATGGAGTAGGGATTCTTATTTGTTTACTTCCCATAAAAAAGTCCACTTTCAATTTTCAATTCTCCATTTTCAATTTTCAATTAACAAGCAGATTTCTCCATTTCGCTTCGCTCCAGTCGAAATGACCTGAATCTACGACACATCACACGTCACGCATCACACGTCACAAATAAACAGTTAAACGATTAAACAGGCATTTCACACGTCACTCCACAAACACCGCTGCATTGGGACCAATACCTACTTTGTAAGTCTTCAAATGCTGCCCGTCGGCGGAATAGCGTTTCAAATTTCCGGCAGCCGTATACGAAGGAGCTTCCAGGGCATAGATTTCGCCGTTTTTCGGACAAACGGAAAATCCGTTGAACATGCCCGATACCTTTAAAGTTCCGGCTGAAGCAGCATCCACGCTCAAAGCATAAATTCCCGAAACCGAATACCCGCAGCCATAGTAAATCGTTTGCTTATCCGGGCTGATGTCCAGACTCGAGAAGTGCTCGTTGCTTGAAAGGGTGATTTCTTTCAGGATAGTCAAATTGCCGGGTGACAATTGCACCAGTTTCGAAGGCGTTTCGCGCAAAACCGCCGACCAATCCGGCGTATAAAAAACATCCCCCGAACAAAGTACCCAAACCATATTGTTTTTGTCAACCACAAACTTTTTGGGCATCCCTCCCACTTCAATGGTTTTGACAACACTTTGCGTCGTCAGGTCGATAACCGAAACCGTGGAATCATGGTCAAACCCGCCGCTATTGGCAACAAACGCATAATTGCCGTGAATCAGGATGCCTTCGGGACCGCTTCCGACTTTTACGGATTTTTCCAAGCTCCGGGTCGACAAGTTCAAAATCCCAACCGAAGAGTCGTCCCATTGGGTAAGGTATCCGTAATTCCCTTTCACCGCCATGAAGCGGGGCAATTTGAGGTTTTCGATCACCCCTTGCTGGGAAAAATCGGAAGTTTTTACAATCTCGATTTTGTTTGAGTTATTCACAATCAAATAAGCCTGATCGCCGATCAGATTCATACTTTGCAACACATCGCCGACCGGGCGTCCGTTAGCATTTTGGAAAATCTGGTTTGAAACCGAATCACCGGAAAAACGCAGAAAGCTGACCGAAGCATTTCCGGCAAACATGGCGCCTTCGTTTAGGATAAACGCACCATCGGAATAGCTGGTGTTTGGCGTTTCATGGTCTTTTTTACAGGAGAAAAACACGGCCACAAAAGCCAGGATCAAAAGAAGGTTGATTTTTTTCATCTTAATATAATATTAGTTTTTAGAATTCCTTTTTTGCGGGTAAAAATTGCATTGCAGCGACAGTTTGTAATTCCGGCCGGGCATGGCATACCAGGTAATCACCTGATAAGGCGTGCCGGCAATGTTGGCGACACAAAAAGAAGTGGTTAGCTCCACCGACCGGATCCGTTTTTTGTAATTCAGGGTAAAATTGCCGGTTTGATAAGCCTCCAGAGAATTGACATCGTCGTAATAACGCTTGCTATAAAAGTTATGGGTGTAATAGGCCGAAACGTTCCGGAACATCCACCGGAGCGACACATTCGCCTGATGCTGCGGGATGTAGATCAGCTGGCCGGCATCCGCCAGTAAACGCTCTTCGTCAGCCACCTGTGCCCGTGTGTAAGTGTAAGCGGCATCCAGTCCCAGATTATTTTTCCGGTAAGTCGTCCCGAGGTTTATCCGGCCCTCGAAACCATACGAACGGCCAATCTTTTTGTTGTCGGGCATCCAGACATTGGCCGCATTGGGAAACCAGACAATCTGGTCGCGGATCAGGTTGTAAAACCCGGTTTGGCTGAAATCGACCGTAAAGCGGCCGTCGAAATGCTCCTTCACGCCCAATTGCGAACTCCAGCCCGATTCAGGCGTCAAATCCGGATTTCCGCGCGTGTACATTCCGTTTTTCCAATACAAATCATTCAAGGTGGGAATGCGGTAAGTCCTGGAGAAATTCCCCAGCAAGGTAACGATCTTTGAGAGTTGATAATCGGCTCCCACCGAATACACCAGCGGAGAAGCCTGCTCTTTGAGCCATTCCGCCCGCGCACCGGCAACCGCCCGGAGGCGGCCGGAAAAAGCCGACAGGCGATACGATAGCGCAAGCGCAAACCGGTTGCGGACGGGTTCCCCGGCGTAATCATCGGAAAATCCCGCTTCCCGGGTATAATTTAGATTCAGGTCGATTAGCTGGTGGGGTGTTATCGAGTATTTCCCTTCCAACTCGCTAATGGCGCTTTGGGCATAACTCCGTGCATGTTCCGTGGGCGGCAGAGGATTGTCGTACACGGTCTGGTTGAACAGGTAAGCCTCCTTAACTGAAAAACTAAAGAGCGAATCGACGTATTTCCAATGGACACAGACAAACAAATTATCGTCCTCCTGCGACGCCTGCGAAGGTTTGGTGTCGGTCATCAAGGTTTGCAATTCTTTTTCGTAAGCTTGGTACCAGATTCCGGTTTTCAGGAAGGATTTTTTAGACGTTTTCCAGGTGTTTTCCTGGAGGATTCCCCACTGGGCCGCTTCGGCATTGGTTTGCTTTTCGATGGGATACCCGAAACGGGCGGTATTTTTATAGGAAAAATCGTTCCGGGCGCTTTGGGTAAATACTTTTAAAGAAGATGCCATTTGAGGAGTTCCCCATTTGGCAGAAGCCCCCACGCTCCGGTCGCCGAAACTTCCCAAACTGCCATACACACCCACCGAATTGGGTTGCGAAAGCAGGCTGCCGCCGCCGATATGAATAATGCCGGTTACGGCGCCGCTGCCATACAGCACGCCCGAACCGCCGTATTGCACGCTTAAATCGTGAACCATAAAAGCAGGCAGCGTCGCCAGGTTCATGCTGCCGTTCATAGGGCTTGCAATGTTGATGTCATTCCAAACCACCGCAGTATGTGCCGTATTGGATCCGCGGACGGAAGCCGCCGAAAGTCCGCCGGGCCCGTACGAACGGATGGAAACCGCCGCATGCGCCGCCAGTACGTCGGCCACCGACTTGGACGAAAAAGTACGAAGCGCCAGGGTATCCACTTTTTCGAGTGTCGCACCGATCACCAGGGTGTTGATACGCTGCCCCACCACTTCCACTTCCGGCAGGTAGCGCGCCGTGTCTTTTTGCGGCATCGCCCGGAAAAGAATTCCCAGCAAAGCCAATGTAGTAAAAAATTTTTTCAAGTCCATGCAATCACAATCGATTCAAAAATCAATCGCATGCCATCGGAAAAGGAAATAGAAAAACAAACAGCGAAATTTCTATTTCTCGCTTTTCACCCGAAAGCTACGAAATTCGTTGATGAAACATTGGTAGGTCTTCTGACTTGCTTTTCCTGCGATGCGCCTTCCCATTTCCAAATGAAAACAGTGGCCTGAAAGATATTCGCAGAAATCTGATAAGCTTACAGCTGCGGGGACAGTACAGGACTTTCACCTGTTTCCCTTTTACCTCAAACCTTAAAAAAAGCTTGAGACCAAATTTCAACGGCAAAAGTAGCCAAATTTTCGATTTCACCAAATCGTTTCCGGCGATTTTTTTTTGTTGTTGAATTGTTGAATCGTTGAATTGTTTATTTGGGAAAATGGGGAAATCGGGGAAGTGGGGAAAAAGGTTCAAGGTGAACGGTACAGGGTGAAATTGGGGAAGCCGTGTAAACCGGGGAAAAGAGGAAATGGGTATTTGTTGAATTGTTGAGTTGTTGAACTGTTTAATTGTAGAGTTTGAAAGGGAAAATCGGGGAAATGGGAAAAAAGGTTCAAGGTGAACGGTACAGGGTGAAAACGGGGAAGTTGGGGAAATGGGGGAAGTGTGTGCTCGATTGATTTTAATACGATAATAAAATCTAATAATATATTATTTTAATCGCATAGTGTAAAATGTGAACAGTGAAGCGTGAAAGGGTTGGTTAGCTTTAATTTATTAGCACATTTTCATAAAGCCACATAGTGGCGGAATCTTTGTAAAAAATATACGAACAAAAAATAAAGCCACGTAGTGGCGGTATCTTAAAACAAATAACAACAGGCTACAAAAGATTTTACAATTTAGATGCCGCAGCTACGCTGCTTCTTTGTACGGATCGTATTTCCTACAATGGTTTCGCGGCTACGCCGCTAAGGGGCTGTGTCGCGGCGGAATCTTTGCCAAAAGAAGCCCGTTTCCCTCCTTAGTGGAGGAAGAGTGAGAGCGTGTTCAGCGTTTTTCTTCGGCAACTGCATCTAAGTGCGGGGATGGGGGTTTCGCCGTTGTTGTGAGTTCTTCATAGGATAATTGCGCATTGGCCAGTTGCTGCGTCCAAAAGCCATGCAAGGTTCCGTTTTTATAATTTTTATCAGCCTCCCTCAACTTCACGATCTGTTCTTTTGCTGTTTCCAAAACGGATTCAAGGGCTTTGATCCGTGAGTCCGCATCAATCCAGTGCAAGCACGGTTTCGGAATCCGGTGCGTTTTTAAACGGCCGTCTCCGTTTTGGTCCGAATATCCGAAGTCCTTGTCCTGTTCGGTAATCTTGAAAAGGCGTTTCAACTGCGGGGTATCCAATACCAGAAAGCCGTTTTGATATGCCTTTTCACCCACCGGCATTTGGTGATCTTCCACCAACAACAGCAGGCCGTTTTCTTTCAAACATTTCGAAATACGCCCCTTCGGTTGAAATAACCCGAGCCAGTCCTTGGGATCGATTTCGTGCAATACGTTGCACATGACCACTACATCAAAACTCTCTTCGTCGTGATCGGAAAACAGGGCGGTAAAATCCGTGTAATAGCGTTTGGAGGCCGTTCCGTAAACTTTGGCGATGGCTGCTTCGCACGATTCTTTGTCTGTGGCAAAGTCGTCGTAAGCAATGTAATCGACTTGCCGCCGAAGTTGTTCCGCATTCGAGGCCTCCAGATCAAAGAGGTTGGCCAACAAACGGCCTTGTCCCGCCCCAAAATCCAGGATCCGTATTTTTTCGCTCCCGGCCTTGGTCAATAATTCGACCCGCACCTGAATGGCCTGCGGATCGTTCGGACGGCTTTCTGCGGTGCAAGGTTCTACTAAACTTTCGCAGGCATAGCGGATGGCGGCTAACTGCGCCGGAAGGGCGGTAAAGTTTTGAAGCCTTGCCACTTCTTCTTCGCTGCCCAACAAGCTTTCCAATACTTTTTCGGGAATTTTCCCGGCATGACGGATCTTTCCTTCCTCGACAAACCAAATCTGCGAAGGATCAAAATGCGCCAGCAGGGGAACGGAATGGGTCGCAATCCAAATCTGGCCGTTGGTAACAATTTTCCGGATTCGTTCAATCACCTCGAGCACCACGGACGGGTGCAGGTGGTTTTCCGGCTCGTCAAGCACCAGGATCATATCCGTTAAAGTAGTTTCTTGGGTATACACCGCCAAACAAAACTGCAGCAAAACTTTTTGACCGTCCGACATTTTGGCTTTCGCCAAAGGAAAACCAAAAAGGGTGGCTTTGTTATCGATGTTTCTTTCGAGATCTGTATTTAAAAACGTCCGTATCAAAGTTCCAAGCCGTTCATAGTCACTGATAGCCTGTGCTTTTTCTTTATCCGGGATTTGCGTATAAGGATGGGTGGCATTAAACCAGCGATCCTGAATCAATTGAATTCTTACCAAAACGCCTTGATGTGGTGTTTGTACACTCGCTTGGTTAATACCCATCGCATAGTGTCTCAGTGTTTTTTGAGATAATTCGCTGGGATCTATCAAATCCATTGGATTGGGAAGAAAGTGGACGGCTGTGTACTGATTCGCTAATACATCGGTTTCTACTAAATTCCACTCCAATACATATTGGTATCTCTGCGCATTATTCTCAATCTTTTTAAGCCGCTTTTTTGCAACTTCCAAATAGCTCTCCAAATTTTCAACTTCAAAAATTTTAAACCGATCCTGCAATTGCTCTTCCGAATAATTTTTATAGCCCTCATTGCAAACTTCATCCTTCAACGTTTGATAGATTTCTGTTTCACTCCGAGCCTTTTCCACTCTTGAATTCGAAATTTTTTCATTCTTAAAACACTCAAATATCCGGTTCAGAGTTCGGGTTTTTCCCGCCCCGTTTTTTCCGGCCAGTAAGACCACGCTTTCCAGCCGGTCCATTTTTATGGAATCCAACCCGTCTTTCCGCTCCGGTTTTACGGGGATATTTACCTTGGTGATTCGCATATCTTTTTTATTAGTTGTTTATTTTTATGGTATTTACATAGCAAAAACCATACCTCCACTCCTGCCATCGCACAGAAAACACGACAGGGAAAGCCCTTTCCCCGCTGTAAAAAGAAGCGATATTTACCGGAACAAATCGATTTTATTTATTTTTTTATAAACTAAAAGGCAAATATAGAAAGTTATTGTTATACCTAGTGTTTTGTATGGGTCATTTTTTCACAACTCAAAATTCGAGAAAGAGTACTTTAAAACGCTATCCGGGCTAAGGATGACCCGTGCAAGGTAAATGGAGAAGTTGGGGAAAGGGAGGAAGTGTGTGCTCGATTGATTTTAATACGATAATAAAATCTAATAATATGTTATTTTAATCGCATAGTGTGAAATGTGAACAGTGAAGCGTGAAAGGAGAAACATGTCCCCCGCTTGCGGGGGTGCCCGTAAGGGTGGGGGGTGTTGTTCTGTAAACGAGTAGGCTATTTTTAAAAGAGGAAAGGGTTTCATAGTGAAATGGTTCAAAAGGTACAGGGTAAACTCGTTAACCGTAAACCTGTTAACTAAAAAAGTTACACTGAGAATCACTGAGAGTTCGCTGAGTTTCGCTGAGCTTTTCTGTTAACTCATTTACTCGTCACCCGTTACCAAACCTATTTTCAATTCTCCATTTTCAACTTTCAATTAATTAAAGTCAAGATTCGTACCTTTGTACTTTCAAAACACAATCCAATCAAGACTTTTCCCATGATCCTGTTTTTCAAGCATTCCACTACTCTTTTTGCCGTTGATTGTTCCGAACCGCTTCCGCAAGCCGATATTCAAAAATTAGAATGGCTTTTTGGCGATGCAAAGCTTTGCCCTGCACCCGGATTGGAAGGGTATTTTATCGGCCCGCGCCGCGAAATGATTACCCCTTGGAGCACCAACGCCGTGGAAATTACCCAAAATATGGCCATCGACGGGATTGCCCGGATCGAAGCGTTCCAACAAACGGAAACTTCCGAGGCCACTTACGACCATATGTTGCAACGCATGTACCACGGCTTGGACCAGCATCTTTTTACCATTGAAAAACAACCCGAACCCATTGTTTTTATTGAAAATATTGCCGGTTACAACCGCCAGGAGGGACTGGCCTTGAGCGAAGAAGAAATTGCCTATTTGAATGAAGTCAGCGCCAAGCTGGGGCGCAAGCTGACCGACAGCGAAGTGTTCGGTTTTTCACAGGTGAATTCCGAGCATTGCCGCCACAAAATCTTCAACGGAACGTTTGTGATCGACGGCAAGGAGCAGCCTTCGAGTTTATTCTCCCTGATCAAGGAAACGTCCAAACAACATACCGGACGTATTGTTTCGGCTTACAAGGATAACGTCGCCTTTGTCAAAGGGCCTGCGGTGGAGCAGTTCGCTCCCCAATCACCCGAAAAGCCCGGATTCTTTGAAATCAAGGAAACGGATTCGGTGATTTCGCTTAAGGCGGAAACGCACAATTTCCCCACCACCGTGGAACCGTTCAACGGGGCGGCCACCGGTTCGGGAGGCGAAATCCGCGACCGCATGGCCGGCGGAACGGGTTCTATTCCCATTGCAGGAACGGCCGTTTACATGACGTCGTATCCGCGGAACAAAGGTGGCGACAACTGGGAAACAGCAAATCCCGAACGCAACTGGTTGTATCAGACACCGGAAGAAATTTTAATCAAAGCCTCGAACGGGGCTTCCGATTTCGGCAATAAATTCGGGCAGCCGCTTATTTGCGGTTCGGTGCTGACGTTTGAATATTTCGAAGAACTGAAAAAATACGGCTACGACAAAGTAATTATGTTGGCGGGCGGTATCGGCCAGGCCAAACTGGAGCATGCGCAAAAAGGGCATGCGCAGCCGGGCGATAAAGTGGTGGTGATGGGCGGCGACAATTACCGCATCGGCATGGGCGGCGGCGCCGTGAGCAGCGTAGCCACCGGCGAATATGCCAACGCCATCGAGTTGAATGCCATCCAGCGTTCCAATCCTGAAATGCAAAAGCGGGTTTACAATGCCATCCGGGCCATGGCCGAAAGCGATCAAAATCCCATTGTTTCCGTGCACGACCACGGCGCAGGCGGACATTTGAATTCGCTTTCCGAACTGGTAGAAGAACAAGGCGGAACCATCGACCTCAGCAAACTTCCGGTGGGCGACCCTACCCTTTCGGCCAAGGAAGTGATCGGAAACGAAAGCCAGGAACGTATGGGTTTGGTGCTGAAAGAAAAAGACATTGATTTCCTGAAACAGGTGTCGGAGCGCGAACGGGCGCCCATGTATGTGGTGGGCGATATTACGGGCGATATGAATTTTTCCTTTGCCAACTCGCAAACCGGGGAGCGCCCCATCGACTTGAAACTGGAATACTTGTTCGGGAAATCGCCGAAAACGGTGCTTCGCGACCAGACAAAGCCTGCTTCGTTTGAAGAAATTTCGTACGACCCGGCAAAAATCGGCGACTATATCAGCCAGGTGCTTCAATTGGAAGCGGTGGCTTGCAAGGATTGGTTGACCAACAAGGTCGACCGCTCGGTGACAGGGCGTATTGCGCACCAGCAATGTGCAGGCAAGTTGCAGCTTCCGTTGAATAATGTGGGCGTAGTAGCATTGGATTTCCAAGGGGAAAAAGGAATCGCTACTTCCATCGGCCATGCGCCGGCAGCAGCGCTGATTGATGCGGCCGGAGGTTCGGTGCTTTCCGTGGCCGAATGCCTGACCAATCTGGTATGGGCGTCCATTGCCGACGGATTGCCGGGCGTTTCGTTGTCGGCGAACTGGATGTGGCCCTGCAAAAACGAAGGGGAAGATGCACGTTTGTACCAGGCTGTAAAAGCCATTTCCGAGTTTGCCATTCAATTGAAGGTAAACATTCCCACGGGCAAGGATAGCCTGAGCATGACGCAAAAATATCCGGACGGCAACACGGTGCTTTCGCCCGGAACGGTGATTGTATCGAGCGTCGGCGAAGTGACGGATATCCGCAAGGTGGTTTCTCCTGTTTTGAAAGAAAACTTTACCTCCAGCCTGATTTACATCGATTTCTCGAAAAGCGGTTTTGCTTTGGGCGGAAGCGCTTTTGCACAAATCATCCATCGATTGGGAAATGAAATCCCCACCGTAGCCGATGCGGCTTATTTCGCCAACAGCTTCCAAGCCATCCAACAATTGATTGAAAAAGAAAAAATCTTGGCAGGGCACGATGTATCGGCCGGAGGGTTGATCACGACCCTGCTCGAAATGTGTTTCAGCCACAACGGATTGGGCTTGCAGGTCGATCTTTCCTCATTCAACGAAAAAGACCTTATCAAGCTTCTGTTCAGCGAAAAGCCCGCCGTGGTTATCCAGGTGGATGATCTGGATTTTGTAACGGTCTTTTTGAACGAACAGGGAATTGATTTTTCGGTGCTCGGAACCATTATGCCAAACGGCGAACTGAACATCCGGCAAAACGAAAAGGAATTCCGCTTCGATATTGCCCGGCTGCGCGACGACTGGTTCCGCCCCTCCTACTTGCTCGACCGCAAACAAAGCGGCGAACAGAAGGCGAAAGAGCGTTTTGACAATTACGCCAAAGCGGAACGCCGGTTCGATTTCCCTACAACCTTTTCGGGAACCTTTGCCCAATACGGCATCGATCCCAAACGCCGGGAAAAGACAGGCTTGCAAGCGGCTATTATCCGTGAAAAGGGTTCCAACGGCGACCGCGAAATGGCGTATGCATTATACCTTGCCGGATTCGACGTAAAAGATGTCCACATGACGGATCTGGTATCGGGCAGGGAAACCTTGGACGATGTAAACTTTATTGTTTTCGTGGGTGGATTTTCGAATTCGGATGTATTGGGTTCGGCCAAAGGTTGGGCCGGCGCCTTTTTATACAACCAACAGGCGAAAGAAACATTGGAACGCTTTTATGCACGCCCCGACACACTTTCGCTGGGCGTTTGCAACGGCTGCCAATTGATGGCGGAACTGGGCCTGATTTATCCCGAACACGAAGAGAAACAGCGCCTGCTCCACAACGACACGGGGAAATATGAAAGCCAATTCTTATGCATAAATATACTAGAAAGTAATTCAATTTTATTGAAATCGCTGGTCAACTCAACCCTAGGAATCTGGGTGGCACACGGGGAAGGGAAATTTAGTTTTCCTTACGAAGAAAGCCGCTACCATATGGCTGCAAAATACACAGCCGGCTATTTCCCGGCCAATCCCAACGGTTCGATGTACAATGCCGCCGCCATCAGCTCCTTCGACGGACGCCATTTGGCCATTATGCCGCATTTGGAGCGTTCGCTCCTGCCCTGGCATTGGGCGTATTATCCCGACTCTCGCCGCCAAGACCAGGTTTCACCCTGGATCGAAGCGTTTGTCAATGCGAGGGAGTGGGTGAATAAAGTGAAGCGTGAACAGTGAAAGGTGAAGGGTACAGGGTTAATGGTAAAGGGCACAAGGTGAAAGGTAGAGGGGAGAATGAGGTCATAACAGCTATTAACAAATTAAAATCCATGTATGATGGCAACGGTTAAAACGTTTGAAGATTTAGAAATTTGGAAAGAAGGCATGAGCCTTGCATGCCAGATTTATGCCATTTTCAAACAGCATAAGGATTTCGGTTTTAAAGATCAAATACAACGTGCCGCAGTTTCTATTCCTTCGAACATTGCGGAAGGATTCGAAAGAAATACAAGCAAAGAGTTTGTGCAATTTTTGTATTATGCCAAAGGCTCGTGCGGCGAGTTACGAACTCTAATTCATTTAGCCGGTTCATTAAATTATATTGAAAAACAAGATGGGGACACTTTGATAGAAGCGACAAAAGCATTGTCTTCAAAAATTTATAAATTAATTACCTACCGAAAAAACCTTACACAAAAAAAACCGTTACAATAACCATTCACCGTGTACTGCTTACGTTAATACCGTTAACCTTGTACCTTTAACCGTTTACCATCCTATGAAAAGCACATTCATCTCCCTTTGGCATCAACTCTATCCGGATGCGGACGAAAATCTGCTGCACAATTTTATTCAAACCATTGAGGTATACCGGCAAAGCGCCCATGCTTCGCAAAGCCAGCCGGATTGGTACAAAGATGCAGTGGTGTATTCGTTGTACGTGGATTTGTTTAACCACGATTTCGAAGGACTTACCAGGAAATTGCCTTATTTGCAATCACTGGGCGTGAACTGCCTCTGGCTGTTGCCGATTTTGGATTCGCCCATGCGCGACGCGGGTTTTGATATCAAAGACTTTTTCAATATCCGTCCCGATTTAACGGGGACGAACGGGCTCGAAATCTTCCGCACTTTTTTGGATAAAGCGCATCAATGCGGTATTTACGTCATTTTTGATGTGGCTATTAACCATTGCAGCGAAGAACTGCATTGGTTCCGGGAAGCTAAAAAAGGCCGGGAAAACCCGTACCGAAATTATTTTATCTGGAGCGACGATGCTTCGGAATTCAAGGAAGCCCGCATTATTTTCAAAGGAATCGAGGAAAGCAACTGGGAACGTTGCGGCGATGCGTATTATTTTCACCGCTTTTTTAATTTTCAGCCGGATTTGAACTACAAAAATCCGGAAGTGTTGTTTGCCATGTGCCGCACCTTGCTGTATTGGCAAGCAACCGGCGTGGACGGTTTCCGCGCCGACGCCATCCCCTATTTGTGGAAAGAAGCGGGAACGGATTGCGAAAACCTGCCGCAAACGCATGCGGTGGTGAAGTTTTTCCGCGCCATACTGGATTATGTGAAGCCGGGAACGTTGCTGTTGGCCGAAGCTTGCCAGCAACCCAAAGAAGTGGTGGCTTACCTGGGAAACGGCGACGAATGCCATGCGGCTTACCATTTCCCGCTGATGCCCCGCATTTACAAGGCATTGGCTATGCAAAGCGGCAAACCCATCGAAGAAACGCTCGATCCGAATTTTACGCCTCCCATTCCTGCCGGCACGCAATGGTTTACATTTTTGCGCTGCCACGACGAGTTGAGCCTCGAATTGGTGTACGTCACCGAAGAGGAGCGCAAATACATTCACGAAAACTACTGCCTGGATAAAAAATGGGATTTCCGTTTGGGCGAAGGAATTGCTGCCCGCCTGTCGGAACTTTTGAGTCGCGATGAACGCAAAATATTGTTGGCGTATTCCATCATGCTTTCCTTACCGGGAACTCCTGTGATTTATTACGGCGACGACGTGGCCAAGCTCAACGACGAGTCTTATTATGAAGAGCAAATCAAACTGAACGGCAAAGACGATACGCGTTTCTTGGTCCGGGGAAAAATGAACTGGCCACAAATTGAAAAGGAATTGACTGATCCGGGTAGTTTAGCCTTTAAAGTCAACAGCGGATTAAAGCAAATGCTGGGCGCCCGCAACCAGTACAAAGCTTTCGGACGCGGCCGTATTGAATTTTTACAATTATCGGGAAACAAATCGGTTTTAGCGTACCTGCGCGAATACCAAAACGAGAAATTGTTATGTGTCCATAATCTCAGCCACGAAGAGGTTTCGATACAGTTACCGGAAAACCTGAAACCCCGGCAAGAGTTGCTAGGAAAGCCGGATGGGAATACCATAGAAGCATTGGGGTATCGTTGGTTTGTATTGTAATTCTTGTTAATGCCCTACGGGCAAATGATTGCGGTGGGATATCTTTTTTATGGATATTCTTGTCCCACGGACAAGTGCAGGGTCGGTAATTCCCCGTTATAAAATGTTATATTTCCTTTTCATGTTCTTGTCCCACGAGCACCTGCAGGGTCGATAATTCCCCGCTGTAGAAAAGATCTATTTCTCCCATAAACATGTTCCTTGTCCCATGGGAAACTGCAAGATTTATGATTCTCCGTCAGGAGAAAAACATCCATAGAATAACAGAAAGAATAAACCGAATTGCCCGTCAGGGCATACACCGAAAATGAATCATTTCATCCATTTACAATTTAAAGCCTTGGTTGGCTGTTAGGGTCTTGTTAATGTACGGACAACAGCAGAATCGATAATTCCCCGCTATAGAAAAGATCCATTTCTCCCATAAACATGTTCTTGTCCCATGGGAAACTGCAAGATTTATGATTCTCCGTCAGGAGAAAAACATCCATAGAATAACAGAAAGAATAAACCGAATTGCCCGTCAGGGCATGCATCGAAAATGAATCATTTCATCCATTTACAATTTAAAGCCTTGGTTGGCTGGAAGGTTCTTGTTAATGTACGGACAACTGCAGGGTTGATAATTCCCCGCTATAGAAAAGCATTCTCATTATCCAAAGGAGCATAGCTGCGAAACGAAAATCTTATTTGTCACACAGATAAAAACATAAAAAGAAGAGACTGTCCAAAAAGTAAAATTAAGTTTCTGAGAATTGAATATTTGAAATCAGTCTCAGGTAGAGACCCGAAGAAAAGAACATAAAAAAGGGGGTGTTCCGACTTTTTGGACACCCCCTTTGTCTTGTATAATCTCCCGGGTATTTCCGGAATACGTTTTGTAAGATCCTAGTTGTTCCCCAACATGACCGGCATCACAAGCATCAGGATGTCTTCGTTTTCATCTTTTCCGTTTACGGGAAAGATAATACCGGCTCTTGTAGGCGAAGAAAGATTGAAACAAATTTCTTCGGTTTCCAGATTGCTGACCATATCCAACAAGAACTTCGAGTTGAAGCCGATTTCCATGTCATCGCCTTCAAAATTGCATTTCAGGTGTTCTACGGCCTCGTTCGAATAGTCGATATCTTCGGCATTCATCATTAATTCTTGTCCCGAAATACGCATGCGAACCTGATGGGTACTTTGGTTGGCAAAAGGCGAAAGGCGTTTTACGGATGAAATAAAGTCCTGGCGGTGTACCACCAATTTATTGGGATTGTCTTTGGGAATCACCGCTTCGTATGGGGGAAATTTCCCTTCGATCAAGCGGCAATACAGTTCGATGCCGGGCAGGTTGAACGCAGCATTGGTTTCATTGTATTCCACTTTTACCATATCATTGCCCAAAAGCAAGCCTTTCAATACATTCAAGGGTTTTCGGGGAACGATAAAGCTGGTTGATTCGCTCGCCTGGATATCGGGACGGCGGTAACGCACCAGTTTATGGGCATCGGTTCCTACAAACGTCAGATAATCCGGAGTAAACTCAAATAACACGCCGGACATCACGGGACGCAATTCATCGGTGCCGGTGGCAAAAATCGTTTTGTTAATGGCAGCGGCTAACAGCGTGGAGGGCAATTCGATGGATTTGGTTGCGTCCAAAGCCGGAACTTGCGGATAATCATCGGCATTGTGCCCGCTCAGCTTGTATTTCCCGTCGTTGGAAACGATTTCGATGGCGCAGGTTTTCAGGTTCACCGTAAAGGTAAGGGGCGCATCGGGAAAATTTTTCAGGAACTCCAACAATAGTTTCGCAGGAATGGTAATTTTTCCCGAATCCTCGGACATGGAAGGTTCCAAGGTAGTAATCAGGGTGGTTTCCAAGTCGGTAGCTGTAATTTTCAAAACATTCTCTTCCAACTCAAAAAGGAAGTCATCCAATATTTGCAACGCATTATTGCTGTTAATTACAGTGTTTAACGATTGCAGTTTTCTCAATAAGATTTGACTATTAATAATAAATTTCATATCCTGTTTATTTTCAATCAACTATATCAATACTAAATTTTTGCGTAAAGGTATAAAAAAATGTTTCAAATTAATCCAGGCTTGGAGTATAAAATCTTTACCCGATCAGGCACGGTTTATTTTTTCTTAAAAAGATATGTTTTGGTTTCTTCGTGTTTCAAGAGCCTCCGGATATTTTTATGGTGTGTAATGGGAATAAAAACAGCAATCAAAATGGCGAATACTTGTAAGGAGATGGTAATGTCGTCTTTAAATAACAGCCAGGTAAAATTTTCGTGTCTCAAGATCCATACCAATACGGGAAACATAAGCGCCGTGATGATGGATGCCAGCGATACGTAATGTGTGGTGAGTAAAATCGTGATGAACAGGATAAAAATAACAATCAAAAAAACATAGGGGAACACGGCAATAATCACGCCCACCAGCGAGGCAACGCCTTTACCGCCTTTGAAGCGGGTGAAGATCGGGAAAATATGCCCCAATACGGCAACCAAACCCACAGTAATTTGATAAACCGTAAAGGTATTTCCTTCCAGAATGCCTTCGGCCAAACATTCTCCAATTTGAACGGCACCCCAGGCTTTGGCAACATCCAAAAGCAAAACCGCCAAACCGGCTTTCCCTCCCAATACCCGGAAGGTGTTGGTTGCCCCGGCATTTTTACTTCCTTCGTTGCGTACATCTACCCCGTAAAACCACTTGCCAATCCAAACCGCCGTGGAAATAGATCCTAATAAATATGCAATAATATAACCTGAAATAAGTATTAAAAAATGCTCCATCGAAAGGATTTTTATTTTACTTTTTTTCCATTTTGCTTTGGTTCCAAAGCCAGATCAATAACATCCAACATGTTTGATATGTAAAAAAACTCAAGGCCTTGCGTATATTCTTGCTGAATATCGTTGATGTCCTTTTTGTTGTCGGCTGGCAATACCAACCGGGTAATTTTGGCGCGTTTGGCTGCCAGGATTTTTTCCTTAATTCCCCCAACGGGCAAAACTTGCCCCCGGAGCGTAATTTCTCCCGTCATCGCAATGTTGGGTTTTACCAACCGCTTGGTAAATGCCGAAGCCAAAGCCGTAAACATGGTAATTCCGGCTGAAGGGCCGTCTTTGGGAGTAGCTCCCTGCGGAACGTGGATGTGGACATTCCATTTTTCAAAAACCGACTCTTCCAATCCCAGCTTTTTTGCATGCGATTTCAAAAATTCATATGCCAAGGTAGCTGATTCTTTCATCACATCGCCCAAGTTGCCGGTTAAGGTAAGATGTCCTTTCCCCTGGCTTAGGCTGGCTTCCACAAAAAGGATTTCGCCTCCCACAGCCGTCCAGGCCAATCCGGTTACCACGCCGCAGGTATTCGTTATTAAATTTTTATCTTGCTGGAACAAAGGAATTCCCATTATTTTTTCCAGTTCTGCAGCCATTAGTTTGGCCGGGAGCTTTTCGTTTTTTGCAATATACAACGCCCGGCTGCGAATAATCTTGGCAATGGCTTTTTCCAAATTGCGCACGCCCGACTCGTGGGTATACTTTTCGATGAGGGTTTCTAAAATCTTGTCACTGAATGTCAAAAACTTTTTATCCACGCCGTGCTCTCGCAACTGTTTAGGGATCAGGTGACGTTTGGCGATTTCAATTTTTTCTTCGAGCAAATACCCACTCAGGTCAATAATTTCCATGCGGTCGCGCAGGGCTGGGTGAATGGTGCTCAAAGTGTTGGCCGTAGCAATAAACAACACTTTGGAAAGATCGTAATCGATTTCCAGGTAGTTGTCATAAAAAGTTACGTTTTGCTCAGGGTCCAGCACTTCCAGCAAAGCGGCCGAAGGGTCGCCGTTATGGGTCATTCCCGATATTTTGTCAATTTCGTCCAGGACAAAAACGGGATTGGAAGTTTGGGCTTTCTTGATGCTTTGAATGATCCGTCCGGGTTTAGCGCCGATATAGGTTCTCCGGTGCCCACGGATCTCCGACTCATCGTGAAGACCTCCCAACGAAATGCGGATGTAGCTGCGATTCAAGGCCCGGGCAATGGACTTGCCCAGGGAAGTTTTCCCGACTCCGGGAGGGCCTACCAAACAAAGGATGGGCGATTTCAGGTTATTTTTCAGTTTTAGAACGGCAATGTATTCAATGATGCGTTCTTTAATCTTTTCCAAACCGTAATGGTCTTCGTTCAGGACTTTTTGGGCATGGGCTATCGAAAAATCGTCTTCGGAGCATTTGTTCCACGGCAACTCTACCAGGATTTCCAAATAGTTCATCTGCAAGGAATACTCCATTGCCGCCGGGTTCATGCGTTCCAATTTCCCCAGTTCTTTTTCAAAAACAGCTTTTACATCTTTTGACCAATCTTGTTCCTTTGCTTTCTCTTTCAGTTCCTTTATTTGCTGTTCGTGCGGATTGGTTCCCAATTCTTCCTGAATAAGCCGCAATTGCTGGGTAAGCATGTAGTCCCGTTGTTGTTTGTCCATATCCACCTTTACACGGTTCTGGATTTGGTTTTTCAACTCCAGCATTTGAAGTTCGTTTCCCAAATGGCCCAGAACAACCTGTGCGCGTTCTTTCACTTCGGGAATAGCAAGGAGTTTTTGTTTTTCATTCAACTCGATGTTTAAGTTGGAAGCCACAAAATTGATCAGGAAAACGGGGCTTTCAATATTCTTTATGGCAAAGGCCGCATCGGAAGGGATGTTGGGCGACTGGTTTATGATTTGTATTGCCAGTTCTTTGATGGAAGAAATCAGCGCGTCAAAAGCCTTGTCATCTTGAGGCGTAAGTTGATCCGGCTTCATTTCCTGAACTTCGGCAATGAAATAAGGATCTGCCTGCAAGAGTTTTCCCAGTTCAAAACGTTTTTTCCCTTGCAAAACGGCCATGGTATTGCCGTCTGGCATTTGCAGGATTTTAATGATATAGGCAACCGTCCCGACCCGGTGCAAATCGGTAAAGGCAGGATCTTCCACTTCGGCGCTTTTTTGGCCGACCACTCCAATGAGGCGTTGTTTTTTATAGTGTTCCTTAATTAATTTTATGGATTTATCGCGTCCAACCGTAATAGGAATGACAACGCCCGGGAATAAAACCGTATTGCGCAAAGGCAATATCGGCAACACTTCAGGAACTTCCTCGGCATTGATCAACTCCTCGTCTTCACGCGAAAGCAACGGAATGAATTCGGTTTCTTCTTCCAATATGTTTGATAATATCTTTTCAGGATTTTTTGCTCGGTTCATGGGATTTCTTTCCAAATAGTCAAATTGAAGATTAATGATTCCTAAATAGTAAGGAATCCAAAAAGCGGTTTCTCTGAATTGTAAAAAAGGGAAAACGTGTTTTGTTTATCTTTCAACGAATAGCCTAATTCTTTGTTCTCTTTTATTTTTACTTCTATGTAATTTTTTTCACTGCCTCAAATAGTTTTTGGTGCATTGAGCTGAATTCGATGTTCCGGCGGCCCATCATCCGTTTGGCGGCCGAAACGGCATCGGCCACTTCTATTTCCTCTTTCTCAAAGGTATTTCCTTTTGTAAAATTGGGAATAAAATTACGTTGGTACCCCGATCCATAAATGTTGCAGTTGGTTCCGACCACGCTTCCCGAATTAAACATGCAGTTGATCCCGGACACGGAATAGTCGCCCATAATCAAGCCGCAAAACTGAAGGCCGGTCGGTACGAATTTTTCTTCGGCATAGCTCCAGCATTTTATTTTCTCATAGTCATTCCTCAAGTTGGAGGTAATGGTTCCGGCTCCGAAATTACACCATTCGGCAATGACTGATGTTCCAACAAATCCGTCATGAGCTTTGTTCGAATATCCGAAAAATACGGCATTATTTACTTCTCCCCCAATTTTGCACCAAGGCCCGATGGTCGTTCCTTCATAAATACGGGCGCCCATTTTCAGGGTCGAATGCTCGCAGATTGCAACAGGTCCCCGCAAACTGGAACCATCCATCAATTCAACGTCCTTTCCGATATATACAGGACCGTTTTGCGCGTTGATAGAAACGCATTCGGAACGCACACCTGCTTCAATAAAAATCTCTTCTCCAACCTGCACATTGGATTTTGATAAAGTCGCCGAACGCCTTCCGGCCGTTACAAGTTCAAAATCAAGAATAATTTGTTGCGCATTCTCGGTAAAAATATCCCAGGTATTTGTAATGGATTTGATTTCGTAAGCATATTCGATTTGGTCAATGGAAAGCCGTTGGGTTAGAAAAGCATGAATGTCTTCTTTCGAAACACTCACCGCCAAAACGACATCGTCTTTACACAGGGCTTGGTTGGGTTCCAGCGTTCTGATTTGAGAAACCAGTTTTTTATCGGGGAAAACACCCCCATTGATGAAAATATTGATATTTCCGATCCGGATCGGGTATTTATCGGCCAGATATTCTTCGGTTAGGGTGGATGTTTTTGTAAGTAAAAACTTTTCCCATTTTTCCCGAATGGTTAGAATGCCCACCCTGATTTCGGCCACCGGCCTGTAAAAGCAAAGGGGTTGCAAATTGATCCGCCTTTTGTCGTCAAAAAGGATATAACTCATCTGTTGTGATTTGTTTCGTAAATAAAACCTGTGAAATTACGAAAGAAAATTTACGTAGCGAAAATGATGTTTGAATTATTTGGTTTTGAAACTGCTTTCAACTTTATTTTCAATGTTTCCAACCAATTTCATGCCGTTGTATTCATTGCATAAAAAAACTGCCCTGTTTAGTAAGAGGGCAGCTTTTCATTTATTTTCTTTACTATTTCACTTTATTCCGGTTCTCGAGGTGTTTCTCGTATTTTTGACGGAACTTATCCAAACGGCCAGCCGTATCCACCAACTTAATTTTACCGGTATAGAACGGGTGCGAGGTGTTTGATATTTCTAATTTTACCAATGGGTACTCTTTACCATCTTCCCACATAATGGTATCCTTGGTGTTAACCGTTGAACGAGAAAGAAATGCGTAATCGTTTGATATATCTTTAAAAACTACAAAGCGATACTCCTTGGGATGAATGTCTTTTTTCATAATTGAAATCCGTCTTACTTTTTGAGGGTGCAAAGTTATATTTTTTTCGGATACAAACAACAGATCAAAGAAAAAAAGTCAAAAATAGTTCGGTTTTTCCCAAGCGAACTATTTTTGACTTCACCGTGTTTCTAACAGGCTATTTCTTTACAGCATAGAAACATCTTTGAGGAGATTCGACTTTGTTTTCAGCCATTAATTTTTTGATCGCCTTATCGACTTCTTTTTTATCAATGCCTGATTTTTCAGCTACGTCTCCGGCTTTCATGGGGCCGCCAGTAGCCAAAGTTTTCATAACAGTTTCTAAAACGTCCATAGTTGTAAGGTTTTAATGGTTAATATTTGTTTAATTAGTCAAGTGTATGGATCACCAAGCCACTGCGCAATTTGGGTTCAAACCAGGTTGTTTTGGGCGGCATGATGTTTCCAGTATCAGAAATATTGATGAGTTGTTGCATCGAAACGGGATACAAAGCAAAGGCAACTTTCATTTCACCATTGTCAACGCGGCGTTTTAACTCGCCCAATCCGCGGATTCCGCCGACAAAGTCAATTCGTTTATCCGTGCGTAAATCTTTAATTCCCAGAATTTGATCTAAAACCAAATTCGACAAAATGGTAACGTCCAAAATTCCGATCGGATCATTATCGTCGTAAGTTCCGGGTTTTGCCGTCAAAGAATACCATTTCCCGCCAAGATACATGCCGAAATTATGCAAAGCATCCGGTGTATAAATGTCCGCACCTTTCAGTTCCAGAGTGAAATTTTGTTGCAATTTTTCGATCAATTGCTCTTCGCTTAATCCGTTTAGGTCTTTTACAACCCGGTTGTAGTCGATGATTTTTAATTGTTGGTCGGGGAAAATCACCGCCATGAAATAATTGTATTCTTCTTTTCCGGTATGGTTCGGATTGTTTTTACGTTTTTCCTCTCCAACACGGGCTGCTGCTGCCGTGCGATGGTGTCCGTCGGCTACATATAAACTAGGGACTTCTTTATCGAAAAGCTCTACGAGGCGGTTGATGGTCGCTTTGTCTTCGATCACCCAGAAGTGGTGGCCAAAACCTTCATCGGCAACAAAATCATAGACGGGAGCTTGATTTTTTACGATATTTTCTACGATCGCATCGATTTCTTTATGCGCCGGATAGGAAAAGAATACAGGTTCTACATTGGCATTGGTAATGCGCACGTGGATCATGCGATCGTCTTCCTTGTCCTTACGGGTCAGCTCATGCTTTTTAATAACATTGTTAAAATAATCGTTGATGTGCGCGCAGCCTACGATTCCGTACTGCGTGCGGCCATTCATGGTTTGCGCATAGATGTAAAGATGTTCGTCGGCATCTTTTGCAATCCAACCTTCTTTTTGAAATTTTTGGAAATTTTCAACTACCTTGTCGTATACTTCCTGGCCATGCTCGTCAATTCCTTGGGGAAGATCGATCTCTGCCTTTGTAACATGAAGCAACGAATAGGGGTTGCCGGCTGCCTCTTTGCGAGCTTCTTCCGAATTCAAAACATCGTAAGGACGTGAAGCCAATTTGCTTACAATTTCTTTGGGAGGACGTAATCCTTTGAATGATTTTACTATTGCCATAACAATTTATTGAATATTAATTAGTTATAAATAATGAAATTTCATGCTTTCAGAGTGCAAAGTAAGCAAAAAACTAACTGTCCTCAAACCGGATTCCGGAAAATAATCGATCTTTTTCTTTTTGCAATTGAATGAAGTATGATATGATTTTTCTCAAACTTCACATAGTTCAATGTCAGACCATCCGCCCAACATTTTCAGTACAAAAATTTCCAACCAAAACCCAATATGAAGTGCGCAGGTGGATACAAAAACGAAAGCCGGTCGAATTTGACCGGCTTTCGTAGAAAATTTTATTTCTCTTATCTTATTCCATTTTTATTTCGCGGCAGGAACCAGAACTTGTTGTTCTTTTTTCTTTGCTGCCCGGCGTTGTTGCCATTTGATCAAATCATAAGCAATCGGTGTCGCGTTGAAAATGGATGAATAGGTTCCAACAGCAATACCGAATATCAATGCAAAACAGAAGCCTCTAATGACTTCGCCGCCAAAAATAAACATGGACAACAATACCATAATCGTGATACCCGAGGTATTAACCGTACGGGTTAACGTACTGTTGATAGCTGCATTCAAATTTTCTTCCAGCGGACGTTTGGGGTATATTTTCAAGTACTCCCGCACCCGGTCAAAAATGATTACCGTGTCGTTGATGGAGTAACCGATAATGGTCAGGATGGCTGCAATAAAATGCTGGTCGATATCCAAACTGAAAGGAAGGATTCCGTAGAATAAGGAAAATACTCCCACAATCAAAAGGCTATCGTGGAAAAGCGAGATAACGCCTGCAAATCCCCATTGCCATTTGCGGAAACGGATTGCGATGTATGCAAAGATGATGAGCAACGAGAAGAATACGGCATAGTATGCTTTGACCAATAAACTATAAGCAATGGTAGGCTCTACTTTTTGGGAACTCAACTTTCCAAGCTCATTCTTATTGTTGGCATCCAAAAACTCTTCACGAGCCGGAGCTGCTTTATACAAGCCTTTTAGTCCTTCGTACAACTTGGCTTCGACAATCGAATCGGAAGCGGTCGTCTTGTCATCGATCATTTCCGAGGTTGTAATTTTCACCTGATTAGACGCTCCGAATATCTTCACTTCCGGCTCTTTTTCAAACACTTTCCCAAGTGCCGCCCGGACATCGTCTGTCTGGACATTTTGATCAAAACGAACCACATAGCTGCGCCCGCCTTCAAAATCGATTCCCTTACTGACTCCACGGACAAAGAAAGAACCTAAACAAATTATAATGGAAGCGATCGAAATCCAATAATAGGTTTTACGGTGCTTTACAAAATCGTAATGAACATTGGTCATAATGTTTTTTGACCATTTGTGCCAAACGGTAATTTCGCGGTTGGTATCCATCATCCAAACAAAAATAAGTTTTGTGATGAAAATGGCGCAGAACATGGAACAAAGGATACCAATGATCAAGGTCGTAGCAAACCCTTGAATTGGGCCAGATCCGAATACATAAAGGACAACCCCGGTCAAAAATGTGGTGACGTTCCCGTCAATAATGGATGGCAGAGCATGTTTGTACCCATCGGATATGGCAAGCCGTATCCCCTTTCCCGCTCGAATTTCTTCGCGGATCCGCTCGTAAATAATGACGTTCTTATCCACATCCATCCCAATGGTAAGCACAATCCCTGCAATACCGGGCAGTGTCAGAACCGCTCCCAATGAGGCCAATACACCAAATACAAAGAACATGTTGGTAAGCAACGCCACATTCGCAACAACTCCTGCACGGTTGTAGTACAAAATCATGTAAATCAACGTTAATAAAAAAGCCACGACAAATGACCAAACTCCCGAGTTGATTGCTTCTTGTCCCAAAGTAGGCCCAACAACTGCTTCCTCCACAATTTTTGCAGGCGCCGGTAACTTACCAGCTTTCAATACGTTTGCCAAATCCTGGCCTTCCTCAATGGAAAAGTTTCCTTGTATGACGGATTGCCCATTGCCGATTTCATTGTTCACGTTGGGAGCCGAATAAACGAGACCGTCCAAAACGATGGCAATCTGCTTTCCGACATTGGCGCCGGTGAGTTTGCGCCATATTTTAGCACCTTCGGAACTCATTGACATGGAAACTTCAACTCCTCCATTTTGTCCATAGTCCTGGCGTGCATCGGTAATTACATCACCTCCCATGGCAGCCTCTCCTTCGTGGCCGCTGGTTTTTAATGCGTATAATTCTAAGAAACCTCTTTCATCCGGTTTTACGCCCCAAGCCAACACCAAATTTTTAGGAAATATTTTGCTTGCCTGTGCCAACATCTTGTTGATACGAGCCGTATCCTTCAAACTTGCAAAGCCGACTTGCGAATGTTTCATCACCATTTCTTGAGCTTCCTGGGTTTGCGGATAGCGGTAATATTCCGGAAACAAGAATGTAAATAACGGATTTTCCTTTGCAGATTCTTCCAGTGTTTTGGCTTTCTTTTCGCCCTTTAAGGTATCGCCTTCTAATTTTTCAGCCAATCCCGATTTTTTTACCGTATCCGTAGTTGCAGTAACCTCTTTTTGGTCTTTAGCCCCAGTGGCTGCCACAGCCGTCGTATCTTTTTTGATGGTGTCTTGCTTGGAAGAGTTCAGTAAAGCTAAATATTTATCAGCATCTTCAAGGTATTTGAATACTTCCGAATAGCGGTATGTTTCCCAAAACTCCAATTGAGCCGTTCCTTGTAACAGTTTGCGCACGCGATCCGGCTCCTTGATACCGGGCAATTCAATCAAAATGCGGTCGGTTGTGGTTAATTTTTGGATGTTGGGCTGTGTGACGCCAAAACGGTCGATACGATTCCTCAAAATATTGAACGTACGGTCGTAAGCGCTGTTACACTCGCTGCGGATTACTTTTAACACTTCGTCATTGGTAGAACTCGGTTTTATTTTATCCCGAAGTTCCATGCGGCCAAAAATGGCCGATAGTTGGTCATTGGGAGCAATTTCCTGGAACGATTCGCCGAACAGCGTCACAAAATCCTTTTGGCTGTGTACCTGTTTTTGATGGGCTATTTCCATAGCCTTTAGGTAGGTCGGATTGGTGCTGTATCCGCTCATAGCGTGAATAACGTCTGCAACCGAAACTTCCATGATCACGTTCATTCCACCCTTCAAGTCCAATCCAAGATTCAATTCGTGGCCTTTGCACTCTTTGTAGGTGTATTTGCGAACCAGTATGTTGAATGCCGGCAAATTTGAAACAGAATCGAGATAATACCGCTCCCGTTCCTGTTTCAATGAATCGAGTATTATTATTTCTCTTGCAGCATCTCCCCCCGACAATTCCTTGGCAAGAGCAACCGTTTGCCCGTCATTCGCATACTTTCGTGCTTTTGATTCGGTATAATGCGCAAAAAACGTAAATGAGAGTTGAAAGAGACATACCAAAGCAAATGCGATGGCAAAAAAACGAATAGCACCTTTATTTTGCATCTGTTTTAATGTTAATAAAAATAATCAATAGTAAATTTTTTAAGCCTGCAAAGGTAGAAAAATATATCGAATTCCAGCAAACTGCATGAGGCTTTTGTAAAAAAATTATTAAAGCATCTGGTTTGTATCAATCGAATGCATCATGCCCACTCCGAGAACTGATATAACAATCAGCATAACAATAAATATGGCTAGCCCCAATATAACCAGGATCCCGCTGATCATGAAAAAGTTTTTTAACCCGCCGAATGCACCTACCAGATAGGCTGAATCCTGTTTTCGGATGGCTTTCGGCGCTTTATTCGAAAAACGGTTTAAAAAGAAAGAAGGAATAAAATAGAATATGGAGCAAAGGAAATAGAAAAACGGCAGTTGCTTCATAAAGGGGTATTTTAGGAATGTTTCGCTATCCGGCATCATGGAAAAGGCTACTTTCACAAAAAAGCCTGAAATAAGCATCAAGATGGCTGAGATGAAGCCAACGATTGACAAAAATTTTGCCCATTTGGCGGCTGTTTCCAAATGTTTTATTCCTTGTTCCGGTAACTCCAGGAAATGATCGGGAGTTTGGATGGGTTCTAAGGGAGTATTTTCTTCCATTGTTTTTTGTTTTTAAATTATTAAAAAAAGTTTGTTTGTCATTTTTACGGGATTGATCCTTCCATGGTTGGATGTAACAATTCATCAATGGTTGTTGTTGCCAACCCGACTACCGTATCGGCCGCTCCATAATAAACTTTTACTTCGCTTTGCGGCAATGCAAAATTTTCGGAATCATATTGTTCCACAATCATTCCACTAGGAAAACAAACATTAGGCACCTGCCCCGTAAGTTCCCAAATTTCGCGCGGCTCCAGAATATTACAACGGCAACGCCCCAATACTTTTGCCGGATTCTCCAAGTCTAACAACATAACACCGCCTTGATAAATATTGGACGAACCAAAATGTCCTGCCACGCCATGGTAAATGTGCAACCAGCCTTTTCGCGTTTTCACCGGGGGCGGCCCGCTGCCGATAAACTCATCCCAATAATGAAATCGTCCTTCTATCAGTGGGGCAACCGGCTTCCAATCCAACAAATTATCGCTTTCACTCAAAAAAATAGTGCTTCCGGACGTAGTTCCGTTTGAATGCCGGGCTTTATTCGGACGGTCCATACGCATGTACTTCCCGTTGATTTTTTCCGGAAAAAGGACTCCGTTGCGAATGTCTTCGTGCGAAACCATACCCAGGAAATGAAATTTCTCAAAATTATCGGTTACGCCCAATCCCAGCTGGCATCCGGAATCCATATCCATGGCAAACAAGATGTAATAACGGCCTTCGAGCCGGGTGATCCGGGCGTCGTAAATATGATAAATTTTTTCCTTTACGGATTCGATTCCTTCAAAATGCACAATCCTGTTTTCCACCCGGAAATCGACCCCATCGGCACTTTCGGCCATCACCAAAAATGTTTCACGCGAACGACTCTGTACCCGCAAGATCAAACGGTATGTATCCCCGTCTTTTACGGCTCCCGGATTGAAAACGCTGCTTGCATCCACCAATCCGGGATAAATGTCAGGAATATGGGAACGGGTCAGGATGGGATTTTGCGGATGTTTTTTCATGAAACAGATTTTGATGCAAAAATAGGTAAAACTTTCAGGAAAGGTTGTATGAAATGCAAAGGAACCACCATTGCTCCCTGATGGATCGGACGTATTGTATTGGGTATTGCTTAAAAAGGTTTGTTAACAATGGGTAAAAAAAGTTTAACAAATAATTCACACGGCTTCGTAAAAACTCGCTTTACCTTTGCCTGGTTTTCAGGAAAAAGAAAACATCCACGTATCTGACACTTTTTTTGCTTGAGTGATGGACAATCGATGCGTCAAAAAGCATGGGTAATATAAACTGGCAAAGAGGTTTATTTGTTTAACGGACACGGCAAAAGTGTTATTTTTTTCCTAAAAAAACAAACAGTGGTTTTATTGGTATAATATTTGCTAGGTGAACTTATTCAAAAAATTACTGTTTCTAAACAAGCTAGAATTTTTTTTTAACCAACAGTTGTGATTAAATTTCCAACTAAAAAGTAACTAAATTATCCATACAAATTTTTTACAAAAATGAAAAAAGTTTTCCTTTTTCTAGGTATTTGCTTATTTGCTGCTAGTGCAATTAATGCTCAAACGAATCAGCCTGCTCCATCCACCCCGGTTGTTGCTGATAATCCCAATGCTCCAGAAATTACTTTTGATAAGGTTGTTCACGATTACGGTACTATTATTCAAGGAGGAGATGCCACTTGTGAATTTGCATTTAAGAACACAGGCAATGAGCCCCTGGTGCTCCAAAATGTACAATCATCTTGTGGATGTACGGTTCCTGAATGGCCGCGTGAACCTTTTATGAAAGGAAAATCCGGTGTTATCAAGGTTCGTTACGACAGCAATCGAATTGGCCCCATCAATAAAGTAGTCACGGTTACTTCAAATGGAAAAACCAGTTCCGTTCGCTTGACCATAAAAGGTACGGTAGTTCCCAAATCGGAAAGTTCTCCCATGCCTGAAAAAGAACAAGCCGGAGCTCCCGCAACAAAATAAAAGCAACGTTCCATAGATATGTTGATAAAAAGTCCGGCAAAACATGCCCGGGCTTTTTTTATTTCGACAAATCTCCTACATTTGCGCTTCACAAAAAAAACAATATTTGATATGCCGACAATTTCACAACGTGGACAACAGCTTCCTGCATCAGCCATACGTAAGTTAGTTCCTTTTGCCGATGTAGCAAAGAAAAAAGGTATCAAAGTGTATCACTTGAACATTGGCCAGCCCGACATCCGGACTCCCGAAGTGGCGCTCCATGCAATCCGCAATTACAATGAAAAGGTGATTGAATACAGTCACTCGGCCGGAAATGAGAGTTACCGCAGAGCCTTAGCCGAATCGTACCAAAAAATCGGAATTCCGGTTGATTACACCGAAGTTTTGATCACGACCGGCGGATCCGAAGCCATTTCAATTGCCTTGAAATGTTGTTTGAATCCGGGTGAAGAAATTATCATCCCCGAACCATTTTACACCAACTACAATACGTTTGCTTTGGAGTCGGGCGTTAGCGTAAAATCCATCACGGCCTCCATTGATAACGGATTTGCACTTCCTCCGATCAGCGAATTTGAAAAAGCCATCGGACCGAAAACCAAAGCCATTATGGTTTGCAATCCGAACAATCCGACCGGATATCTCTATTCGAAGGAAGAGTTGCTTCAACTGCGTGAAATTGCGCTGAAATACGATTTGTATTTGTTTGCAGATGAAGTATACCGAGAGTTTTGTTACGACGGGGAAAAACATTTTTCGGTAATGCAACTCGAAGGGCTGGAAAACCACGTCGTGATGGTAGATTCTGTTTCAAAACGTTACAGTGAATGCGGCGTTCGGATTGGTTGCCTGGTTACAAAAAACAAAGAAGTTCTCAAAGCGGCGTTGAAATATGCACAAGCCCGTTTAAGCCCTCCCGCATTGGGACAGGTTGTCGGGGAAGCTTCGTTGCAAACACCCAAAGAATATTTTGCCGAAGTGTATGATGAATACATTGCCCGCCGCAATTACTTTATCAATGCGTTGAATAAAATTCCGGGCGTATACGCTCCCATGCCCAAAGGCGCTTTTTATTCGATTATCCGCCTGCCGATCGACAATTGCGATAAGTTCTGCCAATGGTTGTTGGAAGAATTCAGCTATGAAAATCAAACGGTGATGATGGCGCCGGCCACCGGATTCTATGCTACGCCAGGTTTGGGTATCAACGAAGCACGCGTCGCATATGTGTTGAAAATCGACGATTTGAAAAAAGCCGTCAAATGTCTGGAAGAAGCCTTGAAGGTATACCCGGGCAGAACCAACTAAGCAAACTTTCTCATCCATACAAAATAGCTGAAGTGACTCAACGTAGTGCTTCGGCTATTTTTATATCCACCGGATTCGTGATTTTGATATTTTGCGGTTCGCCTTCCACCAAGGTTATACTTTGCCTATATGCTTCCACCACCGAAGCATCATCGGTAAATTCCGGCCGGTAGACCAAGCGATAAGCGGATTTCAATATTTCCGTTTCGAAAACCTGCGGGGTTTGAATCAACCGCAAATTGGAACGATCGACGGGCCGGGAATTTCCGTTTTGAACGCTCCGGACGCTTTCGGAAACCGAAATGGCCGGAATGGCTGCGCCCGATTGGGCGGCGGCTTCAAATAACCGTTGAATCAACTCCGGAGAAATTAACGGGCGAGCAGCGTCGTGAACAGCAGTGAAAACCTCATTTCCAATCAAATCAAGCGCATTTTTCACCGAATGGAAGCGGGTTTTTCCACCCGGAACGATTTGATGCGGAAGGGAAAAAGCATATTTCCGGCAAAGCTCTTTCCAATAATCTGTGTAATCGGTATGCATGGCCACGATGACGGTAATTTCAGGATCATATGCTTTGAATTTTTCAAGGGAATGCATCAAAACCGGTTTCCCTGCAAGCAGTAGAAACTGCTTGGGAATATCCGCCTGCATCCGGCTGCCAACACCGCCTGCTACAATAATTACAGCTTTTGAGGGGTTTGGGGTCATGGATTATTTTATTCCGGATTTCATTATTGATATTTAAGTCCTACGGACTATTTTTTTGCTATCAAAAATCGCTTCGATTCCTAGACTTTCGCATCAGATACTAGCCAAAAACAGCTTCAATCAGCCTTTTTGCATTGGTTTTGTCCGAAAACTGTGTTTTCAGCAAGTGTTGCCGCTCCACCAAAGTATATTGTTCGAATCGTTGGGAAAACAGGTAAATCAACGAAGCTTTCAATTTGGCAGACGTATCGGCAATATGGCAAAGGTTGTGCAATTCGACGCCGGCAACCATCTCCGGATTGACCAATACAAAACGCCCATTGTAAAGCGTATTTAACAGTTTCAATTTCAATCCTGTCGGCTGAAAGGTAACCATTACGTGAACGTGCGCATTGCTCACCAATTCATCCATGCGCTCCTGCGAAGGATTGGCGATCAGCGAGATGTTGTCATATTTATCAACGATTTTTTTCAATTTTTCCGGCGGCTTCATACCGGCAATTTTGAACGGAATATCCAAATCGTTAAAGACCTTTTTGATCAGGTACTCCGCTGCTTTATAATTTTCGGCAACCGATAGATTGCCATGGTACAAAGCGTAAGTTCCCGTTCCGGTTTTTGTTTTGACTTCTTCATTCCCGTGAAAGCTGGGTAAATAAACGACTTTGTTGTGTTTGAATTTTTTACTCAGGTAAGCATAATCGGCTTCGGAAACGACGAGCATTTTAGTGGCATGCTTCAATATGGATTGGTAAAAACGTAGTTTTGTCCCGGCAAACAGGAAATAGATTTTTGCAAAAGGGTTTCGTTCCGCTTTGAATAGGTGGTAATAATAGTGGTGTTCGATATTGCTTTCTCGATAAACACGTGTTCGGCCGGCCAGTTTGGGGTGATTCAAATAATAGCAGGAATGCAGCCCTTCAAACAGAATGGGATAATCGTCTTGCAAAAGATTTTCCAACAATTTCTTCGATTTCCGGCTGGCAACAATGTACGGTTTGGTTGAGAAAAAAGAAGAGATTCCGGTCCGGCGCGGATAATAATTTACAGTTTCACAAATTTCATTCAATTCCGGCGCTTGTTCGCGGTCGTACTGAAAACAATGCAAATGAATTTTAATACCAGCCTTGTGCAGGGCAACCAATTTGTAGTACACGTCGATCACGCCGCCGTAATTGGCAGGGTAAGGAATAGTAAAAGAAACAATATGCAAATGGCGTTCTTCAGGCATATTTTGAAAAAATTTCTACCAACACTTGCTTTTCTTTTTCCCAGGTTAATTCTTGCTTGGCCTTTGTCAATCCTGCTTCCCAGATTTTCCGTTTCGTTTCGTTTTCCAACATCCCGGTAATCTTTTCGGCGATATGTTGGGGCGAATGGTTCTCAATGCAATCGCCGATCTGATACTCCTCCACGATCCGTTTTACTTCGACCAAAGGCGATACCAATACCGGAATCCCCGCATGGATATAGTCAAATAATTTATTGGGCAACGAAAAACGGTAGTTCAGGTTGGTGTCTTTGTCCAACGAAAGTCCCAGATCGGCGTTGGCCGTGTAAGCAAACAATTTCTCCGGCGTTTGCTTGGGGATAAATAGCACTTGATCGTTCAGTTTCAACTGGTTTACTCTTGTTTTCAACAGCAGAACCACATCCCCATTGCCTACAATCAGCAATAAAGCATCCGTTACAAATTGCATGGCTTCCACGGCTTCTTCGGCTCCACGCTGAATGTTGATTCCGGCCCCTTGTAAAATCACGATTTTTTTATCTTCGGGTAACCCCAATTCCTTTCGTGACGGCAAATACGAGATGGTACGGGTCGGTGGAATATTCCGCACCACTTTGAAATCAACCCCATATTCTTGTTTGAACAAATGAGCAATGGAACGGTTCACCGTAATGCAATCACGCAAATGGGGCACAATCCACTTTTCAATGTGTTTCCAGGTGCTTTTCACAAAAGGCCGGTGTATGACTTCGGGCGTTTCGGTAAAATACTCGTGGCTGTCAAAAACAAGCTTGGCCGATTTCAATCCCCCTGCCAAAAAATTGGGTAACAGAGTATCCAAATCGTTGCTGAGCAGCAAGTCTGTTCTTGAGCCCAACAAATAAAAGAACAAGCGGAGGTTGTATTCGGCATAAAACAGAAATCCTTTTTCAAAAATCAACCGCATCCGGTGCATTTCGTAATTGCGTTCCGGCAAAGGGATGCTGTCGCGCTTTTCGCGCCCGACCAAGGTCACTTCAAAGCCCAAATCGACCAATACCCGAGCCGACTTGTCGACCCGTTGGTCGGTTACCAAATCGTTGATGACCGAAATAATTGCTCTTTTCTTGGGCATATCTGTTTTTAATCATGCGAAATTAGCGAATTTTGCACACTAAAATTTTTGTTTTGATGATTTCTTTGCTCGAAAACATTTCGCTAAAACCTTTCAATACCTTTGGAATTGATGCATCGGCACGTTATTTTGTCGAAATCCATTCGGATGCTGACTTGCAGGAATTAATCGCCGACGGTTTCTTGAAAAACCGTTTGCATTTGATTTTGGGAGGCGGAAGCAATGTCTTGTTTACCTCCGATTTCCAAGGAATTGTATTGAAAACCGTACAAAAAGGCATTGCGATCTTGGAAGAGACGGCGGAATATGTTTGGGTGGAAGCGGCTGCAGGCGAAGTGTGGCAGGATTTTGTGCTTTGGGCGGTAGAACGGAATTACGGCGGCATCGAAAATTTATCGCTGATTCCCGGCTGTGTCGGCGCCTCTCCGATTCAAAACATCGGAGCTTACGGCGTGGAAGCCAAAGATACCATCCGCCGGGTGAACGCCTTGGAATTGCGGACCGGGAAAAAGCATGTTTTCGAAAACAGGGAATGTCGTTTCGGTTACCGGGACAGCATTTTCAAAAAAGAATTAAAGGGAGAATTGATGATCGATTCGGTGGTGTTCGAACTTTCTAAAAATCCGGTAATAAACACCGACTATGGCGCCATCCGAAACGAATTGGAAAAGAAAGGAATTAAAAATCCTTCCATCAAAGACATCAGCGAGCTTATTTGTGAAATCCGTACTGCAAAATTGCCCGATCCGGCCGCCATCGGCAATGCCGGGAGTTTTTTTAAAAACCCGCTGGTCAACGCCCAAAAAGTGGATGAGCTGAAACAAACCTATCCCAATCTGGTAACCTATCCCCAACCGGACGGAACGGTAAAGCTGGCTGCCGGCTGGCTGATCGAGCAATGCAACTGGAAAGGTTATAAAAACAACCAGGTAGGCGTTCATCCCAAACAAGCCCTGATACTGGTGAATTACCAAAATGCTTCGGGCCTGGAAGTCATTTCGCTGGCCGGGGAAATTCAGCAGTCGGTACGCGAAAAATTTGCGATCGACCTGGAAATGGAAGTAAATGTGTACTAAACGAAATTTTCTCCTTTTTCCGCACGTACGGTTTCCACAAACGTTTTGATCCGTTGTTCGTCCGACTTACGGCAAATCAGCAAGGTTCCCGCATCTTCCACCACGATGTAATCATTCAACCCCTGAATAATGGCCACCTTTCCGTCGGGAAGGTTGATGATGCTGTTTTCCGTATCGAAGGTGAACACGCTGTCGCCGATCAGGGCGTTCCGGTGTTCGTTCTTTTCGCTGTTATCATATAAAGAGCCCCAGGTTCCCAAATCGCTCCAACCGAAATCGGCGGGAATCACATATACATTATCCGATTTTTCCATAATGCCGTAATCGATCGAAATGCTTTGGCATTGCGAGTAAACGGTGCTGATGGCGGCGGCTTCGTTCGGGGTGTAAAATTCGTTTTTAATTTCGGAAAATAAGGCGTTGACATCGGGCAAATGCCGGTCGAAGGCTTTCAAAATGCTTTGCAGCGACCAGATAAAAATTCCGGAATTCCACAGGAAATCGCCGCTTTGAACGAATGAAACAGCCAGATCGTATTGCGGTTTTTCGGTGAAAGTGACCACCTTACGGGCGCAATTTTCAAATCCGAAAAGTTCGTTTTCCTTGAATTGAATGTATCCATAACCTGTTTCGGGACGGCTGGGCTTGATGCCCAAAGTCAGCAGGCAATCGCTTATGGAAGAGGTTTCCAGTGCGGCCGTAAGTACTTGTGTGAAAACATCTTCTTTTAAAATGATGTGATCGGACGGAGCCACCACAATTTTTGCATCGGGATTAAGTTTTGCGATTTTGTGGCAGGCATACGCAATGCAAGGCGCCGTGTTGCGGCGCATGGGTTCGCAAAGCACATGGTCGGCCTTCATTTGCGGCAGTTGTTCCAGTACTTGGTCCTTGTACATTTCGTGGGTAACCACAAAAATATTTTCAGGAGGACAAACGGTGGTCAAACGGCGGAAAGTTTGCTGGATCAATGTTTCGCCGGCACCAAAAATATCAATAAATTGCTTGGGGCGTGAAATGCGGCTCAAGGGCCAAAAGCGGGCGCCCACGCCACCGGCCATAATAATGCTATAGTGATTTTTATTCATGTAAAAAGTCTATAAAAAAGGATAATATGTTTTTGGATTCCATTCCGGCACAAAAATAGGAAAACAAAATCAATGTGCAAATGAATGCGGAAAGCACGGGGAAAGAAAGCGCGAACGTAGAAGGATGTGTAGTCTTTTACAAATAAAAGATATTTTTTATTCGGATGATCTTTTCGTTTTTATTATATTTGCGACTTAAGAATAAGTGGTTTATACAATGAACCGTTATTTGCTACATACCGACTTTAGTACCTTTGCAACACAAAACTGCAACAAAGGTCATGTCATGCAAGATCCTATCATGGCTTGTTTTTTTCTATCCCCTCTCTACACCCAACCAGTTTTACTTTCATCTCTTTTTTTGATTAAAACAAGCATACTTGGCTTGTCTTCCTATATTAGCACATTTGACAAACATTTTTTACTGAGGAAAAACAATTTTGAACTGAAAAGCTCTGGGTGGCAATCGTTAACGAGTAGAATAGTAAACAATTCTGCACCCAGTGGCAAAAAATATTTTTGATGTACCGAGCCTCGCAAGCTTGTGCACATAAAAAAAGCCTTCCTTGCAGGCTATAAATGCAAGGTAAAATAGTAGACGCTATACAAACCGGATTTACAAACCCAAATACAAGAAAGGCGTAGCAAAGGTACAAGAAATTGCCGGAAAAAGCAGTTTGCCTTGAAACGGCACGTGGTGATTGCATCCGTTGGTGCAGTTTTTAAGCAGTCCATGTAAATAAACGCGTATTTTTTTTACTTAAAAATCATTTTATTATGAAAAAGATTAATAAAAAGCTGCAATTAAATAAGGAAACGATTGCAAGACTGGAAAATCCAGATAAGATTAAGGGTGGAGTAGAATTCACTAAAACCTGCACCGATACGAAAAGCAATGCTTCATATTGTTGTCCTGCTTCACAAGAATGTTCCTTTGGAGCGACTCAGTGTAATCCGCTTACTTTTCAAGAGTATTGCTTCACAGATAATTAATAAAAAGGGTTTCCCAATGGCACGATGCCATTGGGAAACCCTTTTTCGAAACCATATAACAAATCCATATTATGTCAAGTATCGGCTGCAAACTGTCACTTTTCGTTGTTTTAATAATATCCGCAAGTTTTGTCTACTCGCAGGGATTTGTCCAAGTTACAGGCTGTACGCTATTTTACGACTATCCTGTTGAAGGTGTAAATATTGCGATTGACGGACAGCCAGCTTTCGCAAAAACCGATTCGAAAGGATTTTTCAGCGTTCAGATTCCCAACAAGCCGCTTACGCTTGTGTTTTCGCATGTGAGCGGCAAAACCAAAAAAGTGAAAATAACGGCTTCGATGTTGAGAAAACAAAACGCAGAAAATATTCTTAATTTGGGAAATATCGAAATTGAACTAAAGATTAACGAATTGGAAACCGTCCAAGTAGTTTCATCCCGAATTGAAAAAGCATACAACAAACCCGAAGCTTGGATATTGGATTACGAAATTGTAAATGGCAACTTGGCTTTGTTGCTTCTCGAAGACAAAAAACGGCTGATTCGTGCGGTAAATCTCAAAGACAGTACGCTTTTTGAAATACGCACCAAGAAAAAATACCGCAGTTTGTACAAAGATTTTGCAGGAAATTTACATGCTTTGGCAAGCGATTCGATTTTCCAGTTATTTCCTGATTTTTCGGATTGCTATGCTTATCCTATTTCACGTTACCACGAGCAATTGAAACATTGTGTCATTAATACGGACAATAGTATGTACCTGCAACTTTTTGGAGATTTCAACCAACAGGTAAACTATTTTAAAGTGGACAAAAAAAGTGGCAAACGCACTGTTTTAGCAACAGCTTTCGATGAACAGCAAGCCATCTACAATCAAGGGTTTTTATATTATGAAATTCTGGGAAAAAAACCAAAAACGAGCTATTCAAAAGGATTTATTTTTGACCCCGACCAAATTGACGAACTTTTGGATGCAAATAGGAGTTGGAAAATCCAATATTTTTCAAAAATACTCTGCCGCCCCACCTACCAGCCTCTAAAACGTATTGGTGATAATCTATATTTATTCAATCATTTGGAAAACAAAATTATCCGCTTTGATTTGGATGGAAACGAACTGGCTGAAATACCTGCCAATTACGCAAAAGTCGATAAATCGTGGGCAAACGAAATTATTGTAAACGAAGAAGAAACCCGTTGTTTTGCCAAATTCATAAACACCGGTATTGTTACACTTAAAGAAATTGACTTGGAAACCGGAAGAATCAAAAATACATTCAAAATCGAACAACATATTTTTCCTGAAAAAATCCGGATTCAAAATAACGAAGTGTATTATCTCTACCGGGATTATAAAAAGCAAGACCGCAACGAACGCTGCTATTTGTGGAAACAAAAAATGGAATAAATGAATGATGTTGCAGCATACCAAACCAAGCTGGGTACAATCGCCGCTTACCTGAGTTCAGACAGGTTGCCGACTATTGGTTTTCCGAAACTCTGAAAATGGCACGGTTTGACGATGGGTTGGCCGGGTATAAGGCCTTGCATACCGAGATGGAAAACGAATACGGCATCTTGGAAGGTGTTGCAGGAATCGGTTTGGCTCTGCTATCCTATGTTACTGAAACGGAGCCCACGTGGGATGAGTGCTTATTGCTAAGCTAAAAAAGCAGAAAACGACATGACTGAAACAGAACGAACTCCGCAAAAACGACAAACTACAAGCCTTTCGGCTCCTTTGTGTTTCGTACCATGCACTTCTTTTGCGGAGTTTGCAAAGAATAGCGACGACTTAATTTATCCCTGTCCTGTTTCCGGAATTATTTCCATTTGCCCTGAAACCAAGTAAAGCCGTCCGGTTTCAACGCATTGGCATTTGAAACGTGTGCGCTGTTTTTCCAATTTCAAAAATTGCCTTCCCGACAAGTTTTTAAAAACAGCGTTTTCGGCTATATCTGCAACCACATAGCGTGCGCCTTTGCCATCGAGTTTGTGCAATATCGTTAGAAGTTTTGGATGACGGTGCGAAGCGCTAACAGCAGCCGATAAGTTATTTTGCAAAAATGAATTTAATTCCGGTGGCAAAATCTGTTTTTCAACAATGGCATGCAACATGCCGCTGAATATTTCTTTCCACTCGGATCCGTGTGGTTTTACAGCGTTTTTGTAATTGTTCCAAACCAACAAATGAGCCAGCTCGTGCATAAACACAAGAAAAAAAGTATATTTACCCAAATCGCCATTCATGACGATTTTGTGTGGCAGCTTTGTATTTCTAATGTTGGGAATAAAAGTCCCTAACTGCACTTTGCGCGGATTGCCGATGTGCAAACGGAAAAATGATTTTCGAAAGCAAGAAACCACTATTTCGATAGTTTCCAAAGGAAAATATTTTTCGAGGATTTTTATATCGGAGTCTGTCATCCTTTTCAACAGTTTTTTACACAATAAACCCATTTGCAAACGGCAAAGGTATTTTTATTTACTTTATGTTTTTTAATGCCTCAAAATGAAATTATATGCCATAAAAAAGTCTTCTATTCTCAAAAGAATCAAGGAGTTTTGTCAAACTTGTCCTTAAAAAAACTAGTTGCGCGAAGCAATCAAAATTTCGAGCATTTTGATAACGCAATTTTCACATTGCCAAGATTTTTTTTAATTTGCATATCAAATTTGTTTTTATATTTGGCCGTGCAATTCAGATAAAATCATAAACAAAGAAGCGATTACACGTTTTTGGAGCACATAAAATAGGAATAAAATTCCTTAATTAACATAATAGTTATTATGAATGATGCTTGGCAGATAGAAACAAAAAACCTGAGTTTCCAATACAATCGTAGAATAGTTGTTGATAGCATCAACCTATGTGTTCCAAAGGGAAGTATTTACGGATACCTTGGAAAAAACGGCGCTGGAAAAACCACTACTCTTAAATTGCTGTTGGGCTTGTTACCAAGCAATCCGGATACTATTTTTTTTAATGGAAAAAATTTCGCAAAAGAATCCGTAAAAACACATTATAGTATTGGGAGTTTGGTAGAATCTCCTGCTTTATATGCCCATTTGACAGCTTTTGAGCAACTAAAATATGTTGATTATTTCTTCAAAAAAGGAAAGCAACGTATTTTGGAAGTGCTTGATTGGGTTGGGTTGCAAAATGATAAAAATAAGAAAATCAACCACTTTTCAACAGGAATGAAACAGCGTTTGGCGCTTGCTGTAGCTTTATTCCACGATCCAGAGATGCTCATTCTCGATGAACCGATAAATGGGCTTGACCCAAACGGAATTTACGAAATACGTGAACTTCTTCTGCGCATCAACAAACAACAAAATAGAACCATTTTGTTTTCAAGCCATATTTTAAGCGAAGTTGAAAAAATATGCACACATATTGGCATTTTGGATCATGGGAAATTATTGTTTCAAGGAGACATTAAGAACTTGCCTTCTTCCACGCTTCGCCGGAAGGTCTGTGTGCGTACAAACAAAGCTGAATACGCTGTAGAAGTGTGTGTGGCTAACAGCATTCATGCAATCTTGGAAAATAGCAATGAATTTTATTTTTTCCCTGCAAACGATTTAGATTTCCATAAAACGATTTGCCTATTAACGAGCAACTCCGTGGAAATATACAGCACAAATACGCTTTCTGATAGTTTAGAATCCATATACATTGATCTTGTTAGCAAAAAAGAACATGGTACAGCAAACTAATTTTTGGGATACTTTTTGTGCAGAATTCTACAAATCAAGGAAAAATTTGGGATTTTATATTTTAATAATTTTTCCGGTATTTACGACCTCGATAGTTTTTTTGTACTACTGCCACCATGTAAATAATTTTGACCCCGAATTAAATCATTGGATGAATTTTACGCGGTACCTATTTTTATTTTACATGTTTATTTATCCTATGGCTGTTTCGTTTTCGGCATATTCTGTTATGCACATTGAGTATAAAAATAATGCTATCAAACATTTGTTTACATTGCCGGTTCCAAAACCAATATTTTACTTGTCAAAAATTGCCCTACTCTTTGCCGTCATTATTTTTTCTTTACTGCTTTGCTACGGTTTATTGATTCTATCCGGAAATCTGTTGAACTATTTTTACCCCCAATTATTATTTCACAGTTATGATATACGGCTGGTTCTTAGTGTACTATTTGTTAAGAGCTTATTTTCATTGTTGTGCGTTGCTCTTGTGCAGTTGCTTTTGTGCATGTTGTTTCGCAGTTTTGTTGTTTCATTGAGTTTTGCTTTGTTTTTTACCATTTTTGGATTTGTTGCCAGCAAATGGGAATACGCATTTCTAAACCCTTATAGCGGAGTCTTGTCAGCCTTTTTATCTTTTTTCAAACAAAATTCGCTTATTTTTCAAAAAGATACCATTTTTGCGATATGTACCACAATTATTACCTTGGTACTAGGATATTTCATTTTCAGAAAATTGAAATAAGGAATTACTAAAAAGTATAGATAATAATTTCGTACTCTTCTGATTATAAGTATAATTCAAAATGATCTCTGCCAAAATTTACCAATTCCTATCGGAGAAATTCTAGTTTTCCCATTACAAAAAAGTAAAGAATCATGAAAAACAATTTAATTTTAATTTCATTGCTTATTCTGTTTCTTGCCGCAGTACCCGTTCAAGATAATAACAATAAACCAATTTTTTCGGAAAGCGAGGAATATTTTATCCCTTTTCAAATAATTGATAGCCATTTGTATGTAACAGTCAAAATCAATAACAAAGTAACTGCTTTGCTTTCTGTTGATAATGGTTGTCCCGATCTCCATTTAACTGAATCGTTTGCAAAAAAACATGCAGAAGCGTTAGGACTCACATTTTATCCTGATATGAAATCTGTAAGCTATTTCCCTGGTAGTCCAAATCAAAAATGCTATATTGCACAAGGAAACTTGTTTTTCCAAGTAAAAGATTCTATTTTCGAGAATCAAACAGAATCTTTATATTATTCAAATCATGACATTATAAAAAATCATTGTTCTATTCTGTCTTCCGGAGACATTCTACAATTTTTACCTGCTGAAGCTGCCGGAATTATTCCATTAAAGTGTTTGGTAAAGAACAATTTAATTCGAATCAATTTTCGAGACAATCGCATAGAATTTCCCTCCCGAATTGATTCTACGCTGAAAAAAGAATATAACGAATATGATTACAAAACTGTGAACCGACTTCAGGTAGTTCAATACCCCATAACTTTTTCGGATACCAAAGGAATGCAAAAAACATTTTCATTCAAAACTGTTTTTGATTTAGGTTTCGGAGGAAATTTTAGTTTTCTTAATACAAAGATTGTCTCGCTGGCAAAACAATTTGAAAGCAAAAACTATGAATCTTCATTCCGTTTTTTTGACGAAATAATAGCCGGAAAAGATAAACTAAAATTGAACTACATAAATATTGTTTCATCCAATACAAATATGCCTTTTGACATGCTTGTTGGAATAAAAATTTTGTCCAACTACGATATTTATTTTGATTATAAAAATTCGAAAATTTACACCAAAGCCTTATCGAAAGATAAGTTTTCACTATCCCCTTCATCAGCTCCGGGCTTTTTTACTGTAACAAAAAAGAGAGATAATGCTTATATTCAATGTCATATTACAGCCATAAACCCGGCTACAAGTAAATTTTCATATAAACTGTACGACGAGATTTTAGCAGTTGATAATGTGTACTTACAAATGCTGTCTTTGGATAGTGCAAAAAGATTGCTGGTAAATAGAGATGAGATTCAGATCCTGTTAATAAAAAGAAATCAAGATACGCTATTATTAAAGCGTGACCGAGAATAAAAAGCTGCACTTGTCCGTTAGAATTCAGGATAGATAAACTTTTTGAACTTAATTTTGATTGACTTGGAATCACGTAAGTAATTTATTTATAGTAATTTTAGTTTTCTTATTAGTTTAGATGGCAACCGCGAGTACCACTCGCACCGTGTAATAAAAAACATCCGCCTGCTCAAAGACCGGCATCCCGATTATTTCGAAAAGCGTGTAAACTTTAATGCCGTGCTCACAACCGCAGCACTTATGAGGATGTATACCACTTTATCAAAGATGAATTTGGTAAAATCGCCAATATCACTGCGCTAAACGATATCGGCATTCGCGATGATAAGAAGGAGTTGTTTATGGCAACCTACCGCAACCCCAACCAAAGCCTGATGCAATCGGAACATTACGATGAAATAGAAAAGGAAATGTTTATCAAATCGGGCAAAAAAACCAAAACATCACCGCCGGAGAAACTTTGCTGACCATTGTTCCCAACGATTCGGCAACAGTTGGACTTATCACAAGAAATGCAAGGCTCAGCCGAAATTATTACCCATGACTTGCGCCTACTCGATCGCTTCCTAAACCCTATAAAATCGGTATTGAAAAGGCAAAAGCGTAGTTAGTGAAAAGTTGACAATGGACAATAAGTTTTTGCAGAAAGCAGAAGGCAAAAGCAGTTGATTTAAGCAAAAAATCCTTCGAATACCGAAACCGGCATTCGAAGGATTTTCAATCTTAAAAAGAAAAAACTATTTCCGCGATTCAATTAAAATTTCCAACATTTTAATCGCGCAATCGGGAATTTTAGTTCCGGGACCAAATACGGCTACCGCTCCCGAATCATACAGGAATTGGTAATCCTGTGCCGGAATTACGCCTCCCACAATGACCATAATGTCCTCGCGGCCCAGTTTTTTTAATTCTTCAATGACTTGCGGCACCAACGTTTTGTGTCCGGCAGCCAAACTGGAAACGCCTAGAATATGAACGTCGTTTTCCACCGCCTGGCGTGCGGCTTCAGCCGGTGTTTGGAACAAGGGACCGATGTCCACGTCGAAGCCGATATCGGCATAGCCGGTTGCAACTACTTTGGCGCCTCGGTCGTGCCCGTCCTGCCCCATCTTGGCAATCATGATGCGCGGGCGGCGGCCTTCCAATTCGGCAAACTGATCGGCCATTTGGCAGGCTTTCTTAAAGTCGTCGTCGTTTGCCGACTCGCCTGAATAAACTCCTGATATGGATCGTATCACAGCTTTATACCTTCCGTAAACTTTTTCTAATGCAGAACTGATTTCTCCCAACGAAGCGCGTTTGCGGGCCGCGTCAATGGCTAATTCCAGAAGATTTCCTTCGTTGGTTTCGGCGCAACGGGTCAATGCGGCCAAAACAGCATCGACGTCGGCCTGGTTGCGGTTGGCGCGCAATTGTTTCAAGCGTTCGAGCTGCGCCAAACGAACGGCCGTATTGTCCACTTCCAAAATTTCGAGCGGATCTTCTTTTTCCAGGCGATATTTGTTCACGCCCACAATGGTTTCCTTGCCTGCATCAATGCGTGCCTGTTTGCGGGCAGCCGCTTCTTCGATGCGCATTTTGGGAATTCCGGTTTCGATGGCTTTGGCCATACCGCCCAATTCTTCCACTTCCTGAATCAAGGCCCAGGCTTTGTGCGCAATTTCGTGGGTCAGACTTTCCACATAATAGGAACCGGCCCACGGATCGACCACACGGCAGATGTTGGTTTCTTCCTGTAAATAAATTTGCGTGTTCCGGGCAATACGGGCCGAAAAATCGGTAGGTAATGCAATGGCTTCGTCCAATGCATTGGTATGCAACGATTGGGTGTGTCCCAATGCAGCGCCCAGGGCTTCGATACAAGTGCGGGTGACGTTGTTGAACGGGTCTTGTTCCGTCAAGCTCCAGCCCGAAGTTTGCGAGTGGGTACGCAACGCCATGCTCTTGGGATCTTTGGGATTGAACTGGCGGACAATTTTAGCCCAAAGCAAACGGGCGGCACGCATTTTGGCGATTTCCATAAAATGGTTCATGCCGATGGCCCAGAAAAACGACAAGCGCGGCGCAAACGAATCGATCGGAATGCCGGCTTCAATGCCTTTGCGAAGGTATTCCAATCCGTCGGCCAACGTGTAGGCCAATTCGATGTCGGCGGTAGCTCCGGCTTCTTGCATGTGGTAGCCCGAAATGGAAATGGAATTGAATTTCTTCATGTTTTTGGAAGTAAATTCAAAAATGTCGGCAATGATTTTCATGGAAGGAATGGGCGGATAGATGTAGGTGTTCCGCACCATAAATTCCTTCAAAATATCGTTTTGGATGGTTCCGCTCAATTTATCCATGGACACGCCTTGTTCTTCGGCGGCTACAATGTAAAAGGCCAAAATCGGCAACACGGCGCCGTTCATGGTCATGGAAACCGACATTTTGTCCAACGGAATCTGGTCGAACAAAATTTTCATATCCAGAATAGAATCAATCGCCACACCGGCTTTTCCTACGTCGCCAACCACACGTTCGTGGTCGGAATCGTATCCTCGGTGGGTTGCCAGGTCAAACGCAACGGAAAGCCCCATTTGGCCGGCGGCCAAGTTGCGACGGTAAAAAGCGTTCGATTCCTCGGCAGTGGAAAATCCTGCATATTGGCGGATTGTCCAGGGTTTCATAACATACATGGTGCTGTACGGTCCGCGTAAAAACGGGGTAATTCCGGCAGCGTATTGCAAGTGTTCCATGTTTTTAAGGTCGTCGGCCGTGTAAACGGCTTTTACCTCTATTTGCTCGTTGGTCATCCAGTTTGCACCATCACCGTTGGCTTGCGAGCCTTCGGACTGTACCGGAGCTTTGTAATCCAGATGTTTAAAATCGGGTCGCATGGTACTTAATATTTTTAATTATTTGATTACTACTAAATCTATAAAACTAAAAGATCCCCAGCTTATCCTGGAATGCCGTCAAACTTTCTACCAGATTGCAGCGAACATGGATGAAATCGTCGACTCCGGCGGTTTTCAACGCATCGATCATTTCTTTCGGGAATCCGGCAACCATAACTTGTAAACCAGGATTCTCAGCCTTGAGTTTTTGGGCTATTTCCGGAGCGAGATCGGCATATTCTTCATCGCTGGAACAAATGGTGATAATTTCGGCTTTGGATTCCAAGGCAGCTTTTACGCCTTCGTCAATGGAAGCGAATCCGGAATTATCCAATACTTCGAATCCGGCGCAACCAAAGAAATTGGTGGCAAACATGGCGCGGGCTTTGCGCATGGCCAGGTTTCCCACGTTGAACAGGAATACGGACGGGCGTTTGTTGCCGTCTTCGACAAACAGTTCGGTGGCGATGCGCATTTCGTCGAACACATCGGTGGCGCGCGTCAATTGAAGTTTCTTATAGGTGGAGGGTTTATCTTCCAAAATTTCTTCGTCGTCAATGGCTTCTTCCTCTTCGTCGTCGATATCTTCGAATTTTTCCAGCATGGTTTCGCTGAGGTTGGGGTACTGGTTGGTTCCCAAGAAAATCATTTTACGGGTCGCCACATCTTTTTCACGCTCGGCAGCCATTTTTTCAATTTCATCTTGAATAAAGTTGGCTTTGACGGCTTCGACCATACCGCCTTTTTCTTCGACCAGTTGGAACAATTTCCAGGCGGCTTGGGCAAAGCTGTCGGTCAAGCTTTCGATATAATACGAGCCGGCGCCCGGATCGACCACTTTATCCAAATAAGATTCTTCTTTCAGGATGATTTGCTGGTTGCGGGCAATGCGCAACGAAAATTCATCCGGATTCTTGTAATACAAATCAAACGGCATAATGGTCAACGAGCCGGTTCCGCCCAACACGGCGCTCATGGCTTCGGTGGTGGTGCGCAAAATATTGACATACGGATCGTAAAGCGATTTGTTCCACTGGCTGGTGGAGCAATGCATACGCATCATCGAGGTTTCTTTGTGCCCGGGTTGATATTGCTCTACAATGTGTGCCCACAACATGCGTGCGGCACGGAGTTTGGCAATCTCCATAAAATAGTTGGAACCTACGGCAAACGTAAATTGAATGCGGGGGGCTATGTCATCAACCTTCAGGCCGGCATCGACTCCCGCAGCCAAATACTCATTGGCCGAAGCCAATGCAAAGGCCAATTCCTGAACCAAGGTCGCTCCGGAATTGTGGAAATACTGGGCATTTACATTGATGACCTTGAACTTGGGCAGGGTTTCCATTCCCAATTTCAGCAACTTCACCACCTCGTTAAGGTCGTTTTCCTGGTTGTCCCAAAAATCGCCGTTCATCAGCAAATAGCTAATGGGATCGCAGTCGAAAGAGCCTTTTAATTGCGCAACATCGGCTTTCTGATGTTTGCAATATTCAGCCAGTAATTTGGCCAATTGGAGGTAAGAAGGAGCTGCAAAAAAATGAATCCCGGTATTTTTGAGATCAATATTATTCAAAAGGATATTCAGGTTATCGGCTGATTCGATCAGGGAAGCATCGAAACCGATGCCGGTTGCTCCGCGTTTCAATGCGTCAACGGCAATGCGGTTTGCTTCTTCCGGATCGTCCAGTTCGACTTCCTGGCGGATTTCCCAGGCATTGTTTTTCGGGCAGTTGCCACGAACAAAGGGATACTCTCCCGGCTGGGTATGGGTATCAATTCCCTCTAAAGCTTCGGATCGATAGTATGGTTTTACGGAAATGCCTTCGTTGGTTTTCCAAATGAGCTTTTTTTCGTAATCGGCGCCTTTGAGGTCTTCCACAATTTTGGCTTCCCAATCGGCTGTGGGCACCGGCGGAAATTCATTAAATAGTTTGTCGTTGAGCGGGTCCATTGCAAAACGTTTAAGTTTATATTCAATCTAACTCGGTTAAATCAACGGCAAAGGTAGGAATTTGTCGGATATTTTTTTGTTTTTGGTTAAATTGATGGGGAAACTGGGGAAATTGGGGAAGTCGGGGAAATTGGGGCCGGAATTACGAATGAGTTTTTAGTAAACAAGTTGACGGGTAAACGAGGTTTAGTTGCAGAAAGAAGAAAGCAGCAGGCAGAAAGGATTTCATTAATTGAAAATGGAAAATTGAGAGTTGAAAATGAATGTTTTTCAATAAACAATTCAACAACTCAACGATTCAACCAATAATGATGAATTCCGCGTCATTTCGACTGGAGCGAAATGGAGAAATCCCTTTCCTCCCATTAAATTAAGAATGAAGAATTAAAAGTGAAAATTTGAATTTTATCAATAAACAATTCTACAAACTACCCACGCTTCACAAATAAACAATTAAACAGTTCAACAATTAAACAATTAAACTGACATTTCACCCTATGCGATTAAAACAGTTTATTATTAGATTGATTTATCGTATTCAATAAAAATAAAATACCAACCATTTCCCCGGCTTTCCCATTTTCCCCGGTTTTACCCAATTCACAACAAACAGTTCAACACTTCAACAATTAAACAGTTCAACAAATGCCCATTTCATCGTTTACCCTTTATTTGAAGGTTTCAGGCGGCGGGTTAATCCGGTACCGAATATAAAATCGCTCAGTTCGGTGTTGTCGGTATGGAGAACGTTGTGCTGGTCGCCTTCCCACCAGATTTTGCCGTTGTAAAGGAAGTATATTTTCTCGCCGATTTCCAGCACGGAATTCATATCGTGGGTTACTACCACCGTAGTCATGTTAAACTCGTGGGTCAACTCGTGGATGAGGGCGTCGATTAAGGCCGAGGTCAGCGGATCCAGACCGGAGTTGGGTTCGTCGCAGAACAGGTATTTGGGATTCATGGCAATGGCGCGGGCAATGGCGACGCGTTTTTTCATGCCGCCGCTCAATTCGGAGGGATAGAGTTTGTTTGCGTTCTCGAGGTTGACACGTTGCAGGCACCAGTTGGCTCGGTCGCGCTTTTCGGCCGGGCTCATTTTTGAAAACATGGTGAGGGGAAATTCCACGTTTTCTTCAGCCGTCATGCTGTCGAACAAAGCGCCTCCCTGAAACAGCATGCCGAGTTCCTGGCGGATGACTTTCGTTTCTTCGTACGACATTTTCGAGAATTGCCGGCCATCGTAAAGCACCTGTCCGTTATCGGGTTCCAATAGGCCTACCAGGCATTTGAGCAATACGGTTTTCCCCATGCCACTTTGCCCGATGATAAGATTGGTTTTTCCTTTGTCCAGTTGAATGCTGATGTCATCCAACACCAGCCGGTCGCCAAATTTTTTGGTAATATGTCTTGTTTCGATCATGCCAACAAAATTTGGGTAAGAATCAGGTTTGAAAAGATGACCGCAATACTACTCCAAACAACGCCTTTGGTGCTGGCCTCGCCGACTTCCAATGCGCCGCCGCTGGTGTAAAATCCGTGGTAAGCGGATACGGATGTGACGATAAACGCAAAGACCACGGTTTTAATGAGGGCATACCAGATGTCGTACATTTTGAAAAAGGCTTGCACGCCATATACAAACACTTCGGAAGATACCGTATGGGTGGCCGTTCCGGCAAACCATCCTCCGCCAATGCCCAATACCATGCTCATCATGATTAAAAAAGGAAAAATCAGGATGGCGGCTACAATTTTAGGTAGAATCAAGTAAGAGGCGGGATTGATTCCCATGATTTCCAGGGCATCCACTTGCTCGGTCACGCGCATGGTGCCGAGTTCGGAGGCGATTCGGGAACCGACTTTCCCGCAAAGGATGAGGCTGATGATGGTGGGCGAAAATTCGAGGACGATGGATTGGCGTGTGGCAAATCCCACAGTATACAGGGGAATCAACGGACCATCGATTTGAAACGCAGTTTGGATACAAACCACGGCGCCCATAAAAACCGAAATAATCGCCACAATGGCGATGGATTGCATGCCGATGTGATCGATTTCAAGCAATATTTGCCTGCGATAGATTGATTTTTTTTCAGGTTGTTTAAATACCTGCTTCATCAAAATCAAATATCGGCCAATATGGTAGAAAATCTTCATCGGTAACAATAATTCTTGCAAATTTGCGTATTTTTTTAACTCCGTGATCCTAAAATTGTTTTCTTTTTTATGGGCGACTTTCTTATAAATAGATTAAAACATTGGTTTTCAATAAAAAACGCTTTTGTTCTCCTTTTATTATTTTCCCTGGTGTTGGGAGGGTGTATTTCATCGAATAAAAGCAAGGGGATCCAACACAAAAAACCTTTGAATTCGAGCAGCAACCACCGTAAAATCAATAGAGACTGCGGTTGCAGTTAATTTCGGCGTATCTTCCTTTCCATCCGGGCGAAATTACTTGCATTACTTGAGGTCGTGCCTGATGTTTTAGCGATAGCCTCGTTATTATATTTACCGGCATAAACCGGTTTTTCCAATTATAAAATGTACTTGCCACCCAAAAACAAAGAGGCTCCCGCTCCGGAAGCCTCTTTTGCTTGTGCAAGAGATTTTAACCACTTGCTTAATGGGATGTCAAATCCGTTCCTTTGGGATTTTGTTGTTTCGGATGCGGATCGGCAATGGATTCGCGCATTTTGGTATCGGCCTGGATGTTTTGGAATTTGTAGTAATCCATCACACCCAAATTTCCGTTGCGGAATGCATCAGCCAGTGCCTTAGGAATTTCAGCTTCAGCCAAAATAACCTGGGCGCGGGCTTCCTGCGCTTTGGCCTTCATTTCTTGTTCTACAGCTATCGCCATGGCGCGGCGTTCTTCCGCTTTGGCCTGGGCAATGTTCTTATCGGCATTGGCCTGATCTATTTGCAAATAAGCGCCGATGTTTTTACCCACATCGATATCGGCAATGTCAATGGAAAGCAACTCGAAAGCGGTCCCGTTATCCAATCCTTTGGATAACACCAACTTCGAAATCGAATCCGGATTTTCCAACACCGCTTTATGCGAATTTGCCGAACCGATCGAGGAAACGATGCCTTCGCCGACCCGTGCCAGAATGGTTTCTTCACCGGCTCCCCCTACCAACTGCTTGATGTTGGCGCGAACCGTAACACGGGCTTTCGCAATCAACTGGATCCCGTCTTTTGCAACAGCAGCAACCGGCGGTGTATCAATGACTTTGGGATTTACTGACATCTGTACGGCTTGAAATACATCGCGACCGGCCAAATCAATAGCTGTGGCAGCTTTAAAATCAAGCGAAATATTTGCCTTATCGGCTGATATCAAGGCATTCACAACCGATTTCACATGGCCGCCTGCCAGATAATGCGCTTCCAATTGATCGCGCGAAAGCGAAATTCCTGCTTTGGTGGCATTGATCATGGCCGTAACGATGACCGAAGGCGGAACTTTACGCCAACGCATAAAAATAAGTTGAACAAGCGACACGCGAACGCCCGACAACAAAGCCGTAAACCAAAGGCCTACGGGAACAAAATAAAGAATAATCCACAGCGCAATAAGTGAAACTACTCCAATAATAATAAATCCGGCTGGTTGCATAAATTTATGATTTTAGTTTTACAAATATTTTATGGTCTGAAATTTCAATAATCTCGATTTCACGTTGCTGGTCGATAAAGTCGCCATAGGTTTGTACTTCCACCATTTCATCTTCGAATTGAGCCTTGCCTGCGGGAGCCAAACGTGAAATACTTAATCCGGTATCACCGACTTTCAACTTGTCGGTATCAATCACATTTACTTTGCCGTCGAGCACGGTTTTTACCGACATACGTTTCCAGGTGCCGGACCGGAAAGCCAGCCAAACGGTCAATACGGCTAAAACAATCGTTGACCCGAGCACTATGTGACCGGCTGTGGATCCGTAAACCGAATATGCTTGCCAGATAGCCACTCCCAATGCCGAAAAGCCCAAAATACCGACTACCGTGGAACCGGGAATTACCAACACTTCCAGCAGCAAACATAGCAAACCGACCAGAATCAACAATATTATTAAAGTCAATGACATCGTAAAAAGATATTTTAAAGTGCTAAAGTAGTACTTTTTTCAAGCAACTCACTTTTTTTGACTTCAAAAAAATTAACTTTGGCGCCTATTTTCTGTTTATATCACAATTAGAGATATTCACTATTTTTCTATTTCAACCGTATGGAACTCTGGATCGTTTTGGTTTTCGTTTTAGGCTACGCTGCTATTGCCTTCGAACATTGGATAAAAATAAACAAAGCTGCTTCGGCATTGATTGCCGCCATTTTTTGCTGGGCCATTTATATTTTATCCGTCCCGCAAAGCAATACAAGTATTGACGGTGTGTTGGGACAGCTGATCGCCCATCTGGGCGATATCTCCAGTATCCTGGTTTTCTTGCTTGGCGCCATGACCATTGTGGAATTGGTCGACCTGCATAATGGCTTCCAGATCGTTACTTCCAAAATAAAGGCTACCAGCAAACGAAGGCTGTTGTGGATCGTCAGTATCCTCACGTTTCTGCTTTCGTCGGTATTGGACAACTTGACGACCACCATCGTGCTGATTTCGTTGCTGCGGAAATTGGTTTCAGACAAAAACGACCGCCTATTATTTGCGAGCATGGTAGTTATTGCAGCGAATGCGGGAGGAGCCTGGACGGTGATCGGCGATGTAACCACCACCATGCTTTGGATCGGCAAACAAATTTCGACCGTAAACATCATGCTGCATATGTTTATTCCGTCTGTGATCTGTTTGGTCGTTCCGCTCACAGCCGTTTCGTTCACGTTGAAAGGAAATGTTGCAACGCCAGAAAAAGCTTTGGTTCCGGATAGCCGGAAAATTTCCACCCGGCGGAGCAATACGGTGTTCTTTATCGGAATCGGAGCATTACTCTTTGTACCTATTTTCAAAAGCATTACCCATCTGCATCCGTTTATGGGAATTTTACTGGGGATGAGCCTTTTGTGGATTTACACGGAATTAAGCTACCGCAACGAATCGCAGGATTTCCGGGAACATTTTGGAATCACCCATGCATTGCGCCGTGTGGAATTGTCGAGTATTTTATTCTTTTTAGGAATTCTGCTTTGCATTGCCTGTTTGGAAAGCACTGAAATTTTAAGGCATACCGCCGAATGGCTGGACAAAACCGTTCACAATCAAAATATGATCGTGATGACTATTGGGCTGGCATCGGCTATTATCGATAACGTGCCGTTGGTTGCCGCAGCGCAAGGCATGTATTCTTTCCCGATGGACCATTATTTCTGGCTGTTTTTGGCTTATTGCGCCGGAACAGGCGGTTCCATCCTGATTATCGGGTCGGCAGCCGGAGTTGCCGCCATGGGTATGGAGAAAATCAATTTTATGTGGTATTTGAAAAAAATCAGCTTTTACGCCCTGCTGGGCTATTTTGCCGGCGCTTTTGCCTATATCGGGCTTTCGATGTTGTTTTAGCGGAAATAAAAAAGCACTTACTTTTGCCTTACAAAAAATAGATTTATGAACTTTTTGGTTACCGGTAGCCAGGGCCAGTTAGGCCGCGAATTGCAGAGATTGGCGCCCCGATTTCCGCAACATTCGTTTGTATTTACCGATGTGAGCGAGTTGGACATCACCTGCGAAGCAGACGTTCAGGCTTTTTTTTCGGAACAAACATTCGACGTCCTTCTCAACTGTGCGGCCTATACTGCTGTTGACAAGGCCGAAACCGAACGGGAAGCGGCTTTTAAAATCAATGTCGTGGGTGTCCGGAACCTGGCCCAGGCGGCAGCACAACACAACTGCCTGCTGATTCACATCTCAACAGATTATGTATTCGATGGAGCTCATTCTAAACCCTATACCGAATCGGACCTTACCCATCCCATGGGCTATTACGGATTGACCAAGCTGGAAGGGGAAAAAGCCGTGCTTGAACAGGGGCCGTGCGCAGTGATTCTCCGTACTTCGTGGTTGTATTCTTCGTTCGGGAGTAATTTTGTAAAAACCATCACCCAAAACGCCCGGGAACGGGGTGTATTGAAGGTCGTTTTCGATCAAATCGGATGCCCCACTTATGCAGGCGATTTGGCGGAAGTAATTTTGCATATTGCTCAAAACTACAACCGGAATGCCTGTGAAATCTACCATTATACCAATGAAGGCGTGGCTTCGTGGTACGATTTTGCGTTTGAAATCGTTTCGTTGCAAAACATTCCCTGTACACTGACACCCGTTACCACCGGGGAATACCCGACACCTGCCGAGCGGCCGCATTACAGCGTTTTCGACAAATCGAAAATCAAAACCGACTTTGGAATCCGGATTCCGCATTGGCGCGAAAGCCTAAAGAAATGCCTTTCTGGAGAATAATCCCGGACAAACGTGGAAAAGCGGCAAGGCGCCTCCCCGAAATAAAAAAACAGGGCTGCGTGTTCCAAATCGCACAGAATGTGTAATTTTGTGCACTATTTTGATTGACCAATTCGTTTACCCATTGAACCTGAACCCTACCTCTATTACCCGGCTGAAACAATTGTGGGAAGAATCTTCCGACACATTGATTGTAACGCATTACAATCCCGACGGGGATGCGATCGGTTCGGCGCTGGCCCTGTTTCATTTATTGACCAACATGGGAAAATCGGCAAAAGTGATGATCCCCAATGAATTACCGGACTTTTTAAAATGGTTGCCCGGAAGCGAACAGGTATTTGTTTATCAGCAAGATCCCAATCAGGGGGATGTGTTGCTGGAAAATGCCGAGGTGATTGTTTGCCTGGATTTCAATACGTTTTCACGGGTAAAACTTTTCACTGAAAAACTGGCCTCGGCAAAAGGAAAACGGGTGTTGATCGATCACCACACCCAACCGGACCGGGATTTTGAAGTGATTTTTTCGGAAATAGAGGTTTCATCTACTTCCGAATTGCTGTATGATCTTATTAAAAAGGCGGATTTATTGTCCTTTACCGATCAAAACTTTGCTTATTGTATTTACGTGGGCGTAATGACCGATACGGGGTCTTACAGTTTTTCGTGCAACCGCCCTGACACTTATCATATTACAGCAGAACTGCTTCATTTGGGAGTGGATGCGGAAAAAGCGCACCGCCTGGTTTACGATACGTATACCGAGCAACGCATGCGGCTGCTGGGCTTTTGCCTGAGCGAACGCCTCAAAGTGTTTCCCGAATACAGTACGGCTTACATTTGGCTGACGAAGGAGGATCTGAATAAATTCAATTACCAGCAAGGGGACACGGAAGGCATTGTAAATTACGCCCTGAGTATCCAGAATATTACCATGGGAGCTTTGTTCACCGAACGGGACGACCGCATCCGGATTTCCCTGCGCTCGAAAGGAGAGTTTTCGGTCAATGAGCTGGCACGCATTCATTTCCAAGGAGGCGGCCATAAAAATGCGGCCGGAGCGGATTCCAATCTGACCATGCATGAAACCTTGCAAAAATTTGAGGGGTTATTGGAGGGGTATCAGTCGGACTTAGAAAAAAATCGAATAAATACGTTATGAGGTTCAACGGTTGTTGGTTGGTTCTTCCGGTATTTGTTTTATTGCTTTCCTGCAACGAGACCCAACCGCCTTCTGCCCCGCCGGAAATGCCGATGCAAGAGGTAGAAAAATCGTTGGAAACGACGAACAAAAAGGCGGTTCAAACGGAAGACCAACGCATCGACGATTTTATTCAACGGTACAAGTGGCCGGTTACAAAAACGCCGACGGGTTTGCGCTATTGGATTTACAAACAGGGAACCGGCGAAGCGGCAACATTCGGAAAAACGGTTACGTTGAATTATGAAACGCGTCTGTTGACGAATGCGTTGATTTATTCATCGAAAGAAGACGGGCCGAAAGAGTTCAAAGTCGGTTCTGGAGGCGTTGAAGCGGGTTTGGAAGAGGTGATCCTGCTGTTACGGGTGGGTGATAAGGCGAAATTGGTGCTTCCCTCCTATCTGGCGTTCGGGAATACGGGCGACAACGACCGGATCACAGCAAAGGTCAGTTTGGTTTACGATATTGAATTAATAAAAGTGCAATAATCCATTAATAATTATTTTTTTTAGAACCTGATTTATGAATAAAAAAATCTTTATCCTTTTCGCGGTTGCTGCTTTTGCAATCGCGTCGTTTACTTCCTGCGGAAAATATCCGGGGTATAAGAAAACCGACGACGGGGTTTATTACAAATTCCACCACAAAAGCGGCGACACCTTGATGCCACGCGAAAAAAGCCTGCTGACCCTCAATATAAAATACCACACGAAGATCAAAGGTGTTGACTCGTTGATTTTCAATTCGGCACACAACCCCACGCCTTTCGTGATCGGGTTTCATAAAACCGATGTAAAAGGGGATATTTTCTCTGCATTGGCCCTGATGCACAAAGGAGATAGCGCCACATTTTTGTTGAATGCAGGGACTTTCTTTACAAAAACTGTGGGACAACCCACGCCTCCGGATATCGACAGCAACGGGATGATTTATTTCGACATAAAAATGCTGGATATCCAAACGCCGGAAATGTTGCAAAAGAAAGCGGACGAAGCCCGTGCGCATGAATCTGTCATTATTTCGGATTATGTAAAAGCAAACAACTTCACTTCCCAACCCGATACCAACGGAATTTACATCGTTGTAGAAAAAGAAGGAACAGGTGCAAAATTGCAAAACGGGATGATCGGTTTTGTACATTTGACGATTTCGCTTGCCAATGGCAAAGAATTGTTTTCTACGATCGAACAGCAACGCGACCCGATTCCGTTCGAATACGGAAAGCCTTTCGATACCAGAGGTTTTGGGATCATTACAACCGATATGAAAATCGGAACCAAATTGAAAGCGTTGATTCCTTCAGCCTTTGCATTTGGCGACGAAGGCCGCAGGGATATGATGAACAACGAAGTCGTTCCTGCTTTTTCACCCATCGTGTATGAAATCGAGTTGATGAGTGCAAAGACAAAAGCTGCCTACGATAAGGAATTGGCCGATAAGAAGAGCAAAGCGGAAGAAGATGCAAAAAAGGCAAAAACCGACGAGGCCGCAAAAATCAGCCAATATGTAAAAAGCAATAATATTTCGGTGACACCGACAGCCAGCGGTTTGTATTATATTGAAACCCAAAAAGGAAGCGGCGCCAAAGCTGAAAAAGGGAAAAAAGTACAAGTCAATTACAAAGGATATTTATTTGACGGTCAAGTTTTTGACCAATCCAAAGGAAAGCCGATCGAATTTATGTTGGGCCAAGGTAGCGTCATTCGGGGTTGGGATGAAGCCATTTCCATGATGTCCGAAGGCGGAAAGGCCAAATTGATTATTCCTTCTGCATTGGCTTATGGCCCTGATGGTTCCCCGGGATCGCTCATTACACCCTACTGTCCGCTGGTTTTTGAAGTGGAACTGGTTAAGGTTGTACAATAATTAAGACGTTCTAAAAAATTAGGTCCGGAAAGGATCGCTATTTTTACCTTGTATTTTTCGGCGGGATTCGATTAAAACGAATCCCGCCGATTTTTTTCCAGCCTATCCCCTGTTCATTTAAATGGACTTAAGAATTTGTACGCACCAAGCCCAACAAGCTCCTGCTTCTTTGCACTTACTTATTCTGGAAGCTTGTTTACGGTCGATATTTTGTGCTGCATTCCCCAGAATGACAATCAACGTATTCTGCAAACACCACGTTGGACGAAATCCGGAAATTCCAAAGAAGCGCTAAGGAGGCTTGGGCTTTTTTGTCTCCTTTTCAAACAGGGCAAAGACGGATTGGGGGTGTATCGACATCCTCCCGGAAAAGCACCTTTTCACTTCCCGGATAAAGACCTTTTACCTTCCCGGATAAAGATCTTTTACTTTCCCGGATAAAGACCTTTTATCTTCCCGGATAAAGACCCTTTATCTTCCCGGATAAAGACCTTTTATCTTACCGGATAAAGAGCTTTTATCTTACCGGGTAAAAAGTTCTTCCTCACAACTCAGCCCTTAGGCCCGAAGTTTCAGGCAAAACAAGAGGCTGCTCTTTTTAAACAACGCTTTTTGTCGTATGCAAGATTATTTTTTCACATGCAAAGTATTATGCATAATTTTTTCATCCGGGACTAAAAACAAAAAGCCGCCCCAAAGGAGCAGCTTTTTGCTGAAAAAAACGAATTACACTTATTGTTTTATCACCTTTGCTATTTTTCCGTCTACTTTTAAAATATACGAACCTTTCGCAAGCGATGATAGATCTAAAGTCGCTTTGGTTTCTCCCACATTTGTCCGCTCAATCAACAACCTTCCGATTACATCGTAAACTTGAATGGTGTTGATTTTCGACTTTTCATTGTCGATGGTGATGCGGCCGGTTGTAGGATTCGGGTAAACTTGCAGTTTCGCCAAACGTGCCTCGTCGACACCATCGATGATGAACATGGCTTGTATCACATGGTTTGTGATTACATTGTCAAACGTATACGTCGAAACCGCGCCTACGCTCGTACCGTCAACCATGACTCTGTCGATCTGGTAAAGCGGGCTGGGCGTAATGGTAAATGTTTTGCTTTCGCCCGAATTTACCGTAATGGTTCCAACAGGGGAAATGGTTCCTCCGATACCGGCGGATGCCACAATGGTATATACGCCTGCAACAAATTCGGCTTCAATGGTATGATTGGCTTGTACATTGGTAAATGTATAGGTGCCGCTCAAAACGGAACCCGGAACATTCACACCGTCAACCAGTATCGATTTAATCACATAACCCGGATCCGCCGTAATGGTGAAAATCTTGTCGTTTCCTTCCGGTACCGTTACATCACCCGATGGGGTAATGGTTCCATTGGGACCTGCCGTTGCTGTGATGATGTAGGAAGTACCTTCTTCAAATACGGCAACATACTCTGCTTCTTCGGTTACAGGGAAAATATACGGGTTTGAGGTAGAAACGGCTACGCCGGCTTTTTGCCATTCTTTCAAACGGTACCCGGGTACGGGAGTCGCCTTCAGGATTGCATTATCATTCGGATTGAACAGGCCTCCCCCGACAACATATCCCATATCGGAATTATCGCTTCTTACGGTAACCGAGAAAGTCTTATTTTGTAAAGATCTTGTGTCAAAGTTAAAATGCTGAGCTGCGGACACATAAGTTGTTCCTAGACCATAAGCCTGAATCCAGTTCATGAAAATTCCATAGTCATTGGATCTAAAGGAATAGGATTTAGTATCATAGCATTCATTAGCATAACGTACCGAAGCAACTAGCGAATTAAATTCTTTATCAAACAGGAGAATATCCAGGTTCTCGGTTATATATGAACTACCGCCGGAATACGAATCAAACATCAAATACAAAGTATCGCTGTGATATATCAGCCCTTTGGTCGATATCAATGTTTGGTACGACGGTTCTACCAAATCTTTCCCCTCGTCCCCCCATTTCAGACTCCCGTCTTTGCTTATAACTTGTCCCTTCAAGAAATAGTAAACAGAACCACCGGCTACAGTCGCAGCAGTAGCAAAAGCCAAGGTATTTTCGTCGGAATTTTCGTTACGGACAACAGCCGGCCATCCGTACAAGCGAGGACGTTGCGGGTCGTTGGATACCGCTACTCCGGTGGATCCGATTTGAGGCTCTAAATTATCATCCAGATATTGCACATAATAAGTTCCCCTGAAAAGCAAACTGGAATAGCAAACCCATAAACCGGATTGCAGAGAGTTTTCCGTATCAAACAATAATATAGAAGCTCCATCCATTCCCGATTCCGTCACCGTTACCGGGCTCGACAAGGTAGGCGTAAGATCTGAATCGAACACTTGCAAATACAGTGAACCATTCGCTCCTCCGTAAGTCACAAACAAACGATCTTGCTTATCAAATTCCATCGTAGAAACGTTTTGGTTGACGGTTTTGATAATCTGGCCGGTAGCCTTGTTTATTTTGTGAATTTTGCCCGTATTTGTGGCCATATAAATATTGTTGCGACTGTCTGTCCTGAGAAATGTGGCGACTACCAAGCCGATTGCTCCCGGAGAAATCACAACGCCTTCATTACCAAATAATTGTTGGCCTGTTGGAGATGTTTTCCAGATACGTAATTCTCCGAGAGTCTGTTGGCTGGCATTCCGGTACATATTCGTATACCCCACGATGAGGTTTCCTTCCTTATCGGCTTCAGAGGTATTTACGATAGCAAATGTCAAGCGGTTGTCGGAGATTTGGATTCCTTCACTTGCAAACTGTTGATGTCCGGCTTGATTCAAATATTGGGCAAACTCATTGAAGTTCCCACCTTTGTTTTGAGAGAAAGCAACAAACAAATTACCGTCTTTGGTCAAACTGGCTCTTCCGCCTCCGACGTTGGTCAGACCATCGGAAGCTAGTACCGGGTAATCCACATTGCCGTATCCCGGCCGAATGATCATGTAGGCAGTGTCGTTGCCATGGTTCATGTCCTCGCCCAAAGAGGTATAGGCCTTCAAATAATGATCGCCGGGAGCCGACAGATCAAGCGTGTGCGTGAACGTGTGGCGGTATACGGAATCTGGCCGTAGCGGCGTAGAGAAAGTAACCATGTCTGAAAGAAGGTTCATGCCGTCTGCCAAACAGGAAACTTGGGCTCCATCGAGCGGATTTGCCCCATAATTCCTAATATCAACAATAACGGTTGTTGTGGAGGTACATTGCAGACTCATTACCGGAGACACGATGCGCACCACACCCAAGTCTTTATTAATAAATGTGACACTCTTCGTCACCATATTGTTTGCAGGAACTTCATCTCCCGGGTAAGAAGCGGTAACCGATAATACATAGGTTTTTACCTGCGACATATCAATCGTGTTGGGGAAGGTATAAATAACCGTGCCTTTGATCGGCAGGTTAACCGCTCCTCTCAGCAGTTCTACCCCATCAACTTTGCAAGACAGAGGCACTGTCAACGGGATGGAGGTGTTGTTTCGCAGCGAAACCGTTACACTTTCCGTCCCTGTTAACGGACCTGTTTCCGGCGCAATAATGGCAATCATTTCAACATCCAATGTTTCGTTGGTCGTGTAAACAGTTGTCGTTAACGTATCATTTAAACGGTTTACATCTCCGGCACAAGTCACATAGGTTTTGAAGTTATACTGGCCCGGAACCAACATATTTGCTTTTTGCGCAAATGTGTACATATAGGTTACATTTGGAGCGACAGAAGCAGTTATTGTTTCTGTAACCGTTGTTCCATTTATTTTGTAGGCAATCGGGAAATTTGAAAGCGTAGTATTTCCTAAGTTTTCGATCGAAACCGTCACATCGAGCGCTGCATTTATTTTACCGGAAATCGGCGCAATAAAGCTAGCCATCTTCATATCGGTTTTCGGCAAACAAGTTACCGTAACACGGGCCGTGTCATTGGCCCGGTTTGCGTCAAATGTCACATCCGTATAAAATTCGATATTATAAGTTTGCGGAGTATACAAATCAACTTCTTCCAAAACGAAATGGTACGTTTGATTCACGCCGATGTGAACTTGGTAGACAGAATCACGAAGCATGGCTCCGTTTAATTTGCATTTAATCGGTAATTCAAAGATGTCATCTTGTCCGACATTCGTAATGTTTACGACAATCGAATCGGAGGCCGAAAATACGGCATTCGCGGTCGGATAAACTAACTGAACGGCGGCATTCGGCAATCCTGTCACTTCGCTTACGGAAAATGAATTGGCAATATTCGCAATGTTGGTTACCCCATTCACCCGGAACGCAAACACATAATTGTCCGTTTGCGGAATGGTGACGTAAGCGATAAAGGGTTGGTCCTCAGAAACACGCTTGGTATTGGTATAGGATTTTATCAACGAAAGGTTTTCCACCTGGTTTCCTTTGCCGTACATCAAATCAATATTGAACGGCTTGTTGTAAGCGGATGCCAAAGCTTCAAACGAAATACGGTAGGTTTTTCCGCTTTGCAACGCCATTTGTTTGGTCATCAAATAATCGTTGGCAGCATTTGTGGAATTGTAGGCAAATCCGTTGATCGTTCCTGTTACTTTTTGCCACAAAACGGCATCCTTGTTTTGATCGAATGTCAACCAATCGTTTACGGTTGTGAAATCAATAATTTCATACGGCACTGTGGCCCTGGGCACATTTTGAACAACCGATGTCAACGTATCGTCCAGACGGTTGTCATCGCTTCCCGGGTGTGAAACCCACACTTTTACATTTTCATTTCCGGTTCCGGCAAATACGGCTTTGGCCGGGAAATAGAAAATATTTTGAGCGCCGGCAGCCAAGGTTCCAAAATTAGCCGTTACGGTAGTCCCATTGTTTATCTTATAATTGATCGAATAGGAGGTTACCGGGTTTTTTCCCAAATTTTTAACAATCGTGCCCAGGGGTAGGCTGTCCAAACCGGCTACTTGCGTTCCCGGTAGAATAACCTTTGTCAATGCCATATTATCATCATAGACTTGGTAAAAATTGGGGTTTTTGAAAAGAACATTACATTTCAATCCTCCTGAAATGGCGGGGACATAAAAAGCAAAATAATAATCCCCGTCTGCAGTCGGTATAAATGTATCCGTATAGGTCGTCAATGCGTTATTTGCCGTCGTAATACTGATATTCCGGATGTTGTCCTGTACCAAGGTGAATGTATTTCCCGATTTGGTATAAACTTTCACCACTAAATTAGCCGTTTGTGCTGCCGAACGCCCTACCTGGTAGGTGAACTCACACATCTGACCGGCCTTAATGTTGATGGGTCTTGAATAAAGTGTTGCGTCAAGAAGAGATGGATTGAATGTACTTCCCGTGTACTGCCAACGGGCATCCGCCGCTAAAACATTGACCGTCCAGCGGTCGGTTTCCCAAAAACGGTCCTCTTTCGTATAGGTTGCAGTACCTGTCCCTAATGTAGCATTGTAAGGCAAGGTGGTCACTTTGGGTGTCAGGGTGGATATAATGGTATCGTTGACTGCGATGTTGTCTCCAGCCAGTGATACCCATGTTTTCAAATTGTACGTTTTCAGCGCGGACATATCAGCGGCAGCCGTGAACGTATAATCGATGGATTCACCCACATTCAATGCGGCTGAAACCGTTTCTTGAACAACCGTGCCTCCGTCGAGCTGGTAGAAAGCTTTGACGCTATTGGCCTCAATGGGAGTAGCCAATCCTGCGTTAGCTACTTTTAATTTAATGGCTTCCGTCACGCTGTAACGGGGAGTCAAATCTACCGGAGAAACCAAAGAAGCTGCCGATGCATCTAGGTCGGACACTTCGCGAACCGAAGCGCTCAGTAAATCGAATTCCAGACTTCTTGCTTTCGATAAATACCGGAATACAAAGTAGTAAGACGTATCCTGGATAGGAGTTACGTACACTTTTTGGTTCCTACAATTGCTATTGTTGATGTCGTTTTTGTAAAATACCGGAAGCCCTTCACGGCTCAAGGTATCAAAACGAGTCGCCAAATAAATTTGCATGGCATTTACATCGGCCGCGTTGGTACTGTTGGTCAACGCGTCAAATGCCAATTCGTATTTTTTGCCTGCTTTCAAATGGATGGGACGCGAAAACAAGGGTACATCTGCATCAAATGTTTTTGAAGCTCCGTTAATCGAAAGGGCTGAGGGGTAAAGAGTCGTTCCAACCACCCAATAAGGATAGGTGGCTCTGGCACCCATTTCAATTTGTTGCCAGGCGTCAAAGTCTTGTCCGGTGCTAACCCAGGCGGCCGTATAAGGTGTGCCCGCCATTTTGTTGGCAATGGTATAGGTAAGCTTGTCGTTGCTCACATTCTGGTCTCCTGCCAGTACCGTTTGCACCTGCAGGGTATAATTCGTGCGGTAACCGTCCGTATTGGCCAGTGTACTAAATGTATATTCAGCCGTTGCATTGGGAGCCAACGGTTGGGGCGGTGTAAACGTTTCGGTAACAAGTTGGCTGCCGGGAGTCAACGTATATTTTAAATTGATGGAACTTACCGGGGTACTGCCCAAATTGGTAAAGTTAATCGTCACGGGCGTTTTGAAGTAAGCGCCGTCGTTGGTAGCAGTACCGCCCGAAAGGTCTTTTACAAAGTTCAGTTTCACATCTTTAGACCAACGTTTGGATGCAAAAACTCCGTCAATCGTAAGTTCTGCATTTGAAGACCTTATATTCGGCGAATTGACGTAAAAGCGCAATTTAAAACTCTTATTATCGTAAGTAGATGGTAAATAAACCTGAATAGCATACCAATCAAGGGTCATGCTTCCTACTCCGTTCAATGAGGTTTGTGTGTATGCAAATCCTGTCGGTTGCCCGTCGCTACGCCAAAGCTCGTCCCAAGTTTCACCGCCATCGGCAGATGCCTGAAAAGCAAAATATCCGAATCCGGTTGGAAAAGGGACTACCGACGGGTTAAACACCGAAAACCCAACACACACATTGGTTTTCACATTCACGATATCCGGAGATGTAATGGTTCCGACATACCCCATATTGGATGTAAATGGGAGCGCCAGGGAATACGTACTTGTCGGATCCGCATTTGTGAAATTTTTCCCTGCAGGAGCATACGTATTTGTCGTTTTCCACAGACTCGTCGTCGGAGTTTGTGTACCGCCCGACGCATAAGTATTTCCCGTTTGGGTCCAGTTGGTAGCCGCAATCGTTGCTACATCAAAACCCTGCTTGTAAAAAGGGGTTCCGAGGTAGGGAACTTGCGCCCAAATGTTTGCAGCGCAAAAAAGTAAGATTAAAGAAAGTAATCTGTTCTTCATAAAAGTGTAATTTATTTTTCGAAAATTAATTTTCAGTAAAAAAATGAGGGTACGAAGGTAACTACATTTGGTATACCGGTGCAAATAATGCCTATATATAAAGTGTCACAAAAAAAAATACACACAACTGGTAACCAATTGCTTATTTATTTAATTTTGTTTCTTTGGAAATTTGCTCAACTGAAAAAGAAATTTTAACTTTGAAATTGCAAGATTTACCTTAAAAACGATCTCAATTCAAAATTCGAACAACGTATATTCAGAAAGTATACCCTAAAAATCAGTTTTTTTTTACTATACAGTTTAAACAAGTTCTACTTAAAAAAGTTGACTGGAATTTCGAAAAATATTTAATTAATTAAAAAAAATGTAATGACTTAAAATTTAATTTTTTATTGTTTTTCGTTTCTTAATTTTGGCATTTCAACTTATGTGTATGACTTTTTGTCCGTTTGTTTTGCAGTTATGAAAAGGTTTTTAATTTTCACCTTATTTATTCTAACAATTTTTCACTCCTCCGCTCAAGCTGCTGAAAAAACAAAAACGTTTGAGCAGATCGAACAGCAAATTGATCAGATCAACTATATACACGGGACCCAGGCATCCCTTCTGGTTCAAAAGCTCTATGACCTGTCCAATGTTTCGCCCGACAGCGTTACCTTGTTCACCCGCGCCCTCTACTGGGATGCGGTGGTAAATTATGCACAAGGAACCGGCAGCCCGAACCTGGTTCCCATGCTCGAAAAACAACTAAATACGGGCCCATCCCTCCCTTTCTCATCGGATAAAGCGCTGATATCCTATTCGTTGTCCTTAAGTTATTCGATATTGGGCGATTACGGCAAAGCGTTCAACCATGCACTGCAAGCCCTGGAATTTTACAAAAAAGAAAACAACCACCCGTTTGTTGTGAAAACCTTGGTTGTTCTTGGAAATATCTGCGGATACATTAAAAACTACCAAATGTCCGAAGATTATTACAACGAAGCAGCGGAACTTGTTACCCCGTCCCAAAGGGAATTTTACCAGGTTCATTTAAACCTGTACAAGTTGTTTTTTATTTCAAACCATGTGGAAAAAGCCATTGATTCGTCGCTGCACATCATCCCGGCTGTAAAAAACTTCCGTGATACCGGATTGATCATTGTCGCTTACTTGAATCTCGGGGCTTGTTATTCTTCTACCGGCCAATACGAAAAAGCGCATGCCTATTACGATACCTTGTCTCATTTAACGGAATACGTGGACAATAAAAAAGTTGAAATCGCGCTTTACCAAAATATTGCGGTGTACCGGTACTTAACAGGGTCTTATCAATTAGCCTATTCGACCTTAAGCAAAGTAGACAAGATTGCACGGCAAACCAACAACCTGGAACAACGTTCGCAAATTCTAAACAACCTGTCATTGATTTTCGAACGGCTCGGAAACCTCGACAGCGCTTATTTTTACTTGAAAGAGTACGTGGGTATCTCAAAACAACTGGTCAACAATTCGAAAGCGATTGATGCGTATCAGGCATATGTATCCACCTTTCTCGAATCGTCGGAGAATAAATTGACCATTGCCGAACAAAAAATACGGCTGAAAAACAACAGCATCATCATTATCATCAGCATTTCCCTTGCGGCCATCTTGGCGGCGGGCTTGCTTCTTCTGTACTCGCGCCAACAAAAGCGAAACAAAGAATCCGAAAACAAAGACCTGGAAGAACGCTTGCAACAGGAAAAGGAAATCCAGCAATTGCAGGACGATAAAATGAAGGCCCAGGTACGGGAACTCTCCTCCTATTCCATGCTCCTTTCCAGTAAAAACAACATTCTGCAGCAAATTTCTTCGCTGACCGAAACTTTGCATTCGGATCAAAAAGAACTTACCGAAATCAAAAAAATCATCAAAAGCAACCTGAACACGGATAGCGATTGGAAAATGTCCATGATGCACTTTGAAAAAGTACACCCCGATTTTTTCCATAAATTGAAAATTCAATGCAGCGACCTCACCAAGAATGATTTGCGGTTGTGTGCTTATATGCAAATCGGTATCGATTCGAAGCAAATTGCGCAAATATTGAATGTTTCCCACGGCTCTGTGCGCATGCACCGTTACCGCGTAAAAAAGAAACTCGGGCTGCACGAAGATGCAAACCTCGACGATTTCCTGCGGACTGTTTAAGGGGCAATAAAACCGGTTTCAAACAAAAATTCCCAGACTGTTTTTTTACAGATTCTTTTTTTAGATATTACGGATCCATTCTTTTTTGCCAAGTAAAAACCGAAACTCCAACAAGTTGTCCATGAAACTTCGGACAGCTTGTTTTTATCTATTTAAACCGTCGTCTTTACAAGGGAACCGTATCTTAGAATATAATTTTAAATGAATCCCCCCGCCGCAAGCGGTCGGGGTATCAATAATGTATAAATTTATCAATGGTTCATATTCAATAGTTATATCGTTTTTTTTATTTCTTCACACATAGTAACTACATAAACTCCTGCACACTGTTTACAATCTGTCCGTCGAACAAATCCACAATGCGGTGGGCATACGAAGCGTCGTGCTTGGAGTGGGTGACCATCACCACCGTTGTGCCTTCCCGGTTGAGTTCGGTGAGCAGGTTCATCACTTCAGCCCCGTTTTTCGAATCCAGATTACCGGTCGGTTCGTCGGCAAGGATCAGCTTGGGATTGGCCACCACGGCACGGGCAATGGCCACACGCTGTTGTTGCCCCCCCGAAAGTTGTTGCGGAAAATGGTTGGCGCGGTGGTTGATCGCCATCCGTTTCAACATTTCATTGACCCTATTTTTCCGTTCCGAAGTTTTAATTTTCAGGTAAATCAACGGAAGTTCCACATTTTCAAACACATTGAGTTCGTCGATGAGGTTGAAACTTTGGAATACAAACCCGATGTTGCCCTTGCGGAACAGGGTGCGGTCTTTTTCGCGGAGCGAGCCCACTTCTTTTTCCAACAGGTAATACTTGCCCGAAGTGGGATTGTCCAACAAGCCGATAATATTCAGCAAGGTGGATTTGCCACAGCCCGAAGGGCCCATCACTGCGACAAACTCGCCTTGTTTGATTTCGAGTGAAACCTGTTGAAGAGCAATGGTTTCGATTTCGTCGGTACGGAAGTGCTTGCTTAGGTTTTCAATTTTTAGCATGATATTTTTATTTTATTGTTGAACTGTTGAGTTGTTGAATCGTTGAATTGTTATTTGTTATGTGTTTTTTGTTGGTTTGATGATTTGCTTGTTTGTGCAGGGTGAATGCCTGTTGAATTGTTGAACTGTTGAGTTGTTGTTTGTTGTTCGCTTTTTTGTTGTTTGTTTCCTCGTCACCCGTCACCTATTACCCGTCACCCGTTACCCGTCACTCGTTAAATGCTTGGTTTTATCGAACAGGATAATTTAATCTAATAATATTCTATTTTAATCGCATAGAGGTGAAGTCGTTGTTGAACTGTTGAATTGTTTATTGAAAAACATTCATTTTCAACACTCAATTTTCCATTTTCAATTAAAAAAACCGTTTACCCGCCATTAAAAAGTTCACTTTCAATTTTATTCGGCTTCGCCTCATGAGATCGCTTCGCTAAGTTCAATTAACAAGCAGATTTCTCCATTTCGCTTCGCTCCATTCGAAATGACCTGTAGTTCATCGTTCATATCTCATCATTTATCGTTAAAAATCATTTTCAATTCTCCATTTTCAATTAAAACGTGTTTACTTGTTTACTGCTCCACACCCCCGCCCTTACGGGCACCCCCGCAAGCGGGGGACAGCTTTCTGCCTGCTGCTTTAAAACTCGTTAACTTGTATCTTGTCTACTCGTCAACTTGTTAACTAAAAAGCTTATTCGTAATTCGTAATTTTTAATTTTTAATTCGCAATTAAAGTCCCCTATTGCCGCAACGCTAAAATGGGATTGGCCCGGGTGGCTTTGTAACTTTGCCAGAACACCGCAATCAGCGCAAACAAAAAGGCAACGCCTCCTGCCAAAGCAAAAATGCTCCAATGCAGCGAAACATGATAGGCATATCCTTTGAGCCATTCGCTCATGGCATACCAGATAATGGGAACCGCAACCACAAATGCAACGGCCACCATTTTCAGGAAACTGAAAATCAACTTTTGTAACATTTCGCGGTTGGTGGAACCGAACACCTTGCGGACGGCAATTTCCGAAGCCCGCTGGCGCATGTAATAGGTTGCCATTGCCAGCATGCCCAAAGCCGATATCAAAATGGCAATCAGTGAAAAAGAGCCGATAATTTTATAAGTACGCTCCTGATCGTTGTACCAGCTGTTAAGTTCTTCATCGATAAAGCCGCTGCCAAACGGGATACCGCCGCTAGATTCCAAATAAGTCTCTTTTATGTTGCGGAAGGTTTCCGCCTGGTTTGCCCCGGAAATTTTCACCAGAATGGTCCAAACGCCGGTCTGCCAAACTCCTTGTTTTCCAATCAGTAAGGGGCCGATCTGTTGCGACAAATCGCGGAAATGGAAATCTTTGATCATTCCGGCAATGGATACCGGAAAATTATCTCCAAAATTAAAGCGCGTAGCCGTATCGGGCAGTCCCAGTTCCTTAACAGCCGCCTCGTTCAGCCAAAGCGCCCTTTTCTCTTTAATGCCTGTTTCATGCAGTGTTTGGATGTGAAACATTTTAAAGAATACGGAATCGACCACAAACATTTGAAAGCTGATGGGAGCACGGTCTTTGTAGCTAACCGTTTGATTATTTCCCCCGTCAATGGGCGTGCCGGCGGTAAACGAAACCATTTCTACTCCTTTCACCCGCATTAGTTGATCGCGAAAAGCGCTAAGCGTCGAGCTTTTGTAAATCACATTATCCAGGTAAACGATGTTCTCTTTATCGAAACCCAAATTCGTGGTCCGCATAAAATGCGTCTGGTAGATAATGGTCAGGGTGCAGCCCAGCAAAACAATGGTGATGCAGTATTGAAATGCAATAAGGATGCGGCTGTAAACCATTTTGGTTTTCCGGGTAAATTCGCCGCGCACCACTTCCACCGGCTTGTGCCGCGAAATCACAGTGGCGGGCAAAAGTCCCGAAACAATGCCCAACAGCAGGACAAAAAGTGCCGCCAATGCCAGGTTGATTGCCGTCAGATTTTCCGCCACACTGCCGGACGAACCGAGCAAGCGGTTGAAAAGCGGTTCGGCCATCGCCGCCAACGCCACAGCAATAACAAAAGTGCCGGCGCAAAACAGCACGGATTCGGAAATAAAGCCGGCAAACAACCCGCCCCGCGAACTGCCCAGCAAGCGGCGGGTAGCAGCCTCCTTGGCACGAAAACCCGATTGCGCCACCGAAAGGTTCACATAGTTGATCACCGCAAAAAGCAGGATGACCCACATGGAACCCATCAAAATCCAAATAAACCGGTGGCTGTTCGAGCGGAGAAAATCCGGCGTATGATCTGTTAAGAAATAACAATCCTGTATGGGTACCAAGCCAATGCTCGTAGCTGCACCAGTTTGGTAAAGCCAAAAGTAGGTTTTGAAATGGGTAAGCAAATCAGGCATTTTCGCTTGAAAATTGCTGCCTTTGGCAGTACGCAGGTAAATCAGGAAATTACAGGATCCATATTCATTCAAATACCAGGGGCCTACATACTCGAACCGGACAATGAGGTCGGGATTTTTAAAATGGGTGTTTTTAAAATCTTCCACCACGCCGGTTACGGTACAGGCTACGGTGTCGATCATTACGGTTTTTCCCAAAGCCGGTTGGCTGCCGAACAACTTGACGGCAAACGATTTTGTCAACACCACCTCTTGTACGGTTTGCAGTTGCTGCCTGGGATTTCCTTCTACAAAAGGAAACGAAAAAATATCGAAAAACGTGGAATCCACGGCCAGCGATTGCGCTTTGATTTTTTCTTCGCCCTGTTTGATTACCAGCGAAGGCGCTCCGGCCCGGGTGATGGCTTCCACTTCGGGATAGCGATTTTTAACATCCGCAGCAATGGGAGCTGAAAAGCGGCCGCCGCTACGCGAATGGCTTGTCAATCGGAATACACGTTCCTTGTCTTTGTGGAAACCGTCGACACTTCGTTCGTTTTTGACGTAGATGCCCAACAGGATGACCACCATCAGCGAAACGGAAAATCCGAACAAATTGATTGCGGTGTAAAGCTTGTTTCGTCCCAGAAATGTGAAATACGATTTTAATTTAAAGCTGTTCATGTTTAGTTGAGGTGTTGAGTTGTTGAGTTGTTGAATCGTTGAACTGTTTAATTAGTGAAGCGTGAATGCCTGTTTAATTGTTTAACTGTTTAATTGTTGAGTTGTTGAATTAGTGAAGTGTGAACGGTGAGTTGTTTGTTGAACTGTTGAATCGTTGAGTTGTTGAATTGTTTATTGAAAAACATTCATTTTCAACGCTCAATTTTCAATTAACAAGCAGATTTCTCCATTTCGCTTCGCTCCAGTCGAAATGACCCGGAATTCATCCTTCATCATTATTTGTAATTTTTAATTCTTCATTTTTAATTCGTAATTTTTAATACTATTCTGCTTTCAAGCTTTTCACCGGGTTTTCGTTTGCCATGCGGCGGGTTTTCAGGAAAACCACGGCAAAAACAATCGCCAGCACGGCCAATCCGCCGCACACGAAAATCCAAAGGCTCAGGGAAATTTTATACGCAAATTGCGAAAGCCAATGTTCGCCCATAAAGTAAGCCAGCGTACTTCCGATAACTACTGCCAGCAAAGCAATAACCTGAATATCTGTTGAAATTATTTTTAAAACATCCCATTTCCCGGCGCCATTTACTTTACGGATGGCGATTTCGCGGCGGCGGCGGCCGATTTCATAGCCCAGATAACCGATCAGGCCCGAAAGCGAGATCACCAGAATAACAAGGGAAATAATAAGCACCGCATTACGCATCATTTTTTCGGATTCATAATTCAACATAAGCGTTTCCTTGTAACTGCTCACGGTCACATCGTTTTCAGGAATCAACTTGGCAAGTTTGGTATTTATTTTTGTGATAATTTCGGGCGAAATATCCGTTGTTTTGATCAAAAATTTCAGATAATAATACATATTATCCGAATCTCCCGCAATTGGATGGATAACAATAGGCTCCAGTTCTTTGTGCAAAGATGTGAGCATAAAATTTTTAACAACTCCCACAATTCTTATCGGTTTTCCTCCTTGTGAAGGATCTGTCAAAATCAGCTTCCCTACAGAATTATCCTTCCAGTGCATGAGTTCTACGTACTCTTGGTTGACAATGGCGCAGTCCCAACCCATATCAGGCGCAAAATTGCTTCCCTCCGCCATTTGCATTTCGAGCAAGGGAATGCAGCGGCTGTCCATTTGGGTTGTCCGGCAAACAAAAAGTACTTCTTTGGTTTCTAAATCGTAAGCAGGATTTCCGCTCAAGCCGTAAGTATATAAATCGCTCACAATTGATACATCTTTTACTTCGGGCAATGTGAGTAGTTCCTGAACTAAGGCTTTACAATCCTTTTTATTTTCGAAACGTGTTTGAAAATAAAGAACATTCTCATAGCTGTAGCCAATATTTTTGGTTATAAACATATGATACTGGAGACCAAAAATTATTAGAATTACCACCACAAACGTAACCGCCACAAATTGAAAAAACAGCATGGTACGCTTCCACCAGCGCCTGTTGCTTGCCGATGTCCGAAATGCTGCTGTAACCGGAACCATAGCAAATATACGTGCCGGAATCATGGCGGCAACAATGAAAAATGCGGATATAACCAAAATCAAAAAGGTAAGTCGTTGTGGAGTGAAAAGCGTAAGTAGCGATTCATTGGTAAACTGTTCGATTTGCTTTGAAAAAGCCAGTAACCAGCCCAAAGACAGCAGCAGCGAAATAAAAATATATACAGCAGTTTCGGTCAGCAGCATCCCGAAAATTGCTTTTTGCCCGGCTCCGTTGCATTTGTGAACGCCAATAATTTTTGCCCTTTCGGAAAGCGACGACAAGGTGATCAAAATAAAATTGACAGCCGTAATAAACAAAATGATTGACGCCAATACACCCAAAATCGTATTTACCAGTTTTGTCTCTGTATCTCCTAAATGTATTTGGGTTAAAGGAACAAAAAAGTATTCCAATTTATACATTTCCAAAATGGATTCGGCTTTGTGGTTTTTAAAAAGTTGTGGGATTTGTGCAATAACAGAATCAGGATTTATGCCCTCTTTGAGCTTAGCGTATGTATAAAACGAATCGCCACCATTCCAGCTATCACCCAAGTTGAATTCGCTGATATACGAAAACGGCAGCACCATATCGATTCGGAAATCCGAATTGCGCGGAACTTCGCGAAATACACCTGTAATTACCAATGGAAATGTTTTATTGTAAAAAAGTATTTTTCCAATGGGATCCTGCTCTTTAAAAATACGCCTGGCAAAAGCGTTGGAAATAAAAACGCCGTTTTTTCCGCTTAACCCTGTTTTGGGATCGCCTCTCAAAACACCAAAATCCAACACATCGAAAAGTACAGAATCTCCCACAATCGCCCGGAGTTTAAAAAGATTATCTTCATAATAACAATCTAAATTTCCATGATCGAAATAGCGCGTAGCTTTCTCCACCCCGGGTATTTCATTCATCATTGCCGGAGCAATGGGTCCCAGCATCATTTGCCCTTCATGCGGTTTTTTATCCATGTAATCAATGCAACGCAGCTGGTAAATCCGTTCCTTGTTGGGAATGAAATTATTATACGAAAGATGAAAGGTGACCATGGCAAAAATGATCAATCCAAAAGCCAACCCCAAACTCAACGAGACAATTTTTACAAAGTTGTTCCACCGGAGTTTAAATACATTGCGGAAAGCGTACGAGAGGGATTTCATGTTAGTGTTGAATCGTTGAACTGTTGAATTGTATGTTTGTGAAGGGTGAACCGTGAAGCGTGAAAGGGTTTGGGGTGAAATGCCTGTTTAATTGTTTATTTGTGAAGCGTGAGTAGTTTGTTGAATTGTTTATTGGAAAAAGCCCTTTTTCAATTCTCAACTTTCCATTTTCAATTAAAAAGTTCATCGTTCATATCTCATCATTTATCGTTAAAAAATCATTTTCAATTTTCCATTTTCAACTTTCAATTCTTTAAAATCAACGTCTCATTCTCTCCAAACGTTTCGTAGCTGGAGGTAACCACTTTTTCGCCGGGATTCAGGCCTTCCAGCACTTCATAGTATTGCGGATTCTGACGTCCGATGGTAATTTTCCGTTTGTGGGCACGCGTTCCGTCTTCCGAGACTACAAAAATCCAACTGCCTCCGGTAGCTTGATAAAAGGCCCCGCGTGGAATCAGCAGCGCGTCGGTCGGTTGTCCCAATTCCAGATTGATGTAATAGGTTTGCCCGATGCGGATGTTGTCGGGACGTTTTCCGGTAAACACAAAGTCTGTTTTGAAATTTCCATCCCTTACTTCGGGATATACTTTGCGCACCAGCAAACCGAAGTTTTGCCCCTGCCGCTCAAACGTGGCGTTCAACCCCGTACGCACCCGGTCGATGTAATGCTCGTCGATGGACGTTTGAATTTTAAAACCGGATAAATCGCTGATTTGCCCGATCGATTGTCCCATCGCCACCGATTGCCCCAGCACCACATTTAGCAGCCCCAGTTCCCCGTCGATGGGCGATTTTACACTTAAATTCTCGACCCGTTCCCGGATCAGTACCATGTTGCGCTTCATATTGTCCAGGCTTTCTTCCATTTGCGTTACCTGAATACTGCGGTAAATGGAATCCTGTTTTTGGCGTTCGGCGACCAGTTTGCGTTTGCGGTCGGCAAGTTCCCAATCTTCTTTCGATTGCAAATAATCTTCCTGGGTAATGTGGCGCTCCTTATATAATTCCTCGTTTTGGCGGAACTTCCGTTCTTTGCGGGTGACGTCCAAATCCAGTTGCAGACGTTCCTGACGCAGGTTCAGACGCTCCTGCTCCATGGTAACCAGGGTATTGCGCAAGAAATTTTGCTTTTCGGCCAATTGGGCTTCACTTTCGAGAATGGAAAGGTTCAGCGAGGGATTGCTGAGCATCACGATGATATCGCCCTTTTTGACGGTAGAACCTTCTTCCACGACGAGTTTTTCCACAATGCCGCCTTCGAGCGGGCTGAGCTGAACGGTCGAAATGGGTTGAACCTGGCCATTGACCCGGGCGTAATCGTTAAATTGTCCTTTGGTAACTTCACTGATCATGATCGAGCGGCCATCGGCTCGGTAACTGGACGAATGGTCGCCCAAGAGCCGCCACAAGACGACAGCAAGCAATAAAGCCCCCCCAATAAGGTAGGGAATGTGTTTGCGTTTCAATCCTTTTTTCTTTTCAAGAGCAATGTCCATGGTTCACATTGATTATTGGTAAAATCCTGTTTCAGGAACCTCAGACACCCGGCGTTTTTTAGGCAGGCTTTTGACATGATGAAACAAATAGGCTTAAACGCCGGGCTCTCCTGAGATTTTTTACTGCACAAAAAGATATTCTAACTTTTCTGTACCAAAATTACGTTTGAGCGTCCCGGAATGATACAAGTTTTATTGAATTTGCTTATCTTCAATCGATTACAAAATTATCCGGTTGTCTATTTTTTTGACACATTTGGGCTTTGCCCAAATCATTGTACTTTTGTTTCCGATGAGTACAAAACGCGGAACCATCCTGGTCATTGACGACAACCGCAGCATCCTGACAGCTTTGGAATTGCTGCTGAACCGTTATTTTGCCAAAGTGATTCCCCTTCCTTCGCCCAACCGGCTGGCGGCTACCTTGGAAAATGAAGCCGTGGACGTGGTGTTGCTCGACATGAATTTTTCGGCTGGCGTAAACAGCGGCAACGAAGGTTTTTTCTGGCTCCGCGAAATCAAAAAACGCGACCCCAACATTCAGATCGTACTTTTTACGGCTTACGGCGAATACGATTTGGCCGTGCGCGCCATCAAAGAAGGGGCAACCGATTTTGTGGTAAAGCCCTGGGATAACCTGAAGCTAATCCATACGTTGCGGACGGCTTACCAGTTGCGTACAAGCGGCAAAAAAGAAATTCCGGACCTGCAAAAAGAAACCGATTGGCCCGAAATTCCGGAAACTCCGCCTCCGGCAAGCGAATCCTTTTCCACCCTGGAAGAAATGGAACGCAGCATGATTAAAAACGCGGTGGAGCGTTGCGGGGGAAACCTGACGTCGGTAGCGGCGCAATTGGGCATTACACGCCAAACGCTTTACAATAAAATCAAGAAATATGGCCTTTAAAGGAACGGCATACAAACTGGCTTGGTACCTTTTGTGTTTGCTTGTGGCAGCCATTGTCGCTGTTTATGGGTTTGTAAAGGGGTATTATCCGTTGCTGATCGTTGCTATTCCGGCGATTGCCGGGTTTATTTATGCCACCTTCCGGCTTTTTTCGCAAAACATACGCAAACTGACGTTCCTCTTCAACGCCATTGCCAACGGCGATTATTCTTTTCAATTTACGGAATATAACGCACCGGCCAGCGACAATCTGCTGAACCAATCGCTGAACCGGATCCGGGATTTGCTGCTGGCCGAAAAAAACAACATCGCCCGCATGGAAGCGTATTATGAGTTGATTATCAATAGCGTGAATACGGGCATTCTGGTTGTAAACGAAAACGGGAGTATCTTCCAAAGCAATCAGGAAGCGCACCGCCTGCTACGGCTTTCCATCCTGACGCACATCCGGCAACTTTCCCGGATCGACGAATCTTTGCCGGCAATTTTTCAAAGCCTGCAAACCACGGAACGCCGCCAGATTGATTTCCCCACCGAACTGGGAACGCAAAGCCTGCTGTTGCAAGCCTCGGAAATAGCGGTAAAGGGGAAAATGTTGAAAATTGTGGCCATCAACGAAATCGGGAGCGAACTGGATGAGCGGGAAGTGGAATCCTGGATCAAACTGACGCGGGTGCTTACCCACGAAATCATGAATGCCATCACGCCCATCACGTCCCTGAGCGACACTTTGCTGGACCTTCCGGAACATTCGACCGACAAACTAAAACAAGGTTTGCAAACCATCAAAACCACCGGGAACGGTTTGCTGGCTTTTGTGGATTCGTACCGCAAATTTACCCGCATTCCCGATCCGTCCATCCGGTTGTTCTACCTCAAACCGCTATTGGAGCGGCTGCTTCTGCTGAATCAAACCGCTTCAGCTGTTTCACTGGAAGTAAAACCGGACGATTTAATCCTTCATGCCGACGAAAACCTGATTTTCCAGGTGCTGGCCAATCTTGTCAACAACGCGCTGGATGCCGTTCGCTATGTAGCGCAGCCTTCCGTCCGGATCTCTGCCTTTGTGAATACCGACGACCAGGTGGTAATAGAGGTCGCCGATAACGGCAACGGGATTCCCGAAGAAATCCGCCCGCATATTTTTGTTCCGTTTTTCACAACGAAAGAAAACGGTTCGGGCATCGGGCTGAGCATTTCGCGCCAAATCATGCGTTTGCACAACGGCACCCTTTCGTTTGCCGGCGCCCCGGGCGAAACACGCTTTGTGTTGACGTTCCGGTAACTTTTAGTTCCATGCAAACGATAATTAAGTAAACCGTAGACTCGTAAATTAGTATAATCTAAATCTTTTGTGTTTTTTGTGTAAGTGTTGTGCCTTTGTGGTAAGTTTTAAAATGCTTATTTTTAATCATCGGACCCATTTTAAACAACCTCCGGGGTTGGATTCGCAAACCGGCACCCCATAAACCAGAACGGACAAATGCCGAGCGTTTTGGTTTGGATAAAAACGGCTGCGCAGGAAAAAAAATTAGCTGCGCAGGAAAAGCAAAACGGTTGCGCAGGAAAAAAAATTAGCTGCGCAGGAAAAGTAAAACGGCTGCGCAGGGAAAAAAATTGGCTGCGCAGAAAAAGCAAAACGGCTGCTCAGGGAAAAAAATTGGCTGCGCAGAAAAAATAAGGCTATTCAGCGGTTGTTTAAATCCAGAGCCACCAACAAGTCCCACAAAGAGAATAACTAGGTGCCGTTTGTTATGCGTTTTTTGTTGGTTTTATGATTCGCTCATTTGAGGAATGGTTTGCGGTGTTGGATTTTATCAAATAGGATAATTTAATCTAACAATATTCTATTTTAATCGCATATCGTGAAGGGTGAGATGGTTGTTTAATTGTTGAACTGTTTAATTGTTTATTTGTGAAGCGTGGGTAGTTTGTTGAATCGTTGAATTGTTTATTTAGTGAAGCGTGAACAGTGAAGCGTGAAATGGTTCAAGGTGAATTATTCGTTAACTTGCACCTTGTCTACTTGTTAACTAAAAAACTCATTTTCAATTAATTATTTCCATAAAACACAAAAGCATCCTGAAACCAGGATGCCTTTGTTGTTTTTTATTTCAAGGAATGTTTATTTCGGCGCTTCGATCCGCATTTTATAGAACGAACGCCATACAAAAACCAAGCCGATCAGCAAAAACGGAATGGCGATAAACCACGATAAATTGCTGTTGCCCGAAGTATGCATTTCGATTCCGATTTCGGTCGCCAGCAATCCGAATAAGGTGGAGAATTTAATAATCGGATTCAGCGATACCGATGTGGTGTCCTTAAATGGATCGCCCACTGTGTCACCGATCACGGAAGCTTCGTGCAATGGGGTGCCTTTTTCTTTTAAATCCACTTCCACCACTTTTTTGGCATTATCCCACGAACCGCCGGCATTGGCCATAAAAATAGCCTGGAACAATCCAAAACAGGCAATTGAAATCAGGTAAGCGACAAAAAAGTTAGGATCCAGAAAAGCAAAGGCCAAGGTCAGCGAAATCAGCGCAATAAAAATATTCCACATGCCTTTTTGGGCGTACTTCGTACAAATTTTCACCACGGTTTTGGAATCTTCGATATCGGCCTGTGCTTTATTCAAATCCATGTTATTTTTTATAAATGAAACGGCTCCGTAAGCGCCTGTGGTAACGGCCTGCATCGAAGCGCCGCTAAACCAGTAAATAACCGCGCCTCCGGTAATCAAGCCCAGGATAACCGGCGCATCGGTGAGCGATAAATGCAGCAGGCCCACTTTTTCCAACAATAAAATAATGGAAAAAATCATAGTCGTAGCGCCTACCACAGCGGTTCCGATCAAAACGGGCTTGGCAGTCGCTTTAAAGGTGTTTCCTGCCGAATCGTTGGCTTCCAGGTAATGTTTGCCCATTTCAAAATCGGGCTCAAAGCCGTAATCTCTTTTGATTTCTTCCTTAATTCCCGGAATCTGTTCAATTTGCGACAATTCGAATACCGATTGCGCATTGTCGGTTACCGGTCCGTAGCTGTCTACTGCAATGGTCACCGGCCCCATGCATAGGAAACCAAAGGCAACCAAACCGAAGGCAAAAATGGAAGAGTGTTGTCCCAACACATTTTCCAAACCCAATTGCGCCGTGAAATAAGCGCCCGCCATCAACACCACAATCAACAAGCCTGTCCAGAAAGCGCTGAAATTACCGGCCACCAAACCCGACAAAATATTGAGCGAGGGGCCGCCTTCCCGCGAAGCGGTAACCACTTCCTTTACATGTTTCGATTTGGAACTGGTAAATATTTTGGTAAACTCGGGGATCAAAACAGCGGCCAAAGTTCCGCAACTGATGATCAGGGCCAGTTTCCACCACAAATCGGGGAAGGTCGTTTCCACGCCGTTTTTCACAACGCTTAAATCAGCCAACAACAAATGGCTCATAATAAAAGAAGTAGAAATACTCAAAATGGAAGCAATCCAGATCAAAGACGTCAGCGGCGATTCGAAATCGAAGATTTTTTTCTTTGCAAAACGGATTTTCGAAATCCATTGATTGATAAAATAGGCACATCCCGACATAAAATCCATCAAAAAGCGCATGCCGAAAATCCAGACAATCAATTTTGCTTGAATATCGGCATAATTATCGGCCACATTATTACTGATGGCCAGGGTAATAAATGAAATCAACGCAACCCCGGTTACGCCGTAAGTTTCGAAACCATCGGCCGTCGGGCCTACGCTATCTCCGGCATTGTCGCCCGTACAATCGGCAATAACGCCCGGATTGCGCGGATCGTCTTCTTTTACGTTAAATACGATTTTCATCAAGTCGGAACCGATGTCGGCAATCTTGGTAAAAATACCTCCGGCAATCCGCAAGGCGCTTGCTCCCAGCGATTCGCCGATGGCAAATCCCAAAAAGCAAATGCCCACAATGTTGCGGGGCACAAAAAGCAAAATAATGACCATCATCACCAATTCGAGCGAAATCAGGAACAAACCCACGCTCATTCCCGCCCGCAACGGAATGTTTACCACATCCCAGGGCTTTCCGCGCAACGAGGCAAAAGCCGTACGCGCATTGGCATACGTGTTGACGCGGATTCCGTACCAAGCCACGGCATAGGAGCCAGCCATCCCGATGATGGAAAACAGGAAGACCAACAACACTTCCGATACGGTTTTCCCGATCAGGCCGAAGAAATAAATTCCCATGGCAACGGCAATAAACAGGAACAGCATGATTAAAAACCGGCCTTGCTGGACCAGATAGGTGCTGCATGTTTCGTAAATGGTGTTGGCGACTTCAAGCATAGACCGGTGGGCTTTCAGCCGTTTGATCTGATTTCGCAGGAACAAACTGAAACTCAGCGTTCCGGCAATGACCAGGGCGCCGTAAAACAGGAATTCCCACGCAGAAATAACGCCTCCGAAGATGTTAAAATGTCCTTCGTGCAAATCGGGAATCGCAAGGTCCGCTTCACTGGCAAACACCTTAACCGTTTGTAGCAAAAGCAAACAAGCCGTGGCAAATAGTACTTTGATTTTTTTCATAAAATAAAAAGTATTGGATAATAACAATTGAAACTAACTATATTTTTCAAAATTAGCGATTTTGATTTTTTGTGCAAATTTAAATATTCACCGATAGAACCAGCAAAAAAACAGGAGAAATTCGATATGCAGGCCCGTTTTGTTTTCCTGAGGAGAAAACATATTGCGAACCTTTTCGAAGTTTGCTAAATTCCAGCGCATTCCGATTCCATCCAAGTATTCGAATCCAATTAACAAGCGCTTACGATACGCCTCTTTTTTCTGCATCAATCACCATTTAAATGCAATGGAAGAATTCTATTTCGACAATCAATGCCATCTATTTTAAAAAATTCCTCAAAGGGATCTATAATTCGGTTTGTATGCGTTCTTTCCCGCTCCGTTTTGTCGTATACATTGTTTTTTGCAACAAATCGTAACGCCGGATGTTATTCTTAAGGTATCATTTATTTTGAAGCGTCATTTTAAATCAAAATAGTAGGAGTTGGTCGTAAGGAAGCTATCCGTCCCAATCGGCAATGGCTCTTTATGGCAACTGCAACAGAGTGGATCTCAGCAAAGCTAATTCCGCAAGACCAAAATTTGAAAATAAAAAAAAGGAAACAGATGAAACATAAGAAAATTCAACAAGTTCTCTCCCCTCCCCCGTCCCATATGGTGGGCGACGGTTTCCGGGTGCATAATTTTTTTCCCAGCGGGTATAATCTGGGCGATCAGCGCATGAGCCCGTTCTTTCTGCTTGATTACAATTCGAAGGTGGATTTTCCTCCAAGCAAACAACCGCGCGGTGTAGGCGTACATCCCCATCGCGGATTCGAAACGGTCACCATTGCTTACCATGGGAAAGTAGCCCATCACGATAGCCACGGCAACAGCGGGGTTATCGGCGAAGGCGATGTTCAATGGATGACTGCGGCAGCGGGCGTGCTGCACAAAGAATACCACGATGAGGCATACAGTAAAAAAGGCGGACCTTTCCAAATGGTACAACTTTGGGTAAACCTTCCGGCCAAAGACAAGATGAGCCGGCCAAAATACCAGGCCATTACGCGGGACATGCTGGGCAAATTCGAAATACCCGGCGATAAAGGCGTCATAGAAGTTATTGCGGGCAATTATTCGGGAATCAAAGGCCCGGCATTCACCTTTACGCCCATAGAAATTTACAATGCGAGGGTAAAGAAAGGAGCCGTTTGTCGTTTCGTGCTTCCGGAAACGTATAATACCGGAATTTTACTTATTGAAGGCAAGTTGAGAATAAACCAAGATCAAACGGTACCCCACGACCATTTTGTGCTTTTTGAAAATGAGGGCGAACAAATTGAGGTGGAGGCTTTGGAGGACAGTATTTTTCTGGTGCTGAGCGGGCAACCTCTTCAGGAACCCATCGCCGCATACGGGCCTTTTGTGATGAATACCAAAGAAGAAATTATGCAAGCTTACCGCGATTTTAGCGAAGGGAAGTTCGGGCAATTGAGCAATTAAGGCAAAAGCAATACAAAAAATCCGCATCAACAAAAAGTCAACACGGATAACAGCCTGGTTGCTAACCCCACGCCAATCATCTTAAAAACAAAAGCACCTACCTTTTACTCGAATGGATCTGTGTGCATCGCACATATTTCCCAGGCAATACGCCTCTTCAAACAGTGCTTTAGTACAAATACTTCAAGCGGTACAGTAATTGCTGTTGCGCTTCCTGGTAATCATCCAGGATCGATTGGATGAATGACTCGGGGAAAAGTTCCCGAGATGTTTCGATGTAGGCGTAAAAATCTTCTACATGCTTTACAATATCTGCGGGATTGTTTGTTTCCGGAACAACAATCTGCAACTCTCCATCCAGCGCATAGCAAACCTCAACCAGGCGGTCGGTAACATCCAGCAACGAATCCACGGCTTGATCCAATGCAATGTGGTGAGCATACGAGCCTTTTCCCATCGAACGCCAGTGGTTCAATTTCAGGCTGTTGTTAAACGAAAATACATTCCCTAAGAATTGGGCAATGGCTACATTTGGTAAATTTTCCATGGTTTAAATAAATTTATGTGAGTTAATTGATTTTTTTGATAGATAAATTCTATTCTTTTTAAGAAAACAAGAATAAACGCCAAAATGTTTGGGGAAGAGCGGTCAAAATAGAATCGAATGATGAAACGAGAAACCAGGTCAGGTCGATTTGATGCTCCGCTTTCCGTAGTTCCCGATAGTTTTTTTCCTTTTGAGCTTTCCGGCAAAGAAATTTGAGCCATCGAACAAAGTGGTTACAACTCTTTCTTTTTATCTTTGCGCATCATCAAATGATTGCGTATGGAAAATATAGAAAGCCCATGCAAAGAATCGCTACGCTTCCATTATTCGGATATCTTTTTCAGTTATTTTATTAACGATGAAGCAAGTTGCAGCCACATGGCGCGCAACCATGCCATAACCTACATCTACTCGGGCGAAATGCTGTTGGAAGAAAGCAATAAAAAAACGATCGTCCGGAAAGGCGAATGTGTTTTTATCCGCCGCGACAACCGGGTATCCATGACCAAAAGACCTTGTGGAAACGAGCAGTATGGCGGGATATTCATCCTGTTTAACCGGGATTTGTTGCGAAAATTGTACCGGCAATTCGACAAGAAACACCTGCCGGAAAACGTACCGCCACTGAAACAGAGTGTAATAAAGCTTCCCCGTACTGCTGAACTCGAAAGTTTGTTCCGTTCAATGGTTCCATATTTCGACCCGGCCATCAAGCCGAAAGAGGAATTCATGCAGCTAAAATTGACGGAAAGCGTCCATACCCTTTTGGATATTGACAAACGGTTTTATTCCACCTTGTTCGATTTTACCGAACCGTGGAAAATCGACATCCTCGATTTTATGGATAAAAATTATATGTTCGACCTTACAATCGAAGATATTGCCAATTTTACGGGACGCAGCCTTGCCTCTTTCAAAAGGGATTTCAAAAAGGTAAGCGAGCTTTCGCCGGAAAAATGGCTGATCGACAAACGGCTGAAAGTAGCACACGATAAAATCCGCAACGAAAGGCAGAAAGTATCGGATGTATACCTCGAAGTGGGTTTCAAAAACCTGTCACATTTCTCGTCGGCATTCAAGAAACAATTCGGATATTCGCCGACAACGATCAATTGAGCCATACAGCAAAATGATTTGAGCCGCAGGAAAAACTTCTCCTAGCGGTTCTTGGGTTACTTTTGCATTCATAAAAAAAAGAAACTTGATCCGGAACGGGGCTTTAAAACATTTCACGATTTTACCCGTCCGAAGGGAAAAGGCATTATGAAGGGCACAAGTGTCTATCATAACAACAAAAAGCCCGTTGCGCAAAAAACTTATGAAATAGAAAAACATGCGATATTCAATTATTTTATATTAATATAATTTAGGAATGCGAAAAATAAATATTTTTACAGCAGGATTGCTTATCCTTTTATCGTTACAAAACATGAGAGCACAACAATCTACCTCACCGGCCAATAAAAAAATATTGGTTGTTTATTATTCATGGAGCGGCAACACACGCGAAATGGCTACACAAATAAAAAATGCAACCGGCGCGGACATTTTTGAAATTATTCCTGAAAAAACTTACCCGGCCGATTACAATGCCTGCGTAGACCAAGCTAAAAAAGAGATCCATGCAGACTTTAAACCTGCTTTGAAAACGAAACTCGACAACATCGAAAAGTACGATGTGATTTTTGTCGGTTCGCCCAATTGGTGGAATACAATAGCCCCTCCTGTGGCCACATTTCTATCGGCCTACAACCTGTCGGGCAAAACCATTGTCCCTTTCATGACCCATGAAGGTTCGCGTATGGGGAATAGTGTTTCGGATATCAAAAAGCTTTGCCCGAAATCGACCGTTCTGAACGGACTTCCCATTCGGGGCGGTTCTGTAAAAAATGCACAAGCCGATATTTTGAAATGGTTGCGTGAAATCAAGATGATAAAAGAATAAGCCATGCTAAAAAAAATCAGAATCGCTCTTGCCGTTGTTTTCTTTTCGCTTATTACACTGCTGTTCCTTGATTTCACAGGAACATTTCACCTTTGGTTCGGATGGATGGCTAAAATCCAACTCGTACCTGCCATACTCGCGGTCAATGCCGGCGTGGTGGCAGGGCTTATTCTCCTGACACTGCTGTTCGGCCGGATTTACTGCTCGGTCATTTGTCCGCTGGGCGTGCTTCAGGATGGCGTTTCCCGCCTGTCGGGAAGAAGAAAAGGAAAAAGGAACCGATTCCGTTATTCACCTGCTATTTCATGGCTACGCTACGGTATGCTGGCGATATTTATCATCGCAATGGTAGCTGGAATCAGCATTGCCGTGTCACTGCTTGATCCTTATGCCGCCTACGGACGGATCGCATCCAATCTGTTCGCCCCGCTATACCGTTGGGGCAATAATTTGTTGGCTTGGTTTGCCGAACGCACCGGCAGTTATGCTTTTTATGCGACGGATGTTTGGCTGAAAAGCGGAATCACGCTTGGCATTGCCGTTGCTACGCTTGTAGTTGCCGGCATACTTGCCTGGCGCAACGGGCGTACCTATTGCAATACTATTTGCCCGGCCGGTACCCTGTTAGGATTCGTTTCCCGCTTTTCGATTTTCAAAGTCGCATTTGACAACGAAAAATGCACTCATTGCAAGGTTTGTGAACGCCGGTGCAAAGCCTCCTGTATTGATTCCGGCAACATGCATATCGACTACAGCCGTTGCGTAAGCTGTTTTAACTGTATTGACAGTTGCAAATTCGGCGCGATGAACTATCAAGTCCAAAAAACAAGGAAAAAGCAAGTAGCACAAATTGTGGAAAACACTTCGAATGCCGGCGACTCCAAAGATATGTCGCGCCGGAAAGTTCTTTCCGTTATGGCAATTCTTGCAGCCGGAAGCGCCTTAAAAGCGCAACAAGCACAAGTGGACGGCGGATTGGCCGTCATTGAAGACAAGAAAATTCCGAACCGGAAAACGCCGATTGTACCGCCCGGCGCACTGGGTATTGCCCACCTGAAACAACATTGTACAGCTTGTCAACTCTGCATTTCAGCTTGTCCCAACAGCATCCTGAGTCCGTCCAATAAATTGGCATCGTTGATGCAGCCCGAAATGTCGTATGAACAGGGTTACTGCCGTCCCGAATGCACCGAATGTTCACAGGTGTGTCCGGCAGGCGCCATCAAACGTATTACAACGGCTGAAAAATCAGCGATTTCAATCGGTTTGGCCGCCTGGATTAAAGATAATTGCATCGTCAACCGGGACGACGTACAATGTAACAGTTGCGAACAGCATTGCCCTACGGGCGCCATTACCTTGGTCGACCGCGACCCCGGCTACAGTGATTCGTTGAAAATACCCGTTATCGACAACGAATTATGCATCGGTTGCGGCGCTTGCGAAAATCTTTGCCCCGCACGCCCGTTCAGCGCCATTTATGTGGAAGGAAACGTACGACACCATACAATCTAATTAAAATTGAAAATTGATAGTGCGAAATTTTACTTTTCTCATTTTCAACGCTCAACCAAATGAATATGGAAGAAAAAAATAACAAAGGAATCAACCGCCGGAATTTCCTGAAAATAGCAGGTGTCGGTTCTGTGGCAGCCACAGCGGCAATGTACGGATGCAAACCCAAGAACACAGTATCGGCGGAAGGCGGCGCGTTAGGCGAAGTGCCTGCCGATAAAATGACATATCGCATCAATCCGCACACGGGCGACAAAGTTTCGTTGCTGGGATACGGTTGTATGCGCTGGCCTTTGCGTACCAATGATAAAGGCGAAGAAGAAATAGACCAGGACACCGTGAACGAACTGGTGGATTATGCCATTGCACACGGCGTTAATTATTTCGACACATCCCCACGCTATGTCCGGGGTTGGTCTGAAACCGCCACGGGTATCGCCTTAAAACGACATCCGCGCGATAAATTTTTTATTGCCACCAAACTTTCCACATTCACCGAAGACGCTTATTTGCGATCGCAAAAAGGCTCGATAGAAATGTACAAGAAATCTTTCGCCAATTTGCAGGTGGATTATATTGATTACTACCTGCTTCACGGGATCGGGATCGGCGGAATGGAAGCACTCAAGGAGCGTTTTTACGATAACGGCATCCTGGATTTCCTGTTGGAAGAACGTAAAAAAGGAAAAATCCGCAACCTCGGCTGGTCGTACCACGGCAATGTTGAAGTATTCGACCATTTGATATCCCAGGATATACAATGGGATTTTGCACAAATACAGCTGAACTACATGGACTGGCAACATGCTTCGGGATGGAACACCAACGCCGAGTACCTGTTGGGCGAACTGGAAAAACGGAATATCCCTGCGGTGATTATGGAACCGTTGCTGGGTGGCCGTCTTTCCAGAGTGCCGTCGCAGGCATTGAAGATCATGAAAGAAATACACCCCGAAGACAGCGCTGCCAAATGGGCTTTCCGTTATGCAGGCAGTCCGAAAAGCGTGCTCACCGTATTGAGCGGCATGGTCTTTCTAGAGCATTTACAGGAAAATATCCGCACCTATGCACCTCTTGAACCCATTAATGAGCAAGAAAATAAGGCATTGGAAAGGGTAACGGAAATTATGCTGAACAATGATTTTGTGCAATGCACCGAATGTGAGTATTGCATGCCCTGTCCCTATGGACTTAACATACCGGGTATTTTCGGCCATTACAACCGGATTGTCAGCGCAGGAGAGAAATTGAAAAGTTCCAAAGACGAAAATTACCGAAAAGCCCGTCGCGCGTTTTTAGTCGGGTACGACCGGAGCGTACCCAAACTTCGCCAGGCGAATCATTGCACCGGCTGTGAGATATGCAAGCCCCATTGCCCGCAAAGCATCGACATTCCGAAAGAAATGAAACGCATCGACTTGTATGCGGAACAACTGAAACAAAAAGTTGATTTTTAACAATATTGTTTTCACTAAATAAAAATCCAAACACAATGAGGAAAAGATTGTTTTTACTGGCGGCGGGATTCATCGTTCTTCTGGTTTCATCCTGCAACAATGACCACCAACAGAATAACGGCAACCCACAACAGGTCCAAGAATACAAGAATAAGGCAAAATCTTCGAAAGCAAACAAGAAGGTGCTCGTCATTTCATCCAGTCCGCGCAAAGGCGGCAATTCCGACCTGTTGTGCGACCAATTCATAAAAGGAGCGCAAGAATCCGGCCATCAGGCCGAGAAAATTTATCTCAACGATAAAAAAATCAACTTTTTTGTCCGCGATGACTATGCAGCAAAAGACAGCATTATATCCGATGATGCGCCCGCCATCGTTCAAAAAATGGTATCCGCCGATGTCATCGTCATGGCGACGCCAATCTATTTTTATACCATGTGCGGACAGATGAAAACCATGATTGACCGGACGTATGACCGCTATCGCGAAATCGAAGGCAAAGAGTTTTATTATATCATGACGGCAGCCGACCGTGGGAACCAAGCGTTTCAGCGTACAGTGGAAGAGTTCAGAGGTTTTCTGGACTGCCTGAAAGATGCTTCGGAATGCGGAATTATCTACGGCCCGGGCACATGGGGAAAAGGAGAGGTAGAAAAAACTCCGGCCATGCAAGAAGCGTACGAAATGGGTAAAAAGATTTAAAACGAAATAATTAAAACGAAATAAATAATTAAACTACCTTCGGCTAAAAGCCGAAGGAATTGAAATCGGCTGAAGCCGACTAAAGATTTACCCTATGCTAAAATCGTCATCATGTTCTGCATCATCTTGCGTGCGAATGTATTCCATGATTACTTCATCGGTTATAT
>JAVBOY010000058.1:0-7378 GCA_031550085.1 Lentimicrobiaceae bacterium
TGTCGAGTCAGGGCGAAGAAACGGCGGAAAAAGTGACCACACACAGCATTAAATCGGTTAAGATTAATTACCGTCCCGGCAAACGAATTCTTGATGTGTTGGATAAATGCCCCAAAACAAAAGTGAACGAGTAAAGAAGGGAAAAGGCAGAGGCAGTATGCAGAAGGCGCAAAATCACCTCCCCTTGCTGCCTTTGTCTTTCTGCAAAAAAACTGCTGATGTTTTACCCAAAACCAAGCTAGGTTTTACCCGGACATCGCAAACCGTATCCAAAATAGAGAATGGATTTTAAAAAAACAGTTCAAAATCGGTTGAAACTTGAAATTATATTTTATATTTGCTTCGTAGAAATAATTGATTTTATATGAGTCATTATTTACAATACACTATCTTATCCACAAAAACGGACAAAACCTGGAACCCGCTTTATATTGCAGGGTCAAGTTATGATATAAAATTTTTACTATTTCTATCGCAGCCCGCTGGTTTTAGATTCCATTCTTTAGCGAATGCAAACTTCCCTGCCTTATCTGCTCCTGATTTAACATACTTATCCGATATTTTTTGGCTGGGAAAAAACAATTTTGAGCTGAAAAGCCCTGCGTTGGGGCGTTAACGGGTTAACAAGCAAACAACGTAACGGATAGCGAGGGCTTCCAGAAGAGAGTATCCCATTTTTAAATAATTGATTTTAATTTAATATTCGAATATTATTCATTAGCTTTGCTGGGTAAGAAGGGGTGCCGCCAAATCAATCCGGTTGCTTCGGATAATTTTCCTAGAATTAAGGTATAAGGACGATTACCCTGTTGGAATTTCAGTGAGATTTTTTCTTTACCCGGATTTCTATATAAAACGGTGGTTAACATCAAGAACATACAATAAACAAGAAATACGCAAAAAAAGCCCCGCCAGCTTTGAATTTGCAAAAAAAAGCCTTCCTTGCAGGCTATAAATGCAAGGTAAAATAGTGAACGCTATACAACCGGATTTACAAACCAAATTTACAAGAAAGGCGTAACAAAGGTACAAGAAATTGCCGGAAAAAGCAGGCTGCTTTGAAGCGGCACGTGGTAATTGCATCAGTGGGTGCAATTTGTGGGCGATCCATGTAAATAAAAGCGCTTTTTTACTTAAAATACATTGAAATAATTATGAAAAAGCTCACTAAAAAATTGCAATTAAACAAAGAAACCATTGCGCGTTTAAATGATGATCAGCAACAGTCTATTTATGGAGGATGGCGTGATACAGATATAGATGGATGTGTTAGTCGTGAAGTCGGGTGCCCTGGTCAACCGAAACCTGTAAATACCCAAAATTTCACATGTACTAGCATGTATCTTACTTGTATGACTTACAGTTTTATGTGTTAACTAATTGAACTGTTTTTTTACAGAGACTATCTGAAAAGTTGCAATTTTCAACACGTATGTTTTAAGTGTTTTCAATACATTTATATAATAGTCTTGAAAAATATTTTTCAGATAGTCTTTTAATTGCCTCAACTGATATCCTTACTAATGAAAAATATTCTTTACATATCATGTTTACTCGTCGCGTTGTTTTCGTGCAAACCCGCTCCTGAACAATCCGGTAAACGATTCAAAGCTGAATCGGATACGCTGGAGTTTCGGGAAAGTTCGAAAATAACCATGGCCGCCTTTTCCTCTTTCCAGATAGAAAGTTTGGATGCATTAGGAAAAATCTGGGGGCTGATGAAATATTATCATCCTGCAGTTGCTGAAGGGGACTATAATTGGGATTATGAATTATTTCGGATTATGCCCAAGGTATTGAACGCTACTACCAAGGAGCAACGGGATAAGATTTTTGTGAAATGGATAAAAAGTTTTGGAAGGTTACCCCAAGCGGAGAAACAACTAGAGAAAGACAGTTCCAATATAAAAACGGATCCTGATTTCAAGTGGATAGAGGATGGAACATGGATGAATAAAGAGCTTTCGAATTTATTGCAAAAGCTCCGGCATGTACAAACAGATTCTGTTAATTATTATGTGAGTTTGGCGCCGGGGATAGGGAATCCCCGGTTTGAACATGAAAATTCCTATCCGGAAATGAGTTGTCCGGATGCGGGTTATCGTTTGTTGGCGTTGTACCGTTACTGGAATACGATACAATATTTCTTTCCTTACCGGTATCTGATCGGGGAAGATTGGAATAAGACACTTTCCCAGTTTATTCCGCTGTTTGCCGAAGCCCAAAGCAGCTTGGAATACAAACTGGCCATACTGAAGTTAATCACACGTGTAAATGACACACATGCCAATATTTGGCAGTTTAAAAACACATCAGACACATTGAATGGAATTTATCAATTACCTGTTAAGGTTGCTTTTGTGGAGAATAAAGCAATTATCACAGGGATATTTACTGAAAACTTTCCGGTGACCGGCTTAAGAAAAGGAGATATCATCACGAAGATAAAGCAAAAAACGATTGTCCAAATAATTGAAGAACGCAAATTAATTACGCCCGCTTCAAATGAGCCGACCCGTTTGCGAAATATTGCCTTTAATTTGCTTCGTTCCAATGATACGCTACTGGTTATTGATTTTGAACGGCAGGGAAAGAAGCGGTCGGTTATTGTAAAAAACAATACAAACTACAAATTGATTGTCCCTTCACTCTACGGAAATAATAAGGAGTTACCCGCTTTCAAACTGCTAAGGGGAAATAACATCGGGTATATTTATATCGGCTCTTTATTGAAGGATTCTGTCCCCTCTGTTATGAATCAACTTAAAGATACGAAGGGTGTCGTGCTGGATCTTCGTTGTCCGCCTGAAGATTCTCCGCTCTATGAACTTGGCGAATATTTGGTAACCAAATCCACCCCCTTTGTGACGTTTACGAACGGAAGCATTGCCAGTCCCGGGAAATTCAGTTACACGCATACCATGGAAATGGGTAAAAGAAACTCAACCGCTTACCGTGGAAAAATTGTCATTCTTGTCAATGAAATGACCCAAAGTTCTGCCGAATTTCATGCCATGGCTTTTCGAGCAAGTCCCAAAGCAATTGTTATGGGGAGTACGACTGCCGGAGCGGATGGAAATGTTTCATTTTTTACATTGCCTGGTAACATTCGTACGACCATTTCGGGCATCGGAATTTATTACCCGGATGGCAGGGAAACCCAACGAGTTGGTATTATTCCTGATATTGAAGTAAAACCAACCATAAAAGGAATTCAGGAAGGCAGAGATGAAGTCCTTGAAAAAGCAATCGAATGGATAAATAAGAAGCAATTATGATAATAGAAGAAAGTATTGAAAATATAAATGAAGTCATTGAAAACTACTTATATAAACAAAATGAAAGATTTGAAATAGGTCTTTTATCAGGGGACATGGGATTATCTTTATTTTCCTATTATTATGCAAAATTGAAAAAGAAAAATGATTCAACAGCTGATGAATTTTTAGATAGAACATTAGAGATGTGTGCTTCATTGGTGCAGATAGATACTTTTTGTAGTGGCTTGGCAGGTGTTGGATTTGGAATAGAACATTTAAATCAATATGGTTTTATAGAATCCGATACAAATGTCCTACTTGCAGATATTGATGAGTATCTAAGTACGAGTTTGAATAATTATTTAGATCGGAGAGACTATGATTTTTTGCATGCTTCTACAGGATTGGGATTTTATTTCTTAAAAAGAATCGTTGTAAATGAGAAAAACAGTAAATGGATAAAGACTATTATTTACGAATTGAAAACTAATGTGCACAAAGGAATTAGGAATGAAATAAAATGGCGTACTAATATTTTGGATAAAGATAGAGGGGGATACCAGCAAGTGTATAATATTTCTTTATCACATGGAATGTCTGCTATATTTAATTTGTTGACAAAAACCTATGTAACGGGAATCTTAAAAGAAGAAACATCTGCGATGTTGATTGGCATTGCGGAGTATATACTAAATCAGGAAATAAATGTAAAAAAATATGGTTCTTATTTTCCTTCTTATTCTATTGAAAGTGAAGAGAGATTACACAAAAGCCGTTTGGGGTGGTGCTATGGTGATTTGGGAATTTCCACCACTTTATGGCAAGCCGGCATTGCATTGCAAAATAAGCAATGGCAAACCAAGGCTTTAGAAGTATTGTTATATGCAGCCGAAAAACGACGCGATTTGGAGAAAGAAAGTGTTGCGGATGCCGGATTATGCCATGGTACCGCCGGGATTGCCCATATTTTTTACCGGATGTGGTGGAATACCCGTTTGCCCGAGTTTAAAGAGGCGGCCGATTATTGGTTCTCTGAAACCTTGAAAATGGCTCGTTTTGATCATGGATTGGCCGGGTATAAGGCCTGGCATACCGAGAAATACGGAGGATGGAAAAACGAGTATGGTATCTTGGATGGCATTGCGGGAATCGGCTTGGCTCTGTTGTCCTATACTACCGAAACTGAGCCTACCTGGGACGAGTGTTTGTTGCTGAGTTAAGATGTCAATAATCATTCGTACACGAAACAACAAAGTAAAATCTACAATTATAATATGCTTAAAAATTATACTCGCAAATTAGTATTTTGTTTTTATCTGCTTCCTTTGTTAGGGGTGTTTTCTGCCTGCCAGGAGAAAATAACCCTACCGGAAGATACGGTAACCCGGCTAAAGGAAAAATATCCGGATTCGATTTTGTGTTTTTTCGGGAGGCAAGCCTTTGGTGCTGAATCGGAAAAATATCCCAAACGGATTGATCGCCACGAAAGCAATCCGGTTAAACTGATGTATATCGACAATGCCGGAGACGGTAACGTAAAGCAATACATCGATTCCGTTTTACTGTTCTTCAACGGCGTATCCAACCGCACAAGATTTGAATACACCACATCTTTTGCGGATGCGGATGCGGTTTTGATATTCTTGGAAAAGCGGAAAAGAACGCATATCATGCCCGTTTTCAAGCTATTTTCCAACAGGCTGAGCAAGGAAATTTGCTATATGTATCAATCGTATAATCAAAAGTACGTTGTGTATCACGAATTGTTTCACATGTTTAGCGGAGTCGGCAGAAATTGCTTTTACCCGGCTCAAACCATTTTATCCGACTTCCCCTTGGATAAAAAGTATACGAGGTACTATGCCATCGATTCTATCTTTGCCGATATCATGCTTAATTTCGATATCCCCAGTGGCTTGACCTTGAGACAATATGAAAAACAATTGGGCATCCAATGCGGAACGCGGGAGGAAGACGTTGCTAAAAACTGGTTGGTGTACGATTCTAATATAAAGAGATTTACCGGCGATACCTTGAGTATATACAGGAAAAAATAAAATGGAAAAATATAGTTACATCCTCATGGTTAGTTTTTTAACCGCTTTTGGTTTTGTTTTTTTCTATACCAAAAGGAACTGGTTTTCCAAGTGTAAGAAAAGCCCTTCGAAAATAGGGAAAAAAATTGCCTACCACCTTTTTCACTTTGAAACGATGGGACGTAAACTCGGTTCCATCCTTCCCGAACTGGGTTCCAATCTTATTTTAACCTCCTTGTTTTCAAAAATATCCGGGGTGCATTGGTTTTTTTCTTTTGAGAATGCCATGTTTATTTTGTCCCTGGTATTTATTTTCAAAATTTGCTTTATGTTGATCATCTATTCCAAATTTTTTGATACAGAAACGACGACGAAGTAATCGATATTCACTTTTATTTTTAAACAGGTTCTTAACGCAAGAAGAGCATGATGAAAAATTTACTTGTTTCAATTTTTAATACGTTTACTCAATCTCAAATTGAGTGCAAAAAAGAAGGCTTACTGGTAGGTAAAGGCGGGCTTGTTCTATTTTTATTGTGTTATTCAAAATATGCAGATGATAATAAATCAAAATCTATTGGAAATGAGATTTTGGATAAGTTACTATCCGCCTTTCAAAATGAAAAATTTCCCCTGTTTACATTTTGCGATGGTTTATCAGGAATAGGATTTGCTTTGGAAAAATTGTCGAAAGAAGGCCTTATTAAGGATGATCCGGATACTGTTTTATCGGATGTCGATCTCTACTTAAAGTTTCAGCTAAGGAACATGCTAAGTCTCGACTACTATGATTTTTTATATGGCTACATTGGAATCGGCTTGTATTTCAACTCGAGGAAAGAACAGACTTTGGAAGTCATAGAAATAATTAACAAGTTGCATGCTTCCGCAGATGCCTCCAATAAAACATTGAAATGGAAATCACAAAATTTTAAAACGGGCACATTTAAATATAATATTGGATTGTCACATGGAATTCCAAGCATTGTTGTGTTCTTGTCAAAAGTATTAAAAAACTATTCCATAGATAACAATAGTTGCAATTTAATCCAAGGAGCCGTAAACTATATACTGGCCCAAGAAATTGACAAGGATGCCTACGGTTCTTTTTTCCCGGACTTTGCTATCGAAAGTTCAAAAATAGTGCACAAAAGCCGTTTGGCTTGGTGTTATGGCGATTTGGGTATAGCTATGGCTTTGTGGCAGGCCGGTGTTGCATTGCAAAATGAGCAATGGAAAACCAAAGCTTTGGAAATATTACTTTACGCAGCCGAAAGAAGACGCGATTTGGAGAAAGAAAGTGTTGCAGATGCCGGATTGTGCCATGGCACATCCGGGATTGCCCATATTTTTTACCGGATGTGGTGGAATACCCGCCTGCCTGAATTGAAACAGGCTGCCGATTATTGGTTTTCCAAAACTTTGAAAATGGCACGGTTTGAGGATGGGTTGGCCGGGTATAAGGCTTGGCATACCGAAAAATACGGAGGATGGAAAAGCGAGTACGGCATTTTGGAAGGTGTTGCGGGAATCGGCTTGGCCCTGCTTTCTTATATTACCGAAACCGAGCCTACCTGGGACGAATGTTTGCTACTGAGTTGAAAAAGAAGGTCGTTAGGATTTATCAAAATGCAGGTGAATGGATGATGGGTTGGCCCTGCTGTGCACAAACAGGCAGAACCAAATCGGTTGCCAGTTGTTTCAGTGAGATTCTTAAGAATGTATTTATAATTCATAAGAATACTTTTTCATGAACCAATAACTTAATACCTAAAAAATTATGAAATTAAAGCCCTACAAAAGATTAACCCCAGCGACCTCGGGGCGCCTCGTAAATTTTATGCTCAAATTGTGAGCCAAGGCGAAGTCACCATGGATGAACTGGTAAAGGAAATTGAAAAATTCAGCGCTCTTTCCGAACCGGATATCCGAGGCGTTATTATTGCCTTTGAAAACGCCATGCAAGACAAACTGGCAGCCGGAAGAACCGTCCGTATGGACAAGTTGGGTAGTTTTTACCCCAGCTTGTCGAGTCAGGGCGAAGAAACGGCGGAAAAAGTGACCACACACAGCATTAAATCG
>JAVBOY010000041.1:0-18677 GCA_031550085.1 Lentimicrobiaceae bacterium
TTATCCAAACTACATGATATTTACAATCATAGGTCGTATGGCTCGTCTTGCGATAATGCTGCATTTTTTATTTCAAAGATAAAAAACATACTAAAGTCTTCGCCTAAAGGCGAGGGATTTTCCCCCAGAAACTGACATTAATAATAAAATAGTGTTTTAGAGGAAACAATATTTTTACTAAAAAAATTAAAATATTTAAAAACGTTGCGATTAATAAAATTTAGTAGAGATAGATTTGAATTTCACTCATAATCAGCATGATGAAATCCCATTATTTATACTTCTTTTTGTGGGTTCAATTTTTTCGCTCAACTTGCATTCTTCTTTTGGTTTGGTACGATTTTTGATAATGCACAAAAGCACATTTTGCTTTTGGAGATAAGGTAAACTATTGGGAAGCCAAAGTTTTAGGAATAGTTTAGAAAGATTTCGGAATTGGCGTACAAAAATAAGAAAAATACTTGATCTAGAACATGGATAGGACGGCCGATTTGATCCCGAGTTGTTAAAAATTGATTATCAATAAAATATAAAGCAAACACATCGCCAATGGAACTGGTAAATTTCGCTAGTGATAGGCTTGGATTACACTCATAATCAGCGAAATGAAATATTGCTATCTATACTTTTTTAGTAATTCCTAATATATTTTATTCAATTCTTAATTTTTATAAAATATTGTGTGTAACTTAAAATCACAGAAACAGAATGTGAAAAGGTTTTGTCGATGGATACGGAAAGAATGTTTCTGTTTTTTTTAATAATACTTTGATGACAGGTTTCGGATTAAAACTTTCGCACAATAGCTTATACTTTTGGTAAAAAAATAAAAATTGGTAAAACAAAAGTGCAGAGTTTAAATAAAAAATTATGATATAAACAATCCAAAATATATGGCAATGTTTTTACAACCATAAAGTTATTTGCCAGCAAATTATTGTTCATCGAGAGGAATAAAAAAATTAAATGTTTTCCGCAAAAAACACCCTTCTCTTGTTATAATGATATAAGATGAAAAATTTGATGCGGAAGTAGCAAAAATTATGAATAAAACATATACGATCATTTTTAGCTTTCTTTTTTTCTTTTTACTGTTTTGGCAACAAAAGGGCTGGACTCAAAACACGTGGTATGTAAACACAAACCTCTCAACAGGAGTTGATAATGGGACTTCGCCGGCAAATGCCTTTAAAAATCTGCACAACGCTTTGAATAACCCGGCTTTGGCGTTCGACGATACCATAAAGGTGGCAACCGGCATATATGTTCCCTCCCAAACCATTAGTGGCGGAACGGCAAATGGTAACCGCGACAACTCGTTTTTGATTACAAAGAACATTATTTTGATGGGAGGCTATAGTGTTGATTTTTCCAAACATAATCCGGAAATTTTCCCAACTATTTTGGATGGAGATCGCGGAACACCGGGCAGTTCAGCCGACAACTGCCACCATGTGGTTGCATGGAACACAAGCGGAGCCGGCCACGGCCTCCTTGCCGGTTTTACCATCCGAAACGGAAATGCGAATGGAACTTCCTCAATAAATGGCTTTGCAAGGAACTCAGGAGGGGGTATTTACCATAACGGAGGTTCGTTAACCCTTTCAAACGTGATTATTGAAAATAACAGCGCAACATCCACCGGTGCAGGGATTTACGGGGCAGCTTTGTTAACAATCCGGTTTTGCACTATCCGCAATAACATTTCATCAAGTACCGGAGGCGGTATTTATTCAACAACCGAACCTTTGACTTTGGAAAATTCAACTATTTCCAGTAATAAAGCTACGCAAGGAGGGGGGGTGCATGCAAACAACGGCTTGGTTCTCAAAGGAAAAATATTTTTTAGAAACGATACCGCGACAAGTGGTAGCGCTAATACCGGAGGAGGAGCTATATTCAAAAACGGTTTAGGTAGTATTGACGGTACAACTTTGGATAGCTTGTTTATCGAAAATTGTCAATCGGGTTATTTGGGAGGCGGTATTTATAGCACTCTACCGATTGATCTGCCTAAATTAAATTACGTTAGAATCAGTAACAATACGGCGAAAAATAACGGAGGAGGAATTTATGCTGCCAGCACTTTGATATTGATAGGAAACGAAATAATATTGAACGGCAATACCGCAACTGGAAACGGTGGAGGTATTTATGCATCCGGTAATGCATCGCTATCGGGGAAAGTAAAATTGAATAATAACATCGCAGCTGCAACATCGTCAAATGGTGGAGGAATTTATGCAAATGCTTCCTTGGCCTTGAGCAACGAACTGATATTAGATAATAACATAGCAGCTTCCGGGGGAGGTATATGGAAAAGCACTAGTGCTGGAACGAGTTTTGACCTAACTCAACTAGACTCATTGATTATTACTAACTGTCAGGCAAAAAACGGTTCAGGAGGGGGTATTTATGCAGGTGTTGCTTTGGATATGCTTAATTTGAAGCGTGTTGAGCTAAGCAATAATACAGCAAGCCAACATGGTGGAGGAATTTATGCCAATAATTCGCTATTTGTAAAAAATGTTTTTTGCTCGGACAATAAGGCTGGTTATTTGAATGGGGTTTTTTCGGGAAGCTATAACGGCGGCGCTATTTATGCTGGCAATTCTTTGACGCTTGCCGGGAAACTGGTTTTTAACCACAACGAAGCGAACAACAATGGCGGTGCTATCTTTAAAAGCACAACAGGGAATGCAGATGCAAATGAATTGGAAACCTTGATTGTCATCGGCTGTAATAGTTTGGTAGGCACTGGGGGAGGCATGTATGCGGGTGTTGCTTTGGAAATGCCCAACCTGATGCATGCAAACATTAGTAATAACAAAGCAGGCCAAGGCGGTGGCGGTATTTATGCCAATAACATCTTATCGATCAAAAATGCAATTATTGCAAACAATAAAGCCGGCTGGAATTTCACAACAAATGATTATAGCACTACACTCTACCATGGTGGCGGTATTTATGCTGCCAATGCGCTAACATTGGCGGGGAAACTCACTTTTGATACCGATATCGCAACAGGTAGTGGCGGTGGACTATGGAAAAGTGCAACAGGAAGCCTTGGTGCTACTGAACTAGATACGTTGATACTGAAGCGTAACGAAGCAAGGTCAACTGCTGCCAACAACGGTGGCGGTGGTGTATTTGCAGGCGTTGCATTTGATATGTCTAATCTGAAGTATGCAATTATTGATAATAATAAAGCTATTGTGCAGGGAGGCGGAATTTACGCCAATAATTCATTAACGATAGCTGGAGAAGTAACAGTAACAAATAATATTGCAGGTTTACATGGCGGTGGTATTTATAAAGTAGCAACCGGTGCGTTAAATACGAACCGGGTCAATTCGTTGGTTTTAGAAAATAATCGGGCTGAAACAGGTAGTGGCGGCGGCATTTATACAGCTGCAATTTTAGATTTGTCCAATGCTCATGGACGTATTGTGGGGAATACAGCTGCCTTAACCGGAGGGGGCATCCACACATCTGCCAATTTACTTATCGGCAATTTTTCCATTTCCGGTAATAAATCCGGCTGGGATGGATTTTCAGTTACGGGAACTACAAACCATGGGGGAGGTATCTATATATCCGCAGTAATTACGATGGCCGGCAAAATGAATTTCGAAAATAATGAAGCCGGAGGATCAGGAGGTGCTATATATTCTTCCAGCACAACCATCTTTGATGTAGCCGGCACTGATACTTTGATTGCTAAAAATAACCGAGCGGCAGTCAGTGGCGGCACTTTATATGCCAGTGCTGATTTATCATTTCTTAGCTTGAAACAAGGAATATTTTCCGGCAACACGGCAAACTTAAATGGCGGTGCGATATGTTTTGCTTCAGCGAATACTTTTTTTCTTCAAAATAGCTCCTTTAAACAAAACGAAGCCTCTTCAGGTGGTGCGATATATAATACTGGAAAAATCGATATAAAAAAGTCTTCTTTTTACAATAACACAGCAAGCACCGACGGGGGTGCAATTTACAAGGGCACTTTCAACGAGTTGATTGTCCAACAAACCACATTCTCCCAAAACACTGCAAACCGGGGTGGGGCTATTTTCTCAGAATTTTCCGGTGCGGCACAAAAATTAACAAACAATACATTCAGTCAAAATACATCTATAGGTTCCGGAGCTGCAATTTACTTTTCACACGCCAACGGAGCTGCTGCGACAATTTCGTTTTCGTCGTTTAACGGCAATACGGCAAGCAATGATGTGGGTAATGCCCTTTATTATGTAAAACCCACGGGGACATTGTTCGGAAATATTATTTACAACAACGGGGTTAATTCGGAAGTAAATAATGTGTCTGGCCTTGCAGCACAGTACAATATTATACGCAATACAGCCCTTACCGGAACAGACAACCAAAATGTACCCGACGGACAAATAGGTGATATTTTTGAACCGGTATCGGGCAACAATGCTATATTGAACGACAACGGGGGAACAACTAAAACCTTGCTGATAAAAAAGGGGGGAAAGGCTTATGATAAAATTCCCCAAAATATTTCTATGACTTATACTGCCATTGATCAACGCGATGAAAACCGCATTGTTGATTTTGCAGACATAGGAGCTGTGGAGTTAGCACCTGAGCCTTGCATCGGTTATGAAACTTTTAGAGTATGGTATGTTGATGCATCGGGAGGCACTGGGAATAATGACGGAACTTCTTTTGCCGACCGCACGGATGATCTGGCAAAGGTATTGGACAATACTTGTTTGAAAGACGGCGATACGGTAAAATTGGCTCAAGGCACCTACTTCTCAACCCAAACAGATCCGCTTCAATCATTCTTTGTAACCAAAAGTATTGTTATCAAAGGGGGTTATCCTTCCGGAAATTTCTCGGAAATCAATAGAAATACTACATTTTACCCCACGATTCTAGATGGCTACAAAAAAAGTTATCACGTCATAGTTTGGAATACCGGAGATGTATACACCGGGATCATAGACGGAGTAACCATTCAAAACGGATGGGCAATAGGAAACACCGCTTCTCTTCCCCAAGACAATGGCGGCGGAGTTTTATTAAATAGCGGAAAACTTCTTATATCCAATGCTAAAATACAAAGTAACATAGCAAAAAACAACGGCGGTGGCATCTATTCCAGCGTAGGGGCATATTTAAAATTGAAAAACATTGAAAGCTATAATAATAAGGCGGGGTACAATGGCAGCGTATACAATAAAACATTGGTAGTGGGTGGGGCAAACCCCGATGTTTCATTGCTTGAAACTAGAGCGGGAGGTTCTGTATGTGCCATTGGGAATTTAGAACTTCAGGGTGTCTTAAGTTTTGTAGCCGATACATCGGCAATAAATGGAGGAGCTATTTTTAAAAGCGCTTTTGGAAATTTTACGGCTACTGCGCTTGACACGTTGGTCATGACAGATTGTAACGCAAAAGGAGCGATGGGCGCCAGTAATAGTATAAATGGAGAGCATGGCGGCGGTGGCATCTACACTATGGTAGATTTGAATCTGGAAGCAGCTAGATTATTCTTCACAAACTGTAAAACCGATAATAATCAGGGAGGCGGTATATTTATAAATAATAAAACAGGACGTTTGGTTTACTTAAGAGTAGCCAATGGGATATTTATCAAGTGTTATGCCGGGACTGATGGCGGTGCTTTGGAATCGTTTAGTAGCACCAAGAGTGTTGTATATGTAAAAAACTCTCAATTTAAAGATTGCGACGTCGGACGTTATGGTGGCGCTTTGGGGATTGGAAACTCTCTCATTTTAGAGGGAAAAATCACTATTGACGGATGTGACGCAGGGACAAACGGGGGCGGTATTTCACAATGGAATATAACCACCACTATCCCAAACTCCTTTGATGTAACCTTATTGGATACGTTGATAATTACTAATTGCTCTACACAAGGAAAATCATTTTCTAGTAATTTCGGAGATCCTAATGCTATGGGGGGAGGGGGAATTTGGATACAACAAAGCCCCCTTGATTGCAGCACCATTAAATATCTGCATATAGAAAATTGCTACTCGGGAGAACATGGCGGAGGAATAAAGCTCAAAAATAGCTATGATCTAATACTGAATAATGTTTTTTTCAAGAACAATAAAGCTGGATATAGTGGAACAGGCTATTCGGGAGCATTTAATGGGGGAGGAGTATATACAGCAGGGGTTCTCACATTAAAGGGGACTGCAATGTTCCTTGAAAATTCGGCATCACAACACGGCGGCGCAATTTACGGTACTAGCACTATAACAGCCAATACCATAGAAACACTTACATTTACCGGCAACGAAGCAAAAGGTATTCCCGCCACAGGCCATGGAGGGGCTATTTATTCAGGAAATAAGCTATCATTAACCAATAGTAGTATTTATGCTAATTCGGCAAAAGATTTCGGAGGAGGCTTATATGTCAGTACCAGTGATCTTACAATCAATAACAGTACCATTGCCGGTAATACCGCTTTGAATGGTGGCGGAGCTTATATGGCAAATGGTATTTTGACTTTAGAAAACGCAACATTTAGTAAAAATAAGGCTACACTCGCCAGCGGCAACACGGGTGGTGCCGTTTATTCTGCCGGAACGGGAAAGGCTGCGGCTATTTATTATTCTACTTTTAACGGAAATACTCCTACTGCCATTTACTTCCCGGAAGCTACAAATAAATCGTTTAAAGGCAATATACTTTATGGGAATGGATCCGGAGCAGAAATTAATGTACTTCCGGCTGTAAATGCATACAATTTAGTAAAAGATGCAGTATTCTCCACAACTAACGGGAATATAATTGTAGCAGCAAACAGAGCCAATGAGATCTTTCGTGATATCGAAAGCGGCGATTTTGCTGCTTTAGCTGACAACGGGGGTAAAACCAAAACGTTAATGCTTCTTTCCGAAGGTTTGGCCCAAGGTGTTATTCCGATTGAGATTGCCAAAAACATAGATGTAAACTTGAAAACCGACCAACGAGGTAGGCCTCGCTATGTAGGGTGTGGTAGCGATTGCGGATCGGTGGAACTACAATCCAATGAATCTAAAGAGGGATATTATGAATTAGCATCGCCAACCATATGCCCTGGAGTATTGGTAAGCTTTGATACGCTCATCACTATTGCCGAAAACATCGATGATACCATTTTTTATAAAGATAAAAATTATACCCAAGAATTACCTTCCTCAGTTACCAGTTTAAGAACGGTTTATGTTAAATTTCATACAATCATAGGATGTTATTTATACGATTCCATCAAGCTGGTATCTCCACCTGTACCGACTGTGCGCATTGCTGGTAGCAAAAACATTGCAACATGTGCAGGGAGTAGTCTTACATTGACGGCAACCACTACAAACACAACTTCGATTTTGTGGTATAATTACCAAAATGTGGCTACGGGAACCGGGCAAAACACCAATACTTTGCGCCTTGTCTTCAATCAGCGCAGTACCGATACTGTTGTTTGGGTTTATGTGGGAGTACAAAGCACAGGTACCTGCGATCCTGTAAAAGACAGTGTTCGGGTAACCATCCGGAAGACGCCTTCCGTAAAAATTATAACAAATGATGGATTGGATAAATATTGTTATAATAACGTCATTCCTTTAGCAGCAACGCTCTTGGAAACTTCTCCAAACTGGATAGGATGGTATGATTCAAAGGGGGCTTTGGTAGAAGGGTCAAAATCGCAATACATCCCTGATGCAGTGGGATATACCCAAGTTAATTACGTACCCCATGAATCCGAACAAGGAAAAACTATCAAGCTGTTTGTTCGTGTAAATACGGCAAGTTGTGGCTACATTGCCGATACAATCCACTTACGGATATTGCCGCTACCAACCGATATGGCATTTGAACTCCTCTCCCAACCAATAGGCTTGCAGGAAATGTGTGCCGATACTGTTTATGAGCTAAAACTAAAATCATCCAGTCAAGGAGATTTGAAAAACGTGAAGGTAATTTTTAATGACAATCAAACATCCAATATCGAAGTGCTGAATGCCGAATATGAAAAGCCATTTAACTCAGGTAATTGGATAGATATAGGACAAGGTACGGACCTAGGAACCAATGTTTCGTGGGATGTGTTGGAAACCTTGCAAGCGGGCGATTCTATCAAAATGAAAATTATCGTAAAAGCTCCTTGTAATAATTTTCAAAGCGGCTTCCCTATGAAACTAATGATGGATGCAAAAACAATTTGCGGAAACGACATTTCGCAAAAAGTATTGCTTACCGGGAACTATAACATCAGGCAAACGATTGGAAACCTCAATAAATACAATGTGCTGTCGGCTTTGAACGACACCTTGCTATTAAAGGCCTATGATAGCATATCGGTTAACAATAGCCTCAGCGATACCATTGTTTGGCGTTTGGCAGCAATTAAACAAACCGCTTTCCCCAACGATTTGACGAGAGAATTTATTCAAGCATCTTTACCCCAAGGGTTAACACCCATTTTTGGAAGTTACAGAGGAATAAAAAATGCACCGGCATACACCTCTTTGCAAATATCCTACACTCCTGAAGGTGACGTGATATTTAAAATTCCGATGGACAAGCAAATTGCTCAAAACGATACCATCATTGCACAATTCAAATTTACAACCACTCAAGCTGGCTGCAATTTGTACGACGAGGATTTCTGGGCAAGGGTTGCATTTGTCGATACGGCTGACTGCAACGGAACACTATGTCCATTTGATGCAACATTGGGTAAAGTCTCGCCCAAGTTAAATGTGGATAAATACCGGTTCAGCCTGGTAAACGACAGCATTTACGGTAGGGTGGTGGAACAATTATGGTATGGATCTATTAACGTGAAAGCTGAAAACCGTTTTTATGCCGGCGATTCCTGTTATATTGATTTTTATATAGATAATAATAATAACAACGTTCTTGATCCTGGCGATGAATTGGCAAAAAAATTCATTCATATTATCGGAAATATTAACCCCGGCGGAACATTTATGATTGATTTCGACAGTGTGCGCATAGAACTCCAAAAACAGTTGTTAGCAAAAGTTTATGGTTCGTCGTTTTGTCCCCTGCCGGCTATCCCGGTGGCGACATTGAACGGGATAGATGTCATTTGCCAAAATGATACGGTTTTGTTCTATTCTGTGCCCGGCAAGCAAAATTACAAATACTTTCTTACTGATGTGGATGCCATTTCGGGTGCTACCATAGGTGGGAAAGCCGAACGTATTCCGCTTGAAGGTTCTACCGTCGCTAATTACCCCAACGAAAGCGTGCTCCGTATCTACTTCAAAAAAGGAGGAAATTTCAATGTGTCGGGGAAATATACTATCAGTGCTATAAATCACACTGTAAATCCGGCTTATTTCCCGATACATGTGAACAGGATGCCCGAACTTACCTTTCCCGGGGGGCGAAATATAAGTATATGTGCCGGGAATACCGTTTCCATAGCTGTAGATACAGTAGCCGCCACATCAATTTTATGGAGTGGATTCACCAATGTTGCAGGAACGGCCACTGGAGAAACTTCGAAAACACTGGTATACAAATCATTTCCTCGTACGACCGATACTACATTTTACATTCGGGTAGCAGTTTACGGTGAAGCCCCTTGCAAACCGGTAATTGACAGTGTAAAAATGACGATTTTCGGGAAACCCGAATTTGCTTTCGTATCGGACACGGTTGCTTGTGGTTCCATAAACTTGAAAAACTTACCGGTAGTTTCAGGTAGTATCCTAAATTTATCGTTTGACTATTGGAACAGTGACTACAGTGTGAAATTGAATACCATGGCAGACTCCATTACGGAATCAGGAACATACCATATTGTCGGAAAATCGACAGCCAGTTGTAGCGATACTTCGACTGTAAATGTTGCAATAAATCAATTACCGAAAGTCATCATTTATGGAGAAGACAGTATCTGTTCGGGCGACGAAACCGCGTTAATAATAGAATCATCCGGCGGCACAGGTCCCTGGACCGTAAACATTGACAATGGGATAGGAACTATTATTATTCCGGAAAGTGGGCGTGTCACAATTCAGATTCAACCTTTAGTGACGACAACTTACTATATAACCAGAGTGAAAAACAAAGAAGGTTGCGAAACAACCTATGATCACTAAAGGAGATATAGGAAAAGCAAAATTATCACTTAAAGTAAACAGAAAAAACACCTTGGCCATTAGAGAAGACCCATTCCCACTGATTTTTAAGACAGTTTGGTGAGATTTCAAATTTTTTACCCTGATAAAAAGGCCTTTTCACGGCCTGCCTAAAACGGTTTCCTAGAAACTTAAAATTCGTAACATCGGATTTTTTCACCTTTTCAATACCGATTTTATCGGATTCAAAAAACGGTCGAGTAATCGCAAATCGTTCGTAACGATTTCGGCTGTACCTTGCATTTCCTGCGAGAAGTCTAATTGTTTGCCGTAATTGGTTATCAAACGGTTTTGGAAGTCGACTTCCAAAACGTAGTTGCGTACATTGTTTTGCTGAATCGGCACTAAAGCAATATTTTTTACATCCACTTTGATCAAGCCATATTCCAAATAAGGATAAGCATCCAACTTTACGTTAACCGTTTGTCCCACTTTCACTTTGCCGGCTCCCTGGGGCGGCAAATAAATTTTCCCCACGATGTGCGTTGAATCGTTGGGAACCACGGTTAACAACGTTTCGCCCGCCGTAATGTTTTGGTTTCTCTGCCAGTATTTGGTAAAGGTTGTCGTACCGGCTATCGGACTGCGGATCAAATACGTTTGTTCCCACGATTTGAGCTGGGCTACCAATTGATCGTACGCACTTGTGGTCGCCAAACGGAGTTTTGCCAATTGATCGATTCGTTCTTGTTGCAAATCAAAAATGGCTTGTTCGGATAGTAAAATACTCAACTTCTGGTTTTCATAACCCGATTTTGCCGTTTCATAACTTTGGTAATTCTGTAAGCGCGTATTTCTCGCTTTCTCGTATTCAACCATCGGAATAGCGTTTTGCGCAAACAATGTCGAATCAACGCCAAACAATTTTTTTGCTCCGTCAACCTGCTGTTTCATCAACGAAAGTTGATATTCGCTTTGCGAGAGCACTTTTTGTTGAACGGCCATCTGCTTTTCAAGTACTTTGATCTTTTTCCGGTGATAGTCGGTTTCAACAAAAAAGCGGCAATCTTCGTATGATTTTAGGAATGCATTGTAGGTCCCTTGCAAATCACCCAATTGCAGATTTTCGGAAAGGGGACGCGAATAAGTTGCATTATTTTCGTCTGAAAAAGCAATCCGCATGCTATCCAAAGAATGGATCAAATAAAGCACATCGGCAACATTTGCCGGATTCTCAATTACAGCCAGCAATTCGTTTTTCGCAACCAATTGTTTTTCCTGAACCAGCAAGGTATCGATACGTCCGGTAGTTTTTGCCATAATCTGGGCGGGCAGATTTTCGGTAGTGACCACAATGGGTGCGGCAATCACTTCGGGGTATTTAAAAAAATAACTTCCCACGAAAATACCGGCTATCACCAAAAAAATGACCGTAATACCCCAACGGATCACCCAACGGGGCGGACGCCCGAGAATTTCCTGCATTTCTTCGCTACGAAGTTCAATATTCTCTGATGATTGATTGACAAATTTTTCTTCTTCCATAAACTTAGTTAAAGGGAATTGGGGGAAATCGCGGAAGTTGGAAAATCAGGCGAATGGGAATAAATTGGAAAAATTCTTCAAGTCCCCTATTTCCTGTCCCTTCTTTATTTTTTTATTTGCTCAAAAACCGTATATAATTATAAATCATCACATTCAATCGAATCATACGATTGGTAAGGGATTCTCCTTTCGAAGCATCAACATAACAAAAAGAAATAGCCAAATACAACTGGGTTCTCAACTCGCCACACGAACCTTTGGCAATATGCATGAAATGTATTTTTTCTTTTGTCCCTTTCCGTTCATAGCCTTCAGCTATATTAGAAGGAATGGAAACCGCCGACCGTTGTATCTGATCCCTAAAACCAAAATCCTTACACCCCTGAAACACGTTATATATTTCTTTACAAATCTCCATGGACTCCTTCCAAATTTCTAAATCCTCAAACCGTTTGTAGTTTTCCATATTCCTCGGCTTTTCATTTTGTTAAACATCTCAAAACAATCACTAACCGACCATTTCCCCTACTTCCCCGATTTCCTCCATTTCTCCCCCATTTCTAATTTCCCAACTCCAATTGGTTTTTCACTAATTCATAGTATTCACCGCGCAAAGTTGTCAATTCCACATGGGTACCCACCTCCGTAATCTTTCCTTTGTTGAGTACCACAATTTGATCGGCATTTTTTACCGTGCTTAGCCGGTGTGCGACAATAACTACGGTTTTCCCGACAAAAAACTCATTCAGGTTTTCCATAATCACTCGTTCGTTATTGGCATCCAAGGCATTGGTAGCTTCGTCGAAAAACAAAAACTCCGGATTTTTATATACGGTGCGGGCAATCAAAATACGTTGCTTCTGCCCCTGGCTTAATCCGTGGCCCTCCTGCCCTATTTTGGTATTGTAACCCAATGGCAAATTTTCGACCAAATCTTTCAAATTAGCTACTTTTACGGCATGCGCCAAACGTTTTTTGTCGATGGATTCCTCTCCAACGGCAATGTTACGGGCAATGCTGTCCGAAAAAATAAACCCGTCTTGCATCACCGCAGCACATTTTTCGCGCCAGAGCCGCTTGCTGATCTGTTGCAGGTCGGTATCGTGTACGTTAATTTCTCCTTTGGAAGGCGGATAAAATCCCAAAAGTAATTTGACCAAAGTGGTTTTTCCGCTGCCGCTCATACCCACAATAGCCGTCGTTTTGCCTTGCGGGATAAAAAGATTCAAATCTTTAAGCACCGATTCGGAATGCGGGCCTTCGTATTGAAACGACAAATCCCTGATGTGAAAACTCCGCTCGTCAGGCAAGGAGTTGATTTTGTTTGCTTCTTCCTGTTCCTCGTCGTCGCGGTTGTGGATTTCGCCCAAACGCTCCAGGCTGATTTTGGCATCCTGTGCCGATTGGATAAAGCCGATAAATTGCGAAACCGGAGCATTCAGTTGTCCGATGATGTATTGTACCGCCATCATCATCCCCAAAGTCATGTTGCCGGTAATGACAGCCTGGGCTGAAAAAAAGGAAATCACAATATTCTTGGTTTCATTGATGAAAAAAGCCCCGCTTTGCTGATACTGGCTCAATGCCAAACCTTTTACGCTGACTTTGAATAATTTTGCCTGGATGCGTTCCCATTCCCAGCGTTTTTGCTTCTCGCTGTTGTTGAGCTTGATTTCCTGCATACCGGTAATAAGCTGGAATAAGTTGCTTTGTTCCGCCGAGGCTTGTGCAAAACGCTTGTAGTCCAATGCTTTTCGTTTTTTCAGGAATAAAACAATCCACAAAACATACAGTGTGCTGGCCAACAGGAATACAACCAGCAATTTGGGATTGTAAAAGGCCAGAACACAAGTAAACACCACGAAATTAACCACTGAAAACAGCGTGCTCAAAGTAGTCGAGGTTAAAAACGATTGGATGCGCCCGTGGTCGCCAATGCGTTGCATGATATCGCCGATCATTTTGGTATCGAAAAAGCCGATGGGCAGTTTCATCAGCTTGATCAAAAAATCGGATATAATGGAAATATTGATGCGCGCGCTGATATGCAACAGGATCCAGCTCCGGATAAACTCCACGGCGGTTTGCGCGGTGTAAAGGGTTAACTGTGCAATCAGAATAACGGTTACAAAACTCAGGTTCTGGTTGTTGATCCCGTAATCCACAATGCTTTGGGTTAAAAACGGGAAAATCAGTTGCAGCAGCGTTCCCAGCAGCATCCCCAAAAACAACTGGGCAATTAGTTTGGTGTACGGACGCAGGTATTTGAGGATAAATGCAAATTTGGTTTTATCGGTTTTTTCGCCTTCCTGCGAATAAAAATCGGTGGTAGGTTCCAACAGCAACGCTACGCCCACATCTTCACCATCCTTTTTGGTACTTAACCAGTTTTTGCAAAACTCATCCACCGTAAATTTTATCAGGCCATGCGCCGGGTCCGCCACCTTTACAAATCCTCCGGATTTGTAAAGTGAAGGGTCTTCTTCTTTCGTGCGTTCTGCCTCCTGCCTCCTGCTTTCTCCTTTCTGCTTTCTCCCTTTTTGCTTGATCTCATACACCACCACAAAATGATTTTGTTTCCAGTGGACAATGCAAGGCAGCGGGACTTCGGTCGCCAACTGCTCGAAACTGACTTTTACGCCCAAGGTATGGAATCCTATTTTTTCGGCGGCATCACTGATACCCAACATGCTTACGCCCTCGCGGGTCAAAAAGCAATTGTCGCGTAATCCCTGTAACGTATAGTTCTTGCCGTAGTACCTGGCAATCATTTGCAGGCAGGAGGGCCCGCAATCCATGGCATCGTGTTGGTGGGTAAAGGGGAATTTACGCATGAAATCTGAATACGTTAAATAATAAACCGGCTCAAGCGGTTTTCTTTATTTTTCTCGGACTGTTTTTTCTTTACCTTTTAGAAATCGTAATAAAAAATCAACGAATAATTTTTTTCAGTTACGCCGGCTTTCCCGCAACATTTTTTCCTTTTCGGCGCCAAAGACTGGCTATTTCTTTATGTAAAATTCCATTCAATCCGTTCGTTCCACAAATAGCGGCGTTCGTTGCAGTATTGTTTTTGTAATACCTGTAAAGATAGTAAACCTCGTTGTTTTATATTCGTATTTTTTCCGAAAAAATGTGTTGCCCGATTTTGCATGCATTTTTGATTGTTCCGGATTCCAAATCAATTTCTTTCCATGTAGCGATTCCGTTCGTCAGCAATTTGGCAAAACAGCCTTATATTTCTTCTGCAATGAACGCCGGAAAACAATCAGGCGAATCCGGTTATACCTCTTTACCCAGCAAAGCTAGTTAATAATTATCTAATAATAGATTTGTTTCTTATTATTTTTATTGAAAGGAATGTAAAAAATAAGCCCTTAAAAAATTAGTTTCCTAAACTTTTATTTCTTCCAAAACAACGTTCTTTTCCTTCGGCTTTTCCGCTTTTTCTTTTCTCGCTTTCTGCGAATGGTAATAACAATACAGATAATCGTACAGGATCAATTCGTGGGTGCGCTGTTGCGTACGGAACAGCCGGTTCAGCATCATATGGATATAGCTGGGCAGCAGGGTATCCAAAGAAAATTTGCTTCCTTTTACCATTTCATCCTTCAAGGCAGCAGTTGTTTCCCGGATTCGCCCGGATTTCACCCCAATCGCATGAAACAAGGGAGCAAATTCTTCCTCCGATTCCGTATCCGGGTGGAGCATTTTTTCGATCCGGAGTTTCGATGCCCGGTATTTGTCCCCGAATTGCCGCCGGTAATCGTTACTGTTGATACCGAATTCCTTTTTAAAGCTGTCTTGTAACTTATTCAATAATGGTTCTTTTTCTTCCAACGAAAGCCCGAAATCCGTTAACAACCGGTCGATCATTTTAAGTCCCAGAAGCCAGCGTAAATTTTCATCGGTTTTCACTTTTTCCGAGGAAATGATCCGGCAAATCATTTCGCTGTCGTGCCAGAACAGGGTTTCCGCCGATTCGATAGTTTCGCTCCCGTACCGTTCCAATTCGCGGTTGTAGGTATCGGCCTGTACTTTCCACACTTGGTCGGAAATCACGTATTTTTTGATTGCCTGGTTGAAATGCATCAGGACAGCCGGTACTTTTTGAACCAAATCGGTGTGAAAGCGCACGCGCAAATGGAATTTCGGATCGGAATAGCGAATGAAAAACCATTTGTCGATGATTCCGTTTTGCAGCAGGTTTTGGCTCAACGGATACAGGCAATCCGTCAAAAGGGAATCCGCCGTTTTAAATCCGGTATAGATTTTGAAATAACTCCATTCGTCCCCGATAATAAAGCTGCGTTGCACTGCTGTACTGTTCATGATTTTTGTGTTTTGTAAAATCCGAATACAAACTCGTTCGTAAAACAATTGCCGTTTTCATCTTTCACCACTGCATTTTCGGTATCGAAAGGAAATTCCTCTAACTGGAAAGCCGGGCGTTTTTTAATAGTGGAATATAAGGTCTGCAAACTAAGGACATTTTCTAAGTCTACAAACAACTCGTTGTCGCCGTCGGGCAAGACCACGTAACGGGGAATTTGTTTTTCTTCGCGCCACAATTTTAATGGCTGTTTTGCCGTTTCGGAGATCTCCTGGTTTGCTGCCGCTTTGTCTTCTTTTGTTTTGCTTTCCCAGCCCAGCAATTTTTTAAAATCCTCCGTTTTAACCGTCCATTTGGCCAGCGACAGAACGGCATTCTTATACTTCACCCGAGGCAAAAATTCGTACTCACCGGCCAAACCTCCCCAGTAAAAACCCATTCCTCCGCGTAATCCCTGCGTTTGCATATCGCAAAGAAAATGGTACACCGGCATGGAATGGAACGAATAATTGTGGGCGGTGCTCATACGGGGAATAATCTGTTTACCGAGGCGTCGCGAACGCAACGTTATTTTTCGTCCGCTGACCGAAATCCATAAATCCGATAAAGAAATCTGATATTCGCTCTCAACCGCCGGTTTCCCCAAATAGGGAATTTCGTGCGGACGCAAAACGGGTCGTAATAATATATTCCCGATCCGCGACTCGGGCAAATGGACAATCTCGGCATAGATGGCTTCCGGATTTTGAGCTTGCTCATACGCTGTAATTTCGCGTGTGTAATCTTCCAATTCCTGATCTACATGGCAAAAACGCCCCAATAAATTGGCTGCACTGGAACCGCCGTTGCCATGCACATACACCAAGGGGCCGTTTTCTGCCGGCGAAAAAATTTCACACATGCAGCTCAGCGACAGCGGCAAATCGTCCCAATTGGCTTTCAAAAAATCAAAGTCCTTTTCTTCGATTTCTACCGTGTATGCCTGGTTTTTATAGGCCTCCAAAAACTTTTTGTGCAATACCGACTGAATCCGGTTCCATTTGATGTCCGTCTGTCCCGGTTGATTTGCAGGCAAAACATATCCATCCAGCAACGGACTGAAATCTCCCGAACTCTGGGGATAGCCGATTCCCGTCTCGGTATCCAACACCCGCAAAAGGGGCATTTCCCGGTCTTCATAGCGTTCGTAGTAATTTTCGGCAAATTTCGACAAGGTGGTTTCCGTTTGTGGCAGCGTCAATCTGTTTTGCAATTCCAGGGCTTCGAAAACGGATTGCAGCAGGGTTTCATCCAAAACAGCCTTATCGGCAGGCTTATACATATCGGTTTGAAATAAAAATTTGGCTTCGTAAGCGGTTTTTATTTCTTTTATGATCTCTTCAATTTCCGCATAAACAGGCAAGGTAGTACCGATTTCGGCCTTGTCCAGTCCCGATAAAAGCCCGGTAAGCCGGGAAACGTTTTCTTTTAATTCCTCATGTTCCGGAATCGCCTGCAAAACGGCAGATAACTGGATCAAAAAATCCTTTCCGGTAATGGCCGGCTCCAAATCGCTTACCAATAATTGGCTATCGATCAACTCATCAATAAATCCGGTGGCTTCTTCCGGCGAAACATCGGGCTCCAGCAACAAAGCCGCCAATGCTTCCACCGTGGCTCCTTTTTCGGCTTTTTGCAAAACCAGTTCCAGATACGAAGTGCGGTCTACCGCCGTGATGCGGTGCACCCGTTTGGCGTTTTGGTAATAATATTCCACATACCGCAACCGCTCACCCAAAGAGTAAATGCTGGTATTGGGGTAATAGCGGAGGTGTTTCCGGATGGTTTCCTGTTTCCCGATATCCTGCGCCAGATTGCAGAGGTAATTCATATCCAGGCGGGTGTAGCGACTGTAGCTAGCCGGATCGACCAGCCGGATATCCGTTTGGGTTCCTGCTTTGCCCAACGAAAATCCGGCAAACAAACCGAAGGGGGTGCAACGGGTGCTCATGCGGGTGTAGTAGCGCATCACCGACATTTTCAGGCGGCTTACATCCTTGGCTGCCGTAAGCGTCCCGTTCAAAAATTTTTGAATTTCATCGTACAAAACGGGCGTGCCCAAAAAGATGGCTTCCTGCAAACGTTTGTCTTGTAAAAATTCCGGCCAATAGCTCTCCCCGGCATCCAAACGTTCCAGGTTCCGGATAAATTCTCCAAACGGAATATGCGGCGTGCGGAACACAAAAGTATCGAACGGTTGGTAGGGGGTATTTAAGGGACTCTGATCCATTCCTGATTTATTTTAATACGTTACGCCTTTTGAAGAAGCTGATTGCAAATTGATTCTTCCATTTGGAAATAATAAAACTACTCAATTATTTTTCAAATAATAAATACATATCTATTGTTCTAATCGAATCAGGTACCAACCAAAAGAGATTTTCAGAAAACCTAACTTGGTTTCGGGTAAAACCTAGCTTGGTTTCGGGTGAAACGTCAGCAGGCTTTTGTAGAAAGGCAAAGGCAGCAAGGGGAGCGATTTTGTGTCTTCTGCATACTGCCTTTGTCTTTTCCCCTTCTTTACTCGTTCACTTTTGTTTTGGGGCATTTATCCAACACATCAAGAATTCGTTTGCCGGGACGGTAATTAATCTTAACCGATTTAATGCTGTGTGTGGTCACTTTTTCCGCCGTTTCTTCGCCCTGACTCGACA
>JAVBOY010000012.1:0-147918 GCA_031550085.1 Lentimicrobiaceae bacterium
CCCGTCGTTTTCCAACAAAGTCATGGAAGGATTTTGCAAATGGGTCCGCATAATATGGGCGGTCACCAGGTCGGTATCGCCGTCGCCGTCGATATCGCCCGCACAGACGCCGAAAACCACGGGCGGCAGGTAGTATTCGTTGAATGGACCTTTGTCGGCGGTTAGCCCGGCCAGCAGCGGGAGAAGAAATAAGAGGGGGAGGTATTTTTTCATGGGGTTGGGGTGTTTATTGTGAAGCGTGAAACGTGAAGGGTGAAATGTCTGTTTAATCGTTGAATTGTATAAAAATCAACCAAATATACGATTTTTGGAAGGAAAGTGTGAATGTTTTGTAAAAAAAAGTGAAGGGTGAAACGGATGTTTAATTGTTGAATTGTTTATTGTGAAGCGTGAAATGGGGTAAGGGTTCAAGGTACACGGTGCGGGATAAAGGGTAAAACGGAGGAAATTGGGGAAGTCGGGGAAATGGGTGGCATATCTGGCTTTTATTGAATACGATAAATTAATCTAATAATATGCTATTGTAATCGTATAGGGTGAATGATGCAGGGTAAAACGGGGAAAATGAGGAAAATTGTATCGACTGAAAACAAGGGGATGTCTCGACTCACCCTTCGGGTTCGCTCGACATGACGGAGCCGTAGCAGTGATTCGGTTTTTGGATTGCGGCGGTGAAAGCGCCGCAATCCAAAAATGCTCCCCCTTTTATGCTTCTCCGTCATGTCGAGTAAGCGAGGCACGAGCGCATCGAGACATCTGCTATAAAATTTACCGGAGAACCACAGAGGTTGGCAGCAAATTAAATACATTCTCATATTAAACCAAGCAGTTTTCTCCGTTTCGCTTCGCTCCAGTCGAAAGGACTTGTTGTTCGTTTTTTGTTTCTTCGTTCTGCCTTCTGCAATTAAACCTTGTCTACTCATCAACTTGTCTACAGTTTTACACCCCCGCAAGCGGGGGATAGCTTTCTGCCTTCTGCGTTCTCCTTTCTGCATTAAACCTCGTTTACTCGTCACCCGTTACCAAACCTATTTTCAATTTTCCACTTTACTCGGCCTCGCCTTATGAGGTCGCTTCGCTAAGTTCCACTTCCCATTTTCAATTAACTCGTAATTCGTAATTTTTCATTCGTAATTAATTCTGGCGACTTTTTCTTATTTTCGCGGAATCCAAAAAAAACAAAAGCCGGAATCATTTATTCCGGGCGAAGAATTCAGAACCTCATAAGTACAAAAAAGGATTTTTATGACCAATCAGTACATCGGCGAACACCTTTTACCCGGAATTTTAGGAAAAGCATGGATCGGGCTTTCATTGCTTTCATTGCTTGTATCCATCTACCTGTTTGTTCGAGCAACCTGGGCTTCGAAAGCCGGTAAAAAAAAGGAGCGATGGGCCGGCCGTTTTTTTATCCTTCATTTTGCGGCCTTGCTGGCTGCCATCGGGACGTTGTATTATGTAATCGCCAACCACTATTTTGAATATGCCTACGTTTGGCAGTATTCTTCCAAAGGGATGCCGGCTAAATTTATGATATCCTGCTTTTGGGCGGGGCAGGAGGGAAGTTTCCTGATTTGGGCTTTCTTTACCGGCATGCTGGGAATGTTTCTTTTGTTCCTTTCCAAAAGCTGGAAATCCTGGGTGCTTCCGGTGTATTCCGTCGCTCAATTGTTTTTGTTGGTCATGGTCTTGGGGATTCACGTGTTCGGACTGAAAATCGGAGAAAGCCCTTTTGCCTTGCTTCGTGAAATGGCGGTTTATGCCGGCGACGATTTTTTCAGGCAGCCCGGTTATTTGAGCCAGATTTTGGATGGGCGCGGGTTGAATCCCCTGCTTGAAAACTATTGGATGGTCATCCACCCGCCCGCTTTGTTCCTGGGGTATGCCGCTGTGTTTGTTCCGGCAAGTTATGCGGTCGCTTCGCTTTGGCGCAAAAGTTACCATGCCTGGATCCGGCCCGCTTTACCTTGGACGGCTTTTGCCTTGCTCACCCTCGGGGTCGGCATTCTGTTGGGCGGCCGCTGGGCCTATGAATCGCTGGCATTTGGCGGTTTCTGGGCCTGGGATCCGGTTGAAAACGCTTCGTTGATTCCCTGGCTCTTCCTGGCGGCGGCCTTTCATTTGTTGCTCATTGTATACAAACGCCGCCATTCTTACCGTACGGCTTACTTGCTGGTGTTTTTTTCTTGTTTCTTTGTCCTGTATGCCACCTACCTTACCCGGAGCGGCGTTTTGGGGCAAACCTCGGTACATTCTTTCGGAGAAAACAGCCAGTCCGCCTTACTGTTGATCTTTACCCTCCTTTTCCTTTTCATTCCGTTGGGGTTGTGGTGGTTCCGAAACAAGCACATTCCCCGGAAAAAAGGAAAAGACATCTTGTTTTCCCGTGAATTCTGGATGCTTCTGGGTTCCATTATTCTCATGCTGTCGGCCTTTCAAATCATTACGACCACTTCCATCCCGGTATTCAACCGGATTTTCGGACTGAACCTGGCGCCGCCGCTCAATGCCATCGATTTTTACAACCATTGGCAACTGCCGTTTGCGGTTTTAACCTTGCTAACCATTGCCGTGAGCCAATATTTCTGGTATGGGCAAAAAGCCTTGCGCGGCGCCGGAAAGAAACTTTTGAGAGCAGGCTGCTTTGCCATTTTGTGCACTGCTTTTGTTGCGTTTATCGGGAAGATCAACCGCTTCGATTATCTGCTGTTGTTGTTTTCAGCCAGCCTGGTGCTATGCACCTCCCTGGTGTATATCAAAAAATATGTCCGTTACGTTCCCAATGTCGCATCTGCCATTACCCATTTGGGATTTGCACTTTTTGTGATCGGGATTTTGCTGGCATTCACCGGCCCGCAGGTGATTTCTCAAGACAAACAAAGCCGTTCTTCGGATCATGACGGAAACGTTGTTCTTTACAAAGGAAAACCCAAAACCATGGGGAATTACCGGGTGACTTTTTCGGATACCCGTACCCAGGGAAGCTATGAATATTACCAAATCGATTTTGTAAAAAAGAGCGACTCCCTTTCCGGAAAAGTTGCCTTTTCGCTTTGGCCTTCCACCAATTTCAACAACCAAATGGGGAAAGTAAACCATCCTGATACCAAACATTTTCTGACGAAAGACATTTATACGTATATCAGTTTCTCACAACAGGCCGGAAACGAATCATTGGATGTAGTTCGCGAAATGAATGTAAAAGATACGCTGGCTGCCGGCGATTATGGGTTGGTGTTGGATTCCGTGCAGGCAGACCTGAAAAACAACGATTTTGAAAACGTAACGCTTACGGCCAAATTTAGTTTGCTGGATGCCGGACGCCGGATAATCGCACAAACCCAGGCCGAATACCGAATTCGGGATGGAAGGATCGCTTACGTGGATGCCCGTTTGGATTCCTTGGGAATAGAGCTTCGTTTTGCCGGAGTCTCGGAGACGTCGGCCGCCATCCGGGTAGCCGTATCCCAAAAAGCGGAAGAATACATTGTACTGAAAACGGTTGTTTTTCCGTTTATAAACTTGCTTTGGGCGGGTGCCGTCGTAATGTTTCTGGGATTGGTTTATTCCATCTACCGGCGAAGCCGGAAAACCCCGGAAGCGAAAAATGAGTCGAAACTAACGGTATAGACAACATGAAGACCCTTACTTTGATCGGAGCCGGAAATGTGGCCTGGCATTTGGCGCAAGCCTTTTGTGCCAAAGGAATTATCGTGCGGCAAGTGTGGAGCCGCACCTTTGAAACCGCCGCCCAGCTTGCGGACAAGGTCAATGCCGTTCCGGTCGATGACCTGGGAAAGGTGGATCAAAACTCGGATGCTTACCTCATTTCCGTGCACGACGATGCCATTCCGGACCTTGCTTCAAAGCTGGTTTTACCGGAAAAGTTGGTGTTGCATACCTCCGGCTCGGTATCCCTGAATGTGTTGAAACCCATCAGCCGGCGTATCGGTGTTTTATATCCGTTGCAAACCTTTTCCAAACAAATGCCGCTCAACGTATCAGGGATTCCCTTCTATATTGAAACGGCAGAAGATTCGGATCTTCCGGAAGTTCGGGATTTGGCGCTTTTGCTTTCCGGAGAAGTGGCCGAAGCCGATTCTTCCAAAAGGCAACAAATTCATTTGGCCGCTGTTTTTGCCAATAATTTCTCAAATTACATGCTGACCCTTGCCGGCGATATTTTGCAGGCTCAGGGATTGGATTTTGAAATGCTGAGGCCCCTGATTGCCGAAACGTTCCGGAAAATCGAACGGCAACGGCCCGAAGCGGCGCAAACCGGCCCGGCAAAGCGCGGCGACAAAACGGTGATCGAGAAACATTTGCAGCTTCTGGCGCAACGTCCGGATGATCAAAACTTGTATCAAACTATTTCCGCCTTAATTGAAAAAAGATACCGACAATAAGGATTGCCGGCCGGCGATAAAAACGAAAACCATAACGTTCAAATTCGTTCTAAAATAGGATCATTTTTTAATCCCCTTTCATTATAAACGATTCACCCTTCACTGTTCACATTTCACGCTTCACCAATAAAAAATCAATGAAAAACTACAGACAATTACTTCACGAAATCACCACGTTTATTTTTGATTACGATGGGGTGCTGACCGACGGCACCGTTTACTTGCTGGGAAACGGGGACGCTTTGCGGACAGCCCATGTCAAAGACGGCTATGCACTGCAATACGCCATGAAAAAGGGATACCGCATTGCTATTATTTCGGGTGCGTTTTCCGAATCGGTACAAAAACGTTTCGAAAGCCTGAAAGTCAGCGATGTGTTTCTGGGTGTCGAACGCAAACTGGAAGTGTACGAAAAGTATTGCCAAACCCACAACCTGCAACCCGAACAGATTTTATACATGGGCGACGACATTCCCGATTTGGAAGTCATGCAACAGGTGGGGATTGCAACCTGTCCGTCCGATGCGGCGGAAGAAATAAAAGCCGTTTCGAAATACATCTCACACCAGCCCGGCGGACGCGGTTGCGTACGCGACGTCATTGAGCAGGTGCTCAAAGTACAAGGCAAGTGGATGAACGAAGAAGCCTATGGCTGGTAGAAACAAGAATAAAAAAGGCGCTGAAAAAGAAATTGCCCTGCATTACAGGATTTCCCGGCAGGTTTTAAAATGACTAAGAACGTTCGCTGTTTACAGCCATCAATGATGATGCTCTGCCGCTTCGGCCTCTTCGAATGTTTTATGTACGGTTCCATGTGGATGTTCCACCGGAGAGTAGATCGAATATAACTTTAGCGGCTTGTCACTGGTATTCCTGATATTATGCCATTTCCCGGCCGGTACAAATACTGCAGAATCAGGGCTTACAGCAACCGTATAGGTCAAACTATCGCGGCTGTCGCCCATAAATACTTTTCCGGTCCCATCTTCTATTCGTAGAAACTGATCGGTACCGGGATGTAGCTCCAGGCCAATTTCCCCTCCTGCAGGAATAGACATCAACGTTACTTGCAATTGACTCCCTGTCCATAAAGTGGTTCTGAAGCTCTCATTGGCGATCGTATATCTTTCAATATCCAACACCGCCGGTTCGGCGCCGTAGTCTTTCCATACGACATCCATTCCGTCTGTCTTTACATCCTTGCCGGCATCCCTTTGTGTACAAGAAACAGCAACCCATCCAAATACGAATGCCATTAAACCCAATAATACAACTTTCGCTTTCATGATTACGTGTATTTAATTTGACATTTCACAAAAATACAAATTGTTTCTCGGAAATGTCAAATAAGAAGGTGAGATTCAAGCCTTTCGGAAGCTGTTAGGATCCTATAATGGATAAAACAACTGAAGATCCTTTGTTTGTTCATAAGCAAGCTGTACCCTTATATTCAGATAATAGAACGATTCGAAAGCACGAAAAATTAAGTATATCCAAGGGGTGTTTCAGTTTTATTTTTCGATTTTTTATGGTTTAAGATGTCGCCGCAATGCGGCTTAAATAGCTGATTTACGTTATTTACAAAGATGTCGCCACGCTGTGGCTTAGAGCGGCATCGCCGCGATACCTTTGTAGAATATGGATGTTATGTGATTTTCAAGCAACACGAAATCTTTCTTTCCATATAGATTTAACAACCTCCAGGCACGTTCCCTTGTGCCTGTTTTACATCCCTTTTTCACACGACAGCCTTTCAGTCAAAAGATGATCTTCCGGCGGTATCGAATACAATCGAACGCTGTTCGAAGTCCAAAACTATTGCAACTGGCGTATCCGTACCTCGATCCCCTTTGTTCCGGCAAGTTGGGTTTTTATTAGTTCTACATTCGTATCGTTGTAGTGGTAGGGATATAAAATTTTCGGCTTGAACATCCGGGCGGCCTTTACGGCTTGATCTACCGTCATGGTATACGGTTGGTTTACAGGGAGAAAAGCCACGTCAATCCCTTTCAATTGCGCCATCTCGGGAATATCTTCCGTATCACCGGCAATGTAAATGGTCAAACCGTCGATGGTGAGAATATACCCGTTGTCGCGGCCTTTGGGATGGTATATTTCCCGCCCGTCTGTGGTGTTGTAAGCCGGAACTGCTTTTAAATGCAGGTACGGGGTGGCTTGCAGCTCATCGCCGTTTTTCATAACGGCGCCTTCACCCAGTTTTTTCTGGGTCGATTCGTTCAGGATCGTTTTTGTTCCCGCTTTTTTCAAATCGGCAATGGCTTTGGGATCGAAATGATCCTGATGCTCGTGCGTAATTAAAATCACATCGGCTTTGGGTTCTTTGCTGAAATCCGCATACATCGAAACCGGATCGACATAGATCAAATGATTGTCGTACTTCAAAATCAGGCTGGAATGCTTTACAAAATAAATGCTCAGCGTCTTCCCGCTTTTGGTTTTAAAATCATCTTTGGCAAAACTTTGGGCCTGGAGCGTCATGGCAGACAAACATAAGAGGATGATAAAAGAAAAATATTTCATGATTGATTGGAGATTAAATTTGCATAAACAACAAGATTACAGGATTTTGGTTTTCTTTGTTAAAACATTTTCAAGAGGATGTCATGCTGTTTGGTGCCATCTTATTTATTCTTTGTTTTTGGTATCCAAAAAAATCGTTACCGGACCGTTGTTGGTAAAACGGATGTTCATATGAGCGCCGAATTGCCCGGTTTTGACCGTTTGCCCCAAATCCGATTCCATTTGCTTGATAAACGCTTCGTACAACGGGATGGCGGTTTCAGGCTTTGAAGCCCGGATATATGAAGGGCGGTTTCCTTTTTTCGTCGAAGCATGAAGCGTAAACTGGCTGACAAGCATTACTTCCCCCTGTACGTCTGTTACCGGACAATTCATCACGCCGGCCGCATCATCGAAAATTCGTAACCGGGCGATTTTTCCGCTCAGCCATTCCATGTCTTCCGGACTGTCGGAATCCTCAATCCCCACTAAAACCAGCAAGCCGTGGGAAATACTCGAAAAGATCTTGCCGTCAATTTCTAAAGAACAATCGGTAACACGTTGAATAATCGCTCGCATGGATGGACTGGTTAAGGGTAAAAGGTTTTATAGTGAAATGTGAACAGTGAAGGGTGAGTAGTTTGTTGAATTGTTGAGTTGTTGAGTTGTTGAATTGTTTATTTGTGAAGCGTGAATGGTGCAAGGTGAACGGTGCAAAGATTGTTGTTTGTTTTTTGTTGTTTGTTTACTTGACATCCACTTTCAATTTTCAGTTCTCCATTTTCAATTCTCAATTTTCAATTGAAATGCTTTCTGCATGACCACCCGTCACTCGTTACCGTCACTTGAAAAACTCATTCGTAATTTTTAATTCGTAATTCTTTCCGCATCCAGGTTTTCATCATTCAGGATCGACAGGTAATTACGGTAGCGTGTAGCGCTGATTTCACCGTTTTCAAGTGCTTTGAGCACGGCGCAGCCCGGCTCGTGAACATGGGTACAATTGCCGAAGCGGCATTGATGCATCAAGGCCCGGAATTCGGGGAAACGCTCGTGCACCTCCTGTTTTTCAAAATGAACCAGCCCGAATTCCTTAATCCCCGGCGTATCGATTACAAAACCTCCGAATGATAAGGGATGCATTTCGGCAAAAGTCGTCGTATGCTTTCCCTTTTCATTGTATTCCGAAACCGCGCCCGTTTTCAATCGCAAATTGGGATCGACGGCATTTAACAAAGCTGATTTCCCCACTCCCGAATGGCCTGAAAGTAAACTTGTTTTGTCTTTCAATAAATCCACCACTTGCTCCAATCCGGTTTGGTACAAAGCCGAAATGGGGAAGGACTGATACCCCAAGCCGTTGTAAAGGTCGAGCAATTCATGGAGCCGATCGTTTGCTTTTTCGGCCTCGCAAAGGTCGATTTTATTAAAAAGAATGATGGCCGGAATGTGGTACGCCTCGGCCGTAACGAGCAAGCGGTCGATAAACCCCGGCGTGGTGCGCGGCTTTACAATGGATGAAACAATCACCAACTGGTCGATATTGGATGCAATGATATGCGCCTGTTTTGACAGGTTGATGGATTTGCGGATGATGTAATTTTTGCGTTCGTCGATTTGGGTAATCACTCCTCCGGTTTTTTCATCAAAATCAAAATGAACCCGGTCGCCCACAGCCACCGGATTGGTCGTTTTGATGCCGTGAATCCGGAATTGGCCTTTTAGCTTGCATTCAACAAACTTTCCCTCGTCGGTTCGGACGTGGTACCAGCTTCCGGTGGATTTTACAACAACTCCTTTCATGACGTTTATGCTAAATTATTAATCCGCATGCAAGTAGTAATTCCTTTGATTTTTTCAATTTCATCCAGTAATTTGTCCACATCCGAGTGGTAATGGACATTCAACTTGATGCTTGCCTCAAAAATTCCCCCTTCCGTTTCAATGGAAAAGGCTTTGACATTGAAATGCATTTTTTGGCTGATCAGGTCAACCAAGTCGAGAATCAAGCTTTTCCGGTCGATTCCGATCAACCGGATGCCGGTTAGAAATTCGGCTTTCTGTTTGTTCGACCAGCGGACATTCACCATCCGGTTCGAGAAACGCGACATCAACGAAGTAGCGACCAAACAACCCGAACGGTGGATTTGCAAATTACCGGCGGAGGGCATGTACGCAATGATATCGTCGCCCGGCAAAGGATAGCAGCATTTCGAAATATCGTAATGCACATCATCCAACTCGACTACATCATTGGGCGCATGGCTTTTAATGACAACGGGATGTTCCAGTTGCTTTTTCCGGGAAGACTGGCGGGGCCTGTTCAACGGAGCTAACTCCACTTTGGTATGGCACTGGTGAATGGTATCCAACGTAACTTTTCCGGTTGCTACTAAAAAATACAAATCAATGCGGCTCGAAACTTCCAGGAAATTCATCAGTTTTTGAATGTTGCTCCGCGACGGCGCCAGCGACAATTCCGACAAATACGCTTTCAACTGGTTCTCTCCCTGTTCGCCGTATGCTTTGCGGTTTTCGCGTAAAGCGGCGGTTATGTTGCTTTTGGCTACCGGCGTAATGACATAGTTCAACCATTCTTCTTTGGGGCTTCCTTTTTTCGAAGAAATAATTTCGACCTGATCGCCGCTTTTCAGCACGTAATTCAAAGGGACCAAATGGTGGTTTACTTTGGCGGCAATGCAGTTGTTACCCAGTTGGGTGTGGATGTTGTAGGCAAAATCAACCACCGAACTGCCTTTGGCCAACGATTTTAAATCACCTTTGGGTGTAAACACAAAAACTTCTTCCGAAAACAACGTCATTTTGATGTTGTCCAAAAAGCTGAGTGCGTTGCTGTCGGGTGTCTTCAGGATTTCACGGACTTTTGCCAGCCATTCGTCCAAACCCGAATCGGATTTTTCGTGGTTTTGCTCTTGTTTGTACTTCCAGTGGGCGGCAAATCCCCGTTCGGCAATTTCGTGCATGCGCCGGGTACGGATTTGGATCTCCACCCAGCGGCCGCCCGGGCCCATTGCCGTGACGTGCAAAGCCGAGTAACCGTTGGCTTTCGGTGTGGCGATCCAGTCCCGCATGCGGCTGTGGTTGATGTTGTAAAAATCGGTAACCGTGTTGTATACCGAAAAACATTCTTTTTTCTCCTCTTCGACCGGACAATCGATGATGATGCGGATGGCAAATACATCGTAGACCTCATTGAAATCGATTTCCTTCAATTTCATTTTTTGGTAAATGGAATACACCGATTTCACACGCCCCTCGATTTCAAAATTTTTTCCCTGCTTTGCCAGAGCCTCTTTGATGGGGAAAATAAATTTTTGGATGTAACGTGCCCGCGTCGTTTCCGTTTCGGCAATTTGTTTTGAAATGGCGTTGTAAGTTTCCGGTTCGGTGTATTTCAGGGCCAGATCTTCCAACTCGCTTTTAATGGAGTAAAGTCCCAGGCGGTGTGCTAACGGGGCATATAAATAAGCCGTTTCGGCGGCGATGCTTTTTTGTTTGTTCTTGGGCATGGAATCCAAGGTGCGCATGTTGTGGAGGCGGTCGGCGAATTTGATTAAGATGACCCGCACATCGTCCGAAAGCGTGAGCAGCATCTTTTTGAAATTCTCCGCCTGTGCCGATTTTTCCTGCGTATCGTAGCCGTCTTTGATTTTGGTTAACCCATCCACGATATAAGCCACTTTGTCGCCGAATTTTTCGCGGATAAAGTCCATGGTGTAATCAGGGTTGTCTTCCACCACATCGTGCAACAAGGCCGAAACAATGGCTGTTTCGCCCAACCCGATTTCGCCGGCAACAATGCGGGCCACTTCCAGGGGATGATAAATGTAAGGCTCACCGCTACGGCGACGCAGGCCTCGATGAGCCAATTCCGAAACTTTAAAAGCTTCGCGGACTTTGCTTTTATCATGAGATCCCTTGTTGGTATCCCAGGCATTCAACAAGGCTTTGTATCGTTTTATGATTTCTTTTTTCTCTTTTTCTTCATCAACTTCGTACATACGCAATTGCCCTAGTTTTGACTACATGCCACAAAGTTACGGATATTTTGTAACTGGCAAATCAGCCGTACAAAATGCGGCTCGATTCTCCTGCATAGAAACAGGATAAGATTCTACATTGTTTTTAAAACAAGTATCGGAAAAACTGTGAATGATTTATAACGAATATTCGTAATCCGTTTTTATAACAATGAATCTCCCCGCCGCAAGCGGTCAGGGTATCAATAAGGAATAATTTTTTATTTACTCGCTGCAAGCAGCGGGGAATTAAACCCAAAGAGATTAAAGCCCTGACGGGCTATACGTTTTTTCCTGGTTCCATTCCTAGGAATGTTATTTTCCTACGGAAAATCGATACTTCCGCCTAGAATGTTAAAGCCCTGACGGGCTATATGGATTTTTCCGGTTCCATTCCATGGATGTTAAAATCTATAGGCCGTAGGCCTTATATGTCAATAGAAAATTTGAAAGCCATCATTTTTTGTCCGTAGGACATAGATAGAATTAGGAATTCATTCAGATCGTCATTTTAGATTTTATTGGTAAGTCTTTACAGGGCTTTGCCAAGTGTTTTCATGTTTTCTCCAAAATTTATTCAAAATTCTCCAAGTTAGTTTCTTTCACCGTCTCGAATTATCACGAAGTGATTAATGGAAATAACCATGAATTTCCAGCGGCTAAAAATATCGATTAAATCACAACCTCAAAGAGGCAAAAAAATAAAACAAGTGTTAGAAAATCTTGGGATACTTTGCGGGATGGGTTTCGTGCATCAGGTTGTAAATGCAATCCACAACGTTTTCGGCATTGGGATTTGAAAAGTAATCGCCGTCGGTTCCGTAAGGAGTCCGGTGCGCTCCCGAGGTAACGGTTCGCGGTTGAGCATCCAGGTAATAATACCCCTTTTGCTCTTCCAGCACTTTTTGCATCATGTAAGCCGTGGCGCCACCGGGCACATCCTCGTCAAAAAACACGATTTTATTGGTCTTTTTCAGCGACCCGAGGATGATTTGATTGATATCAAAAGGTTCCAGCGATTGCACATCAATCAACTCAACCGAAATGTCGAATTCTTTCAGTTGCTCAACGGCATCTTCGGCAATGCGGATGCAGGATCCGTAAGTAACCAGCGTAACGTCGGTTCCTGGCGTCAACACTTCGGGAATTCCGATCGGAATACAAAACTCGCCGATGTTTTCAGGCATCTCTTCCCGCAGGCGGTATCCGTTGAGCGGTTCAATCACCAAGGCCGGATCGTCGCTTTTCAATAACGTATTGTAAAAACCGGCTGCCCGGGTCATATCGCGCGGAACCAGCACATAAATACCCCGGATGGAATTGATCACCATGCTCAGCGGCGAACCGGAATGCCAAATACCTTCCAGGCGATGGCCACGCGTATTGATGATCAGCGGCGCTTTTTGCGTGCCGTTGGTGCGGTATTGCAAGGTTGCCAAATCATCGCTCATCACCTGCAAACCGTACATCAAATAATCGAAATACTGGATTTCCGCCACCGGGCGCAAGCCGCGCATGGCCAGGCCGATTCCTTGTCCGATAATGGTAGCTTCTCGGATTCCGGTATCGAAGATACGCGATTCGCCGTATTTTTCCTGAAGTCCTTCGTAAGTTTGGTTGACACCGCCGATTTTTCCCACGTCTTCGCCGAAAATGCACACGTTGTTGTGGTTTTTCAGAATGTAGTCCCAGTTTTCGCGCAAGATTTCGCGTCCCGGAACCAGTTTGGGCGAAGCGCTGTAAACAGGCTTTACTTCGGCAATTTTCAGCGCCGATTGCTCCGAATGGCTGTACAAATGCGTTTGATAACTGTTTTTTCCTTCCTGCAATTCTTTCTCATACCAATCGGAAATATTTGTTTTCAGCGAATTGGAGGGATCTACACACGAATTGCACACAAAACGAAGTACTTTTTTGGCCGACGATACAATGTCTTTGCGGTTGGGCTCGGGAATCAATTTCAGCTCTTGTTTGATTTCGTCGATGCGTTTGGTTTTGGCGCAGTTGCAAGTTGAAATATCAGCGATTCGCAGAAATTCATCCCGCTTAGCCAGCAGTGGTTTTTGGTAGTTATTCCATGCTTTGGCACGGGCATCTTTGACACGCCCGGACGCTTGTTTTTCAATAAGATCCAACTCTTCGGCCGTAGCCAGTTTCTCTTTTAAAATCCATTCACGCATTTTGCGGATGCAGTCAAAATCTTTTTCCCATTGCAGGCGTTCGGCCGGTTTGTAACGTTCGTGCGAACCCGAGGTGCTGTGGCCTTGCGGTTGGGTCAGTTCGGTAATATGGAACAAAACCGGAACTTGCCGGGTACGGCAGATTTCGACGCCTTCCCGGTACATTTCGCAGAGCGCGGCATAATCCCAACCTTTTGCTTTGAAAATACGGATGCCTTCCCCTTTTTCATTGAGCTCAAAACCGCTCAAAATTTCGGAAATGGATTGTTTGGTGGTTTGATATTTGCTGGAAACCGAAATCCCGTAGCCGTCGTCCCAAACCGAAATGGCCATGGGAACCTGCATCACGCCGGCGGCATTCAAGGTTTCCCAAAAATGACCTTCGCTGGTACTGGCATCGCCGATGGAACCGAAAGCCACTTCGTTGCCCGAAACCGAAAATTTTGTATATTCTTTCAGTTCGGCTATGGTACGGTACATCTTTGAAGCCAATGCCAAACCAAGCAAACGCGGCATTTGTCCGGCCGTAGGGGAGATGTCGCCCGACGAATTTTTTTGTTGGGTCAAATCCAGCCAGTTGCCGTTTTCATCCAGGCTGCGGGTTGAAAAGTGGTTGTTCATCAACCGTCCGGCATTCATGGGATTGAAATGAGCGTCGGTATCGCCGTAAATTTGTGAAAAGATTTCTTCCAAAGATAAAATACCCGAAGCCAGCATCCAGGTTTGGTCGCGGTAATAACCCGAACGCCAGTCGCCTTCTCGGAACACTTTAGCCAACGCCAGTTGCGGAATTTCTTTTCCGTCGCCGAAAATTCCGAACTTCCCTTTTCCGGTCAATACTTCTTTACGCCCCAGTAGGCTGGCTTGGCGGCTTTCGTTGGCAATGCGGTAATCGTTGAGTACTTCTTGCTTGGTAAACTTCATCATAAAAACAAAAACGAAGGGTAAAATGGATATAAAAACAAATGTCCTTAAAAAAACAAACAAATATAGAAAAACATGGGCAATTGCCAGGATTGCTCGATCATAACAACAATTAAAATGCTGAAATGGTTTCCCGGAAAGGGTAGAAAATCAGAGATAGATGGGTATGCAACGATTTATGCCCTGGCGGGCAATGGGTTATTTCCGTATGCCGGGTTCAGTGGATGTTATTCTCCTAACGGAGAATTATTGTTACCCTGTTGGGCTAAGGCTATTATGCTTTAGGTTGCTTATGTTTGCAAGTTTGGCTTGTTTGTAAAAAAAAACGGCGGCGGTGCAACCGCCGCCGAACGTTTCGTTTTCAGTTTGCTGTACCTGCTGCCGGCAGCCTTTTTGTGCCCCCCGGCCGGTAGGGCTGTTAAGTTCTTTGAGTCCGCGAAGCGGGCAAATATAAATAACCGCGGGTGTAACCCGTGGAAAAGAGTAACTATCCAAGGATTCGTCCGCGAAGTGGGCGAATTCCCCGATTGTTCGCCCACTTCGCGGACGAGGTTTTATTAGAGAAGTATTCCCTAACTGTGCGTTTCACGCACGGTTATTCCTAATTTAGTCCCGTTGGGGTTAGATCATTTATTTTTACGAACTGAAATACAGGATGTTACCGCTTTGTGTTTTGAGGTGCTAACGGTTATCTAACGATTCTCTTTTCAGTTAGTTTCACCGTTCATAATGCAAATATACGCATTAAAAAATTCAAGGAAATGAAATTTTTTGCACAAGTAAACCGCATAAACACCTTTTGAAATCAAAAGATGTTTATGCGATTCTCTAAATAAAATAGTTTATTATAGTAAGAGCTATTTACTTTGAAATCCAAACTAGTGGAAAAGTTGTTTTAAACTACTCTGCGATATAATTGCATGAAACAATATTTTGCATTGACTACTTAACAAATAGTGCTTAACTTTTTGTGCAGTTTTGCTTGGGTATTCCTCATTAAAAATAAGGATTTGACTCTCTCCAGGATTTTGTCCAAATACACTACGGGTATTATATTTAGTTGAAAATAAATTTTAATGTATCAATAATAAAAAATATAATTAAGAAAAATCCTATTAATTGATAAATTAGAAATTTATAATTTAAATACAATCTCTTCTTAAAAAACAAGATCACAGCCCAGACAAACATTGGAACTAGTGCAAAAAAAGTAAAATCAGATACGAATTTAAAAATTCTATGCAAAATTTCATATGAACGAGGTATACCATAAAGTTCGTATACAGTAGGATCGTGTTTTGGTGGTGAACCAATAGAATATTGAGGATATGTATTACCATCCTCAAAATATTTCAATGCGTATTTTTTATATGTCGGATTATATAATAATTTTTCGTATATAAATCCATAAAATGACATAATAAAAAGAATGACAAATAAAATATTGTAAATTTTGGTTGTTTTCATATTTATTTAATTAAAAGAGCCATTTTAAATAACGTTTCCCAATTACTATCTAGTTTACTAAGAGGTAACCAACCATATTCATAACTTCTACTAATAAACAATTGATACCCTATTAATTTAGTCCGACCAACAAAGCCCATACTTAAATCCACCTCTCCCCCCAATGATACTTTCACGCTTCCCCCATCAGGTACTTTAAAAACTTTATTTGTATACTTTGAAGTTGCAACACCATCTATAGGCTTTTTGATGTATTTGCCCGGCTTAACATAGTCATTTACTCCTGTTACTCCATCTTCTGTTTTATAATATACTTTGTATTTATCCGCATTAGCTATTGTTGCATCGTCAGGAAATTTATATTCATCAACAGATGTAAAATTTTCTGAACTAGCTAATAACGTAGGTTGTAAATCATATTGTTTATAACTTCCTGTCCAAAAATCCCTTCCATTTGATGCCGCATGAATACCTCCAATTATACCTCCACTAATTCCTCCTATTAAACCTTGTTTCCATGCTTGATCTAATCCTCCTAATAGGGAATTACCAAAATTTTTGTTCCCTAACATATTATTTCCAGTTCCTGTGATGAACCCATTTGTTATTCCTGCACCTGCTCCAGTCAATGCGCCTGCAAAAAAACCGGTAGAAGAAACAGTTGCCGTCCCCACAAAACCAGTTCCAAAAGAACCTCCCGCTACAGCTACATTAACACCTGCACCAACACCCGCAGATAAAGCTCCAGCCAATGCCCCTACACCAAAATATCCCAACCCTTTGGCATTCCACTGTGCCCCGTTCATTGCCCAATTCATGGTACCCCCAATCAAAGCTCCAACAACCAAATGTATCCATTCCCCATCCGGATCCGTATATTTCAACGGGTTGTTCATGCAATAAGCGTAGCGATTGTAGCTTTGCGTACTGCCGGGGTCTTGCACGTAGTTATCGGGCGAAAGCATCCGTCCCATCACCGGGTCGTACAGGCGGCCGTTCATATTAATCAGCCCGAAGGCATCCAAATGTTCGTGTCCGGTATAGCCCCGGTCAAAAGTACAAAAATTGTCGATTAAAGGCAGGTTGGAAACGGTTTGAAAAAAACTTTGGGTGTACGGTTGTCCGTTGGCGGGGTTGCGGCGGCGTCCCCAAGCATCGTAAGAATATTCCTGCGCCAAGCCGCCCCATTCGTTGACAATATGGGTAATGCTCCCCTGATGGTCGGTGAGCAGGTAAAAGAGCGTGCCAACGTTTACATTATCCCCGTGCGAAATATATACCATTGCCGCTCCGCCGGGTGCGCTGATATAGTGGAAATTGCGGCGGTTGTTTTGGTTGTAGGGGTTGGTTCCTTTGGTATACTGCTCGAAGTTATGCCCGTAAAACTTGGTATATTGCAGCGTATTGTTAGCGTAAACCTGCATCAGGCTGCGCTGGTCGTCGGGAGCATACTTGAACTTGGCTTCAATCGGGATGGTGGTTCCGGCCAAAAAGTCCTTAACCGTACGCACGCTTGAAAAAGAGGTATAGGTAGCGGTTTGGGTAGCCAACGGAATGTCGTTGTTTCCGGTAATTCCGGTAAGGGCGTGTTTTTTCTGCGCATGATAGCCATAGGTTCCGGCATCGCTTTTGGAAGCGATGTTCCCATTGGCTTGGTAAGTAATGGTGTTGTTGCTGTAAGGGTAGGCTCCCGTTGATGTGATTTGCGCCAGGCGGTCTAAATTGTCGTAGGTAAAAGATTCGGTGACATTGCGGGTATAGTCGCTGCGGTCGTGAAGGTTGCCGTTGTTGGGGTTGAAGTAGTAACCAAAGCTTTGGATGGAACCGCATGAAATCCGCGTCAGCATATCGTAGTATTCATAATAGGTACGCGAGGGGCTCAACCCGCTGTTCCCTGCCATCCATTTGGTTATTTGTCCCGAAGCGTTTTGTTGGTCTAACCTCCAGATGGAAGTTCCCACGCCGGGCTGGTTGTAAACACCGCCGCTGTAATCCCTCGATATTTCAACCAAATATCCGTAACCGTAGGTATCGTAGCGGTTCTTGATTTTAAATCCGGTCGGGTAGGTCGTGGTACTCGGGTTTCCGTAGCTGTCGTAGCTGTACTGGGTAACAAAACTGCTACCCAAATCGGGTTCGTACTGCGTAATTTGGGTTTGCCGCCCTAAGTTGTCGTAAACGTATTCAAAATAGGAATCATCGGGCGAGCTTTCGCGTTGCAGCATGGTTTTGAATTGCCCGGAAGGGTAATAATCGTAAAAATAAGACCCTTCGGGCGTGTTTTTGGAGCGCAGCCTGCCGTCGTTGTGATAATACAGCTGGGTTACCTGGTTGCGGGCATCGGTTTGCTTGGTCAATTCGCCCCAGGCATTGTACTCATACCGGGTTTCCCCTGCATTGGCGTCGATTAACTTCGTTTGCCGGCCGTAATCGTCGTATTCCATGGTGGTTGTAGTTCCACCAACGGTGATGGACAGAGGATTCCCATTGCTATGGTAAGTGTAAGTCACGGTGCCCCCGTTGTCGGTGCTGCTCACGGTTTGCCCCATGGCATTTACGGTTTTGCTTGTCTGGGTGTAGTCCGGGCGGGTTGTCGTGGTGGTTTTCCCGTTGTAACTGATGGTGGAATACCTGTCGCAATCCGTCAGGGAGGTAAGCCGCCCGTAATCGTCGTAACCGTAGGTTACCCAGCGTTTGGTTGCCGTACCGTTTTGGAAATAGGGTTTGCTTTGCCGGTATAGCTGCCCTTTGAAGTTGTATTCTTTGTCCACCAGCAAGGCTTCATTTTTGAAATTGTACGTTTTGGTACAGATTTCCCGTCCCTGTACGTCATAATAGGTGGTTACCGGCGGTTGGTTGCTTCCGGTAGTCCGGGAATAATAAAAGGCTTGGCCAGGACCTTCTGTGTTGCCCCAATAGAGCTCGGTTTGGGCGCTGCCAATGGGGGTGTTGGTTTTCTTCAAATGTCCGAATACATCGTATTCGTAGGTGGTATTATTCCCAAGCGGGTCGGTGGTTTTGGTAATATTTCCGGTGGCGTAATCGTATTCGGTTTTTGTTTCCAAACCGTTCATGTCGGTAATTTTTTCCACAAACCGCTTTTTGGCATCGTATACCACCGTTTTTTTACGTTCTGTAAGCGAAGCAGCCTGGGTGGTTACTTGTTCGGCGAGTCCGAACGCATTAAAATTTTTATAGGTGGTTGTCATGGATTGGGGCTTGCCGTAAAAATCAACCTCCGAAGTCAGGTTGCCTTTGATATCGTAATTGTATTTTTTAGTGGCCGTGGTGGCGTTTGGGTAATCCGGATGGACGGCAGTGGTGGTCACTTCCGACGGTTTGTAAATGTAATTCCCAAGTCCAGCCGTTCCGTGGATGCTGTAAGTGTAATCGGTTGTCGTATGGCATCCGCCCCCGAAGTCCTGTTTGCTGCTTTTCAAAAAACCTGCATAGGCGTACTCAATGGGATAATAGGAATTAGTCGTTACAACGGTGGTCGAGGTCAGATAATCGGTCGCTGTTTGCCGGAAAAGAATGGGTTGGTAGCTTTTAAGTTCATAAACAAGAGTGTTCTCAAATTCTTGCTTTGAAATGCCTATTCCGTTCGATGTTGTGGTTGTATTGCTTTTGCAATACAGGAAGTAATATCCCAAACCCATATGGTAATAATCATTCATCATAAAGGTGGACAGGTTTTGCCTGCTGTCGGTAATCCGGATTGTTTTAAAGCCTAGAATCCCTTTTCCCTGCGAATGGTACAGCAGGGGGCCGTAAAGATATCCGAGGCTTTTCCATATAGTGCCGTTGGCATAATAGGAGATATACTTCACTACGGGGATACCGCCCCGTAAGATATGCACAGGAGCTGAAATTTCCGCAGGGTTATATGCATTGTCCTCGTTCCTTTTCAAGAGCGGATTGTACACGTAAGCCACTGTGTGATTCATGCCGTCGGTGATGGAAGCGACCAAACGGCTTTTATCGTTTTTATAAAAGGAGGTGGATTTGTAGGTCAATATCCCCATGCTTAAAAGTTCGACCAGTCCGTCGCCGTTGAAATCGCCGAAAGTATAGGAATCTTTGGGCTCATCTATTCCCTGGAGGTTCACCGACGTTTCTAAAAAAACACCGTCTCCCCGCGAAAAATAAACCGATTGTACCCAATTGGTATCAGGAGCAATGACTGGAGGAAAAATCAGTTTTGCTTTCGCCTGCAAAACATCCGATTTCCCATCGCCATTGAAATCATTGACGAAGACAGGATAATATTCGATATTCTCCAAGGGATTTAAAAAGGGCAAAGGGTTCGCCTCCAGTGTAAAACCGGCTTCCCTTACAGTATCTCCTGTCGAATAAGCAAGCTCCCATTTTTTCGGGTTGGCTGTTTTGGTAAAGGTCAGTAAATCGGTTTTCCCGTCGCCGTTAAAGTCGCCGGTGTAAATATGGTGGTATTCCGTGGGATAGCCGTCTTCATAAATCAGTTCGAACCGGTTCATACCCGTATTATATTCGTAATACCTGGTTTTCAAGTTAAAAACCAGCATCAGTTCCTTTTTCCCGTTGCCGTTGATATCCGTAACATAAGCGCTTTTTATGTCATTGCTGTTTCCGCTGCTGTTTGGAGTGAGCGAAATCCATTTGTTAACAACATCTTTGTTATATTCATAATAAAAATACTGGAATTCTGACCCAAACCCGCTTACCCATACAACGGTAACTTCGTCTTTCCCGTCGCCGTTGAAATCCCCCGGCAAAAGGATATGGTTGCCGGTCATTGTAAATCCGGGTATACTGCCATCGTCAAACGAATAGTCCCGTTCATTAACAGGTTCATAATAGAACGGGGTACGCAAATCGTCTTTCACTCCACGGCAATACAGGATGGTAGGGGTTGAGGGGGCTTTGAAGTTCAGGATTCTTGCTTCCTTCGGGAGTTCCCTCCTTTTGTTTCCTTCTCTCAGAAGGGTTGCCGAATAGTTTGCTCCCCATTCATCAGGGGTCAGGTTGTAGTATTTGCATTGGCTTCCTTCTTCCATGGAGGCAATGGCGTTGCTTATCCCGTCGTTGTCCGTATCGCCGCCCACTCTGGTAAACTGGTGGACACCGGCCGTTTCGATGGTAATGCTTGGCACGTTTGCTCCCCATTGGATTTTTGTGCTGTTTAGTTTGCTTCCGTCCCGCCCGTGTTTCTTCACTTCTATCAACTTGGTATTGGAAAAATCATCGTAGGCATATTCAAATGAAAAATCCGAAATGGAACTGCCATTATACCAACTTCCAATATTTTGCAGTAGTTTGTTGCAAAACATTACGTTCCCCCAAATATAGGATTTTATGGTAACCGGCTTGTTTGTGTAAGTGAAACGGATTTCAGCGTAAGGTGCAAGCCCTGCAGCCGCATTTCCGGTGTAAACGATTTTTGACAACACTTTGGTATTCGTTCCTCCGGATTCATAATGATAGGTCATGTAATTGCCATTGGCATCGGTAACCTTGCTTAGATGCCATATCAGAGCCTTGCCATTAAATTCGATTTTGCTGTCGGCGGTAATCCCATATTCCAAAATTTTTCCATCCGAAGTCCTGATATAAAAGCTCAGAGGCCCTTTATCGTTGCTGAGTCCTTTTGCAAATACCTGATTGCTGAAACCCACTTCCGGATTCATTTGTAGAATAACTGTATCTGTTCCTTTGGCACTGAAAATACCAAGCAGGCGGTTCCCGTCCCACATATAGCGGTCTTCTTCGGTAAGTGTAATACCGGTTACTTTTCCGTCGTGGTAAATGGTTTGTCCTGTGCGGGTAATAGCGGAAATACCCGTAAAATTCCAGCCCAAGCCCATCACGCCATCGCCTGATTGGCTGTTGTATACAATGGATAAGTTGGGCTGCATGCCTGCCGTACCGGGCGATACTTCAATGGGAATGGCATAGGTGGCGGCTCCGGTGGGGGATACGTCAGCACTTCCGGGAATAGCTCCGACAGGCAAATCGGTATTAATTTGGGCTTTTGTAGTTGAAAAGGTTAGGATGAATAGGAAGAATATGTAAAGTTTTTTCATGGTGTTTGTTTTATGGTTAAAGGTGCAGGGTTCAAGGTAAAGGGTAAACGGTACAGGGTAAAATGGGGGAAATCGGGGAAATGGGTGTTATGTTGGGTTGAATCGAATCGGATAATTAAATCTAATAATATTCAAATTTAATCGCACAGGGTGAAGTACTTGTTGAATCGTTGAACTGTTTATTTGTATCAAAAATCTTTCTGCCTTCTGCTTTTTCCTTTCTGCGTTAAAACTCGTTTACGGGTCTACTTGTCAACCTGTTTACTGAAAACATTTTCAATTTTCTGCTTTCAATTTTCAATTAACTCTTAATAATCGTTTTACTGATATTCAATGCCCCCAGTTTCAGCCGTAAAAAATAGGTTCCGTTGGGTTGGTCGTACAAATCAAGGGTATGATTGGAACCGGACACTACTTTTATTCGCTGGATCAGCTGTCCTTGTTGGTTATATAGCACGAGTTCGCCCGGCAGGTCTTCATCCGAAGGGGGAATATCGACACAAACTAAGGCTGCCGTGGGGTTGGGATAAATTTTTACGGTTTCTTGGTTTCCTCGGAAAGTTAGAAATTCTTGCCCTCCGCCGGGGTCGCCTCCATTAGGATTGGAAGGCCCTCCGGGATCTACTACTACGGCAATATTACCATCTGTCCGTTCGATACGATTGCCGGAGGCATCGTATTTGATCGAAATTTTTTTGGGTAGCGGGGTTACGGCTTTGGATTCTTGAGCCCACAAGTTTACCGTAAACAAAGCGAATGCTAACAGGATTAGTTTTTTCATGGGATTGTTTTTTTTGTTATTAGGTATTCAGGTTAATTCGAAATTTAGGTAAGTGTAAAGGAATCACAAACTTTCACATTCCAAATGTAAAAAAGTTTTGTTTCCGAATAATGAAACTAAAAGAAAAAAATGGGAATATTTTAATTAAAATTTTGCCAATCGATATAAATCTCTTGTAAATACAAGGCGTTTATAAATAACCGGACTACCCACCTTTTCATGGGCAGTCCGGTCAAAAATTAGAAATTACTTGGCAATAACCAATTTAACGGTCTTCACAGTTTTACCGTCCACGATAAAACGGCAGTAGTAAATACCATTGGACAGATTGCCTGTATTTATGGATTTGGAATTGCTTCCTGATTCGATGTTGATAGTTTCGGCAAGGGTGCCGGAACTGTGGTAGATATACACTTTGGCTTGCGAAGCATCCTGAGTGATTTGGTAGCTGAAGGTTACGCTTTGCTTAGCCGGATTGGGGTGTAGTGCAAATTCCGTATCCGTTTCGGTTGTATTGGCTTGCAAACCGGGGATGATTTTTTTATCATCTTGGACAATTTCCTCCCGTTTGCGTTCGGGGTGAATGTAAATACCATTTAATGCGAGAATGGAAGCAGCCTTGGCTTGTAGACGCCCTTCTTCCGTCCAAACCAAATCAATCAGGTATTGTATCGGTTTTTCGGGAAGCGAATCGAGGCGGTACTTGTCATTCTTCGTCCAATGGGTGATGTCATCATTAAGTTTACACCAGCGGTGGAAATACGCTTTATCCACATCGTAGGTAATGAGTTTATCCAATTCCGAAAGTGTAGATTGGTAATTTTTTGTATCGTTTTTATCGAAATAGAGTTGAGCCAACTGGTATTTGTATTCGGGAATGGCAAAGTAATTGAGTTGCTCGACAATTTCTTGGGTTCTGTCCACGCTATCACTTGACAGCGAGCGTAAATTATCGTCAATGGCGTTGGTAATTTTCCGACCGTTATCTGCAATTTCCATTTCGAGTTTTTCGCGGGCGGAAATTACTTTTTCTCCGGCAAGGATTTCAGCCATCATTTTATCATCCAAAGGTTTTATACGGTTTTTCAGGGCTTTCATTACCTCCTGGTTGCGAGTACATTGGGGATTGGCGACCATAATATCCCGTACCATTTCAGAAGTGAAACCGTTTTCGTTTTTAGCCACTGCCAACAATACCTGATCGGAAAGGAACCCTTTGCTTTTTTGCAAAGCTTCGCTGGTTTTGGTTCCGTTGGTTTTGCTTATTGCCATTTCGGTTTGGGCAAGCAGGGTTTGGGTATTGCCGCCATCGGTTTGGGCGTACCATTGTTTTACACCCTCGCCATGTGCTTGCATGGGGGCATAGCCGGAGATATAAGTGTAACTTGAAAATAATTTTGAAGGGCAGGTGTTGCGATAGGAAACGGGATAAGGATAGACAGCATTTATACAATTATATGGTATGAAAGGTGATGTATTTTGGTAATAATACCAAAACCCACAGCCTTGACCATCAATATTTATACCGCTTCCTGAAAATGCATTGTTAGCCGGTTCATAAAAAGAACCTTGTTCAAAGGCAATACCTCCTCGTGAATCTGAAGCCCAAACATTTACATTTACTTGCGCATAATCTTTGAATGTATTGCATAAAATTTGTAATCCATCATATAAGTGTGCGGGGTCAGGGTTTGGACTATAATATTTATTTTTACCCAAAGTAAATATACCAGTCTTAATACTTAATTCAAGTTGCTAGCTATACAGAGATAATTTTATCAATGGTAAATCCAAAAATAAAAGCAATAAGTTTAATCAGAAACCCTTTTTCAGTAACGGCATGAATCCTATTAGGCATCAATTTTACAATATCGCTAAAAGTAGTTTCAATGCGTTTTCTTCCATTGGTTATCAAATAATTTATCCAAGGCTGATGAGGATGTTTGGAATTCTGCTTCCTATCTGCCAAAAGTCGAATTTGGTTATCAGTAAGCATTTCTTCCAAAGTGTAATCAGTATAAGCAGAATCGGCCAACAAAGAACTTCCTTCAGGCAAAAGAAGTGGCATTTGCTTCATTCCATCAAGATCATGTACACTGCCTGCTGTAAAACTGTATTCTACAGGAATTCCCTCTGCGGTAACAATCACATGAACTTTGAATCCATAAAAGTAACAGCGCTTCGAAGCATTATAGCCACGATATTGTCTGCCTTTAAGCAATCGACTTCTGTTAATTCTAATATTATGACACACAGATACAGAAAAACTATTAATAATATAGATTGTATTTATAGTAAGATGCTTGAGTGCTTGTCCTATTTGAGAAAACAACATGACAATCAACTCTGCTATAGCATGCATTCTACGATTGAAACGACTCTTACTAAGCATATTGGGCATCAGATTGGTGCTTCGAACAAAACTAATGGCTTTTTCAATATTGCCGCCGAAGTACAAAGTCGAGATCATCAACGCTGTCATAATCTCAGAATCTGTCGTTTTTCTAGTATGCGGCTCTTTGTGATCCATTGTTTTAAGCAAATCGTCAAAAAATACGTATATTGCAACGGTTTTTGTAACCATGGTCAAATCTTTTTTTGTTGTCTGGTAAACACAAAATTAAGGATTTGACCTCTTTTTTATATAATCACGTAACTAGCAACTTGAATTAATTAAAATTTTGCCAATCAATATAAATCTCTTGTAAATACAAGGTGTTTATAAATAACCGGACTGCCCACCTTTTCATGGGCAGTCCGGTTTGGCAAGCTTCGCTTGTTTGTAAAAAAAGCATCGGCGCGAAAACATTTTTAAATATCAAATGTTATTACCAATCAGTTTTTTAAATCTTGAAAAATAGATGACCCGAATATGAATTTTATGATTTTGTATTGATTATCAAATTTCTTGGATCCGTAAAATTCTTTACTTATGAATGAAAACGATTTCTTACAGCATATTTTAAAACACCATCAAAACTTAGTGCATTTTCCCAACAAACAAATTGCCGAAACCTTTCTCGATGAGATCTTCCGGTTTATGTTTGTCCCGCAAAAAAGCCAGGTTCAAACCAAAGAAAAGTTTAAAGCAGATTTTGAAAACCTGAAAGCCAAGTTTTTAACCATTTTGGCCGTTTCGTTCGATGGAGAAGATGATTGCCGGGTGCATGGCGAGCGTTTTTTCGACCGGCTTCCCGATATTTATGAGGAATTGCTGCTCGATGGCGAAACCATTCTGGCCTTTGATCCTGCGGCCAAGTCGATGGAAGAAGTATTGGTTGCTTATCCCGGATTTTATGCCACGGTGGTGTACCGCATTTCGCACCAGTTGTACAAGCAGGGCATTCAGGTTTTGCCGCGCTTGTTTTCGGAATACGCCCACAGCAAAACCGGCATTGATATCCACCCGGCGGCGCAGATCGGTTCATCGTTTTTTATCGATCACGGAACCGGCGTTGTGATTGGAGAAACCGCGATAATCGGCAACCATGTCAAGATATACCAAGGCGTTACGCTGGGCGCTTTAAGTGTGAAAAAAGAAGACGCCGAAACCAAGCGGCATCCCACCATCGAAGACCATGTCATTATTTACAGCGGAGCCAGTATTTTGGGTGGGAAAACCGTCATCGGACACCATAGCGTTGTCGGCGGCAATGTGTGGATCACGCAAAGCATAGCACCCTATTCGTTGGTATACCACAAAAATGAAATTTTGGTAAAAGATAAAAACCCTACCCGGGCGATCAACTTTGTTATTTAATTGAAAGTGCGTTTTTTAGATACAAGTAAACAAGTAGACGAGATACAAGTAAACTAGTGACGGGTAACGGGTGACGAGGTTTAATTGCAGAAAGGAAAAAGCAGAAGGCATTTCAATTGAAAATGGAGAATTGAAAATTGAAAGTGGACTTTTTATGGCAAGTAAACGAACAACAAAAACGAACAACAATTTTTGCACCATTCACCTTGCACCATGTACCTTGAACCCATTCACGCTTCACTGTTCACGTTTCACAAATAAACAATTAAACAGTTCAACGATTAAACAGGCAACTCACCCTTCACTTTGCACAAATAAACAATTAAACAGTTCAACAATTCAACAAATAAACACCCCTAAAAAATCATGAAAGCAACTTCTATATTAGGAACCATAGGCAATACGCCTCACGTAAAAATCAATAATTTATTCGGGACAAACCACCAGGTATGGATGAAACTGGAAAAAAACAATCCCGGATCCAGCATCAAAGACCGCATCGCGTTGTCGATGATCGAAGATGCCGAAGAAAAAGGACGTTTAGCTCCAAACACTGTTATCATCGAACCGACCTCCGGAAACACCGGAATCGGACTGGCCTTGGTTTGTGCCGTCAAAGGCTACAAACTCATTCTGGTCATGCCCGAAAGCATGAGCGTGGAACGCCGCCGCCTGATGGCTTTGTACGGAGCCGAATTTGTGCTGACGCCCCGCGAAAAGGGCATGAAAGGCGCCATCGAAAAAGCAACGGAAATGGTTGCCAGCACGCCCAACGCCTGGATGCCACAACAATTTAATAACGAGGCTAATACATCCGTTCACCGGCACACGACGGCACAGGAAATCCTGAAAGATTTTCCCGAAGGGATCGATTATTTGATTACCGGCGTGGGAACCGGCGGGCATATTACCGGTGTGGCAGAGATCTTGAAAGCCAAATTTCCAAACATGCAGACTTATGCCGTTGAACCCGAACTGTCACCCGTGTTGAGCGGGGGAAATCCGGGACCACACCCAATTCAGGGACTTGGGGCCGGATTTGTGCCGCCGATTTTGAATACCCGGATTTTAGACAGCGTGATTCAGGTCAGCAAGGAAGACGCGTTTCGGTATACCCAACGTGCCGCTAAGGAAGAAGGAATTTTGGTAGGTATTTCGACCGGGGCTGCTTTGGCGGCTGTAGCTAAAAAGCTTCCCGAGCTAAAACCGAACGCCACCATCCTGACTTTTAACTACGATACGGGAGAGCGCTATTTGTCCATTGAGGGACTGTTTGAATAGTTCGTAAAAGCAATCAAAAGGCCAAAAAAACTTCACCACAAGGACATAATGAAGTAAACTAGTAAACCAGAAAATAAGTATAAAATCGAGGCATTATCTTTTGTGCTCTTTATATGCACCTTGTGTCTTTGTGGTGAAAAAACTCTTTTGTAAAAAGTCCTGTTTGGGTGCTTATTCCGGAATTTTCCGGGCGCCATCGCCGATGATCACCTCATAAATTTGAGGCGCGACCCCGAATTTTGCCGGATACTGTTTTTTTACCTCCTGAATAAAGTTATCGTACCGGTTTTCTTTGACCAGGTTGAGGGTGCAGCCGCCAAAGCCGCCTCCCATCACGCGCGCTCCTGAAACACCGCAAGCTTTGGCTAAATCGATCAAGTAATCCAATTCGTCACAACTTACTTCGTACAGTTTACTCAAACCCTGGTGCGTTTCGTACATGTTTCTTCCTACGGTTTCAAAATCGTCCCGTTTCAGCGCTTCGCAAACATGCAGCAAACGCTGGATCTCTCCGATCACATAATCGGCTCTCCGGAAATCTTCGTCCGTAAGATCCGGTTTTATTTCGAGAAGCATCTCTGCGCTTGCATCGCGTAGAAATTCAACTTCGGGATGGCGTTTCCGGATGGCGGCCACAACCCGTTCGCACGACTCGCGGCGACGGTTGTAAGGCGAACCGGTCAATTCGTGCTTTACCACCGAATCCACCAAAACCAGTTTGTATCCGGCGGGATGGAAAGGAATGTATTCGTATTCCAGCGAACGGCAATCCAAACACATCAAATAACCGGCTTTGCCGAAAATGGAGGCGAACTGATCCATAATGCCGCATTTTACGCCCACGTAATGATGTTCGGTTGCCTGGCCGATTTTGGCCAGTTCCAATTTATCCATCTCCAGTCCGAACAAATCGTTCAAGGCAAAGGCATACACGCTTTCCAGGGCCGCCGATGACGAAAGCCCTGCTCCAAGCGGAATATTTCCCGTTACATAAGAATTAAAGCCCGGAATTGTCTTTCCTCGTTTTTGCAATTCGCGAACCACGCCGAAAATATATTTGGCCCATACGGGCGAAGGCAGATCGGCTTCATTCCTGCCGAATTGGCAGTGTTCGTCAAAATCTTTCGAGAAAACGGAAATTTGATCCGTTCCGTTGGGCGCAATGGCGATGGCAATTCCTTTGTCGATAGAGCCGGGCAATACAAAACCGCCATTGTAATCGGTATGTTCGCCGATCAGGTTGATGCGTCCCGGTGCGAAGTAAAAGGATATTTCACCGGATGAAGTTCCGAAACGTTCCATCCATTGATTTTGGAAGTTCATTTGAAAGATTAAAAATTTAAAGTAAAATATTCAGTGGATTGCGTTTTTTTAATTGAATTCCGGATTGGTTGGGAAATTGATCCAGAGCGAATAGTTACTGCCCAGAGTTTTTAAAATGTTTTTCCACAAATCTTTGGGCGGGTCGTAAAAAAAGCCTTTCACAGGCAGGTCTACCACCAGCCACGATTTCTGTTCCATTTCATCGTCGAGTTGGTTTGGCTGCCAGCCTGCATAGCCTACAAAGAAACGGATTTCGTCTTTGGTAATGGCGTTGGTTGCCATTAATTCCTTGATTTGTTGCGGATTTCCACCCCAGTAAAGGCCATCCCGTATTTCCAGGCTGCCTTCGATTTCAGGACCGCGCGTATGGATGAAAAAAATCGTGTCCATGTTTAGCGGCCCGCCGATAAATACTTCGGCTTCAAATCCGAAAAAATCTTCCGAAATTTGATTCAGTTTCATTCCCGTTGATTTGTTGATGATGATTCCGAATGTTCCGTCGTCGCCGTGCTCGGCCAACAACACCACCGCCCGGCTGAAAAAACGGTCTTCGAGCAAAGGACGGCTGAGCAGCAAACGTCCCGAAGCAGGTGATGTTACGGCAGTCATCTTTTTTTTAGAGTTGAATGATTGACAAATTTATATAAATCTGCTTTAACAACAAACACCAGTAATACAAAAAGTGTTTTGCAATTCGTTGTGGAAATTGTAAATTTGACCCTCTTTTTCTAAAAAAATCGTTTTTCTACAATGGCCGCTTCACCTGACAACCAAGCCAAGTTTGAGCAATATCGGAGAAAGTACCCGTTTTTTGCCTTTGAAGGATTCGAAACGGCCGTCGATCCCGGTTTTTTAAAAGTAACCTATCATTTTAATTTATCCGGCCGCTATGAATTCCGGCCTGTATTTTCACTTCCTTACCGTCCGTTTTTCGGAGAAAAATTTACTCCGGCATTTGTACAATCCGCTCCGGTGCAGTCGTTGCTCTTCCATATCGGAATGGTGGAACTGATCAGCTATTGGAAAGCCGCTTGCCCGCCTAAAGTACTGATTAAGCCCTATTCGTTGAATGCAGAACAGGTTGCTTTTTTTAAGAAATTGTATTTTAACGGATTGGGCGAGTTTTTTTATACCAACGGAATCGAATGTACCGAATCCGGTTTTATGGAAATCGAAAGCAGGGGAACAGCTGTTGCACCTTTTGCCGCCGGTCTCCATGACAAAGTAATTGTTCCCATCGGCGGTGGAAAAGATTCGGTGGTCTCGTTGGAGTTGCTGAAACCGCATGTTGAAGTCAAACCTTTTATTTTGAATCCGCGCGGCGCAAGCTTGCAAACTGTTGAAACGGCGCATTTTGACCGGAACCAAATCATCGAAATCAACCGGACGATCGATCCCCAGTTGCTGGAATTGAATGCGGAAGGATTCTTGAACGGGCACACGCCCTTTTCGGCCTTGCTGGCGATGTATTGCCTGCTGGTTTCCTATTTCTCCGGGTTTAAGCACATGGCCCTTTCCAACGAATCCAGCGCCAACGAAACCACGATCCAGGATTCACATGTCAACCACCAGTATTCCAAATCCTGGGAATTTGAAAACGATTTCCGGAATTATGCAAGCCGGTATATTTCAGAGGATTTCAATTATTTCAGCTTTTTGCGCCCGCTCAATGAATTGCAAATTGCAAAGCTGTTTTCGGAGCAGGTGTTGTACTATCCCGTCTTTAAAAGCTGCAATGCCGGCAGTAAAACCGACGTTTGGTGCGGAAATTGCCCGAAATGTTTGTTTGCCTGGATCATCTTGTGCCCGTTTATTCCCTTGGACGAATTAATCCAGATTTTTGGAAAAAACCTGTTTGAAGATGCCGGTTTGTTGACGTATTTCAAGCAATTGACGGGGATCGACGATGTGAAGCCTTTTGAATGCGTGGGTACGGTTGACGAAGTGAATGCCGCCCTGCACTTATACATGAGGCAGCACCCCAAGCAACGCTTCCCGCTCCTGCTCCAATATTACAGCAATTCTGCAAAATACCAATCGCTGAGCGATAAGCAGATCAAAGGATTACTACAGCATATCAACACGCAACATTTTTTGAACGACGATTTTTTTAAAATTCTAAAAGAAAAAATCCATGCATAAATTAATCACCGACCTGTTTTCGGATAAAAAAGTATTGATTTTGGGCTACGGACGCGAAGGACGGGCTACCTACAGTTTGCTGCGCCGCAATTTACCGGAACAAAAACTGTTTTTGGCCGATCAAAATGAAAATTTAGCAACGGATCCGGCCTTAGCTGGTGATCCGGATTTGGAATTGATTTTAGGGGAAAACTACTTGAAACGCTGTAACGAATTTGATTATATTGTCAAATCTCCGGGCATTGCGGCTGTTACCTTACCGGCAAATCTGGATACCTCAAAACTGACATCGCAAACCCAGCTTTTTTTACAGCAATACCGAAATCAGGTGATCGGTGTTACCGGAACCAAAGGCAAAAGTACTACATCCAGCCTGATATACCACATCCTGAGATCGGCCGGAAAAGATACGGTTTTAGTAGGAAATATCGGGATCCCTCCCTTTGAGAAAATCGACGCTATTTCGGAACACACCCACATTGTCATGGAACTTTCGTCGCACCAGTTGGAGCATGTAACCGTGTCGCCGCATATCGCCATTATCCTTAATATTTTCCAGGAGCATTTGGATCATTACCATTCGTATGCCGATTACCAGAAAGCCAAACTGAAAAACACGCTTTTCCAGGACTCCAAGGATTATTTTATTTATTGCAATGAAAACCAAACGCTGGCTGATTTTGCCAAAGTAAAAGCCGTTAAGAAATACACGCAAAAATTTTTGCCTTTCCAAATCGATTATTTCCAAGGCCAGGGGATTCATTTGCTGGGTTCCCGGATATTTTTGCAATTAACCAAAAACCAGGAATTAATTTGCGATTTTTCGGCAGGAAATCCCTTGCTGGGAGAGCACAATGTGTTGAATATCATGGCGGCTGCGGCTGCGTGCCGTTTGTCGGGATTAGCGGCTCCAGAAATATCGCAAGGCTTGACTACTTTCAAAGGACTGTCGCACCGGCTGGAGTTTGTAGCGGAGAAGAATGGCGTTCGTTATTACAACGACAGTATTTCTACCATTCCGCAGGCAACCATCGCGGCGGTAAAAGCGTTACAGAAGGTCGGAACGCTTATTTTGGGCGGTTTTGACCGGGGGATTGACTATTCGGATTTGGTTTCATTTCTGGGCGAAAATTCCATTCCGAATCTCATTTTTGTGGGAGAAGCCGGAAAACGCCTGATGAAAAATCTGGAAACCGCTTCCATCGAACGAACGAACTGGTATTTTGCCGAAGATTACCGGCAAGTGGTCGATTATGCTGCCGGGCAAACGCCTAAAGGCAGCGTTTGTTTGCTTTCGCCCGCAGCAGCCAGTTTCGACCAGTTCAAGAACTTTGAAGAGCGGGGCCGGTATTTTAAAGAATTGGTAAATGCTTTGCCGGAATAAAAAAATCCCGTAATCAAGTAAGCTACGGGATCAATAATTTCAAATAAAATCCGTTACCAGCCTAAAACCCAGGCAAAAACCAGCGGAGCCACAATGGTAGCATCACTTTCCACAACAAACTTGGGTGTATGGATATCGAGTTTGCCCCAGGTAATTTTTTCGTTTGGGATAGCGCCTGAGTAGGAGCCGTAGGAAGTGGTGGAATCGGAAATTTGACAGAAATATGACCAGAACGGCACGTCATGCCATTCCAAATCCTGATACATCATCGGAACCACGCAAATGGGGAAATCGCCTGCAATACCGCCGCCGATCTGGAAAAATCCGATGCCTTTGCCCTGCGAATTTTTGCGGTACCAATCCGAAAGGAAAATCATGTATTCGATTCCGCTTTTCATCGTGGAGGGCTTCAATTCACCTTTGATGCAGTAAGAGGCAAAAATATTGCCCATGGTGCTGTCTTCCCAGCCCGGAACCACAATCGGCAAATTCTTTTCGGCGGCTGCAATCATCCACGAATGTTTTGGGTCGATTTCGTAATCCTTTTCCATCACCTTGCTGAGCAATAGTTTGTACATGTATTCGTGCGGGAAATAACGCTCGCCGGCAACTTGTGCGTCTTTCCAGATTTTTTCGATATGGTGTTGTATTTTGCGGAATGCTTCTTCTTCGGGAATGCAAGTGTCGGTAACACGGTTCAAGCCTTTTTCCAGCAGTTCATATTCCTCCTGGGGCGTTAAATCGCGGTAATGCGGAACCCGTTTGTAATGCGAATGCGCCACCAAATTCATGATGTCTTCTTCCAGGTTGGCTCCCGTACACGAAATGATATGAATTTTGTCCTGACGGATCATTTCGGCTAACGAAATTCCCAATTCGGCAGTGCTCATGGCTCCGGCAAGGGTAACCATCATTTTTCCGTTTTCGAGCAGGTGGGTTTCGTAAGCTTTGGCGGCATCTACCAAGGTCGCCGAATTAAAATGACGGTAGTGATGTTCAATAAATTGTGAAATAGGGCCTTTATTCATAATACTAAAAAATTGATTTGCAAAGGTAGGAAGATATTTGCTTGATTTCAAGCAAAAGGCGGAATGCGCCTGTTAGCGCAGCTTTGGGTTTTCTTTGTGCCGCGTCGCGTCGCGGCTTGTCTTTTTTTGGATGTTTTTCTGAATGGCTTCGGTCAGATCCACATTCGTTTGGTTAGCCAGACAGGCTAACACCCAAAGCACATCCGCCAATTCGTCGGCCAGATCCTTTTCCTTGTCCGATTCTTTTTCCGATTGTTCGCCGTAGCGCCGGGCCATGATACGTGCCACTTCCCCCACTTCTTCCATCAGGATGGCCGTGTTGGTAAGTTCATTGAAATAACGTACGCCTGTGGTTTTAATCCATTGATCCACGTTGGCTTGAAGTTCCTGCAACGTCATGCGAAAAACGGATTAGGATTTTTCAACCGACAATTTAAAGCCCGATCCGTGAACATTGACAATGGCCACGGTGGGATCGTCTTTCAGGTATTTGCGGAGCTTGGTAATAAACACATCCATGCTGCGCCCCATAAAATAATCGTCGTCGCCCCAAACGGTGGTCAACGCTTTTTCACGGGTTACCAGATTATTCATATTCAGGCATAAAACTTTTAAAAGTCCGGATTCTTTGGGTGTGAGCGTTTGCTTGATCGAACCCAGGTGCAATTCCTGGTTTTCGACATCGAAGAAATACAACCCGATTTGGAACGACTTGATATTGCCGTTGGTCTCAAGGTTTCCATTGCTGTTGCAGCGGCGCAAAATAGCATCGATGCGGAGGGCCAGTTCTTCACTGCTGAAAGGTTTGGCGATGTAATCGTCAGCTCCCGATTTGAAACCGGCAATGCGGTTGTCCATTTGTCCCAAAGCCGTTAGGAAAACGATGGGCAGCCGTTTATTCTCCGCACGGATTTCCTGTGCCAACGTAAAACCGTCTTTTAGCGGAAGCATGACATCCAGAATCGCCAAATCCACTTCTTCGTTTTTGTAAATTTGCAATCCTTGCTCGCCATCCAAGGCGTGCACCACTGAATAATTCAGTAATTCCAGATAATCAACCAATATAGACCCCAGATTGAGGTCGTCTTCCACCAATAAAATCTTTGTTTTTTTTGCCTGCGAAGTTTCCATTCGTTTTATTTTTTACAAAACTAAAAAATAATCTGGTTCCGGGAATGCCACTTAAAATTGAAAATTTCAAAAAAAAGCGAAAAACAAGGGCGTTTTTCGCTTTTCCAATCTTTTAAAGAAATCAAAGGTTGTTAAACGACCATTTCCCGCATCAGGAAACTGAGATCATCGCGGGTTTCCAGTTCGTAAGCCGGAGCATGGTATTGGAACACGCGCATGGGTCTGTTGCCCAGCAATTTGATACTCTCTCCTTCAACAGCCAGCGCACAACCTTCGCGCAATCCTACCACATAAGTTTTGCGGTTGAGTTCTAAAAATTCCAGGATACGATCTTCGCGGGTTTCGCCGCCGTGTCCGTCGGGATGTGCATCCAGATAATGCGGGTTGATTTGGAATGGAATCAGATTCAGCGTTTCGAAACTTGCCGGTTCGATAACGGGCATGTCGTTGGTTGTGCGCAGGGTGGGGCAGGCGATGTTGCTCCCGGCGCTCCAGCCCATAAAGGGCAAACCGTTCAAAACACGGTTGCGGATAGGTTGCATGACCTTTTGCTCATGCAGGCATTGCACCAAACGGAAGGTGTTTCCGCCGCCAACTACAATGCAAGCCGCATTTTCTACCGCTTCCACCGGGTTTGGTGCATGGTGGATGCTTTCAATCTGACATCCGAATTCGGCAAAAACATTCGAAACCCTTTCGGTATAGTTGTTCCACGAAATCGTAACCCCTGCATATGGGATAAACAAGCATTTTTTTATACCATATTGCTCCAAAAAACTCTTGATTAACGGGCGTGGCCATCCCAAATACTCTTCGCCGGCATTGGTTGAATTGCTTAATAATAGTAAGTTCATGATATGAGATCTGTTTTGGTTAATTGAAAGTGGAAAATTGAAAATTGAAAGTGGGGCTTATTAATGATAAACTTTTTTAATTGAAAATTGAAAGTGGGTTTTAATGTATATCCCGGGTCATTTCGACTGAAGCGAAGCGAAACGGAGAAATCTGCTTGTTAATTGAAAATGGAAAGTGGAAAATTGAAAATGGTTTGTTCGTTTACGAGTTAACAAGTTTATGGTAAAGGGTTCACCTTGTACCACGAACCTTTTACCGTTCACCCAATAAACGATTCAACAGTTCAACGATTCAACAAATTACTCACCCCTATGCAATTAAAATATCATATTATTAGATTTTATTATCGTGATCGGTTAAAACCAATCGCCCCCAATTTTCCTAATAAACAATTCAACCGTTCAACGATTAAACACTTCAACACCCATTTTACCCTGCACCGTATACCTTGAGCCAGTTCACCTTTCACACTTCACATTTCACTGTGAAACCCTGCACCATTCACCTTGAACCCTTAGCCCATTTCACCCGTAAACGATTCAACAACTCAACAGTTCAACGATTCAACAATCTTATGCCTAAAAAAGCCCGTGAATCTCAGCCTGGACGCGTTCGATCACCAGTCCGAGGTCTTCCGGCTTTTGGGCAAAATCGAGATGGTCGATGTCAAAAATCAATAATTTCCCTGCTTTGTAATTCTCAATCCAAGATTCGTACCGTTCGCTCAGGCTTTTCAAATAATCCAAACGAATCGAAGCCTCATAGTCGCGCCCGCGTTTTTGAATGTTCCGGACCAAAGTCGGTACTTCGGCGCGGAGGTAAACCAATAAATCGGGCGGTTTCAGGAACGACGACATCAATTCAAACAGGGCGGCGTAATTTTCAAAATCGCGCGTATCCATCAAATTCATATCGTGGAGGTTGGGGGCAAAAATATACGCATCTTCGTAGATGGTGCGGTCTTGAACCACATTTTTTCCGCTGTTGCGGATTTCAAGCACTTGCCGGAAGCGGCTGTTCAAAAAATATACCTGCAAGTTAAACGACCAGCGCTGCATATCGTCGTAAAAATTTGCCAGATACGGATTGTTGTCCACCGATTCATAATGAGGCTGCCACCCGAAATGCTTTGCCAACAACTGCGTCAGCGTGGTTTTTCCCGAACCGATATTTCCTGCGATGGCTACATGCATTCCCATAATATTCAATAATTTATCGTAAAAAGTAAATAAAGTTTGGTGTCGTTTGAGGTAAATCAGGACTGCAAAAATCAAACTTTTTAGTTAACTAGGGCTAATATTTCGTCCACATATTTTCGCTCGTTCGAAAGGCGCGGCACTTTATGCTGTCCGCCGAGCTTGCCCTTTTCTTTCATCCAGTTGTAAAACGTCCCTTTCGGTACCGAATGAAGCAACGGCTGTTTGAGCACCATGCTGTGGTACCGTTTGGCTTCGTAATCGGAATTGAGCGCTTTCAATGCATTGTCCAGTATTTCGGTGAAATATTCCAGATTTTCCGGCAATTCTTCGAATTCGACGACCCATTCGTGGGCGCCGTTTTCGTTATCGGCAAAAAACACGGGAGCAGCCGTATATTCGCTTACCAAAGCGCTCGATTTTTCGCAGGCGATGGCAATCGCCCGGTCGGCATTTTCCACAATCAACTCTTCGCCGAACGCGTTGATAAAGTTTTTGGTCCGGCCGGTAATTTTAATCCGGTATGGTGATAAATCGGTAAACATTACCGTGTCGCCGATCAGGTAACGCCACAAGCCCGCATTGGTTGATATCACCAATGCGTAATTTACACCCAGTTCCACTTCATTCAGCAACAACGTTTTGGGATATTCCTTGCCGACTTCCGACAAGGGCAAAAACTCGAAAAAGATGCCATAATCCAGCATGAGCAGCATGTCATCGGCATCCAGGCGGTCTTGAATCCCGAAAAATCCTTCCGAAGCATTGTATGTTTCCATGTAATGCATGCCGGGCGGGCAAATGCGTTTGTATTGCTCGCGGTAAGGAGCAAAACTCACGCCGCCGTGGACGAACAATTCCAGGTTCGGCCAGATTTCCTGGATGTTTTCCTTTCCCGCTTTTTCGAGCACTTTACGCAAAAGTACCAACAACCACGACGGAACGCCGGTGATGTTGGTCACATCTTCGTTCATGGTGATGGTGGCCATTTGTTCCAATTTCGATTCCCATTCGTCCATCAAAGCCACGCTCAAATCCGGCGTGCGGATCAATTGCACCCAAAACGGCAGGTTTTCCAATATAATGGCCGACACATCCCCGCGGTAAGTGCCCGCATTTTCGTTGTCGAGGTTGAAACTTCCGCCCAAGCCCAATAGTTTTCCGCTGAAAATATTGGTTTCCGGATTGTTATTGCAATACATGGAAAGCAAATCTTTGCCTCCCTTAAAATGGCACTCGCTCAAAGCCTCTTCCGTAACCGGAATAAATTTGCTTTTATCGTTGGTGGTACCCGAACTCTTGGCAAACCACTTCACTTCACCCGGCCACAACAAATTGCTTTCACCCAGGCGCAAACGGTCGATAATGGGCTTGAAGCCCGTGTAATCGCTTACCGGAACCCGTTCGCAAAATGTGCGTATCGATTGGATGGAGCGGTAATCGTATTTTTTTCCCCATTCCGTGTCGCGGGCTGCATAGATCAATTTGTCAAACCATTCTTTTTGAACATCTTGCGGATATTTCATGAACAGCTCAATTTGATGGATGCGTTTGCGCACAAACCACGAAACAACGGAGTTGAAAATGGTCATTTTTGTTGGAATTTTTGGAAACTCAAAGGTAGAAAATCTAAACGAACCCATGAAAAATATGTTTGCTTTTTCGGAAAAACATTCCACTGTTTGGTTAGAATTGTTTTCTAATAAGTTGATTTTTAGAATTTTTATTTACTTTTGTTTGTGCTCGTACAGCTATTTGAATCTTCGTGAGAATGCTTACCTTTGCACATTCTATAAATTAGAAATGGAGATAGTTATAATTGCAGTCCTCATTCTGCTCAACGGAATATTTTCCATGTCCGAAATCGCTTTGGTTTCGGCGCGAAAGTCGAGATTGGAATCCGATATCAAAAAAGGAAGCAAATCAGCCAAAACGGCTTTACTCCTCTCGAACGAACCCAATAAATTTCTTTCTACCATCCAAATCGGAATCACGTTAATTGGGATCCTTACCGGTTTGTATTCGGGAGAAGCTTTTTCGCGCGACTTTGCCAAGGTGATTGCGCGCATTCCTGCTTTAGCACCTTATTCCCTGGTGATCGCCACCATTACTATTGTGTTAGTGGTGACCTATTTAACCATTGTGTTTGGCGAATTAGTGCCCAAACGTTTGGGGTTGAGCCTGGCGGAAAAAATTTCGAAAGCGGTTTCCCGCCCCATGCTTGCCCTTTCCCGCTTGATGACCCCCATGGTTTGGCTGTTGTCGAAAAGTACGTCTGCTGTTATGCAAATACTTGGGATTAAAGGCAATGCAGGGAAAGTCACCGAAGAAGAAATTAAAACCATGGTGAAAGAGGGTCTTGATTCCGGCGAGGTCCAGGAAATGGAACACGACATTGTGGAACGGGTTTTTAATCTTGGCGACCGCGATGTCGACACCGTGATGACCCATCGAAGCGATTTTGTCTGGCTCGAAGTCAAAGACAGCAGAGAACAAATCCGGGAAAAAGTGAAAGCCGACATGCACGATGTATATCCCGTTTCTGCGGGCACGTATGATGAAATAGCGGGAGTCGCTTACCTGAAGGACTTGTTTGCATCCCTTGATTCACCCGACTTTTCGCTCGAAAAACTGATGCGCCCCGTTCATTATTTGCCGGACAACAAAAGCGTCTATGGCGCTTTGGAGTTGTTTAAGCACGATAACATCAAACACGGCTTTGTTATTGATGAATACGGTAGCATCAAAGGAATTGTCACCCTGACCGATATCATGGAAGCGCTGGTGGGCGAAGTGCTCGAAGAAGGCGAAGAAAAAGAAATTGTGGTGCGGGAAGACGGAAGCCTGTTGGTCGATGGGCAGTGTTCGTTTTACAATTTCCTGGAATACTTCGACATGCAAGATTTGTATGCCGAAAACGATTACAATACCTTGGGCGGATTGATCCTGGAATTATTGGAACACATTCCCCAAGAAGGCGAAAAACTTTCGTGGCGCGGTTTGGATTTCGAAATTTTAGATATGGATGGCGCCCGGATCGATAAAGTGCTTGTAACGGCCAACGTCCAATCCTAGGAAGGCTTCGAAATTTCCATCGTTCCCCTAAAAAAACAGCTCCGATTCTAAAGAAAATACGAATTCCCACGTATTTAAAAGAGCAATCCGACCGGCTATTTCTATTTTGAAATTCAAATTCCCCGATTATATTTGCATCTTCAAAAACAAAAAGGGCGTTTTTATATTTACTATTAGATTATTGAAAATAAAATCAGGGATTCTTTAATGAGTATTTTTATGAGTCTTCCTCGTTACAATTCATTACCGCATTTTTTTGAAACCATCGTTGAACAGTATGCCGATTATACTTTTCTTTTGGAGAAAACAAACGGCAGTTATCAAGGAACGACTTACCGGCAAGTCCGGGAACAGGTTCATGCATTTGCGGCAGGCTTGATCAGCTTGGGATTTGAAAAAGGCGACCGCGCCACCATGCTTTGCGAGGGCTGTAACAATTGGGTCGTAAGTGAATTAGGAATCTTTTTTGCCGGGGGAATCAACGTGCCCATGTCGGTAAAACTCAACGAATCCCACGAACTGATGTACCGCATTCTTCACTCGGAGTCAAAGTTTGTCATGGTGAGTTCCCGTCAAGCCGGGAAAATCCGTGCCATCCGCGGGCAACTCCCGTTGGTGCAAAAGTTGATTGTCCTCGACGGTGAAATTGAAAATACCGAAACTGAGATTTCTTTTGCTGCAGTTTTGGAGCAAGGGAAGCACTATTTGCAGACAAATCAAAGCGAATTTGAAAACATTTGGAAATCGGTTCAGCCCGGCGATATTGCCAACATTTGCTACACTTCGGGCACAACCGCCGAACCCAAAGGCATCATGCTGTCGCACGACAATTACATCAGCAACGTTTTCCAGGCCTATTCGCTTTTTGAAATCGACCACACCTGGCGTACTTTGTTGATTTTACCTTGGGATCATGCATTCGCCCATACCGTAGGTATTTATTGTATGATGGGAAAAGGAGCCTCCCTGGCTTCGGTCGATTTGGGCAAATCGCCGATGGATGTCATCAAGAACATTCCCCTGAACATTAAAGAAGTAAAACCCAATATGTTGCTGAGCGTTCCGGCTTTAGCGACCAATTTTAAGAAAAACATTGAAAAAGGAATCCGCGACAAAGGGCGTTTGACGCAAATGTTGTTCAAGCATGCGCTGAATGTCGCTTATAGGTATAACGGAAACGGACAAGAAAAGGGAAAAGGCCTCCGTTTTCTGCTGAAACCCTTGGTTAGCTTGTACGATGCTGTTTTATTCAAAAAAGTACGTGCCAGTTTCGGAGGAAACTTGAAATTTTTTGTCGGCGGCGGTGCGTTACTGGATATTGAATTTCAACGCTTCTTCTATGCCATCGGCATTCCCATGCTGCAAGGCTACGGACTGACCGAAGCGGCGCCGATTATATCGGCCAATAACTTGGAACAGCACCTTTTCGGTTCGTCGGGGCGTTTGGTTGCGGATTTGGAGCTGAAAATCTGCGACGAGCACGGAAACGAACTTCCAGCCGGGTATGCCGGCGAAATTGTGGTACGCGGGCGGAATACCATGCTGGGTTATTGGAAAAACGAAGAAGCCACGGCAAAATCGTTGAAACACGGGTGGCTTTACACCGGCGATCTGGGTTATGTCGTCCCCACCGGTTTTTTTTATGTGTTGGGCCGCTTCAAAAGCTTACTTATTGCCGACGACGGCGAAAAATACAGTCCGGAGACCATTGAGGAGGCTTTTTGCGCCGAATCGCCTTTTATTGATCAGTGCATGTTGCATAACAACCAAAATCCATACACCATTTGTTTGGTAGTTCCCAACAAGGAGCAATTATTGAGCTACCTGAAACACAAACATTTGAATCCGGAATCAAAAGAAGGGCATGAACATGCTCTACTGAAGATTGAAATGGAAATTCAAAAATTCCGCGAAAACGGACATCATACCCAAAAATTCCCCCAACGTTGGTTGCCAGGATCTATCGGAATATTAGCCGAATCGTTCAACGAACAGAACGGTTTGATGAATTCTACCTTGAAAATGGTGCGCGGAAAAATTACCGACCGTTACAAAGACCGCATTACCCATATGTACACATCGGAAGGAAAAACCATTTTGAATACGCTAAACTTTCGGGATGTGGCCGAGTTGTTGGGAAGTAAATAAAAAAAACTCCTAACCGTATGGTTAGGAGTTTTTTAGCAGTTCTCTATTTAAATATTAAGCTATTTTCACATTTACTGCTTTAGGCCCACGGCGGTCTTCCATAACGTCGAATTCTACATCGTCGTTTTCCTTAATTTTATCAACAAGACCTGTTGCGTGAACGAATACGTCGGCTTCGTTTTCGTTATTGGTAATGAATCCGAACCCCTTTTGTTCATTGAAGAACTTTACTTTTCCAGTTGGCATTTTTATTTGGTATTAAAATTTGCCGTAAAATTACGGTAAAAAAAGAAAATAAAGCACTTTGTTGCAAAAAAAAATTGTAAATAATTGCTTATTTTTTTTCTAAAAACATACATGGATAATTTAAATTGTTGATTTTTAATAATTTGTAAATGTGAAAAATCATTAGAGCGTAAACGCCCATATAGGCTTGATAAAGTGCTTTTTTTTAAATTACTCTATGTGGGTGTAAATCGTTTTATCCGGGTATTTCCACGCTCTTGCAGGTGTTAGTATGTTGAAAAAGATGAATTTTTGACGTGGGCTCCAGAAAACATACTTTTTTCACCTTGAAGCCTTGGTTACAGTATGGGTATGTCGTGAGTTTGGAATAAATAGACTTGGAGGAATCCCTTCGAAGTATTTGGGAAAAGATTTTCTTATTTTTCTGATTTTAATTGTATTATAAAATTATTTAGAATGATTCTAAATTTTGATTAGCATTTATTAGCATTTGTTTTTGAAATACATTTGTTATTCGGTAAATAGATGCTTGAATGAGTGTTGTTGTTATTCTGATTGCCTTTAGCTTGTTGGTCGCAGGCGGTTTCTTGATTGCTTTTTTGTGGGCGGCCCGGAACGGTCAATATGACGACGATGTGTCGCCGGCCATCCGTATTTTGTTTGAGAACGACTTATCGGAGCCAGAACATGAAACGGAAACTCCTGCGAACGAGCCATCCGAAACAGAGAATCACGACTAGTTAATTATTAGATTATCAATTGTTTATTATTAAATTTCACGATAAATGGAACTTGAAAAATTTTACTACGACAATCGCATTGTAAAACAGTTTATGTATGCCACCATTATTTGGGGCGTTGTCGGTATGTTGGTTGGATTGGTTGTTGCGTTGCAGCTGGTTTTCCCAGACCTGAATTTGGGCCTGGAATTCACCACATTCGGGCGTTTGCGTCCGCTACATACCAATGCTGTCATTTTTGCTTTTGTGGGAAACGGGATTTTTACGGCCTATTATTACTCCATGCAACGGCTGCTCAAAACTCCGATGGCAAGCCAGTGGATGTGCAAAGCACATTTTTGGGGTTGGCAGGCAATCATTGTCATCGGCGCGGTTTCGCTTTTACTTGGCTTTACCGCCGGTAAGGAATATGCCGAATTGGAATGGCCCATCGACATTATGATTACCGTGATTTGGGTCATTTTTGGCTGGAACATGATGTGGACGTTGCTCAAACGCCGCGTACAACATATTTATGTGGCCATTTGGTTTTACATTGCCACCTTTGTAACCGTTGCTGTGCTGCACGTAGTGAATTCGTTCGAAATTCCCTGGAGTTTCTTTAAAAGCTACTCGCTGTTTGCCGGCGTGCAAGATGCGTTGGTACAATGGTGGTATGGGCATAATGCCGTTGCCTTCTTTTTAACCACGCCCTATTTGGGATTGATGTATTATTTTATTCCCAAAGCCGCAAACCGCCCCATTTATTCTTACAAACTGTCGATCATTCACTTTTGGGCATTGATATTTATTTACATTTGGGCGGGACCGCACCATTTGCTTTATTCTTCCTTGCCCGAATGGGCGCAAGCGCTGGGAACCGTATTCAGTGTCATGTTATTGGCGCCTTCGTGGGGCGGTATGTTCAACGGTTTGCTGACCTTGCGCGGGGCTTGGGACAAAGTGCGCGAGGATGCCGTACTTAAATTTTTTGTGGTCGGCGTTACCGCATATGGAATGGCTACCTTCGAGGGTCCATTACTTTCGTTGAAAACCGTCAATGCCATCAGCCATTTTACCAACTGGACGATTGCGCACGTACACATCGGCGCATTGGGATGGAATGGCTTCCTCACGTTCGGGATGCTGTATTGGCTGGTTCCCAAACTGTTCAATACCAAAATCTATTCCTCCAAAATGGCAAACCTGCATTTTTGGCTGGGTACACTGGGAATTCTGTTTTACGCTGTTCCGCTGTATTGGGCTGCTTTTGCCGAAGCTTCGATGTGGAAGCAATTTACCGACACCGGTGAATTGGCTTATCCCAACTTTTTGCAGATTGTGCGCCATATTTTGCCTATGTATTATCTGCGTGTCTTGGGCGGAGTTTTCTATTTGGCCGGCGTATTTTTGATGCTGTGGAATTTTTACAAAACCGTCAAAGCCGGTTCGTTTGTGGCGCAGGAAGCAGCTGAAGCTTATGCCTTGCCCAAAGTAGCTGCAAAAGTAGCTTACGACAGCTGGCACCGGGTGTTGGAACGCCGTCCCATCCGCTTTATGATTTATGCCATCGTTGCCATTTTGATTGGCGGTATTATTGAAATTGTTCCGACTTACCTGATCAAATCGAACATTCCGACCATCGAATCGGTAAAACCTTATACGGCATTGGAATTACACGGACGCGATATTTATGTGGCCGAAGGCTGCTACAATTGCCACTCGCAGATGATCCGCCCCTTCCGTTCCGAAACCGAACGCTACGGCGAATACTCCAAAGCTGGTGAATTTGTATACGACCATCCGTTCCAGTGGGGCAGCAAACGTACCGGGCCCGATTTGGCACGCGAAGGCGTAAAAACCGGAAAACTTTACAAGCCCAACCTCTGGCATTACAATCACTTGCTCGACCCGCAAAAGGTGAGTCCGGGATCCATTATGCCGCATTATCCCTGGCTGGTAACCAAAGATATCGACTATAACGCCACCGAAGCCAAGATTAACGCGATGCGGGCAATGGGTGTACCATATAAAGCCGATTTTGACCTGAAAGCCAAAAACGAGTTGATGACGCAAGCGCACTCCATTTCTGACGAACTCAAAGCGCAAGGCGTAACCGTCAAAGCCAACAAGCAGATTATTGCGGTCATTGCTTACCTGCAACGCTTGGGAACGGATATTTACAAGACGGAGGAGGGGAAGTAATGTAAACGCTGATCTCCGTGTATATTGTTTTAAAGCTTGCTAGTAATCTAAGGATATGAAAAAAGTAGAAATTTTACTGTCTTTTTTTTTGTTAACAGGGAGTTTATACGCTCAACCAGGCAAAGAAGACCAACAGCGCTACGCAATAAAGCTTGATAGCTCTTATTTATTTATTGATAATTCCAATAACCGTTGGTATTCTTTGGAGTTTGAGACGGATACTATTTTTAATATAGAAGGAAATATCTACTTTTTTAATAAGAAGCTCATTCAAGTCGAAACAGTATCCTTGGATGTCATAAAGAAAAAAGCGGTGTATGGCTCTGTTAAAAATGAAAAAAAGGCTCTGGATGGGTTTAAAGATTGGGAGTTGAATTACCAAAAGGAAGCTTTGCAAAAGCGGCTGAAATCAGGAAAAGAATATTATACGAATCAAAATGGAAAGCCTTTTTTGATTTGGTGGTTTGAAACACCCCTAAAAAGTAATGTTCCGAATAGAGAAATAGAAGTAAATCTTTCTTCTGATAATAATGATGAGTCTGAAGTTGTTGATTCTTTATCAAAAGAGTGGTTTGCAACTCATCAATTGTTCCTTAATTTCATCATTCATGGGAATACCGTTATTTCTATCAGTACACCTGTATTGGAAAATGAAACACTAGCCGGTGAGATCAATAAACTTAAAACTATTGCAAATACATTGAATGTATATGGCAGTTACATTAACTTTAAAATACTGGATGAAAAAATAAAAAACAGAGGGAATGCGGTAGTCAGTGATAGTTTAGGAAGTATAAAAATTGAAATTCCCGATTGGTTAAATGTAGTACTACAGATACGATCGTATAAAAATATTCTTTTTGCAACTTTTCCTGAAAAGGAGAATATAATAAATGCCGTTTCTATTGCCTGGAATTATAAAACCGATTCATTGGATTTTCAATCTTATATAGAAAAAAGGCAATCAAATAGCCGTAGAGAAAATGTGAAAACAATTTTAAAAAAAGACAACATATTACGAGAGTTCTGTACAGAAAAGGATGGTCGGTTTCATTGTCAAGATGTTTACATAGAAGGAGAAATGGTGTTTTGTTGGATTCATTTTGTGGCAACGCCAACAACCTACGATTTTAACATCGATAGGTTTAACGAACTTGTGGATAAGATAAAAATAAAATAACCTCTTGTTTCAGTGGTGGTTGTACTAGCTCTAGAATAAAAATAGTAAAAAATGAAAATAGCCAAAAGTATTATTGACGGGATTAGCGGTGCCGACTGGTTTTCGATTATCGGCTTGGTACTGTTTTTCGTATTCTTTACCTTGATGCTTATTTATGTGGTAAAAATGAAAAAAAACAAAGCCGGAGAACTGGCAAATATCCCACTCGACGACAGCACGTTCCAAAACGAAAACAACACAACAGAAAACGTAAACTCTTAATTCTTACTTTTTAATTCTTAATTACCAATTGGTTATGAGTTCTTTAGATAATAAAAATAGGCATTCCGAAGACTGTGAAATTGACGAGGCAACCAATACACCCTTTCATCCGGGCGAAGAATACGACGGCATTCGTGAACTGGACAATACTTTGCCGCGCTGGTGGGTATGGATGTTCGGGCTGAGCATTTTGTTCAGCATCGTTTATTTGGTATATTATGAAGTGACCGACTGGGGCCCATCGCAAGTCCAGGAATATGAAAAAGAGATGGCGGCTGCTCCCCAAAAGCCGTTGGACGTTCCAGGCGGCAATACCTTTGTCATTCTTACCGATGCGGCTTCATTGGACGAAGGCAAAGCGACGTTCGGCAGCATTTGCGCCACATGCCACGGCACGATGGCACAGGGTTTGGTTGGCCCCAACATGACCGATTCGTACTGGATTCATGGAGACAACATGGAAGCGCTCTCCCATATTGTCGAAAACGGCGTGATAGAAAAAGGAATGCTAGCTTACAAAGACCAATTGGGCGCCAAGCGTATTCAAAATGTGTTGAGTTATATTTTTAGTTTGCAAGGATCCGATGTATCGGCGGCGGTTCCTCCGGCCAAAGCGCAGGAAGGAACGTTTCAGTGGAATCCCAAAACGGATCCCGAAGGAGCGAAGAAGGAGGCTGAAACAGCAGCAAAACCTGATTCTGCAGCTGCAAAAAGTAATTGAGTTGTATCCTGAACCCCTGTCAAAAAAATATAGACAGGATTACAAGATTTTCAGGATGAACATGCAAATCCGTCAAGGAAAACATCGATATGGAACATCAAGAAATCACTTCGCAGATTATTCGTGCAGCCTACACTGTGCATAATACGCTGGGTGCCGGTTTTTTAGAGAAAGTTTACCACAATGCCCTGCTTATCGAATTACGGGAAATGGGTTTATCGGTACAATCGCAAATACCGGTTTCTGTATTTTACAAAGAACGGCAAGTTGGTGATTATTATGCGGATTTACTTGTTGAAGGTTGTGTCGTCATTGAACTAAAAGCCATAGAACACCTGCATCCGGTTCATGAAGCACAATTAATAAATTATTTGGCGGGAACAAATATTGATATTGGTTTGCTTATCAATTTCGGACAATCGGTTGAAGTGAAACGAAAGTATCGAGTGTATAAACCTAAAAGTATAAAGACCGAATTACAAGATTAACCTGTAGTATCCTGAAACCCTGTCAAGAAAAAACAAAAGACAGGATTACGAGATTTTCAGGATTGACATGTAGTATCCTGTTTTATCCTGAAACCCTGTCAAGAAAAAACAAAAGACAGGATTACAAGATTTTCAGGATTAACATGTAGTATCCCGTTTTATCCTGAAATCCTGTCAAGAAAAAAACAAAAGACAGGATTACAAGATTTTCAGGATTGACATGTAGTATTCTGGAAATTCTGTCAAAAAAAACAAAAGAACATGAATCCCGGCGAAGAACCCAAAACGTTTCGTGACAAGCTTTCCACGGCCGACAAAACGGGCAAACGGCTTTGGGTTTATGCCAAACATCCCAAAGGGAAGTTGTATGTGCGGCGTAGTGTGCTTGCCCTGATTTTGCTGCTTGTTTTTTTTCTGATGCCGTTTTTAAAAGTGAACGGCGAACCGTTTTTGATGCTCAATTTTCCGGCCCGCAAGCTGATTTTGTTTGGGAATCTGTTTGTACCGCAGGATTTTTACCTTTTTGTACTGCTGATGATTGCCGCCTTGGTTTTTATTGTGCTGTTTACGGTGGTGTATGGGCGGTTGTTTTGCGGATGGGTTTGTCCGCAAACGGTTTTTATGGAATTCGTATACCGCCAACTGGAATATCTCATCGAAGGCAATCCTCACCAACAGCGTACCTTAGACCAACAAAAACTCACATTTACCAAATTGTGGAAAAAAACACTGAAACACACGCTTTTTGCCGGCATTTCCTTTATGGTAATCAACACGCTGCTATCATACATTATTGGTATCGAAGATCTTAAATCTATCTATAAAGCACCGGTTTCGTGGTCAGCCTTGGCGGGTATTCTGATTTTCAGCGGAATCCATTATTTTGTATTTGCCAAGTTCCGTGAACAGGTTTGCATTATGGTTTGTCCGTACGGGCGATTGCAAGGCGTGTTGTTGGATAAAAATTCCATCATGGTCAGTTATCACTACAAACGTGGCGAACCACGTGCATCCTTTGTAGCAAACGAAAATCGCGCCGAGTCAGGAAAAGGCGATTGCATCGATTGTGGTAACTGCCAGTTCGTTTGCCCTACGGGCATTGACATTCGTAATGGAACCCAACTCGAATGCATCAATTGCACCGCCTGCATTGATGCTTGCAATACGGTCATGAAACGGATCAACCGCCCTCAAAACCTGATCGGCTATGCTTCGCAACGCAGCCTTGCCGACGAAACCAAACTGAAAGTCAATCCGCGCATTGTATTTTACTCGGTGGTTTTGACGGCTTTGCTGGGATTGATCGTTTATTTGTTTAGCGTGCGCACCGATGTGGAAGCCACTATTTTGCGGGTACCCGGAACCTTATTCCAGCAGTACGATAACGAACACATCAGCAATGTGTATTCGGTTCAGTTGGTCAACAAAACTCATCAAGATGTTTCCGTTGAATTAAAGATCGCATCGCCCGAAGGCGGAAAAATCATGGGGAATCCGGTTTTCACCGTTAAAAAAGAAGAAGTTCTGAAAACCACGGTGTTGATTACCTTTCCGCTTAAAAACCTGAAATCGTCCAATACGCCGGTCGTTTTTGAGGTTTTTAATCAAGATAAAAAAATCGAAACCGTAAAATCAACCTTTGTCGGAAGCAATGAATTGGATCGATAGATAAAAAGAAAAGTAGTGGCTTGATTTTGTATGTTAACCAAATTCAAAAAACAATGAATTTTAAATTACTTGGAATATTGTTTTTGCTGATTGCTCTGAGCACATCTGGGCAAGTGAATTTTGCAGATTCAACGGTTTATGTAAATGCCTTTTGGAAAAAAGGGGATAAGAGATATTATACGCTTCTAAAGGAAAAAATAAAGGTATCCGATAGTGATACGATATTCATAAGTTCGACGACTTCTGAGTTTGAGATAAAAGTGCTGGATGTGTCGAAAAGATCGTATACGCTGGAGTGGGCTTATACGAGATTCGATATTGATGATGATAACGAAACCGTTCGAAGGATATTGAATGAAATTCAACCAATAAAATACATATATAAAACGGATAAACAGGGCGTTTTTCTTGAACTTGTAAATTGGAAAGAAATAGAGAAATTTTGCACGAAAGTGAGTAATATTTTAAAAAAAGAGCTCAATGATCCGGCTTTCGAAAAAATACTGAAACAAGTTGAAGCATCTTTTTTTTCGAAGGCTGCTATTGAATCAAGCTTGAAAGATGTTCGTCAATTTCATGCATTTCATGGGGCCCACTGCAAGCTTGGAGAACTCAGCGAGTCTGAAGTGAAAATTCCTAACATTTTTACGGAAAAGCCTTTTGACGTACAACTTATAATGACCTTGGAGTCCATAGGACCTAGCGGATTAGCATATTCAATGAGATCGAAGTATCAAGTTGATGAAGAACAGCTTATGGATGCGACATACAACTATTTGACTCGTTTTTCCGGAAGCAACAACATTGAACTCCCACTTCGTTCCGAATTAGGCAGCTTGAAAAATGAAATAAAGATATTTTCAATAATAAATGCATCCGGATGGGTTTATTATAGTATCCAAAACACCACCGTTGGGTTTGGAGATGAGCAGGATATAACATTTACGACAATAAAAGCGAAATGATTCACCAGAGTTTTGATTTGTCTTTGATGCAATGATATTTGCATATTCCAATTTGTGAGATAATTCAATGAGTGAAATTGAGCTTTTTCTTGGGAGGGGAATTCTGTTTTAGCAATATTCTGTTGTTAAGCCGTGCACATCCTGCTTGGATTACGGGTTTTGCTGCTCCACTTTATTTTAGTTGCATTTTTTGAAACAATTCTCAGATAATTTGGTATTTTTGCAATATCACTGAACAAAACGGGAGAAATTTCATTATTATTAAAATTTAATCTATTATCCTTTGACAGCCAAAGAACGCATACTTCAGTACCTTGACTATAAAGAAATTAGTCAATATGATTTTTCCAAGAAAACGGGATTATCCAACGGTTTTTTGAAAGCCGGAAACAACATTACGTCCGATAACCTTAAAATATTATCTACGATTTTCCTCGATTTAAGCATCGAGTGGGTTGTCACCGGCGAAGGCGATATGCTTCGGGAACCGGTTGAACGCCCATATCCTTCGCAGGGAGAAGATGAAAATCCGGATTCTCAGGTAAGAGAAGGTCGACCGTCTTACGGCAAACGAAGTACCGAGAAAGATGAGATTATCAAAGCGCTTCAAAAACTTGTAACGACTCAGGAGGATTTGATTCATTCCTTGAAAGCCCAATTAAAGGGGACTCTCAGCGAAGATGAAGCTCCGCGTTAGTGATTCCGTCGGATAGTTAAGACCAATCTGGACATTACAAGCAGTTTTGATGCTTGTATGTCTTGTTATCTAAATAAAAATGCCCTTTCCGGACAAGAGAGGGCATTTTTGTTTATAGAAACGAAAAACCAAATCGATCTATTTTCTTACTAAACCGCATCATTTTTTGATTTGCTTCGGTGCCTCTCGCAAGGCGAAGAGAAAACCTTACGCTTTAATTGTTCATCGGGATTTCGATGGCCAACACATCAGCCTTTCCGTTCGCTTTCATGTTGAATGAATGGCTGTCACTGATGCCCAGCGCATCTTTTGCGTTCAACACTTGTCCGTTTACTTCCACACTTCCGTCGATCACAAAAAGGTAGACACCATTTCCCGGGAAGTAGTTGTTATACGTGATTTGCTCGTTGACATCCAACGTTACGCGCGAGAAAACAGCATTTTGATTGATCCACAATCCGCCGCTTTCCTTGTCGGGACTTACCAGCAATTGCCATTTGTTTTTCCGGGCCGAAGGATCAAAATATTTCTGGTCGTAACGGGGATCAATATTCCGCACTTTCGGGAAAACCCAAATTTGCAGCAAACTACTGGGTTCCTTTTGCGACGGATTGAATTCCGAATGCCGGATTCCGCTTCCGGCACTCATGATTTGTACGTCGCCCGTGTTAATAATTCCATGGGTTCCGGTAGAATCTTTGTGTTCCAAGGCTCCTTGCAGCGGAATGGTCACAATTTCCATATTTTCATGGGGATGCATTCCAAAACCTTCGCCGGAATCAATGGTGTCGTCGTTGAGTACGCGCAAGGCTCCAAAATGGATCATTTCGGGATCGTACCAATCCGCGAAACTGAAAGAATGATAGGTATCCAACCAACCATGGTTGGCATGGCCACGTTGGCTGGCAGGGAAAAGGCGAATGTTCATAACAAGAAGATTAAAATAATGAATCAAAAATAACGACGATTAGAACAGGCGGAATGTCGTTTTGTTCAGATCCGGATACGGGTAGCAGGCACTTGATTTGATGTGTGTTCGCAAGATGTTCACATTTGTAAACCTTATTTTGATTCAAAAGGGGGGTGATTTATCAGAAAATAGAGTCTTCAGGAAAATAAAATCCCCAAAATGCTGAAAATGATTGATTAACACTTTTTTAACTCCGTTTTAATCGATTGAAAAATAAAATCTTAAGGTTAGTTTAATTCATAAGCGGGCTTTATACAGAAAAAACTAAAAATATCATGTGTATTTTTGCGTTTTGTTAAAACTTCATGAAGTTTTTTATCATTTCAGAAAAAACAGTTTACTAGTATAAACCAAATCAAAACAAAGCACTATGAAAGTAAACCGCTTAGCAGTCCTTTTAGCATTTGTAATGTTATTTGCATTCGGTTGCAAAGACGACAATCCCACAACGGGAAACGCCCGTTTGCAAGTCCGTTTAACGGATGCGCCGGCCCAATACGATGCCGTGAATATTGATCTCCGCGCTATTTCAATTCATACTTCCGATGATGAAAATTCAGGTTGGCACGAAATACCGCTTTTGGTGCCGGGTATTTACAATTTGCTTGATTTCCAAAACGGAATCGATACATTGCTTGTTAATCAAGATTTTGCATCGGGAAAGATAACCCAAATCCGTTTGATTTTAGGCTCCAACAGCACCATTGTTGATAATGGGGTTACCTATCCGCTCGAAACACCTTCTGCTGAGGAAAGCGGATTGAAAGTGAAGCTGAATGCCACCTTGGTTCCGGGTGTTGTGTACCGGGTATGGATTGATTTTGATGCTTCGCGTTCCATATTAAAAACCGGATCGGGAAAATACAAACTGAAACCGGTTCTTCGTGCATATAGCGAAGCGTTGGGCGGAACTATTGAAGGTACGGTATTGCCTCCGGAAGCTCATGCGGCTGTCTGGGCGATACTCGGCACCGATAGCACCCTGGCTTTTCCCCAAGCCGACGGATTTTTCAGGATATCGGGCTTGCCGGAAAGTTCAGCCTGGAAAATATGGATCGATGCCAACGACACCACAGACTACCTCGATCATGAGGTTCCAGGAATCACAGTAACCAACGGTTCCGTTACAACGTTGGACCCTATTACGTTGGAACACCGCTAACAGCGGTAATTTAAGCAGCAGTAGCTGATTTTTGTTGGTTGAAAACCCGGTTCGAACTTCGGTTTTGATCGGGTTTTTTGTTTTGGAGGGGGAACCGTTTGTTTAAGAAGATCTGTAATACGGTTGTTTTTGAGTATTGATAAAAAACAAACAGAATTTTTTAGTTAAACCGTCTCCCAAATTTGTAATAGGTGAGGGAGGTAAAGGCCATGAGCTTTGCTAGTTTACATTTGTCCACCACGTTGTAAAGGGTTGGTTTTCATCTCGTAAATAAACCACTTCGCCAATCATGGGAGTCACTAACGGAATTTGAAACGAACGGTTCAGCTCGGTTATTTTTTTCAAAGGTTCGTCCCAGGTATGATTGGCTAGCGCAAACTTGGCTGAATGGACAGGAAACAGCCGTTTTGCCTTTAAATCGACAGCAACCTGCAACACTTGATCGGGCAAGGAGTGGATGTACTTCCAAAGCTCGTTGTATTGTCCGTTTTCAAGGATGGCCAGGTCGATGGGACCATATTGGTCGCCGATGGCGGAAAAATGCGAATCGTAGCCGCTGTCGCCACCCAAAAATAGTTTTATATCGGGAGTTTCCAGGAGATAAGCCTGCCAAAGCGTGTTGTTCCTTGAAAAAGCCCGCCCTGAAAAATGCCGTGAAGGCAGCGTGTGAACCGTAAATCCGTCCTCGAGTGCAAGAGTTTCGTACCAGTCCGTTTCAATCAGGTTTTCGGGGTTAAATCCCCAACGTTCAAAATGTGCCCCGACACCCAGCCCGCAAACGATTTTTGCTGTTTTAGGCTTTAGTTTCATCACGGTTTCGTAGTCCAGATGATCGTAATGGTCGTGCGAAATAAACAAATAATCAATGTCCGGTAAGTCAGCAACCGTGAATATGTTGCTTCCTTCAAACGGCTTCAGGGTTCCGGGAACCGGCGAGGCATTTTTACTGAAAACCGGGTCCACCAACAAACGTTTGCCGTTGATTTGAATGAAATACGAAGAATGCCCGAACCAAACCAAAACATTCTGGTCTTTCGATAAATCGAGCAGATTGGTTTTTATGGAAGGGATTGGGCTTGAAGGTTTGCGTCGCTTTCCTCTTTTAAAAAGCGATTCGCGAGCAGCTTTTCCGAACGTTACTCCTTCTGCAAACTGGGGTGTGAAACTTAGGTTGTGGAATTTTCCGTTTTTAAAATGTGATGACTTTTTCATCCGTTCCAGGCGTTCGCCATTGGGGACTCGTCCGAACTTTTTTTGTTTTGTGTAGAAAAAAATGAAGAGAGCAATAACAAGGAGTACGGAGAGGCTTATAATCATCGGCTTCATTCAAAATAAATTTTCAGTGTTTTCCCGTTGGCAAAAGTACGGATAATTCATTCTACAAAAATTGAGCGAAACGGGATACAAACAACGGCTTGTTCCTTACAACAGATTTTACTTCCTAAAGTTTAAAAACCAAACGGGTTAAAAAATAGGCGAGAAAAAAAGACGGTGTTTTTCAATTTTAGTGAAAAAATGATTTATTTTTGTCTGACCGTTCAGTCAATGAAAATATGCCAAGAACCAAAGAACAAAATGAAGCAATAAGGGCCGGGAAACGCCAACGGATCATGGAATCGGCTTTGGAACTCTTTGCGGAAGACGGGTATGCTCATACCAGCATCGACAAAATTGCCAAGCATGCGAAAATTTCGAAAGGGCTGCTGTATACCTATTTCAGTAGCAAGGAAGATTTGCTGCAGCAAATTTTGATTTCGGGTTTTGAGAAGATTTCGGCCGGAATTTTCAAAAAGGAGATGAGTGTGCAGGAATTTATCGGCAGTCTGGAACAAACGTTCCATCATATGGAGGTTTACAAAGATTTTTTTCGACTGTATACCGCGCTGAGCGTCCAGCCTTCGGTAAGCCGCGAATTGAGCAATCTGTCCGACAACTATACCGAAGCCGGTTACCTCCTGCAATTTTACCGGCAACATTTTGGAGAAAACGCGTTGCAGGAGATATTGTTGCTGTCGACGATTATCAAAGGCTTTTCGGTTATCTATTTGTTCGGAGAGCAACAAACCCGGATTCCGTTGGATTTACTGAAAAGTACGGTATTGGATTTTATTAAAAAAAGGCTGGCGGAAGCTGGAAAATAAACCTTGCTAACCCAAGGAAAATTCACAGAAGCCGTAGGTCGCCCCCACCAATGAAAAGCAAAATGTCAAAAATTATATAGGCCGTAGGCCTTCGATATCAATAAATAATCAAAAAAATATCTGATTTTGTCTGTAAGAACAAATAGTGAAACCACATAGGCCGTAGGCCTTACATATCAATAAATAATCAAAAAAACATCTGATTTTTGTCTGTAAGGCATGAACAAGTAGTGAAACCACATAGGTCGTAGGCCTTACATATCAATAGAATGTGTTTAAGAACATCCGATTTTGTCCGTGGGACATAAATAAATGACCGTAACGAAAACACAAAACAAAAACGCAGAAAAACATAAAAATCTTATGGATAAACATCTCTTTAACACGGTACTTTTCATATTTATAGCCGTTTTGAGCGGGCGGGCGCAAAATCTGAGCGCAACCGATATTGTACGCAAAGCTGATGAAAACCGCCAAGGGAAAACCTTGCAATCCGAAATAAAAATGACCATTGTACGCCCTACCTGGACACGCGAGATCGGAATTAAAACCTGGTCGAAAGGCGATGATTATTCGTTGGCGCTGATTACAGCGCCGGCCAAAGATAAAGGGCAGGTGTTTTTGAAGCGGAAAAAAGATTTGTGGAATTGGGTTCCCAGCATCGACCGGATGATCAAAATGTCATCTTCGGTGATGGGGCAATCGTGGATGGGAAGCGATTTTACCAACGATGATATGGTAAAACAATCGTCGGTGGTAAACGATTACACCCACCAACTGGAAAAAACAGAAAAGATCCGCGAATTCGATTGCTATAAAATCATCCTGATCCCTAAAGAAAGTGCGGCGGTGGTTTGGGGCAAAGTGATTGTCTGGATTTCGAAAAACGATTTTATCGAAGTAAAAACCGAGTTTTATGACGAAGACGGCAATTTGGTGAATACGTTCAATAGCTATGATATGAAGCAGTACGGAAGCCGGAAGTTGCCTTCGCGGATGGAGGTGATTCCGGCCGACAAGCCGAACCAAAAAACGGTGATGACCATTCTTTCGAACGATTTCGACAAGCCCATTGACGACAGCTTTTTTTCGCAACAGAACATGAAAAAAGTGAAGTAACGTTGTTTGCCAATTGCAATCTAACAAAAAAATTACAAAGAAATCACTGTTTCGTCTTCCGTAAACTGCAAACAATCGCTGTTCACAATTCACGCTTCACCCTTCACCTTTTACCTTTCACTCTCCCATGAACCTTACAACTCTCAAATTATCCTGGCGGAATATATGGCGTAACCACCGGCGGACCCTGATTACCATGTCGTCGGTATTTTTTGCCGTTTTTTTCAGCATTATCATGATGTCGTTTTCAAACGGGTCGTGGGACCGGATGATTGAAAACATGCTGCGGACGCAAACCGGGCATGTTCAAATTCATCAAAAAGGCTATTGGAACGACAAGGTCATTGATAATTTTATGACGATGGATTCCGCTACCTTGAAACGCCTTGGTACTATCGAGCATATTACCAATATGTCGCCACGGGTAGAAACCTTTGCATTGGCTTCGGCAGCCAAACTGACCAAAGGGATTGCTGTGGTGGGTGTTGATCCCGAATGTGAAAACCAAAAGTCTTCCTTGGCAAAAAGATTGAAGGCCGGGAATTATTTAGCTCAAAATGATCAGGGCATCTTGATAGGGAAGGGGCTAAGCGAGTATTTGCAGGTAAATGTCGGCGATACGCTGGCTTTGATCGGACAGGGATATCATGGCGCAAGTGCGGCAGGCCTTTTTCCGGTTCGTGGCATTGTTTCGTTAATCACGCCGGAAATGGACAAGGGGCTTGTGTATATGTCGTTGCCTGCAGCACAAGCATTTATTGATATGCCCGACGGATACAGCGGAATCCTCATTTCGATCGACAACAGCCGGAATTTAAAAGAAACCCTGAGTGCAGTTACTTCGGCGGTGGATACCTCGAAATACGAAGTGCTGAGCTGGAAAGTAACCATGGAAGCGTTGATGAGCCAGTCGCAGTCGGACAAAGCTTTTTCGAAAATCATCCTGTTTGTGTTGTATTTGATTGTGGGCTTCGGAATATTGGGTACCGTCATTATGATGACCAATGAGCGGCGGCGGGAATTTGCCATGCTTATTTCCTTGGGAATGCAAAGGGGGAGATTGGCAAAAAGCGTAGTACTGGAACTGCTGATGCTTACGTTGGCCGGAACCTTTGCGGCGCTTGTGGTAACCATCCCGATTGTCGTTTATTTCAGCCGGCATCCCATCCCGTTAACGGGCGAAATGGCAACCACCATGCTGGAATACGGAATGGAAGCCGTGCTGCCGATGAGCGCGGCGGCTTCGATTTTTGTTACCCAAGCCATTGTTGTTATTTTGATTACCACCCTGACGGTTATTTATCCCATACGGGTCATCCGGAAACTCAAGACAACAAACCGGTAAGTAGAGACTTCCAAAATTTTTTCAGTTTGTATTTTCAACCTAAAAATCCAATAAAATTTATGATCCTTCGCCTTGCATGGAAAAATATTTGGCGCAACAAGCTACGCAGTGCCACCCTGCTTGGGGCCATTGCCATCGGACTGTTTGCCGGCACATTTATGACGGCGTTTATTGCCGGTTGGATGGAAAACACGGTCGTAACGGATATTAACAACGAACTTTCGTACATCCAGGTGCATAAACCCGGCTATGACGATAACCAGGATATCGGGCTGTATTTTTCCCGTGCAGAGGTGGAGCAGCAGGTTAAATCCGTGCCATCTGTACTACATACCAGTTATCGCTTGAAAATCAACGGGATGATTGCTTCGGCAGTCAATGCAGCCGGTGTTTCCATCAAAGGGGTAGACGTTGCGGACGAGAAAGCAACCACCGATCTGTACAAAACCATTCCGGATTCGTGTGGGTCGTTTTTTGCGGAAAGCGGGAAAATGCAAATTGTCCTCAGCAAGAAAACAGCCGAAAAGTTAAAAGTCCGGTTAAAATCGAAAGTGGTCATTACCTTTCAAAATGTGAACGGAGAAGTACAAAGTTTGGCTTTTCGGGTGGGGGGTATTTTCAAAACGACCAATACCCAGTTTGACGAAAGTACTGTATTTGTCCGGAACAGCGATTTGCTGCCTTATGCCGGACTGCCGGAAGGAACCGTACACGAAGCCGCCATCAAAGTAAAAGATATGGAGGCTTGTGAAAAAGCTACTCTTGAGTTGCAAAAACGCTTGCCCGGCCTGGAGGTTCAAAGTTGGGATAAAATCCAGCCGGCATTGGGAATCATGCTTTCCTGGACGAATTTGATAAATTTCATCATTTTATCCATATTCCTGTTGGCGCTTTCGTTCGGTATTGTCAACACCATGCTGATGGCGGTTTTGGAGCGTACGCGCGAATTGGGCATGCTGGCCTGTATCGGGATGAGCAAAAAGAAACTATTCCGGATGATCATGTCGGAGACCCTGTTTATCACTTTTATCGGTAGTTTGGCCGGAATTGTACTGGCGCTTGGTGTTATCGGTTTGACGGCGAAAAGCGGAATCGACCTTACGTTTATGTTGAAAGACCAGTTTGAGGATTACGGATTCGGATCGATTGTATATCCGATATTGAACGTCAAAATGTTCGCTGAAATCGTGGGGCTGGTTGCCGTTGCCGGAATTTTATCGGCCATTTATCCCGCCCGCAAGGCCTTAAAATTAAATCCGTTGGATGCGGTAAAACAGTAAACTTTTTTATTCTCTGGAAAACAATCAAAAAACAATCAATATGTCGGTGATCGAAACAAAGAATTTGTGCAAAACATACAAAGACCATGAAAACGAAGTACATGCTGTAAACGATGTCAATCTTAGCATTGCTCAAGGCGAGTTTACGGCGATTGTGGGCCCCTCGGGTTCGGGCAAAACGACTTTGCTTAATTTGATCGGCGGTTTGGATTCGCTTACCTCAGGCAGCGTATTTATCGACGGGAACGATATTTCAAAGCTGAAATCCAAGGAGTTGGTCGATTTCCGGTTACGCAACATCGGTTTTGTTTTTCAGGCTTACAACCTGATTCCGGTGTTAACCGCTAAAGAAAACGTTTCTTTTATCATGGACCTGCAAGGGAAAAAAGTCGGTGAAATTGAAGAACGGTCTTTGGAGTTGCTTGCCGCAGTCGGGCTTTCCGACCGGGCAGACAGCCGTCCGGCAAAGCTTTCAGGAGGGCAACAACAGCGTGTGGCGGTTGCGCGGGCGCTGGCTTCGAAACCCAAATTTATTCTTGCCGACGAGCCTACGGCCAATCTCGACAGTAAATCGGCTGAGAACCTGTTGGAGATGATGGAGCAACTGAATACACAAGAACACGTTACGTTTGTTTTTTCAACCCACGATCCGCGGATTATGGCAAAGGCCAAGCGCATCATTACATTGGAAGACGGAAGGGTTGTAAGTGATATTACAAAATAATACCCTTTCACAGGAATGAGCGCTGTGAATCTTTATGTTTTTCGGAGAAGCGTTGTGTTAGAGCGTTTGCTTATAAATAGAAACGTTTTGAATCAGTGCCGTAGGCACGACATCTTTGTAGAAAAAAAAAGAAACGAACCAAGCAAGCCACGTAGTGGCGGAATCTTTGTAAAAGAAATCAATGATGACAAAGCCATATCGTGGTGAAATTTTGGGTAAACCGGACAGCATAGAATATCGATTATTGAAAAACGTAAACACGATCTCAGCGAAACAAAGATTACGCTGAGTGTAAATGAGAAATCACTGAGCAACGCTGAGGAGCATAAATTCGATCTCAGCGGCCTTCAGCGAAATTAAGATTACGCTGAGTCTAAATGAGAAGTCACAGAGCAACGCTGGGGAGCATAAATTCGATCTCAGAGGCCCTCAGCGAAAAGTCTCAGAGAGCTCAGCGAAACAACAATCTCATAAATGTAGAATGAGAAACCACAAAGAAAAACCGATGAAACCGCTTTTATTGATCTTTGTTTTTTGCTTGATTGCGTATAGTTCGGTAGCACAGGACAATCCGAAGAAGTTTGAATTTTCGGGTTATGTCAGCGATATGCCGTCGGTTATTTTGCAAAATCCCGATACCGCGACCTTATGGGAAAATTTGCTGCACAACCGTTTCAATCTGGGTTGGCAGGCCAATGATCATTGGCGGTTGGATGCCGGCATGCGTAACCGCTTGATTGTGGGGAACATTGTAGAACAACCCGGTTATGCCGAAAGCATTGATTTCGACAAAGGCTGGGCCGATTTATCATGGAATCTGGTCAATTCCAAAAATGCCTTGTTAAATACTTCGCTCGACCGCCTGTTTGTTACATTTGAAAAAGACAAGTGGAACCTCAAACTCGGACGGCAGCGGATCAATTGGGGGCAGAATTTTGTGTGGAATCCCGACGATATTTTCAATACCTATTCCTATTTCGATTTTGATTATGTAGAACGCCCCGGCTGCGACGCATTCCGTGGAACCTATTACCACAACGAAACCGCTTACACCGAGCTGGCGGCTTCGGTTGACCATTTTGAAAAAGTAACGGCAGCCCTGTTGCATCACTGGAATTGGAAAAATTTCGATTACCAGTTGATCGCAGGAATTTATACCCAGTCCGATTACGTGCTGGGAGGTGCCTGGAGCGGCGATTTCAAGGGATTGAATTTCCGGGGCGAGTTTTCCTATTTTCAGCCTGTAAAACATTTTTCCGACACCACCGGAACCCTTGCTTTTTCGCTGGGATTCGATTACCTGTTTAAAAATTCGTTGATGTTGCAAACCGAAGTTTTGTACAACAACGTAGGCGGTAAATTTTCGGCGAACGGCTTGCTGAGCCTTTACACGGCCCCGTTATCGGCCAAATACCTTTCCGTTTGCAATTGGAGCATTTTCGGGCAAGCGACCTATCCCGTTACGCCGCGCTTGTCGGCCGCATTATCCGGGATGTATTTTGTGGAAATAAAATCCTGTTATGCCGGCCTTTCCCTGGATTTTTCCGTTCTCGAAAACTTGGATTTTTCGTTGATTACCCAATATTTTACGACGATTGGGCAGTCCAACCTGGGGACGATGCAATCCTGGCTGGGATTCCTCCGGTTAAAATATTCCTTTTAAAAAAGTTTGGGGGCAGTGACTTTTGACCGGGCGGTAAGGTAATTGTCAATCAGTTTGGGGATGGGAAATTGTTCCATATCCTTCCCTGAAACTAGTTGGTAAGCGGTTCCGTCCAAATTCGGGATACCGGCAGCCAGGCAGATAAACGTAGCCCGTATATTCTGATGCGAAAGTTTATGCAGATATTCTTTTGAAACACCCTTGACTTCCCAACGGACGCCTTTGGTAAGATTTTTTAGCAGCGGCGAGTGGAGAATTTCCGCTTCGCTTAATGCCGTTGGACTTTCCAACAAAGGAAAATCGAACAAATTCTGCCAGATATCGCCGGCTTGGCGCTTGTTTAAGAGGCAATAAGTTTCCCCTTTTTCAGCGATTTGGAAAAAGAAATAATAAAAATACCGGTCGCGAACCTGTGTTTTCCCTTTTTTTACCGGCAGGGATGAAACCTGTTTCCGTTCCAAAGCCAAACAGAAATCCTGCAAAACACAATCGCCGCAGTTCGGATTGCCTGGCGTGCATTGCAGCGCCCCGAAATCCATGATGGCCTGATTGAATATATCGGGCTGTTTCGGGTCGATCAGCTCACAAGCCGCCTGATGGATCATTTTTTTCCCCTGAACCGAATCGATGGGTTCGTGGATGGCGAACAAGCGCGTCATAACCCGCATCACGTTGCCGTCTACCACCGGTTGTACTTCGCCGAAAGCAATGGAAGAAATAGCGGCTGCCGTGTAAGCGCCCACGCCTTTCAGTTTTAAAAGTCCGGCATAGGTTCCCGGGAATTTTCCTCCATACTTTGTTACGATTTCTTTTGCGGTAAAATGCAGGTTCCGGGCGCGGCTGTAATATCCCAAGCCTTGCCAGAGCTTTAAAACTTCCTGCTCATCGGCTGAGGCCAAATCAAAAACGGTAGGGAAAGTACTTACAAAGCGGTTGTAATAATCCAAGCCTTGGGCAACACGGGTTTGTTGCATGATAATTTCCGAAAGCCAGATTTTGTAAGGATCTTTAGTGTGCCGCCAAGGCAAATCGCGTTGCGATGCCCCGTACCATGCCAATAAACGATTGGTAATTTCCATCTAAAGGTAACTGAGGAGAAAGCGACGGAACAAAATCATTTACAGCGGATTGTTGTTTTTTTTGGTAGCCCCGACAGGAATCGAACCTGTACCAAATGAACCGGAATCACTTATTCTATCCATTAAACTACGGAGCCAAAAGGAGCGCAAAGGTACAAAATCAAAATGAATTTTAAAGCCCGAAATAAAAATTTGGATATTTCTGCATAAGATAAAACGGAATACTCTTTTGTACACGAGTTTGCAGTAAAAAATTTAATGGGTGAATCGATATTGCAAAGCATGCGAATACCTGTAGTCCCGTTTTAAAGAAAATTTATATAAGGACGTATGCCTTATACATCAATTGGAATGCTAAAAAACGAATGTAAACCGTAGCCAATATTTGGAAAAACAGATCTAGGCCGTAGGCCTTATACATCAATAGAATGTAAAAAAAACATCCGTTTGCCCGGAGGGCATACACAAACAACAATTACGAGTTATTAAAACCGTTCTCAGCCTTTCTTCTTTTCGTACACCAGGCCTTTTTGTTTGGCTTCGTCGAGCCAGCGGGGAATCACGGTACGTTGAAATTCGGCTTTGGCGGCGCGTTCTTTATCCATATCCAGCCCAATGTACTTTTGAGCTTTGGCTTTGGAGGAAATATCAGGATAGTTTACGGCTGCTGTGTATCCCAACTGCGACAAGAGCGTGGCCATTTGCACGCGCGCATTTTGGACTTTGACCAATCCGTTCGACAAAATCCGTGCGGATTCCAGCGGCGCATGAAACGACCCGCCGTGAGAAGCGGCTACAAAATCCCAACGCCATTGCGCCTGGCGGATAAAATTCAAAATGGGTTTCATTTGCGTTTCGGTGGCGCCTTTATCCCAGGCCAGTTTAGCTTCTACGTGGGCTTTTACCAATAAATCTTCCAATTCCAGGCGCACTTCGGCCACTTTTTGCTGGCGTTCGTTTACATTGGCAACCAGGGTCGCAGTTTCTTCGCGGTGGCAAACCTGGCAGGAGTTAGCCACATTGTTCAGCGGGCTTTGGATTTTGTGATCCGAAAACTTTTGACTGCCGATGCGCTTGTAAGGCATGTGGCAATCGGCGCATGAAACGCCCCGTTGGCTGTGTACGCCCATGGAAAACAATTCGAAATCCGGATGCTGTGCCTTCAAAATAGGCGTTTTACTCAATCCGTGCACAAAATCGGTAAAGGCAATGTTGTCGTAGTACGCTTCCATCTTTTCGACCGTGATTCCTTCATCCCAGGGCAACTTGACAAAAGAAGCGCCTTCCACCCGTTTTTTATCGAAATAATATTCTACATGGCATTGGGCGCAGACGAGCGACCGCATTTCGTTGTGCGTGGCATCGGCAATATCTTTGCCGAAACAAGCTTTGTAAGCTTCCACCAGATGAGGGCGGGTAATCACCAAATCCGTCGTTTGGGGATCGTGGCAATCCGCGCAACCGATGGGGTTGACGATTTCATTTCCCAAACGCGCCCATTGGCCGGTGAAAAAGGAGTTAATCCCGTCGCGGTTCATCACCCGGGGAACGTCGGGGCTTTTGCACGTCCAGCAGGTAGTGGGTTGCGGCCCTTCGTTATCGTGCATCGGAGCTCCGGTACGCAAGGTATTTCTGACGTCTTCCACCGCATAGAAATGTCCCCGGCCTTGCGCATAATCTTTCGAAAAGGCGTATCCGGCCCATAAAACCACCAAACGCGGATCTTCCGCCAGCATATCGCGCATTTTCCCGCCGCCTGCATAACTGGCAAAGGACGTATCGGCCGTTTGGTAATAGGTTTCAAACTCCGTGGGATAATTCTCGGCCCAAACTTCGTTCCGCGACTCAAAAGGTTTGATTTCGGTTTTGGGCTTGTCGATATAAAGGGCTTCCGTCCGGCGTTCCATAACATTGGAGGCAAACAGGCCCAGTAAAAAGACAATGGCCAGGGTGGCTAAAAAGAATAACCAGGCGATGTAGGGTTTCTGTTTGGTGATTTCGCTGATCTTTCTCATGATGATGATTGTTGAGGTGTTGAATCGTTGAGTTGTTGAACTGTTTATTTGTTGAATTGTTTATGAAATGGGGTTGTGTTTCGTTCGAATTGAATAGGGTAATATAATCTAATAATAGGTTGTTTTAATCGCATAGGGTGAAGGGGGTGTTGAATTGTTTAATCGTTGAGTTGTTGAATTGTTTAGGGTGAAATGTGAACAGTGAAGGGTGAAGTGGGTTAAGGGTTCAAGGTACATGGCGCAAGGTGAACGGGGCAAAGATTGTTGTTCGTTTACTTGCCATAAAAAAGTTCACTTTCAATTTTCAATTCTACATTTTCAATTGAAATGCCTTCTGCTTTATCCTTTCTGCCTTCTGCAATTAAAACTAGTTTACTCGTCACCCGTTACCAAACCTCACTTTCAATTTTCAATTAAAAAGTAGTTTACTCGTCAACGGGTTTACTTATATCTTTTAATTCTTCATTTTTAATTTTTAATTGGCGAAATCTGCCGCTTCATCCAATCCGGAACGGGTGATTTGGGCAACGGAACCCGTGCATTGGGCGTTGCCGACAGGCTGGTTGACCGCCCGTGAGGCACTTCGCGGTGGCAATCCCAACACAGTTTCCCTTTTCCATGATTTTTATCCATTTGGGTAATCCCGGTGGTTTTCACGTTTTCATTCAAATCATAATGGCAACGGCGGCAATTTTCCATCACCACATTGGTTCCGGCTTCATGTATGCGGATCACCTGCGGTTCGGTTCCCATCGTAAAAATGGTCGAATGGTAAGTACCGTCCTTGGCTTTAAAAAAATATTTGTTGATCACATTGTTATGCGGTACGTGGCAGTCGTTGCAGTTTGTCACATTGCGGTGTGAACTGTGCGCATAGGTGGCGTAAAAAGGCGCCATCACATGGCAATTGACGCAGGTTTCCGGTTCGTCGGAAAGATAAGAGCTGGCCCGTGAAACATAAAACAGATAAACCACCATACCGCCAATCACCCCCAATGCCAGAAACACCGGAGCTTTCCATTGGCGGGGCGGTATAAAAAGTTCGATCCAGCGTTTCATAGAGGCAAATATAAACAAAGCAAAGCTATGGAATTGTTTTTACTTACAGTGTAACCGGTGTTATAATTTTAAAAAAATGTTAAACCGGGTGGGGAGGATGTAACTGGCTAAACGGCAAAGCGCCGCCCGGAAAAACAGTTTCAGGCGGCGCTTCATACCGGTAATTTACCCGTTACATTAATTATTTGTTTTTACAACGTTTACCGTTTTTCCGTCGACTTTCAGGATGTACATCCCTGCCGGCAAATGGGCAATGCTGAATTCTGTTTCGGTGGTTTTGAACACCCTTTGCCCGGTTAGCGTAAAGATTTCCACCTTGTCCACTTTCCATTTTCCATTTTCAATTTTCAATTCGCCGGTGGTTGGGTTGGGGTAGACTTTCAAGGCCGCAGTAGCCGCTTCGCCAAGCCCGACGATTTTCTCAAACTGCGCCTCAATGCTATGGTTGGTTTGCACATTGGCAAACGTATAAGCCGTAACGGCTCCTACGCCTACACCATCCACCAGCACATCTTTGATTTTGTAACCGGCATTGGGCGCAATTACGTAAATCTTGTCGTCGCCGGCATTCACCACCGTGTTGCCCGTCGGCGTGATACTGCCGCCCGTATTGCAGCTGGCCGTGATGCTGTATTGCCTGCGTTCGAAACTTGCCGCTATGGTATGGTCTCCGGTTACGTTACTGAATAAATACGTGCTTACCGCGCCCACGCCAACGCCGTCGACCAACACCTCCTTTACTTTGTAATTGGCATTGGGAGTGATGTTGAAAATGGCGGTTCCGCCTTCGTTTACCATCACATTGCCTTCGGGCGAAATGGTACCGTTTCCACCGCTTACGCTTGCCACAATAGCGTGTTTGATAATGGTAAAGTCCACATGAATGGTATGGTTTGCCGTTATGTTGGTAAGCGTGTACGAGGGCACCTCTCCGGCAACCCATTGGCCGTCCACAAACACGCGGAACACTTTGTAATGTGCGTCAGGCGTAAAGGTAAACGATTGGTTATCGCCGTGAAGCACGGTAATGTTGCCGTTGGGCGAAATGGTACCGCCTGTGCCGGCCGATGCCGCAATGGTGTACAGGATGCGCTCGTAGCTTACCGCAATCGTATGGTTTGCCGTTACATTGCTAAAGGTATAACTGCCTGCCGTTACGGCTGCCGGGTTATTAACACCGTCTACCAGCACCTGCAAAATACGGTAACCGGTGTTGGGAGAAAAGGTAAACGCCTGGTTATCGCCGTGAAGCACCGTAACATTGCCGTTGGGTGAAATGCTTCCGTTGGCGCCGCTGCTTGCCGCAATGATATACGGAATCTTTTCGTAGCTTACCGCAATCGTATGGTTTGCCGTTACATTACTAAAGGTATAACTGCCTGCCGTTACCGCTGCCGGGTTATTAACACCGTCCACCAGCACTTGCAAAATACGGTAACCGGTGTTGGGCGTAAAGGCAAACATTTGGTTATCGCCGTGAAGCACGGTTACGTTGCCGTTGGGCGAAATAGTACCGCCTGTGCCGGCCGATGCCGCAATGGTGTACGGAATACGCTCGTAGCTTACCGCAATCGTGTGGTTTGCCGTCACATTGCTAAAGGTGTAGCTGCCTGCCGTTACCGCCGCCGGATTGTTGGTGCCGTCCACCAGCACCTGCAAAATACGGTAGCCGGTGTTAGGCGTAAAGGTAAACGCTTGGTTATCGCCGTGAAGCACCGTCACATTGCCGTTGGGTGAAATGCTGCCGTTGGCACCGGCTGACGCTTCAATGGTGTACGGAATACGCTCGTAGCTTACCGCAAGGGTGTGGTTTTCCGTCACATTGCTAAAAGTATAGCTGCCTGCCGTTACCGCTGCCGGATTGTTGGTGCCGTCCATCAGCACCTGCAAAATACGGTAGCCGGTGTTAGGCGTAAAGGTAAACGCTTGGTTATCGCCGTGAAGCACGCTTACATTGCCGTTGGGCGAAATGCTGCCGTTGGCATCGCTGGTGGCAACAATAATATACGGAATGCGTTCAAAAACTACCCTGATACTATGCGCTGCCGCTACATTGACAAATGTATAGCTTCCGCCGGCAATGGAATCCGGAACATTTACCCCATCCACTAAAATTGAATCAATTTGGTAGCCGGTGTTGGGCGTAAAGGTAAACTGTTGGTTATCGCCGTGAAGCACGCTCACGTTTCCGCCGGGCGAAATGCTGCCGTTGGCATCGGCTGACGCCGCAATGGTATAAGTAGCCGGCGAAGAACAATTTTCCCATAAGAAAACGGGGTAAGCATCGGGACACATTTTCCATATATTGGTAAAATCCCATGCAAAAGTAGCTTGTTGCTTCATTTCGGCCGTGGGTTTGCCTGTGGTTCCATTTTGCTCGCTTGGGCCTTTATTGCCGATCCCTTTGTAATTATTAAGATTCAGATCGTTATCATAATAGTTTTTGGTCAACGTAAGGTTGTTGGGATGATATATTGTAAAACGCCCGAGAATATTGCCGGTCGTTGTGGGAGTGGATGCCGTGGCTGTGATGCCGCCGGCAAAGTAACAACTATCGATAGAAATATGGGAATTATCGGAACCGGCATTCGAGTAGCCCATAATGCCGCCGATATTATCCCTGTCGGTAATATTGCACACGGCATAACTATTAGAGATCCGTACTGTTCCTTGGCCATATCCGTAGCCGGTAATGCCGCCGGTATAAGAATAGGCGACCTTACCCCCCGTAACAGTTCCTGTATTGCTGCACGACGCAAGGGCCAGGGTACCGGTAAAGGATCCGTAACCATCGCCGATGATACCGCCGGTGCGGACATCATCGGTTCCGTTTCCCGTAATAATTCCGCTATTGCTGCACGAAGTAATACTTGCTATTCCGGATCCGTTTTCGTAGCCATATCCGGCGCCTTTTCCTGTACCGATGATGCCTCCGGTATAGGCAGTGGCTCCATTTCCCGTAACAGCCCCGCTGTTGCTGCACGAAGTAATATGCATTTTACCGATGCAAAAGCTAAAGCCGTAGCCACCACTGTCGTAGGAGCCATAGCCTTCACCGGTACCGCTGATGCCGCCGGTGTATGAGTAGTCTCCCCTCCCCATAACCGTTCCGCTGTTGCTGCACGAAGTAATGTTTATTGTTCCGGTTCCGATATCGGTTGTAGAACCGAATGGATTAGCAGAACCGATGCCATAACTGATTCCGGCGATGCCGCCGGTATGAGACCTGGTTCCTTTACCTCCCGTAACCGTTCCGCTATTTATGCACGAAACAATGCTTATTATCCCTGTGGCATTACCATAGCCGGAGCTATTAGCAAAGCCGGTAATACCGCCGGTGTGAGAGTCGGCAGCCGTACCTCCTGTGATGGCTCCGCTGTTGCTGCATAAAGCAATATTCATGGTGCCGATTCCGGTTTCGGTAGCATTACAATAACCATACCCGATAATGCCGCCGGTAAAAGAACGCTCTCCTTTGCCGCCATAAATGGGAATATGGTTATGGCAGCCGCTGATCGTAATGGAATAAGAACCGGATCCTATAGAGCCATAGGCATAGCCTGCTATGCCTGCGGCATACACATAGCCCGTGCTCAGGTTTCTACCGCAGGCAATACTGTCGCCGTACAGGGTGAGATTGCGTATTTGGGCGCCGTTTTCGAGATAACCGAAAAGTCCTGCACTGTGTTCATCGGGGCGGTTGATGCGTAAGCCGCTGATGCTTTTCCCGTTTCCGTCGAATTTGCCGCGGAACGGTTTTTTGTCGCTGTCGCTGTTCCAGTAACCTATGGCTTTCCAGCCTGCGGCATCGCCCGTATTCCAGCCGGAGATGTCCAAATCGGCCGTAAGTTTAAAATAGGTGCCGGCAAACGGTTCTCCGTCGTTTACCAAACGGGCAAGCGTAGCCAAGGTTGCCGTATCGCAAATCTGGAAAGGGTCTTGTTCACTACCCTCGCCGAAACAGAAAATCGAACCATCCGTGACGACCCTGATGGTATGGTTTGCGGTTATGTTTTCGAAAGTATAGCTGCCGCCCGCAATGGAATCCGGTATATTTACGCCGTCTACCAATAGGAATTCGATTTGGTAGCCGTTGTTGGCTGCAAAGGTAAATCTCTGATTACCGCCGTCAGGCAGCATGATGTTGCCGGCGGGCGTAATGGTTCCGTTGGAGCTGCTTTTGGCGGTGATGGTGTGTTTTTTGTCTCCTCTGACAGGATAGGAAAAGCTTTTGCCGGGTTCATAAACAACCAAATTCAAGATATCGCTTGAAGTATACAGGTAAGTGATATTTCCGGGCCCGGATGCTAAAGCGCCCGAAGCAGCAACTTTGGTACCGTCTTTATACACCACCACGCTATCGGCGGCATTGCGCAACTCAAAGGCTATGTTTGTGCCGCCGCCGGCTACGACATTCCATACCGGAGCGCTTTGGTATTGGAAGTAGGGGTAAGATTTCCCTTCCCAAATATTCCAGACGTTGCTATGGTCGGTAGTGTTGGCAATAGACCAGGAAAAGGTAGCCTGCTGCTGCATTTCGAGGGTGGGTTTGCCGGCAGCGCCGGTTTGTTCTTCTATGGCTTTATTGCCGATCCCTTTGTAATTATTTTGGTTGAGATCGCTATCGTAATAATTTTTGGTTAGCGTAAGTTTGCTTGGGTTATTAATAGTAAAATACCCCAAAATATTGCCCAAAGCGATGGGATTTGTTTTTCCGGTTGTAATATTTCCGGCAAAATAACAGCTATCAATACGAATACGGGAATTGGCTGCGGCTACATCCGAGAAACCCGTAATTCCGCCGATGCTATCGCGGGCGGTAAGGCTGCACACGGCATAACAGTTGGAAATATTGACTGTGCCGATGTAAGAAAACAGGTTATTCCCAGTGCCGTATCCGATGATTCCGCCGGTGTGGGCAATGGTTCCCGGTACTGTAATACTTCCTGTGTTACTGCAGGAAGTAATGCTGAGCGTGCCATCGCCGGCGCTACCGACGCCTTCACCATAACCGATGATGCCGCCGGTATAGGAGATAGCTTGTCCCCCTATAACACTTCCTTTGTTGCTGCAGGAAGTAATATTCAACGTTCCCGGGCCGTATGCGGCCCCTCTGCCGATGATACCGCCAATGTAAGAGTTGCTAGCCCTATCGGCCGCAACGGCGCCGCTGTTGATGCAAGAAGTAATACGAAACGTACCGGACCCTTGTCCGGCCCCTCTGCCGACGATGCCGCCGTTGTAGGAGATAGTGCCATTCCCCCCTGCAATAGTTCCGCTATTGTTGCAGGAAACAAGGTGTATTGTTCCGTAATTTGAACCTGAAATACCGCCGGTATAGGAAATAATACTCCCATCTGCCGTCACGGTGCCACTGTTGCTGCAAAAAGTAATGCTGAGCGTGCCGCTTCCCTCTGAATTTCCGATGATGCCGCCGCTACTGGAGTAGGATCCTTTGCCGCCGGAAATGGGAATATGGTTATGGCAGTTGCTGATTACAATAGGATCGATACCAGCATTACAAGTAGCCTTGCCCGCAACGCCGCCTGCATAAATACTACCGCTTGAATGGTCCCTGCCGCAGGCAATACTTTCGCCCCACAACGTGAGGTTGCGCACTTCGGCGCCGTTTTCAAGGTAACTGAAAAGTCCGGTACTGCATTCATTGGGGCGGTTGATGTGTAAGCCGCTGATGGTTTTCCCATTCCCGTCGAATTTGCCCCGGAACGGTTTTTTGTCGCTGTCGCTGTTCCAGTAACCTATGGGTTTCCAGCCCGCAGCATCGCCCATATCCCAGCCGGAGAGGTCCAAATCGGCCGTAAGTTTAAAATAGGTGGCTGCACAAGATTCTCCGTCGTTTACCAAGCGTGCCAAGGCAGCCAGGTCGGCAGTGTCGCGTATTTGCCAAGCAGTGGTTTCGGATTGTCCATCTCCCGGCATTCCGGAAGGAGGCCAGGTTTGAGCTTTTAGCTGTATGCCTGCTAAGAGGAGTGCAACAAGTAGTGTTAAAAGTAGAATTTGTTTTTTCATTGATTTTATTTTTTTTAATGGTTACTATTCTTTTTTGTTGAGTTGGTTATTTAAAATCAGAAAAAATTGTGCACTCACTTCCACAGTTTCTTCCCTTACCGTTCACCCTTTACCATTAGTCTTTTACCCTTCACCCTCTTCTAAAGGCATGGCTTTGAGTTGTTTTTTCATATCTACGCTCATCGTGAACACCACTTTCATCCCGTTGATCATTTTTTTGCTGAATAGCGCGGGATGGTCGATTCCGTGGCTCGAAAACGAAACACGGAACGTTCCGAATTCACCGATACTTACGCTTTTGCCTTCGAACAAATGCTTGGCAACGATTTCGAGCAGGCTTTCCATGACGTTTGCCGCATTGCCCCGCGAAACCGAGGAACTGTTTACAATTTCCTTTAAGATATCGGCATGCTTTACCCGCCCCTGGTTTATAGGAATGGCGTAGTACTTGCCTTTGCTCCGGTCTTTGGGATTGGGACGGTGAATCAATTTGTAATTCATGGATTTTTCATTTTTGTTTTGGAAAGGCTATTAAAAAGGTTTTTCTATTAACCCAATCTCATTTTTTAGTACAGCCCTTTTTTTCTATATTTGGCAAAAAAATCAATTTCCAGAAGGAATGAAGTTGCCTTGTGTGAAATTAATTTTTGACACGTCTGTTTTTTGTGCGAAAGTATTTTTTAGCTTAAAAAACAATTCGCCATATTTGGAAAACAATTCGCCATATTTGGAACTTGTTGCTTTCCAGTATAAAAAAACGATATAAATTGAAAAAAGAACCTGCGTTTAACTTTTGGACAGCCGGAATTCATTTGGAAACCGGATTGGCCATATTTGGAATTTCTTTACAATCAACTGAATATTTTTTTACCCTCCAATCATTTATTTAATCCAAAACATCAAAGAATGAAACAGACTTTACTTTTTTTGTTATTTTTCTCCTTTTTTAATACTACTTTATTTTCGCAAATTCAAAAAACCGACAGCCTGAGAGCCCAATTACCGCATACCGAAGGAAAAAACAAACTGCAAACTTTGCGCAAATTGTATTGGGCTTTTACTTTAACAAATTCGGATAGTACGTTTCGGTATTTAGATTTGTTTGAAAAAGAGGCTATAAAACAAAAAGATTCTGTTTCGCAATGTCAGGCGATTGTCTCCAAAGTAGAAATGTATTATAACAGCCAGCAGGCAGATACATTGATTGCCTATGCCGAAAAAAGAATCCCCTTTTTGAGGCAGTGCAAAAGTTATTTGTTTCAGTTTGGAGTGGAATATTATGTGGTTCTTTCACTTTCGAGGCAGGGACGGAGCAGCGAAGCTTTGTCCCGGGCAAAAAAGGCCTACGAAGAAGCAAAAACAATCAATGCCCCCGCGCCGATGGTGTATAGTTGCATGGCTTTAGGCGAACTTTATGTGGCGATCAAACAACCGGAAGATGCTCACTATTTTTACAAAGAGGGATTAAAACACATTTTAAAATTTCCGGATAAGCACGGCGTTATTATGGATTTTTATACCCAGATCATTCTCATGGAACTGGATTTTAAGAAATACGATGAGGCTTTAGAGCATGCCATTGATTTTTTGAAATATATCGATCAATGTGAAATCAATTTTGCAAAAGCAGACAGAAAAAGCGATATGGAGCAATTTATTGTATTGTATAAAGTGCAGTGTTTTTGTTTTCTAGCAGAAGCCTACATGTCTCTTGATGATTACGAAACGGCAAAAAAATATATCAACCGTATTGATTTGTATGCCGGCAGCGACTGGACTCCTATGTTCCAAATTCAACATAATAAGGTGAAATATCTTTATTACAAAGGCACAAAAGACTATTCCAAAGCGCTCTATTGCCTGAATTTGATTATTGAAGATTATAAACCAGGCGATCATCAAATAGCCCTGCTTGACATTTTAAAATTCAAAGCGGAGATTCTTTTCCTTTTAAAAAACTACAAAGAATCAGCCGAACTATACAAACAGGTAATGGAAAAAAACGATTCGTTAACTTCTGCCGAATACACCAAAGAAGTCAGTATGCTGAAAATCCGCTACGAAACAGTCGAAAAAGAAAAGCAATTATTGGCGCAAAAAGTTGAAATTCAGAAAATGCGTTTTATCTTGATCGGAAGCATTGCCGGTTTTGTGATCGTACTTTTTATCTTGTTTTTACTGATACGAAATGCCCGAAAAACAAGACAGAAAAACCAAAGTTTGCTGGCACAGATAAGTGCACTTTCGGATAAAGAAACCAAATTGGGACAACTCCGCAAAACCATTGCCGAAGCTGTCGAACCGAATGAAGACCTTGCCTTGTTTTCGCGCCTGGAGCAACAATTGCTTGCCGAAAAAGACTACCTGAACCCCAATTTAACCCGCGAAGAAATGGCGCGCATACTTTATACCAACGACCTCTATTTACGCAATGCCATTAAAAATGTGTCGGGGATGAGTTTTGGTGTGTACCTCAACACGCTGCGTTTGGAACATGCCCGTAAAATAATTGCCCAAGAAAATAAAAAGAACATTTCAATCACCGATGTAGCTTTTGCTTCAGGCTTTAATTCAGTACGAACTTTCAACCGGCTATTTAAAGAAACCTACGGTTTAACTCCCGGTGAAGTTAAAAACACCATGCTTGTGCCGCTTCAACTGGTGGAAGAAGTTGCATAAAACGCAGGACAACCCCATCTCCATACTTACGTGTTTTACTACCCGCCGGATCCGGTCTTGCAACCGGATTTGGCCGGATAACTGCCGCTTTTTGCGACGCCTTTGTCCAAGCGAATATTTTCCTAAATTTGCACCCTTATTTTTGAATTACATTCGTTAACACTTAGATATCCCGTCCTGATGGAAATTGACAGCAAGTACAACCCCAACGCAATTGAAGACAAATGGTATTCTTATTGGCTTGAAAACAAACTCTTTCGTTCGGTTCCCGATGCCCGCGAGCCGTTTACGATCGTGATTCCGCCGCCCAATGTCACCGGTGTGTTGCACATGGGGCATATGCTCAACAATACGATCCAGGACGTTTTGGTGCGCCGCGCCCGCATGCAGGGGAAAAACGCCTGCTGGGTTCCCGGCACCGACCATGCTTCCATTGCCACCGAAGCCAAGGTGGTTTCCAAACTCAAAGCCGAAGGCATTGAAAAAACAAGCCTCTCGCGGGAGGAATTTTTGAAACACGCCTGGGAATGGAAAGAAAAACACGGCGGCATTATTCTGGAACAGTTGAAAAAACTGGGCGCTTCCTGCGATTGGGACCGCACCTGTTTTACCATGGACGAAGCCCGCTATGAAAGCGTGATCCAAGTGTTTAACGATTTGTATGAAAAAGGCCTGATTTACCGGGGCGTGCGCATGGTCAACTGGGATCCCAGAGCCTTGACGGCGCTTTCGGACGAAGAAGTTATTTTCAAGGAAGTTCAATCCAAGTTATATTACGTCCGCTACCAAATTGAAGGCGAGAACGAATGGGTGACCGTAGCCACCACGCGCCCCGAAACCATTTTGGGCGATACCGCCGTTTGCGTGCATCCCAATGATGAACGCTACACCCGGTTGCATGGGAAAAAAGTATTGCTTCCCCTGTTGAACCGGGTGATTCCCATTATTTGCGACGAATATGTCGACCGCGAATTCGGAACCGGTTGTTTGAAAATTACGCCCGCCCACGACGTCAACGACTACCTGCTGGGACAAAAACACCAGTTACCTACCATTGATACCTTTAACGACGACGGTACTTTGAGCGAAGCCGCACAAATGTACGTGGGGCAAGACCGTTTCGAGGTACGCAAGCAAATTGTAGTCGATCTGGAGAAGGCCGGACACATTGTCAAAATAGAAGATTATGTGAATAAAGTCGGTTATTCCGAACGTACCGACGCCGTAATCGAGCCTAAACTGTCGATGCAATGGTTCCTGAAGATATCCGAAATGGCCAAACCCGCTTTGGATATGGTGATGGACGATACGGTGAAGTTTTATCCCGAAAAAATAAAAAATACCTACCGCCACTGGATGGAGAATGTACACGACTGGTGTATCAGCCGCCAACTGTGGTGGGGGCAGCGCATTCCGGCTTACTATCTGCCTTCGGGCGAAGTGGTGGTGGCTCAAACCACGGAACGGGCCTTGGAAAAAGCGCGCCAAATCAATCCGGCCTTGCAGGCAAGCGATTTAAGGCAAGACGAAGATTGCCTGGATACCTGGTTTTCGTCCTGGTTGTGGCCCATTTCGGTATTCGATGGCATCCGCCATCCCGGCAACGCCGATATCAAGTACTATTATCCCACCAACGACCTGGTGACGGCGCCCGAAATCCTGTTTTTCTGGGTGGCGCGCATGATTATGGCAGGCTTGGAATACCAAAAGGAAATTCCGTTTAAAAACGTATATTTTACCGGCATTGTCCGCGACAAGCTGGGGCGCAAGATGAGCAAGTCGCTCGGCAATTCGCCCGATCCGCTCGATCTGATCGACCAATATGGCGCCGACGGTGTGCGCCTGGGCATGCTGCTGACTTCGCCCGCCGGCAACGATTTGCCTTTTGACGAAAGCCTTTGCGAACAGGGGCGCAATTTCAGCAACAAAATATGGAATGCCTTGCGCCTGGTAAAAGGCTGGAGCGTGGATCACAACATCCCGCAGCCCGGATACGCTCAGATTTCCATCCGCTGGTTCGAAGCCAAACTGAACGAAACGCTGGAAACCATCGACGAATGCTTTTCCAAGTACCGGCTGAGCGAAGCCTTGATGGCGGTTTACAAACTGATTTGGGATGATTTCTGTTCCTGGTATTTAGAGTTGGTGAAACCGGCTTACCAACAGCCCATGGATGCAAAAACCTACGAAAGTACTTGCCTGTTCTTTGAAAAACTGATGCAATTGGCGCATCCCTTTATTCCGTTTATTACCGAAGAAATCTGGCATTTATTGTCCGAACGCTCCGGATCGGATTGCATCATGATTTCGCAGCAACCGTCCATCCAGGCATTCGACAAAGAGTTGCTGAGCCGCTTCGACAGCCTGGTGGAAATCATCACCCAATTGCGCACCATCCGCAAAGAGAAAAATATTGCTCAAAAAGAAGCCCTGGTGTTATGCATCCGCAAAAACGCCGCCCACACACCCGAGCTGGATTCTATCCTGGTCAAACTCTGCAATCTTTCCGAAATCCGGTATGTAGAAGATAAAGTAGCAGGCGCTTCTGCTTTTATGGTAGGAACCACCGAATTTTTCGTGCCGCTGGGCGATAAAGTCGACAAAGAAGCCGAAAAAGCCAAGATCAAAGAAGAAATCAGGTATTTGCAGGGCTTTTTGGAATCCGTCCTGAAAAAACTCGGCAACGAGCGCTTTGTTGCCAATGCCAAACCCGAAGTCGTGGAAATCGAACGCCGGAAGCAAGCCGACGCCGAACAGAAGATCAAGGTGTTGGAAGAACAGATGAAATTAATTGAAAATTGAAAACGAGTTTTTAACGATAAATGATGAAGTATGAACGATAAACCTCCCGTCATTTCGACTGGAGCGAAGCGAAATGGAGAAATCTGCTTATTAATTGAAAATGGAAAATTGAGAGTTGAAAATTGAAAGTGTTTTTTTACGAGTAAACATGGTACGAGTAAACGAGTTGACAGAAAATCTCAGCGATTCTCCGTGAAATCTCAGCGAAACTCAGTGTAATTTCTTCGTTAACGAGTTTGTAGTTAACAAGTTTACCATTCCCCTTTTACCCTACACCAATAAACAATTCAACACCTCAACGATTCAACACTTCAACACCCACTTCACCCTTCACTGTTCACGCTTCACAAATAAACAACTCAACGATTCAACACCCCCTTCACCCTATGCGATTAAAACAGAATATTATTAGATTAAATTATCCTATCCGATAAAACCCGGCGCCACAAACCATTTCTCCGGCTTCCCTTATTTTTCCGACTTTCTCCCGTTCCACCTTTAACCTGCACCCATGAAAACAAAAAACGGTTTTAAATCTTTCCCCCGCAACTACTGGGTGGTCATCCTGATGGAATTTTTTGAGCGCGGTTCCTATTACGGCCTGGTTTCCATCCTTTCGGTCTATCTGGTCAGCGATCCGGCCAGCGGCGGGATGGGCATTTCGCGCGAAAGCGCCGGACTCATCAGCAGCGTGACCAAGCCCCTGTTGTACCTGATTCCCATTCTTTCGGGCGCCATTGCCGACCGGTACGGCTACCGCAAAATGCTGATGTGGGCCTTTGTGATTATGAGCCTGGGCTATTACCTGTCGGGACTCTGCACCAGCTACCAGACTATTTTTGCCAGCCTGATCGTGATGAACATCGGCTCCGGCCTCTTCAAGCCGCTGATTTCCGGAACCATTGCCCGTTCCACGAACCCCGGGAATTCCACGCTGGGCTTCGGCATCTTTTACTGGGCCATCAACCTGGGCGCCTTTATCTTTCCGCTTATCCTGGTTCCCATGCTGAAAGAAATCTCGTACAGCTACGTCTTCTTTATGGCGGCCATCGTCACCGGCTCCCTCCTGCTGCTTAATATTTTCCTGTACAAAGAGCCCCAACGCCCCCAAAGCACCAAATCGCTGGGCGAAGTATTGCTCGGCGCCCTGATGGTGCTCAAAGACTTCCGCTTTGTGCTGATGATTGTAATCTATTCCCTCTTTTGGATTATGTATTTCCAAATGTACGACGCCGTACTCTGGTATGTAAAAGATTATGTGGATGCCGCGCCCTTGAATGCGGCGGTCAACCGTTTTCTGGGAATCTTTGTCGCCCATCCCCAATGGAAATTCGACGTCGAGCATGTCACCGTGCTCAATGCCGGCGCCATCATCTGCCTCCAGTTCCTCGTGTCCGCCATTGTCAAAAATTTCAAAGCCCTGCCCACCATGATTGTGGGGTTGGCTTTCGGTTCTCTGGGCATGGCCTGCCTGGCGATTTCCCCCAGTATTTGGGTACTGATTGGCGGGCTGGTGGTTTTTACCCTGGGTGAAATGACGGCCCACCCCAAGTTTATGGCTTATGTGGGCGACATTGCCCCCGAAGATAAAAAAGCCCTCTACCTCGGCTATTCCTTTTTGTACGGCGTGATCGGAAGCGGGGTCGGAGGCATTCTGGGCGCCCATTTATACGTCCGCCTGATCGACCAGTTGCACCGCCCCGACTTGTTCTGGCTGTTCTTTGCCGGCATCGGCATCCTCACCATTATCGGCCTGCTGCTATACAATCAATTTCTGGTGAAAAAGACTGTAAACGGGGCTCCTTAATGCAGAAAGGAAAAAGCTTTTTAATTGAAAATGGAGAATTGAAAATAGGTTTTGTTATGGGTAACGAGTAAACAAGTTTTAATTGCAGAAAGCAGAAAGGGAAAAGCAGAAGGCATTTCAATTGAAAATTGAGAGTTGAAAATTGAAAACGATTTATTAGTTCATGGTTAACGGGTTAACAACGAACCTCTGTGTGACTCTGTGAATTCTCGGTGACCTCTGTGTAACTTTTTTAGCAGAAGGCAGAAAGCATTTCAATTGAAAATGGAGAGTTGAAAATTGAAAACGATTTATTAGTTCATGGTCAATGGGTTTACAACGAACCTCTGTGTAACTCTGTGAATTCTCGGTGATCTCTGTGTAACTTTTTTAGCAGAAAGCGGAAAGAATTACGAATTAAAAATTACGAATGAGTTTTTCAAGTGACGGGTGGTCATGCAGAAAGCAAAAAGCAGAACGAGGAAACAAAAAACGAACAACAAACCCTAACTTAATAAACGATTCAACAGTTCAACAAGCAACAATAAATCCCGGGTCATTTCGACTGAAGCGAAACGGAAAAATCCCTTTCCCCCTTAAATTTAAGAATGAAGGATTAAAAGTGAAAAATTGAATTCCATCAATAAACAATTCAACAACTCAACAACTCAACGATTCAACAATTCAACAAACTACTCACCCTTCACTGTTCACATTTCACTATGAAACCCTGCACCATTTACCTCCTGAAAAAACCAAATCCCCGGCCGCAATTCCATCGCAGCAGGGGATTTGTTAGCCGGAGACATTTCAGGGCTATCTCTTGTCTGTAATACCAAACTCTTTCCACTCCGTTTGAGGGATATCGAGTTTGATGATTTTGCGCGCTTCGGCCGTTTTCAGCCACAGTTCATCCATCTTTTTGACCAGTTCGTCGGTCTTCGATTTCAATTTGGCTTTCAGCGCTTCCTGTTCGTTGTTAAGCAGCGTGCATGCCTCGACATCCTGCTGCATTTTCGTTGTAAAAGCAGCCGTAATGCCCCGTTTTGCCAAAGCGGCAGCGTGGGCCTGAATTCCCGCTACCATCACCGTGGCTTCGGATATTTTTTGAGCATAAGATTGGGTCGCCATATAATCGGATTTTTAGTTGAAAAATGGGTAACAAAAAGTTTTTTAAAATACACATATAGAAACATCCGTTTTAAGAAAATGATTGCTTGTTTCGATGAAATATTCTTTAAAAAAAATGAAAAGGCAGCTTCCCGGAACAAAAGGTAGCTTCCCGGAATGAAAAGGCAGCTTCCCGGAGCAAAAGGCAGCTTCCCGGAACAAAAAGGCAGCTTCCCGGAACGAAAAGGCAGCTTCCCGGAGCAAAAGGCAGCTTCCCGGAACAAAAAGGCAGCTTCCCGGAGCAAAAGGCAGCTTCCCGGAACAAAAAGGCAGCTTCCCGGAATGAAAATGCAGCTTCCCGAAACGAAAAGGCAGCTTCCCGAAATGAAAAGGCAGCTTCCCGGAGCAAAAGGCAGCTTCCCGAAACGAAAAGGCAGCTTCCCGGAATGAAAAGGAAGCTTCCCGGAGCAAAAGGCAGCTTCCCAAAACGAAAAGGCAGCTTCCCGGAATGAAAAGGCAGCTTCCCGGAATGAAAAGGCAGCTTCCCGGAACGAAAATGCAGCTTCCCGAAATGAAAATGCAGCTTCCCGAAGTTGGAGTAAATTTATATCCGGATAAGTATGATCAATAAAGTTGTAATAATTTCCATTGATATATTTCAAAATAGTTTTTTGTAAAATAGCTTTTAGTAATTTTGAAAGTCATACCGTAGCGATTGGGCTTTTCAAAAGAAAGAAATAATAGAACGCCTCACGGTAACAAATAAATGATTTTTCAAAATGGAAAGTGTAAAAAGACTAAACGGATTAGCAACGGCGATCAAAGAAAATAACCTGGTGCTTTTTGTAGGGGCTGGATTATCAAGCGGATTTGAAGGTAAAAAAGGACCGCTTGGAACCTGGAAGAATTTGGTAAAACAAATGATTGAAAATGATGAAAATTTGGCATGCCTCAAGCCGCTTGTGGCAGAGTATGAGCCGATTGATTTATTGGACTTGATCGAGAAAAAAGGCGATAAAACAAAACACAAGGCGATTGAATTTACCAAAGATTTTTTCCATTTGCCGGCGGATAAAAACGACTATAATTTACACAAAAAATTATGCCGTTTATCGCATAAAATTATTACCACCAATTACGACAATGCTTTTGAAAGAGCGGACGAAGACTTTACCACAAAAACCGCTGCAATTGGGAAAAACTATGAATTAAGCGGTTTACATAAAGCGAGTGAAAAAACCTTGCTAAAACTGCACGGCTGCATTACTGACGGTGATACAATGGTCTTGTTTCCCTCAAGCTACACCAATTTATATAACAGTAACAACGAAGACGCCGAACGAATCTTGTTTTACCTGCAAAGTTTAATTGTCAACAAAACGATTTTGTTTATCGGTTGTGGAATGGGCGATGTTCAGATAAAAAATATCTTTTCAAAAGTGCGGCATTTATTGGGAAAACACACTACTCAAACGCATTATATTCTGGCTAAAGAAACAAAATTAGACAGTAAATTAGATGTAGAAAACAGAGAAAAGGAGGGTGGTTTTTTGGAGCTAATTTCCATTAAGGATTATTCCGAAATAGAAAGTATTATTGACGAACTCTTAAAAATAAAAGAGGAAAAAGACGAAAATAAAATGGATTATGAAAAGCAACTAAAAAAATTACAGGAGAAATTGGAAAATACTACGGACACAATGAAAACATCATCCATAAAATACGAAATAAAAGGTATTGAATTTTGTCAGTTGGGTAAATATGATAGAGGTTTGGAGTTTTTTGAAATTGCCACTGAATTTGATACCGAGAATGATAGTGTTTTTTACAATTGGGGAACTGCTTTAGGTAGTTTAGCGAATACCAAGAAGGGAAAGGAAGCCGAAGATTTATTCAACCAGGCTTTTGAGAAATATCAAAAGGCGGTTGAGATTAAACCGGACTATCATGAAGCGTTTTACAATTGGGGAAATTTTTTAGGGAACTTAGCAAATACCAAGGAGGGACAGGAAGCCGAAGATTTATGTAAGTTGGCTTTTGAGAAATATCGAAAGGCGGTCGAGATTAAACCGGACTATCATGAAGCGTTTAACAATTGGGGAAATGATTTAGGAAAATTAGCGAATACCAAGGGGGGGGCGGAAGCCAAGGATTTATTCAAGCAGGCTCTTGACAAATATCAAAAGGCGGTTGAGATTAAACCGGATAAACATGAGGCATTTTGCAATTGGGGAACTTATTTAGGAACCTTAGCGAATACTAAAACGGGACAGGAAGCTGAAGATTTATACCAGTTGGCTTTTGACAAATATCAAAAGGCGGTCGAGATTAAACCGGACTATCATGAAGCGTTTAACAATTGGGGAACTGATTTAGGAAACTTAGCGAAAACCAAGGACGGACAGGAAGCCGAAGATTTATTCCATCAGGCTACTGACAAATATCAAAAGGCGGTCGAGATAAAACCGGACTTTTATGTAGCGTTTAACAATTGGGGAGCTTATTTAGGAAATTTAGCGAAAACCAAGGACGGACAGGAAGCCGAAGATTTATACCAGTTGGCTTTTGACAAATATCAAAAGGCGGTCGAGATAAAACCGGACTATCATGAAGCGTTTTACAATTGGGGAGTCGCTTTAGGAATCTTAGCGAATACCAAGGAGGGACAGGAAGCTGAAGATTTATTCAAGAAGGCTATTGAAAAATATCAAAAAGCGGCTGAGATTAAACCGGACTTTTATGAAGCGTTTAACAATTGGGGAGCTTATTTAGGAAATTTAGCGAAAACCAAGGACGGACAGGAAGCCGAAGATTTATACCAGTTGGCTTTTGACAAATATCAAAAGGCGGTCGAGATAAAACCGGACTTTTATGAAGCATTTAACAATTGGGGAACTGGTTTGATAAATTTAGCAAAAACAAAGAAGGGTAAGGAAGCTGAAGATTTATACCAGTTGGCTTTTGAAAAATGTCGAAAAACGGTTGATTTAGGTGGCCATTCTTATAACTTGGCTTGTTGCCATGCGTTAAGAGGTACAAAGGAAGAGGCGTTAAAATATTTAACGCAATGTTTGGAACGAAAAGAAATAAGTCCGGATTTTGTTTTAGAAGACGAGGATTGGAAAGCGTATTGGTCAGACAAGGATTTTACTGATTTGATACATAGATTCAAATAACTATTGTGAAGACCCTAAGTATTATTCCATTGCTTTTAATGGCGAGTTTGGTTTTCGGACAGAGAAGCAACACGGCGTTCGACATGGACGCCAATGATTTGCATCGATTCTCGAGACAAGATTTCATTGAAAATAACCTTACGGAAATAGCAGCCTATTCTTATTATGTAAACAAAAAGGGAAAACTGAAAAATGATAGCTTATTACTTTACAGGCAGCAATTTGATCTTGCAAAGAACAAACTTTTTGGCCTGAATGTTAGCACGGTATACCAATCCCATGGGCCTTCCTTTTTGACCTGGGATGAATATGAAACCTACTTTAATAATAACGGACAGGTAGTGAAAGATATCAGCCGGCCGAAGGATATTGAAAAAAAAGTTGAGGATGGGTTTACAGGTTACAAAATTATGACGAACGAGATCGAATATGAGTATGACAATCTGAACAGGGAAATAAAACAAATTTGCAAACGAATTGACCAATCTTATTCAATTTCAAACGGCACAAAAGATACCCTTCTTTACTTACACAGCATTTATAGCCCTCGAATTGACGAATATATCTACAATTCAGACAATCAAAAAATCAAATGGTATCATACTGTTGATAGCACCAGATATTTGAAAACGAAAAGTTATAACCCGGATAAAGATCCAAATGCCGTCCGGTGTGCCTATTGTGATTCAAAATATTTACATGCTGAATGGAAATACGATTCAGACAAGAAATTGATAGAATCGGTTTCGTATACAACTGAAAACCGGATTCATACAAAACGGAATTATTTTTACGATACCCAACAACGGCTGGTCAGACAAATCGATTCCACCGGCTGGTATATTACGACGATCAAACCTTATTGTGAATTGATCACTACTTTTGACTATTCGGACACCGGAAAAATTGTCACGAAAATCAGTAATACCGGAGAAAGATCGGCTTCTTCAATTCCTAAAATCGTTTCCTATTATGACACCGAAGACCGGCTTATTAAACGATGTTATAACGATGAGAAAACGGAGGATTGCACAACCCATTCATTTTTTTACGACAACAAAAAATTGATCAAAGAAGAAACTACGCTGAGTAATGGCGATGTTCTTCTTACAGAATACGACTATAATCAAAGAGGACTCTTGAAAGAAGAAAGAATAAGGAGAAATCAAAAGTTAACACGGCTAATACGCTACTATTATAAATAAAAACTTATTCTGCTACCAAACGGGCTGAAGTAGTTAATTATAGCTCGTTAGTTGAATCGCAAGCCGCCTCAGGCGCGTTGACAGTAATTAGCCGAAGCGGAAGTGATGAAAGAAATTGAAGAAATACATGAAAAATCAAAATGCTACGGACAGGGTGGAAATTTTAGACAAAGCGGACAAGTTGATTTCACAAGCGGAAAAACTCATCCCGAAAATACTTGAACCGGATTTACCGCCGGCAAAGTTGAATCCGGATGTACCCGATTGGCATGACTTTGAGCATAAAATATGGAGATTCGGCAACGACCTTCGGCTATTGATTAAGGAAAATCCGACACTAAAAAAGGAAGACGGACTTTTTCAGCGCATTTTGAAAATCTGCACAAATAGAAATGCCAAGCGTGGAAGACAATCATTTATGATGCTTTTCGAGTCGAAACAATATTCAAAGTTTGCGGCAGAATTGATCACTCAACTTGATGACGAGTTTGTGGATGGACATGTCATTTGTGCGATACAGAAAATGCACGCGGCAGGATTTGACTGTGAGATAAAGCCGTTTACGGAACATAAGCACGCTTGGATTAGAAATGCGGCTAAAAAATATTTGAGTCAGAAAAACGATCATTAGATATCGATAAATTATGGCAAAGTCCGGCACAATCCGTGTATCCAATACGGAAATTACCGTAATTCAATAGAACAACGAAGATTATATCTGCCTGACCGATATGGCGAAGGCGAAAGAAAGCGAGGCCTGTGCGGCGGATATCATCAAGAATTGGATACGGACCCGTACCCGTACCACTCTTGAATTCCTGGGGACTTGGGAAGAAATGTATAATCCGGATTTTAACGTGGTCGAATTTGACCACGTTAGAATGAAAGCCGGTCTGCCAAGTTTTGTATTAAGTGCAGGACAATGGGTTGAAAAAACCAATGCTGTTGATAAAACCACAGGGTGGTGGCATTTTTATTGTTAGCCTCCCCCTCCAAAGGTTAGATTTCGCAGCTACGCTGCTTTGGGATCATAAGATTGGCCTTTTACAAAGATTCCGCGGCTACGCCGCTAAAAAGCAGATTGTAACAGAAGCCGGAGGTAGCAGAAGTGAAACAAACAATAAACCAATCGCCTTGTGGCGATATCTTGGTAGCAAAAAATGAAGTAAGCCGATAGAGCCACATCGTGGCGACATCTTTGTGAAGAAATAATTTAAATCGATAAAACCTCAGGGTGGTGACATTTTTTATTGTTTGCCTCCCCTCCAAAGGTTAGATTTCGCAGCTACGCTGCTTGGGGATTACAAGATCGGACTTTTACAAAGATATCGCGGCTACACCGCTAAAAACAGATTGTAACAGAAGCCGAAGGTAGCAGAAGTAAAACAAACAACGAATAACAAACAACGAATAACGAATAACAAACAACAAATAAACAACGGCCGGGCATACAATGAAACACCCCCTTACCGGAAAGGAAGAGGGTGTTTTTGCAGGGGTTACTTTTCTTTCGGCGTCGCCTTATACCGGCCCGCTTTCTTCAGGCTTTCGCTCAGCATCCATTCAATCTGTCCGTTTACGCTGCGGAATTCGTCGGCAGCCCATTTCTCAAGGGCCTCATACATGCTTTTATTTAAGCGCAGCGGAAAAACTTTCTTCTCGTCCATAAAAAAATACTATTGATGCAGTGTTCCTGCATTAATCACCGGTTTGGCTGCATGGTCGGAGCAAAGCACCACCAAGAGGTTGCTCACCATGGCCGCTTTTTTCTCTTCGTCCAGGTGTACGATTTCCCGTTTCGACAATTTATCCAGGGCCATTTCCACCATGCCCACGGCGCCGTCCACAATTTTGGTGCGGGCCGAAATAACCGCTTGCGCTTGTTGGCGTTGCAGCATGGCGCTGGCGATTTCGGGTGCATAGGAAAGGTTCGATAACCGCGCTTCCTGAATGTCGATGCCGGCAATGATAAGGCGTTCGCGGATTTCTTCTTCCAGCGCCTTGTTGATTTCGTCCACACCCGACCGCAGGCAAATGGTGGATTCGTGCTCGTCGAAATCGTCGTAAGGGTAGGAGTGGGCCAGTTTCCGCAAAGCCGCTTCCACCTGGATTTTTACAAAACGCTCGAAAGCTTTGCTCGTGTACATGGGCAAACCCGTTTTCGGATTGGTTTCGCTCGAGTTTTCGATCACAAAAGCCGCCTTGTAGGTGTCGATCACTTTCCACACCACAATGGCGCTGATGATAATGGGATTCCCCAGCAAATCGTTTACTTTGATAAAATCCGTTTCGAGGTTGTGCACCCGCAACGAAATTTTCCGTTTCACATAAAACGGATTCACCCAGAAAAATCCGTTTTCCTTTACCGTGCCTTTGTATTTACCGAACAAGGTCAGCACGCGCGATTGGTTGGGATTGATAACCATCAGTCCGGCAAACCAGAAAATGGAAAGCAAAAAAAGGATGCCGGTGCAGATGCCCAGCGCCAGAATAGGAAACCAGAATAAAAGAAGCGGCGACAACAACATGATGATCGCCAGGAATAAATGTGCGTAGCCGTTTTGCGGGAGTTTAATAACTTTTTCCATCTTGTTTTTGTTTTTAATTTGATATTAAAATAATATCGCAAAAATATAAAAAAACGGAATGAAAAACCTTTTTTTGGAAAAAAATTTTCATTCCGCATAAAAAAGCTTGGCCGGAACCTAATCGTCCTCTTCCAGCAAAAAAAGTGCTTCCACCGGTTTCCCGAAAATCCGTGCAATTTTTAAAGCCAATACCGTGGAGGGCACGTATTTGTTCGCTTCCATGGCATTGATGGTTTGGCGGCTTACGCCGGCGAGTTTTGCCAGCTCTTCCTGGGTCAGGTTTTTGATTGCCCGTTGGACTTTCAACGTGTTTTTCATACGGCTTTCTCCTTTTTGCTTCGGTACATGATAAAATGGAACCGGATGATAAATACCCAAAGGAAGGTGCACATATTGAGCGACAAAACGGTTAAGAACGGCAATCCGTAAACCAGCCAGATACTCAACAGCAGAAAACCGTAATTGATGTAAGTCGCCCAGAACAGCGATTCCAAACGGATTTTTGCGATAAACTCGTCTTCCGTTTTTTCTTTGGAAAAGCCCACCAAAATTCCCGACACTATCGCCAGCGTCATCAGGATTTCGTTGGTCAGGTTGTTTTTTACCAAACAAAAGTACGTAGTCCCGAATGTGCCGTCGGCCAATGCAAAAACGGTGGCATTCAGAAACGGATACTCGGGATAACCCGATAGCGGATAAACCACCAGCAGCAACAAGGTGGAAACAATCAGCCCGGCCCAGGCATAAGGCTTGCAGGCATGCGGAAATAAATAGCGTGTTTTCATAAAGGGAAAGTTTAACATGAAATGCAAAAGTAAAATAATTAGTACATAATGTAAAAAATATTTTACATTTCAAATGAATTTTATTCTGGGTAAACTTGCAAACCGTCAATTCGTATTGAATCGCTTCGCGATGATCCAAGCCTTTAAAAAAGCCGGATACAAAATAAGATGTTCAAAAAACGGCACTACCGGAAGCATAAAGAATTTCGCCCCAAGGGCACCCGGATCGAATCCATATACGAACACGTTTGCTTTTCCGGCTTATTAATTTCTAGTTTACTAGTCTACTCGTTTACTACTTTACGAAATGATTCGTATCTTTTTTTGAAGAAGTCCGATACGTTGTGTTTGGGGCAAAAAAAAAGTCCATCGCAAGGATGGACTCAGGATTGTTTGCGTTCAATTACTTATTTAACGCTTTTTACGAGGTCAGCACCAGCTTTAAATTTCACCACTTTTTTAGCAGCGATTTTAATTTCCTTGCCGGTTTGGGGATTACGGCCTTTACGAGCTGCACGTTTTGCAACCGAGAAAGAACCAAATCCTACTAAAGCTACGCGATCGCCTTCTTTCTTAAGACTTTTTTGAGTAACTTTAACGAAAGCATCAATAGCTCTCTTGGAATCAGCTTTGGTTAAGCCTGATTCTGCTGCCATAGCATCAATTAATTCAGCTTTGTTCATTTTCTAATCGATTTTAATTAATTAATAATTTTGTGAAAATGTTATGCAAAGATACAACAAATACCATGCAAATGTAGCGTTTCAAGAAAAAAAAACCGTAGGTTCACCATGAAACCAAGAATTTTGGAAAAAAAAACCTGATTTTAGCAGTTTTTGGAGTTATTTTTTGACAAAAAAACGATTAAGACAGCAGTTTCCAGTCGTCGATTTTTGCAAAGCCCCGCAGGAAATCGCTTGTCAGCATTCGTTTTTTGCCTTCGAGTTGAAGTTCGTCGATTAAAATGGAACCGTCAGATGTTAAAATTTCTAAAAAAGTGCTGCAATCCGTTTGAATGTCACCCGGAAGACCGTTTTTTTTGTCTTTTTGAGGCCTTGTTTTAAAGATTTTCAGGTTCAAAACCTTCCCTTCGGACGAAATCAAGGAGGTAAATGCTCCCGGAACGGGATTTAACCCTCTCACCAAATTGTGAATTTGCTCCGAAGTCGTGTTCCAGTTGATTTCACAGTCGTTTTTAAAGATTTTGGGCGCCGTTTTCAACGAGATTTCACTCGAATAAAATTGATGTTGATCCAGCGGGGAAATCGTTCCGTTTTCGATCGATTTCAGCGTTTTTACGACGAGTTCGCTTCCTGAGTGCATCAATTTGACGTAAAGAATTTCCAGGTTATCCTGAGGCAGGATTTGGACTTTTTCCTGCAAGATGATTTTTCCCGTATCGATTTTCTCATCCAGGAAAAATGTGGTGACGCCGGTTTCCGTTTCCCCGTTGATAATCGCCCAATTGATGGGCGCCGCGCCGCGGTACTGCGGCAGGAGCGAAGCATGCAGGTTGAATGTGCCCAACGGCGGCATACTCCAAATCACTTGAGGCAGCATACGGAAAGCGACTACCACCTGCAAATTGGCATCGAACGATTGCAACTGCTCGATAAATCCGGGCGATTTCAGGTTTTCGGGTTGCAAAACGGGCAGTCCTTTTTCGAGGGCGTATTTCTTTACCGCCGATTGGTGCAGGGTTTGTCCGCGTCCGGCAGGTTTATCGGGAACCGTCACCACAGCGGCCACTTTGTAGCCGCTTTCCAAGATGGCTTGCAGCGGCGCCACGGCAAATCCGGGCGTTCCCATATAGATAATTCGTAAATCAGGCACCGGGCAAAAGTAGCGATTTGGAATGGAACAACAAAGAAACTGCAGTTCCCATAGAGTTAGCCCATAAAAAAATAAAAAATACGGGAATTGTCAATAATTTCTTTTTAAAAATTAATATTAATCATTTAATTTTCATTGTAATGTATACAATTCGATTTGTTGATTCGCTGATATGATAAAAATATAAGATTGGACAATTTATTTTGGCGCTTTTTTTTGGTTGTCAATTTTTTTGCGTTATTTTTGTCTGTACTAATTTCAATATTAGCTAAAATAAACGAATGGTTGAATCCTATTATTTAAGCCCTACATTGTGATGAAACAAAAATCAGCCGGTATTGTATGCAGGTTTGTTATACCCGTTTGGATTGGTTTGCTTGGTGTTAACGCTGTTTATGCGCAGACAGGCAGCCCTGCTTTGGAGGCGAGAATCGATAGCCTCAAACAAGTGTATGTTGACAAGGGAGTCGTGGACAGCATTGCGGAGAAACGGGCGCGAATGATTGTTGAATCTGAATGGTTTAAGGGCAAGGCGCCGGCCGATAAAATTCTGGATACTCCCGATGGCTCTATCATGGTGAACAGAGATCCAACTTACGCGTCCTATACGCCAACGCAATTAGTTGAAAATATTTTTGTGAAATCGGGAGCATGTTCAAGTGTCAGCAATGTCGTGCTTAAGTCGCACGGTTGGAATGGTACCATATGGACTCATCCTGATAGCCGCGGGTTGGGATATTTTTCGAAAAACAATTCAAATTTTGAAATGTCGGAAGGCTTGGTGCTTTCAACGGGTGCATTGCTTTCGATAGAGGGACCGAATGCTTCCTCAGACGGAGTTGGTGACCCGCTTGGTACTGCTCCTATGGGAGACCCCGATTTGAAATTATTAGCAAAAGATGTAAGAAATTATTCGGCATTGGAATTCGATTTTGTGCCGACTGCCAGCGAAATAACGTTTCGGTATGTGTTCGCCTCGGAAGAATACTTGCAATATGCGAATACGGAATTTAATGATGTATTCGGTTTTTTTATTTATGAGCTGAGTAACCCTTCCGGAAAACAGAATATTGCACAGCTACCAACTTCGTCAACCGGAAACTATGACGTTTCGATTAACAATGTTAACTGGGGAAATGTAGATTATCCTGTTCACAATACAGCAACTCCACTCACAGCCGGTGCTAAAAACCCGGGGTATTATAAAAACATTCCCGGATCGTTTGCACCTCCACCTCCATTTGGAGGCGCCAGTTATGACAGTCTGAAAAAAAGCATGCAGTTTAATGGGCGTACGGTAGTGCTTACTGCAACCTATCAAGTGAATCCCTGTTCATCATATCACCTGAAATTGGCAGTAGGAAATTGTAGTGATAAGAATGTCCAGTCGGGCGTATTTTTGGAGGCTCACAGTTTAGATCTTGGAGAATTATTGAAAAATTCCGGAAGCATGAACGACGGGCAGGAATACGTTTACAGGGGGTGTGCGGTTAACAAGTTTACCGTATTCCGTTTGCAAGCCGATCCCACTCCCCTGGTTGTTTATCTCACTTACGGAGGTACTGCATTGAGCGATATTGCATTGCCGGGGGGAGGGGCGCTTCCCGCTACTGTAACCATTCCTGCCAACGAGTTGTCGGTGGATGTTTTCTATGAGGTTAAAACACTAAATCTAGGAACCGGGCATGGTACTTTTACGATTACAACCACATGTCCATGCGGAGGAGGAGGTTTGGGATTTACGAAAACAATTGACATATACGACCCGTCGGACCCGGACGATTTTCAGGCTGTCGCTACGCCGGCATGTCTGGGAACAAACAACGGAACAATAACTGTCAGCTGCGGCACAGGCGGTTCGGGCACTTACGAAAGTTCGATTGACGGAGGCATAACATGGCAGTCATTTACCTTGGATTACAAATACACCGAATTAGCATCCGCCGATTATTCTGTATTTATCCGTGATATGGGAGGTTGCACTTACGAAACACGTAATGTATCTACGTTTTTTTCTACGTTTCTTGCTCCGACTATTTCCGGCACTTTCGATATTTGCGCACCGGCCAGCAGTACAACACTTACAGCATCTGCCGGAGGCGATTCCTGTCAGTGGTATAAAGATGGCTCGCCCATAGCGGGTGCTACATCCTTTGTGTACACCGCTACGGCTTCAGGCAATTATTATGTGATCGCGTTTGCAGGAGGCTGTAATTCGGATTTCAGTGATACCGTCACCGTTCGAATACATGGTATTGTTCCTGATGCGGCGGTTACAAACCTCGCCCTTACCTACTGGCAGTACGAAACAGCTCCAAGTTTGTTATCGGCAACGGGAGCAACAGCAATTACCGATCATACGCTCAAATGGTATCAAAGCGACGGAACAACTCTTTATACCAATGCCGCAAATCCAATTAATACGGCTGTTGCCGGAGTGTATGATTATTATGTAAGTCAAATAAACGATGCGGCAAGTTGCGAAAGCAATAAAATTTTGGTTAGCGTCATTGTTGCCAAACCGCAGGTTTTGAACTATATTGCTTGTCCTGATGCCGTGGTAACTTTGGGCCTGGATGCGATACCGGGAGTATCTTTTTATTGGTATTCGGCTCAAAGCGGAGGAACACTTTTAACGGCTACTTCCTCGGATACTTATATGGTAACAAAAGATGCCGCAACGCTGCAAACATTTTGGATCGAACCCCGAACAAGTGTAACAACTTATACCCGCATACCTGTTAACCTGAGTTTAAGCGAAAGCTGCGGCGGCGCGCCGGTAACTTGCACTCAAACAGGAACGCTCTTATTTAGAGAAGATTTTGGCGGAAACAGCCCAAGCGACCCCAATCCAAAACCAACCGGAATACCGCAAATGGATCCGATCTATACCTATACCACACTCCCGGCAGGCATGACGAATGAAAGATATTACACAATTAACAAATCTAGTTTCCCTCACGTTGGCAGCGGGGATTGGTACGAAATAGACGACCATACTTACTCCGGCGATGCCACAAGAGGGTATATGCTTCAAGTAAATGCCAGTGCAGAAAAGGGACAATTTTATGAGCATCGGCTGGACGGGCTGTGTCCCGGAACCAAATTATATTTTTCGGCATGGTTGGTAAGTCTGATGAATCAGAGTCTTTCTGATAAAGTCAATCAAATTTTTACGCTGGAAGACAATTCCGGAAGAATTATTGTCCAATACACTTCAGGCGCCTTGCCCGATATCAGCCCTACATGGAAACAGTATGGTTTTGAATTTACCGTGCCGCCGGGTCTCACTGCCTTAACCCTGCGTGTTATCAACAACAGTACGGGGTCGATGGGGAATGACTTTGCTATGGATGATATTGAAGTACATTTTTGTACTCCGCCGGTAGCCATAAATTCTTCGGTGGATTTGACCAACTCCGTATGTTTGGACACGCCAATTACGCTGACCGGTACCTATGCCGACGACGGTACTTTTGGCAGCTCGCTCGACTACCGCTGGGAGTACAGCCTCACGGGAAATATCAACAATCCGGCAGAGTGGACGGTACTGACTGCCTCCTCGGGCGCAAGCCCATTGGACATAGACTTCAACATCCCTGTGCCAACTGCTGCCGGTACAGTTTTTTACCGCTTGGTTATTGCCGATGCAGCCAATATGGATAATCCCATGTGCCGCGCTGCTTCCAACATATTGTCAGTTAACTTCCAAAATAGACCTTCATTCAGTACCATTGCTGCAGCCACCTGTTCCGATGCCCTCAATTTATATGCCTATGTGGAAAATTTACAAAATACGGTTTCCGACAGCCTCAAATTTAGCACCGAAAACAGCTTCACTACAGGAGTTATCACCAATCCGGAAAATTACATTTTCACGGGCATTACCACCATTTATGTAGTAGCAACAAATGGCGGATGCTCTTCGCCCGTGCAAACCATGACCATACAACCGGGCGTTTTGGGACTAAGCGCTCCCAATGAAAAGCTGAAAAATGTATCTTGTTTTGGAGGAAGTGATGGCTCGGCTTTAGCTCGGCCTTTAAATGGGTCAGCTCCATATACATACGCTTGGAACACTTCGCCTCCGCAAAGCGATAGCATTGCGCTCAATTTATCGAAAGGGACTTACAGTTGTACGGTTTCGGATGTTGTGGGCTGTACAGGAACGATTAATGTTACCCTTACAGAGCCACCGCTCCTGAGCATTCAAGGAATCACAACTACAAATACTTACTGCAACGAAGCATTTGGAGCATGCGAAATTCAGGTAACAGGCGGAACTCCACCCTATACATACTCATTAGATGGAGGTGTTGTTTATCATACGACAAATAACCACTCCAACTTGTTACCCGGCAATTATCCGGTGGTGGTAAAGGATAACAACGATTGTGAAACAGTACCCAGCGATATGACCATAACGAGTCAGCCGTTACAGATTTCAATTTCAACAACAAACACCATTTGCAAAATAGAAGGAATGATTTTGGATCCTGGTTCCTTCCCTTTGCCTTATCTGTGGCACGACGGAAGCACTTCACAAACCTGCCAGGTGCGGGATACGGGCTGGTATTGGGTAAAAGTTGCGCAATCGCCCACTTGCGAAGCCTACGATTCGGTGTATATTGAAAGCTGCGACGTGAATTTGCTGATTCCCAATGCCTTTACACCCAATAGCGATGGGCTGAATGATACTTTTCATGTGGTTTGCAATGAAAAAGCGCGGAGTCTCATTCCGGAAAACGGTTTTCATCTTCAGATTTTTAACAAATCCGGGCAGATGATATTCCGGTCGAGCAACTTGGATGTACATTGGGATGGAAAATACATGGGAAAAGTGTGTCCCAAGGGAGTTTACAGTTATGTCATAAAGTACGTTGATTCGTTTTCAGGACAATCAAAAACGATTCGAGGTACAGTTTTATTGCTGGACTAGGCGTTGTGTAGAAAATACAAATCCTATTTAAAGGGATGAAACGAATAGTTAAATTTCTTTTTTCAATTTCCGCCTTGTTCCCAAAAACCTTATCAAATGTGCCAATGCAAACAGCATCACAAACACAAAAATAATGGTGGCTCCCGAGGGAATATTGAGGTAATACGAAATCAACAAACCGCTGAACGAACCCAAAAAGCTGATTAAAACAGAAAGGTAAATCATTTTTTTTAAATCGTTTACAAACAGGTTGGCAGTTACTTGCGGAATGGTTAAAAAAGAAATCACCAAAATAATGCCCACCACGCGGATATGCAACACAATGGCCAATGCTACCAGGGTGAGCAGCAAATAATTGAACCATTCCACGGCCACACGGTGCGAGCGGGCGTATTCCTCGTCGAACGAAATAAACAGGATTTTATGGTAAAAAAATCCGAAAACAAGAATGGTTATTATCGCCAACAGCAGCATCAATTGCAGGTCGAGTGTGGTGACGGTTAAAATACTTCCGAATAAAAACGCCATCAGGTTGGGTGCATAACCCGGAGTCAGGAATATAAAAATAATCCCCAGCGCCATTCCCAGCGACCACCAGATGCCGATGGCCGAATCTTCGCGCAGGTTGGTTTGCTGGGACGAAATGCGGATTCCCAAAGCCGCCAGTACGCTAAATACCACGGCTCCGGCCACCGGATTGATTCCCAGAAAATAACCCAAGCCGATGCCACCGAACGAAGCGTGCGTAATGCCGCCGCTGATAAAAACCATGCGTCGCGCCACAATGTATGAACCGATAATTCCGCACGAAATGCTTGCCAGCAAAGCCGCCTCGACCGAATGGCGGAAAAAATCGTAGGAAAAAAGGTGTAAAAAATTATTCATGGCTGTGCGGGTGTTGGTGCGAGTGGTCATGCGATTTCAAAACCGTATGCGGTACATTGCCGTGCGTAATGATTTGAAGCGGGCAGTTGTAAGCGGCTAGCTGTTCTTCGCTGATGATGTTCGACGGATGGTAATGCAGTTGCGTATTGACACAGGCAATGGTTTTTACAAAATAGGAAATGGTTCCCACATCGTGCGACACCATGAGGATGGCCATGTGCTCGTTCATTTTGGCGAGGATTTTGTACAAATCGCTTTCGAACTGGTTGTCGACAAAGGTGCTGGGCTCGTCCAAAATAAGTAGTTGCGGATCGGAAATCAAGGCGCGGGCAATGAAAACACGCTGCATTTGTCCGCCAGAAAGGGCGCCGATGGACCGTTTAGCCAATGCTCCGATTCCTAATTCGGTTAACAAAGCATGCGCTTTTTCATAATCTTTTTGGGAATACCGGAGAAACCAGCCTTTTTGCGAAAGCAAACCGGACAACACCACATCAATAACGGTAATCGGGAATTTCTTGTCGATTTGGGAGGTTTGGGGCAAATAACCGATAAATCCCTTGCCGCTGCTTTCGTTGAAACGTTGCACATGGCCTTTGATGGGTTTTAACAAGCCCAGCAGCACTTTGATCAGCGTGGTTTTTCCGCCGCCGTTCGGACCAATCACGCCGATATAGTCGTTTTTGCGGATGGTCAACGATACATCGCGCAAAACCACATGGCTTCCGTAGCCGGCCGTGACGTTATTGATTTCGAGTAGCTTGTCCATTTTGCAGTTTTTAATCGGCAATCAGTTCTGCAAATTTCAACAAATTTTGTTGCCAGTCGGCATACATGGGATCAAATTCGACGATTTTGGCGCCGATTTCTTTGGCAATGGTTTCGGCGTTTTTGGTATCGAATTCTTTGGAAATAAACACCGTCCGGATTTGTTTTTGCCTTCCCAGATCGATCAATTGGCGTACATGAGCCGGAGAAGGTTCTTTGCCTTCGTCTTCGATACAAATTTGGGTTAAACCGTAATCGCGAGCAAAATAGCCCAAGGCCGGATGATAAATCATAAAGCTTTTTCCTTCCTGTCCTTTTAACTTCCCGATTATGAGGGCATGGATGGAATCGGCCAGATGGTTGAATTTTTCCAGATTGCTTTTGTAAAAACCGGCATTTACCGAATCCAAAACACAGAGGCTGTGGCAAATGTTTGCCGCTTGTTGCTTGAGGCAGGTGGTCGACATCCAAATATGCGGATCGATGCTTTCGTGGGTGTGACCTTCGTGTTGGTGCAGGTGCCCGCTGAGCGGAGGGATGCCGGAATTGGTGTAAATAACATCCATTTTTGGGTTGGAGGATACCACACGCGGCAGCAGAGCTTGTTCAAAATCGAGCCAACCGATGGCAGCATACACACCGGCCTGCGAAATTTTTTCCATGTCGCGGGGAGTGGGTTCATAAGTTTCGTGATTGCTTCCGGGCGGAAGCAGCACTTCTATCTGGAAGTTGTTTCCTGCAATCTGCTCAAACACTTGTTTTTGCGGTAAAATACTAACGACCGCAATTTTCTTTCCGGAATCCTTTGGAGGGGCTGGTTTGCAAGCGGTAAATAATGCAAAGCTTGCAACGACAGGCAGTAGGATGTTTTTGATAGGAGGTTTCATGAGGTGTTGAAGTGTTTAAGTGTTGAACTGTTGAATCGTTTAACTGTTGAGCTGTTATTTGTTGTTCGTTATTTGTTGAAACGTTTATTTGTTGAAACGTTTATTTGGTGAAATGTGAAATGGGGGGAACGGGAAGTGCTTGCTCGATTGATTTTAATACGATAATAGAATCTAATAATGTGTTATTTTAATTGCATAAAGTGAAATGGCTGTTTAACTGTTTAATTGTTTATTTGTATCATCCCCCTTTCTGCTTTTTTCCTTTCTACATGACCACTCGTTACCCGTCACTTGAAAAACTCATTTGTAATTCCTTCTGCTATCTCCTTTCTGCTAAAAAAGTTTATCATTCATCATTAAAATACACATTTTCAATTTTTAACTTTCCATTTTCAATTAATTAAAGTCTTTCATCCACCTGTTTTTGGTCCCAAAACGCTTTGATATCGTATACGACGGATTTTTCTGCTTTTAGTTTATTGAAATTAAAATCCCGGAATTCATCGTGGGCTACCGCCAATATAATGGCGCTGTATTTCCCGGTTTCGGCCGATAGATTATTTTTCAAGGGAATCTGGTATTCTTGCGCCACTTCTCCGGCATTTGCGCGCGGATCGTATACATCCACGTGGCAGCCGAAGTCGGCCAATTCGCCGATCAAGTCGATTACCCGTGAATTGCGGATGTCGGAACAGTTTTCCTTGAAGGTAATTCCCAACACCAATACATGCGCGCCGGCAACGTCAATCCCCTTTTTTATCATCAGTTTGATGACCCGTTTGGCAACATAAAAGCCCATGTTGTCGTTCAGGCGGCGTCCGGCCAGGATAATTTCAGGATTGTAGCCCAGTTCATGCGCTTTGTGTGTAAGGTAGTACGGATCGACCCCAATGCAATGTCCGCCGACCAAGCCGGGCGTGAACTTCATAAAATTCCATTTGGTGCCGGCTGCTTCGAGCACTTCGTGGGTGTCGATTTGCATTTCATTGAAAATCAACGCCAATTCATTCACAAAGGCAATGTTGAGGTCGCGCTGCGAATTTTCGATTACTTTGGCGGCTTCCGCTACTTTGATGCTCGAAACCAGATGGGTTCCTACTTTTACAATGTTTTGATACAGTGCATCCACTTTTTTCCCGGTTTCGGGCGTGGAACCGCTGGTAATCTTTTTTACGTTGCTGAGCGTGTGTACTTTGTCTCCGGGATTGATGCGTTCAGGTGAGTAGCCGCAAAAAAAATCGCGGTTGAATCGCAACCCGCTGGTTTTTTCCAGCACGGGAACACAATCTTCTTCGGTCGCGCCCGGATACACGGTACTTTCGTAAATAACAACATCATTGGGCTTCAAAACCCTGCCGACCGTTTCGGAAGCGCTCAACAAAGGCGTTAAATCGGGATGCTTGTTTTTATCGACCGGAGTGGGAACCGTGATAATAAAATAAGTACAGGCCTTTAAATCTTCTGGTTGGGTTGTAAAGCTTAGTTTTCCGGCGGCCGCAAGTTCCTCGTCTGCGGTTTCGCCGGATGTATCTTTTCCGTTTTTCAATTCGGCAATGCGTTCGGGTTTGATGTCGAAGCCGACGGTTGGAAACAGTTTTCCAAATTCAACGGCCAATGGCAAACCCACGTAACCCAATCCGATGATTCCTATTTTTGGTTCCATTTACGTAGTAACTTGTTGGCGGTTTTGCTCGCTCAGGTTAAAATTTTCGGGGTGGCAGGCGGTTTTTTGTCTATAAAAATTTTCAATAATCTTAAAATCCATTTCGTAGTTTCCGGTGGTTTCCAGCAACGGCCCAATGCCCACATGTTTGTTTTTATAATCCACGAATCCCAGCAAAATGGGTACGTGCGCTTGGTGTGCAATAAAATAAAATCCCTTTTTCCAGTTTTTGACCAGATTCCTGGACCCTTCGGGCGTAATGGTGATGATGAGTTCATCCTCTTTTAAAAGCATATCCACTACCTGATTGGTGGCATTGGCTCCTTTGCTGCGGTCTACCGGAATGCCGCCGCAACTTCTTAAAATCCCACCGAATGGGAAACGAAAGAATTCCTTCTTGATCAAATACTTAGCCCGGATGCCCAATCCCATGTAGCCGAAAAATCCGATGATAAAATCCCAAATGGATGTGTGCGGCGCGACAATAATAACCGCTTTCTTGATTTCGTCGGGTTTTTCGGTGGTAACATGCCAACCGAAAAGGCTTAAGATAAAACGTCCGGTTCGGGCTCTCATTCGTTGTTGAATTGTTTATTTGTTGAATTGTTTATTGGGAGAAAATAGGGGAATGAGTGTTGAATTGTTGAGTTGTTGAACTGTTTATTTGGTGAAATGTGAACCGTGAAGTGGGTGTTGAAGTGTTGAGGTGTTGGACTGTTTATTGGTGTAGGGTATAAACTTGTTACCTATAACCTGTTAACTGAACGACACCCCCGCCCTTACGGGCACCCCCGCAAGCGGGGGATAGTTTTCTGCCTTCTGCTTTTTCCTTTCTGCTTTCTGCAATTAAAACTTGTTTACGCGTTACCCGTTACAAAACCTATTTTCAATTCTCAATTTTCCATTTTCAATTAATAAGCAGATTTCTTCCTTTCGCTTCGCTCCAGTCGAAATGACCTGTAATTCATCGTTAAACACTCATTTTTAATTCTTCATTTTTAATTTTTAATTAAAACTTACTCAATCCCCAAATCCAGTTGATCGCGCAACACGCTTACGTTGGGATTCTCGGAGTTGAGTTGTTCGTAACGTTCCCGGTCGGTATAAGGCCTGCGGGTTTCATCCTGCGGCTTTTCAACCAATACCGTTTCGATGATTATCTGGTCATTTTGCAGTTTGTTGCGCAAAAGTTCCAGCAGATCGGGCAAATAGTTTTTGACTTCCCGTTCCAAAACCGCACCTTCCAGCTTTAGAACGATGGTTGTTTCCTTTTCCAAAACGGGTTTGTATTGGGTCAATGCCGTGTAAATCAAAGTGGATTCCGATTGTTTGCTTTGGGCAAAATCGTTCCAATGCGATTCCAATTGTTCGAAAGTAAAGGGCTGTATGCGGGGCTGGCTTTTGGCGGCTTCTTCGGATGCGTTAGCCGTTTTTTTTTCAAGGTCTTTTAAGGAAACACCCGAAGCCGAAGGCATCATCGGATGGTTGATGATGGATTGCGGCGATGGATTCGATTGTGGTACGACGGCCGGTTGCGCGGATGCCATAGCTTGCTGCGGCCTTTCCGTTGGTTGAACTGGTTGCGTGTCAGCTTGTGGTGGAACGGCGGTTGTTGTTTGTTGCTTGGACGGTTGTGCCGGAACTATCGGTTGATTGGATGCAACCGGTTGATTTTCATTCAACTGAGTTAGTCGCATCAAGGTGATTTCCAGCGACAACCGTTTGTTGTTCGCCGCACGGTAACCGGCATCGCATTTGTTTACCAGTTCGAGCCCTTTGACCAGAAACAAAAGCGAGCATTTTTGCGCTTGCGCTACGTATTTTTGGCGGATGCTGTCGGCAATTTCGATCAAAATCACGGTGGACGGATCTTTGGCCATCATCAGATTGCGCAAATGGTCGCCCAAGCCGGTGATAAAATGCTGTCCGTCGAAACCCTTGGTGATAACATCGTTTAGCAGCAACATCGCTTGCTGGATATCGGCTGAAAGCAAATGATCGATCAGCCGGAAATAATAATCGTAATCCAGCACGTTTAAATTCTCGATTACCAGCGGATAGGTAATGTTGCGGTTCCCCAGGTTCGCCATTTGGTCGAAAATGGAAAGCGAATCGCGCATGGCTCCGTCGGCTTTTTGGGCGATAATGTCCAAGGCAGCGCGTTCGGCTGTAATCTGTTCGCTTTGAGCTACCCAAGCCAGGTGTTCGGCAATATCCTGAACGGTAATCCGCTTGAAATCAAATATCTGGCAACGTGATAATATCGTCGGAATAATTTTGTGTTTTTCGGTGGTAGCCAAAATAAATTTGGCATAAGCCGGAGGTTCTTCCAGGGTTTTCAAAAAAGCGTTGAACGCCTGCAACGACAGCATATGAACCTCGTCGATGATATACACCTTGTAAGCGCCCATTTGCGGCGGAATGCGCACCTGGTCGACCAAACTGCGGATGTCGTCGACCCCGTTGTTGGAGGCGGCGTCCAGTTCGTGCACGTTAAACGAGGATGATTCGTTGAAGGCGCGGCAGGAAGTACATTCGTTGCAAGGTTCGATATTTTCGGTCGGGTGCTCGCAGTTGATGGTTTTGGCAAAAATACGGGCACAAGTGGTTTTTCCCACGCCCCGAGGGCCGCAAAACAAAAAAGCCTGGGCCAATTGGTTGTTGCGGATGGCGTTTTTAAGCGTATTGGTGATATGTTGCTGGCCTACAACGGTATTGAATGTCGAGGGGCGGTATTTCCGTGCCGAAACAATAAAATTTTCCATTTCCAAATTCGTTCTTCTGCTATCATGCAAAAGTAGCATTAAGTCATGAATAATCGACAATTAAATAATTAACAATCGACGCTTCGGACAAGCCGGTAAATGAGTTTACTTGGCTTTCAGGTAAGCCACCGGAATCATCACTTCTTCCATCGAAATGCCTCCGTGCTGGAAGGTATTGCGGTAGTACGTCACGTAATAATTGTAATTGTTCGGGTAAGCAAAAAAATCGTTGCTCCGGCAAAAAACAAAACTGGAACTGACGTTGGTTTTGGGTAAAAACGCATCGTGCGGATTTTTTACTTCAAAAACTTCGCGTTTGTCGTAATTGAGACTTTTTCCGATTTTGTAACGCAGGTTGGTGTTGGTGTTCTTGTCGCCCACGATTTTTACCGGCGAATTTACGCGGATGGAGCCGTGGTCGGTGGTGAAAATAAGGGGAATTTTCTTTTCGGCCAGATACTTGATCATTTCCAGCAGGGGCGAATGCTCGAACCACGAAACAGTAAGCGAACGGTAAGCCGCTTCGTCGTCGGCCAGTTCACGGATCACTTCCATTTCGGTGCGGGCATGCGAAAGCATGTCTACAAAATTGTAAACAATCACATTGAACTTGTTTTTAAGCAAATTGGGCAAACTTTCGAGCAGCTTCCGGCCGGCAGTGTAATTCAACACCTTGTTATAGGAATACGAAATATCTTTTCCGTGCCGTTTCAGGTTTTCGCCCAGCAATTCGCCTTCAAACTGGTTTTTCGAACCTTCATCGTCTTCGTTAAGCCAGTATTTGGGATATTTTTTCTCGATTTCCGAAGGCATCAATCCGCTGAACAAGGCGTTGCGGGCATATTGTGTAACAGTCGGCAAAATGGAATAGTAGATTTCATCGCGTTCGACGCGGTAATATTCTTCCAGGATGGGTTGCAGCGCTTTCCATTGGTCGTAACGCAAGTTGTCGACCAGGATCATGAAAAGGCAGTTGTTTTCGGCCAGTGCCGGAAAAACCTTTTCGCGGATCAGCGTTTGCGACTGAACGGGCTTTACGGCAGATTTTCCGTTTGCCCAATCCAAATAATTTTGTTCAAAAAATTTGGAAAATACCTGGTTAGCTTCGTTTTTTTGCATTTCCAGAATATCCAGCACACCGCTGTCCTGCGATTTCGAAAGCTCCAATTCCCAATACACCAGTTTCTGATAAATTTCGGCCCATGCATCGGGGCTCAATTTGTTGGAAAATTCCATGCTCAGGCTGCGGAATTCCTGTTGGTAGGCATGTGTGGTTTTTTCGCTGATCAGCCGCTTGTTTTCCAGATTCTTTTTCAGGCTCAGCAAAATTTGTTTCGGATTTACCGGTTTAATCAGGTAATCGGCAATGCTGCTGCCGATGGCATTTTCCATAATCAGTTCCTCTTCGCTTTTGGTAATCATGACCACAGGAAGATTGGGATAGATGGTTTTGATGCGTTCGAGCGTTTCGATGCCCGAAAGCCCCGGCATGTTTTCATCCAAAAAAACAATATCAAACGGGCGGGTTTTTAAAATATCCAAGGCCTCATCGCCGTTGGTCGAAGTGAATACTTCATAGCCTTTCTCACGAAGGAATAGAATGTGCGGTTTTAATAAGTCAATTTCGTCGTCAGCCCAAAGAATTACGGCATTTTCCATATATTTTTTTATTAAGTTACTTGTTTTGAAAACGGTGAAGTGATTATCTTTGTTCAATAAAATAACCACAGGCATCTTATAGAATGCAAAAAGAAACGATTTTATTGTATTCGCAAACTATTAATTGGAAGTCGTGTGTAGTATATTTCCAATAATTATTTGACAATCAAAATTCTATATAAACCCAAAATGAGCTTTTACACTCCCAATAAACGCAAAATTATAAACGATCCGTTGCACGGGTTTATTACGATTCCCAACGAATTGGTTTACGATATTATCGAAACGCCTTGTTTTCAGCGCTTGCGGCGGATTAAACAAGCCGGCTTGACCGGATTGGTGTATCCCGGCGCTTTACACACCCGTTTTCAGCATGCTCTGGGAGCCATGCATCTGACACAACAGGCTGTTGAAACCTTGAAACACAAAGGATTTGAGATTTCCGACAACGAAACCTTAGGGGTTACTTTGGCCATTTTGTTGCACGATATCGGACACGGGCCTTTTTCGCATGCCTTGGAAAATTGTATTGTGCCGCTGGATCACGAACAGATTTCACTTTTGTTTTTTGAAAAATTGAACAAACAATTCAATAACCAGCTAGACACGGCCATAAAAATTTTTACCAACCAATATCCCCAAAAATTCTTGCACCAACTAGTATCCAGTCAACTGGATATGGACCGCTTGGACTACCTGATGCGCGACAGCTTTTTTGCCGGAGTAAGCGAGGGGGTGGTCAATATCGACCGCATTTTGAAAATGTTGACCATCGTCAACGACGAGTTGGCGGTGGAAGAAAAAGGGATTTATTCGATCGAAAACTTTATTGTAGCCCGCCGCCTGATGTACTGGCAGGTTTATTTTCATAAAACCGTGCTGGCTGCCGAAAGTATGTTGGCCAGCCTGATCAAGCGGGCCAAGGAATTGATTCAATCGGGTGTTGATCTTCCGGCCAGCCCGCCCTTGCTTTATTTTCTGAAAAACAACAATTCGGTGTTCGATATGGACGAATTGCTGGATCATTTCCAACTGCTGGACGATGACGATGTGGTGGCGGCCACCAAAAACTGGATGTATGCGTCCGATCCCATTTTAAAACAATTGAGTTCGGCCTTGGTATACCGCCATTTGTTTGCCCTTGAAATTCAAAACGAACCGTTTGATGTAGATTACAAGCAACAAATCCGGCAAGCCATCGCCCGGAAAATGAACCTTCCGGAAGCGGAGGTTTCTTATTTGTTTCTGGAAGGAACCATTACCAACAAAGCCTATACGGCCGGCGACGATAAAATCGGGATTGCAGATAAAAAGGGAAACCTTACCGATATTTCGCAGGTAGCCGATATGTTGAATATTTCGGTACTGGCACATCCCATAACCAAATATTATATTGCGTATCCCAAGGAGTTTCGTGCTACATAGGGAAACGTCAATGATCAGAACAAGAAAGTTTGAGTTAAAAGGATCACTTTCAGTTACGAAACAATCTTCGCCACGGCATTGTGAATGTCGATTCCGCTCGGGCTCTGGAATACCCGCAGGTCGAATTCGGGAACAATGGCCAAAATATGGTCAAAAATATCGCTTTGTACTTTTTCGTACCGCGCCCACTTGACTTCGGTGGTAAATGCATAAATCTCGATGGGAATGCCGTTTGCCGTGGGTTGCAACTGGCGAACCAGCAAATCCAGGTCCTGGCGTATCAATTCGTTGTTCCGTAAATAAATTTCCAGGTAAGCACGGAAAATGCCGATATTCGTTTGGCGTTTGCCGTTTACCAGAATAGATTCGTCGATTTTGTTGGCGCTGTTGTATTCGTCCAGTTCTTGCTCCGTTTGGTCGATATAGTCTTTCAAAATGCTGATTCTGCGAAAGTTGTTGAGCATTTTTTTATCACAAAAACGTACGCTGGCCATATCAATGTTGATAAAGCGTTTCATGCGGCGGGCGCCCGACTCTTGCATGCCGCGATAGTTTTGGAACGAATCGGTGATCAGTGAATAGGTAGGCAGGGTGGTGATGGTATTATCCCAATTCTGAACTTTTACCGTGGTCAGCGAAATTTCCTGAACCGTTCCGTCGGCATTGTATTTGGGCATATTAATCCAGTCGCCCAGTCGCACCATATCATTGGCCGAGATTTGGATTCCACCCACAAACCCCAAAATGCTGTCCCTGAAAATCAACAGTAAAACGGCAGAAAATGTTCCCAGGCCGATCAATACGGAGCCTGCGGATTTGTTGAGTAAAAACGATAAAATGACAATGATACCCAGCATTACCACAAAGGTCTTCCCAACCTGGATAAAGCCTTTGATCGGGTGATTCCGGGAGGTGGCCTTCTTTTCGAAAATGGCTTCAATGGAATTTAAAAAGGAAAATCCGATCAAGATAACGACGATAACCAGATAGATGCTGGTAAGCAACAAAAATAGGCTGGTAAGTTTCGGGAATTCGGAGAGCGTGGCCGGAATGCTGTTGTAAACAAGCAAGCCCGGTATTAATAATGCGATTCGCTGGAATACCTTTTTCGTTATCAGCACATCATCCCATTCGGTTCTGGTGCGGGCAACGATGCGCCGGACAATTTTGTTGATTAAAAATTTGGAAACATGATACAAGGCATAGCCTAGCAGTAGGATCAGGATAAAATCGCTTAAATGGATGATTTTTTCGGCAATATGAGTGGATATTCCGATGTCAATCAGCCATTTATGTATAATCGTTTTAATGTTTTCAGGCATCTCTATCTAAGGGTAAAATAAGACGAATCTTAGGAAAAACGTACTTCTCAGTAGAAAATCATAATCAAAAACAAAGTTAAAGGTTTTTCTGAAAAAGCAAAATAACCGGAACCTTGATTGCAAGGCGCCAGTTATTTTGGGTAACTAAGAAAAAACATCACACTTCCGAAGGTCAGGCTGTTTGTGTTTAAGCCGGGCTTCGGTTATTTTTTAGCCAGAGCAGTTTTGTAACGGCTTTCGACGGTTTTCCAATCTACCAGATTCCAAAATGCATCCACATATTCGGGCCGGCGATTTTGGTATTTCAAATAATAGGCGTGTTCCCATACATCCAATGCCAACAAGGGAATTCCATTTTCTTCTACAACATCCATCAGCGGGTTGTCTTGATTGGAAGTGGTCGTGATTTTCAACTCATGATTCTTCGTAAGGATCAGCCAAGCCCATCCGCTTCCGAATTTTCCTTTGGCGGCATTCGAAAATTGTTCCTTAAACTTATCGAAACTTCCGAATTGTTTCTCGATCACTTTCATAAGGTCTGCGCTGGGTTGTCCACCGGCGTTGGGTTTCATATTTTCCCAGTACAAAGTGTGGTTGTAAAATCCTCCGGCATTGTTCCGCACATCGACGGAACGTTTGCTGATGGTTGCAAAAATTGTTTCCATCGGCATGGTTTCCATATCGGTTCCTTTGATGGCCGCAACAAATTTGGTGTAATAGCCCCGGTGGTGCTTGTCGTAGTGGAGTTCGACGGTTGCTTTGTCAATATAAGGCTCCAGGGCGTCGTACGAATAAGGCAAAGCCGGAAATACAAAACTTTGGGCGGCTGCTTGCGCTGGTTTATTTTGCGCTGACAAACGGCCTCCGGTTAAAAAGGCAAACCCGCATAAGGTAAAAAGCAATAAATGTTTCATGATTTTAGATATAAAAGTTAGAATGAAAGAATTAAAAAATAGTCTAATACCAAAGGTGGCGATTAACAAGAGATATAATCTTTTCGTGAAAATAAATTCGAATAATTAATAGGGTCTCCGAAAGCTGGCAATAAGCGATCTAAAGTTAGTTATTTTGATGCCTTTTGTAAAAATCATTTACTTTTTCCCAATTCACGAGATTCCAAAAAGCGTTGATGTAGTCGGGACGCCGGTTTTGGTATTTTAAATAGTAAGCATGTTCCCACACGTCCAAACAAAGGATCGGTTTGCCGTGACAATCATGGATATCCATCAACGGATTGTCTTGATTGGCGCTGGAACAAATGCACAACTCGCCGTTTTCTTTTACGCTCAGCCACACCCAACCGCTGCCAAATCGATTTGTTGCCGCTTCTGTAAATTTGGTTTTGAAATTTTCGAACGAGCCGAATTGTTTGGTAATCGCTTCGCCGATTTCATTTTTGGGTTCACCGCCTCCGTTTGGCGAAAGAATTTCCCAAAACAGTTTGTGATTGTAATATCCGCCGCTATTGTTCCGGACGGCAACCGGCAGTTTGCTGATGTTGGCAAAAATTTCTTTCAAAGGCTTGCCTGCATATTCAGTTTCGGCGATAGCCGCCACAAATTTATCAAAATAAGCTTTGTGGTGCTTCGTATGGTGGATTTCCATGGTCATGCGGTCGATATGAGGCTCCAATGCGTCATATGCGTAAGGAAGTTCGGGGAATTTATAGTCCATTGTTTTCTAAATTTATGGGTTGATAGTAAAAAAGTAATAACGAATCATAAACACTAAATGATGCAAAAAAGTTCACGATTACCTTATTTTTAAAGCACTAAAAATAAATAATATACGAAAATGGACCCTCTAAATCAATGATCTAAAGCGGATGAGCTGTGTAAAATGAATGGTTTTGGCACTTAATTTGCTTGTAAATATTGGAAAATTTGAGTAAAAAATACTGCTTTTCTATGAAAAAGAAGTATTTTTGTTCTCTATTTTTAACAATTAGGACTTGGAATAGGTAATGGTGTAGTTTTTTTTGTTTGAAAGAGTATCCAAGAAACAGGCAAAAAAGAAGGAAAGTAAAAATTATTCCCCTATTACTTTTTTTGATTTAAAGATTTAACATAACAAGAAAGTATATGAAGAAAGTACTGTTTTTTTTCGTGCTTTTGGTTGCTGCCAATGGTTTAGTCATAGCACAAGACGCTACTCTTACAAAGGAGCAGTTATTTGCGCTTTTCAATCAGGCAGGCCAGGCTGAGAAAGAAGGGCGTGATCAGGATGCCATCAACAATTATTTGACCATTGTCAAACATGCGCCGCAAATCCCGGAAACATACTATCGGTTGGGGAACTTGTTAGGGAAAAAAGAGGATCGAACTTCCATCGAAATGGCCATTACTTATTACACCAATTACTTGACTTTATTACCGAATGCCGACAATGCCGATGAAGTGCGGGAAGAAATATTACGTTTGCAGCGTAAACTCCGCGGATTGCCAGCAACCGCCACAGCACAGGTAAAACCTGGGGATAAATCGCCTGCCGATACAACTGTAAAGAAACTGACCGCCAGCGATTACATGAGGATTGGGAATAACTATTTCGATAAAAAGCAATACAAACCAGCCATTGAAAATTTTGAAAAAGCGAAAGACCTGAATGAAACGGATGAGCAATACTACTACTTGTGTTTGTCCTATGTAGGTTTGAAAGATAAGGATAACGCAGAACTTGCGTTGAAGAATTACGAGCGGTTGTCTCCGGACGGGGCATTTAAGAAGGAGTTGAAGCAAGCGATCAAGAAGATGAATGAAGAACAGTACGACCGCGTATCAGGGCTGGATTTGATGAAATTTTACCTCGGAATCAATTACCGCTATTCTCTCAATATGGGAATAAAGTATGAGGGGACTTCATACAAATCGAATCCTTTGCAGGGAGGAAGCATTCAATTTATTTCCGGGTCGGAGCGGCAGCTGAAATTCGGTGTCGACCTCGCTTACAACTGGATCAAGATTTCAAAATCGATGGATTCCACAGGAATATTTACCTATCCTTGGGGCGATCAGCGCGATAACATTATGAATGTGGATTTGAGGTTTAAAGGAATATTTGTTCCCGAAAAACCGCTATTCAGTTTGGGAGAGAAAAATGTTGCACGCTTTATCGGTTCATTTGGCGCCGGATTGGGCTATTTGACGACCACAGGAAATCCCTGGTTCTTTTATCCGGATCAAGGAGAAGAACCGGATCCAACCTCCAAGGTACTTTCGGGATTCTTGAATTACTTAAGCTATGAAGCAACCGTTGGTATACTGTTCTCGCAGAGGAGTACTTTGCGGGGTTTGAAGATCGAATTGGTTGGAGCTGGATATTGGCAGTTTGATACCGAATACCGTTTTCAACCGTATGCTGCGCTTCAGGTGGGCTGGGTGTTTGGATTTTCGCGGCACTAATTAAAATAAAACCACTTTGCCGGATTCCGGTCTGGCAAAAAATACTTGATGAGACAACTGGTAATTTGTTTTTACTTGTTTTGTGCTTGTACTACTTTTACACTTCATGCACAATCTTTTTCTACGAGGAAATTGGCGGAGTTGGGTGGGTGCATATCCAAAACGAGTTTACCAAAAAAAGATAGTATTTTTAAATGTGCTCAAGTAAAAGGACAACTAGTTCGAATTGAGTATAATTACAAGAAAGAAGTTACCCATTTGGGAATTGCTGTTTTTAGCCAAGGTACAAAAGAAAAATATGGAACACCGGTTTGTAATTTCATCGAACGGCTGATGCTTGAGTTGGCATTGCAAGGGAATAATCCGAACGAGATTAACAAGAAATTGAAAGAATACAAGATCAGTATGGAAGACCGGACCGGGTGGCGCAGCAGCAGTATTCTTTTACCCGACATCACGGTCGGGGCAATTTTGAATCGTATGAAAGGAACAGCACAATTTTCGTTGAAACAGTGGGGGAATTATTATGCAGCTTCCTGGGCTTTGGGCAACAACAAGTTTTTTGTTTCGATTCCTGCTTCGCGTGAGTTGATTTTCGGAACCAATAAAAAAGAATCCGATGAAATCCTGAACAAGCTGATACAGGAAAACCGTTGCCATACATACTATCGCGACAACGAAGAAAATGAGAGTTACGACAATTTGGTCGATACGGTGGTTGACAATCAAAATGTTTTTGTAAAGAAAGGTAGTTCGTTCGTATTGACAAAAATAAATTCGGACATTTACATGTCGAAAGATGTGGTCGAACGGTATTATCCGCTCAACGACCGGAATTATCCTTCGTTTTCGTTGAAGAATTTGTTACTGACTCCGAATTTAAACCCGACCATACAACTTCATTTAAAACACTCGATGTATGGAAACCGCAATTCGGAATGTGATATCCGGTGGACAGACTTTGTTTGTTTTTTTAAACAGGGATTTGATATGTATTGTTATGTGGAAGACTCGAAATCCCCTACATTAAAAGCTACCGTGATTTTGCACAGCACCAAATACAACTACATTCATTTGTTGTCGATAACGGCGGATGCCGATACCATTTTTCAAAAAGACGGACAACTCTATGCGGAGTTATATTCCAACATACCCCAAAATAACATTAAAAGCTTGTTTCAAACTAATCTTTAAATAAGAAGAAAATGCGTACAATCACTTTTTTTATCCTGTTCTCTTTGACGTTTTTGTTAGGTAAGGATGTATATGCGCAATTAGAAAAGACTGATTTGCAAATTATTGACGGGATCAGCGATGCAGGTGTGAAAGCAAAAATTGAATTGAATACATCCGCATTGTTAACTGCTTTTGGAAAAGCCGTTATAGACGGGACTATGCCCAAACTGACCCAAATGGATATTTCTTCTGAGGCTGTAAATACATTGAATACGATCTGGGAAACAAGCGCCATGGCCTGCCCGGTATCGGTAATCCGCGAAAGATGCTTGACGCGTCCTCAAGGAGGATACCAAGTACGGAATATTCCTATAACCATGTTTTCAGCACCCAAAGCCGACCAAGAGCAGGATTTGGTGATTAACTTCACGTCAACCGGAAGGATTGATGCGATTAATATTGCGATTGCAGAAAACCAATACACCCAGATACTTCATCAAAACATTTCGGTTCAGGATTTTGTGAGAAGGCAACGGATCATCGATTTGGTTGAACAGTTCCGGACGGCCTACAACGAAAAAGACATGCCTTTTATGCAACATATTTTCAGTGATAATGCATTGATTATCACCGGGAAGGTTATCAGGGAAAAACCGAATTCCAGCGAAATGATGAACCGCCTGAATACAGAGAAGATTGTCTATTTCCAACAAACCAAGGCGCAATATTTGACGAAATTGAAAACCGTTTTTCAAGCCAATAAGTATATTAATGTCGTATTTGATGACATTGAAGTCATGGCGCATCCCAAATATCCTGAAGTTTACGGGGTTACGTTAAAGCAAACATGGAATTCTTCAAGTTATAACGATGAAGGATTCTTGTTTTTACTGGTTGATTTCCGGAATGAGGACGAACCGCTTGTCCATATACGTACCTGGCAGCCGAACATGTACAATGGGCGGGAGTTGACGCGTGAAGAGCGGTTTAACTTAGGGTCTATTCCTCCGTTAACCCGTTAACGTTTTTACGATATATAACTATTATTTTGATAAGGCTGATGAAAAGAAAGTTTGGCTATTGTATTGTAATTCTTTTTGTCCTTTGTTTTGTTGACTTCCGCCTGATGGCGCAAACCATGACCGTAGAACGAGACACCACTGCCACCGAATCATTATGTACCGTGGGAGAGTCGGATGCCTGTGTCACGATTACAGCGCCTAAATCGCTACAACTCACCTTCGAGTCCTCGATGGATGCTGTTGTAAAAATTGTTTCACGTCGCGATGTGGGTTTCAATACCATTTATCTGTTGAGTTTTCCTACGGGCTATATTTATGCAAACCGGTTTCTTGAAATACGGGCGGCTCAATACCAGCAACCGGTTGAAATCCACCTGAATTTGTCGCCCAAAGAATCGAGAAAGTACTACATAAAGATTCCGGAATGCTATCCATCCTTGTTTAGCGGGGCTCAAGAATTGGCTCGAAAGGGCTTTTATACGGCGGCTTCCGAAAAATACAAAGAAGCCCAGCGCTGCTCGGATGCTCCCTTCGGAAATGATATAAAGGCCCGTTTAAAGCAATTGGATACCATTATTGCAGCCAAAAGGATTGCCGACGAAAGTTTTGACCTGTTGGATTATGCCAAAGCGGCTGATAACTATAAGAAGATCGTATCCTTTAATTCGGAGGACGAAACGGCAAGCAGGAGGTATGCCGAATCGGTATTGAAAAGAAACCAAACCTGTTTCAAATATCTGGATAAAGCCGAAGAATTTTTTAAAGAAAAAGATTTTGATAAAGCTACGGAGCTTTACCTACGTGCCCTTGCCAATGGCTGCGAACAAGTTGAAAACGGCAACCTTATCAGAGCGCGAATCGAATACATGCGAAATTATAAGGAAAAAAAGGCCGAACGGGAGTGGGTCATTTCCTATCAATATGCCTCTAATACACCGATTGGTGTATCATTTGGAGGATATAAACAGTACAAGCCTTTTCTTTATGCTTCCATCCGGACCAATCCAGACTTTTTCGAATCTTTGCGTTCCAATTATGAAAAAGCAGATAAACCGGAGTTCAATTTTTCGGCGGGCGCCACATTTCGGTTGACGCAAGCCATTCCGTTGTGGATGAATGCTGGAGTAGGGTATACAGGAGTAGGGGAGTACATCTATGATCCGGTAGATCCGGCAAAAGAACCTGATTTGAAAAACTATAGCGCCCTATCGCCGGAACTGGGTTTACTAGGAAAAATCGGGCCGATAGCGCTCAGTTATACTTTTCAATACCGTTTTGCTTTTGATGCCGATAAGCAAAGCTACATCAAACCGGCCAAGCATATCTTCGGGATCGGCTTCTGTTTTTAGTTCGCATCGTTTTTCAAAACCGGTTTTAGATTAAAATTCGGCAATGAGCTTTATGTTCAATTGACGGGAAGTTAAATAATTAGGGACTCCGTACTGCCTGCCTTGAAAATCCTTGACCCAGTTGTAGGAAGCAACATTCCGGAAGCCAAACAGATTCAGAACTTCTCCGGTGATCCAAAGCGCTTTGAAATGCTTCAACACACGGTTCGACGATTTGGTCGGTTCGTAACCTACGATTTGTTTTGACATTCCGACATCTACCCTCCGGTACCACGGAAAGCGTACAGGATCGCTGGTTTTGGGAAAATTTGGCGCATAGATAGGCTGTCCGCTTCCGAAATATAAACCCATGTTCACTTTCCAACTGGGATTTCCGGGCAGATAATCCTGGAAAAAGATTCCCAGCGTAAAGAATTGGTCATTCGGACGAGGCACTGCTCCCGGCGTAACATAAGTACTGTCGATCAGGCCGTTGTTGGGAAGGACAGGCGGCAAATAAGGCTGGTTTCCGGGTTGATAGGTGTAGTTGGTATAGTGATCGTCGTAAATATTTTCACCGGTACGCATAAACGAAAGGCTTATCCAGGATTCAGAGCCCGGAACAAATTCCCCGTTAAGTTTCAAGTCGATTCCGGCGGCATATCCATTGGAGTTGTTCCGCCCGGAATAGAGTATTTGTACATTATCAATCGTATAGGGAATCAGATGGGAAAAATCTTTGTAATAAATTTCCGTTACAAATTTGAACGGTCGGCTCAACAATTTGAAGTTCAAGTCGCTACCGGCTACAAAGTGGATGGATTCTTGCGCTTTTATATCCGAATTCAGGCTTCCGTCGGGCAACCGCAATTCTCGGTAAAAAGGAGGCTGGAAATAATGCCCTGCTGAAAACCGGAACAAGATATCGGTTTTCCAAGAAGGTTTGTAAGAAATGGCCGCCCTGGGGCTGAACAAAAGCTGTTGCGTATAATCCCAATATTGGACACGTCCGCCCACCGTCAGTGAAAAATTTGCCGAATTAGCCGTTTCGAAATTCCAGGTATTTTGGGCAAATGCACTGTACCGGTTCGAGTTCAGTTTGATTTTTGAATTGAGATAATAGGCCAGCTCTAGGTTACTGATATTCCCAGAATCTCCCGGTATCCCTGTATGGTTGGGAAGCACATAACCGGCAGAGTCAAACAAATACCATTCATTTATTTTATCGTCAATCCGTTCATGCTGGTATTTAATTCCCCATTGGGCAAACGAATGATTTCCCCAGCTATAATTATACCGGTTCTCGATATTCGAAACATTCATTTCCAGATTATTCCGGGCATGGCGCAAATAGGATCCGACACCCAGTGTTTCCCAAAGATCTTTCGGCACATCCTCAAGAACAGCCTGGAGAATATAATCTCCTTGGATGTCGTATGAAACGCTTTCGGTGGCAGCGTAGGAAGATACGATCCATTTTATTTGAAGATTTTCACTGGCTTTTTGAGTCAATGTCAATGCCCCCAATTGTCCGTTGTAACAGTCTTTCTCACCCCCTTCAAAAAAAATGGTCAGGTTTAGCGGGTTCGTATTCGTGCCGAAGGTGGTGTTTTGAACAGAAGGCGTCAAATTATAGGAATTCCGCGCCAGGTAGCCCAAAAAGGAAATATCCAGTTTGTCATTGATTTTATAAGAAAGCAGGGTTTGAAAATCAAAAAAGTTGGGTTTGTAATCCCCCTCCACATCAAACGTTTTTACAAGATATGCATTGGTTTTGTACCGGGCTCCGGCTAAATAGCTGAAACGACCGTTGTTGGGTCTGTCCTCGACATGTACCGAAGCTCCCAGCAAGCTGGCAGAGGCCGATGCGGCAAATTCTTGCGGTTGTTTATATTTGATATCCAAGACACTAGCCATTTTATCTCCAAATTTTGCATCAAAACCTCCGGCCGAAAAGTTTACCAGCGATGCCAGGTCGCTGTTGACAAAACTCAATCCTTCCTGTTGTCCCGAACTGACCAAAAAGGGACGGAATATTTCGATGTCATTTACATACACCAGATTCTCATCAAAGCTTCCCCCACGAACTGAAAACTGGGAACTTAATTCATTGTTGGCGACTACGCCACCTTGCAATTTCAACAGGCTTTCGATTCCTCCGGCCGCAGACGGCAGACTGGTTGCAAATTTCGGATTGATCCGGTAAATACCGCTTTCGCGTTGCCGAATGTCTTCAACCACAATGGTCGGCAACTCGGTGCTTGACGACAGAAGGGCTATTTTTACATCCCGGGTTTCGCTGGGTTTCATTGATAATCGTAACGAATCGGCTTTGTAATTCAGGTGAGAAAAAATGAGTATAATTTCCTGAGAGGCTGGAATTTGAATCCTGAAATTCCCGGATTTATCCGTTACGGTACCCAAGGATGAGTTGGCTACAATCACATTCACGCTTTCGATGCTTTGAGACGTTTTGGAGTCGGTAATCTTTCCCCTAACAGTTCCGGTATTTTGGCAAAAAGCGCCGACATGGAATGCTGCGAATAGAAAACAAGAAATGAACTTTATGGAAAAAAGAGGCGTTTGCTTCAAGGTGAAAACGATAATTTAAAAAGAATTTGCAATCAGATGGCTGTTTTTGAGTTGCAAAGATAAAGATTTAACCGGGCGAAACAGCATACGGAAAAATCAAAAATAACGAAATAGCGGAAAATTGAGTAAAAAAGAAAGACCGTGTTTTTGAGCTGAAAATAGAAAATCAATCTTTCTGTTTTTTGAAATCACCTCGTTTCCAGGCTTTTATGAATTCAGCCCATGCAAACGGATTGATCAGGGCCGATTGGATATTTTGTCCTTGTCCCGCATAATATTGTTTAGCGCTATACTCGCTTATGGCTGTCCGGAAATTCATGGCCCCGTCCATCCCTTCCAAATCGGGATTGTATTCCTTGGCTTTGGTACTGCGTTTGGTAATCAGGGCGACGTTTTTTTCAATCGTCCGGATCTCATCATCGGGAACTTGGAGTTTGATAAATTCTTGCCGGAAATTTTCTTTGCTGGGCCAAGGATATACCGTAGTTCCGGCCAAATGGATGGTATCTGAAGTCATTACCTGGACGATGGAATACCGGTTTGCCGTTAAGGTGTCCGGAACACGGTAAGAAGCTCTTTTATAACCCACGGCAGAAAATATCAACACTTCGCCCGGCTTGACAACCATCGAGAAAAAACCCGAATAATTTGCCGTAGCTGCTGCACGGGAATTTCGAGCATAAATATTGGCAAATGAAACCGGATTTAGGCTATCGCTTGAAACAATAACTCCTGAGAACTGGATTAAATGCTCGCTTTTTTCTTGCGCCCTTGCCGGGATACTAAGAAAAAAAGAGGCAACAAAAAATGATATGATCATTTTAATTCTCATCGCAGCAAAAATAATTGAGTTTTTGAATCAGTAATACAAATAGTTGTTAAAAAAACAATTACCCCAAATAAAAAAGGCTGTTGCTAAATACAACAGCCAAAATACACTTTTGATCATAAAGATTTTACACGTAGAAATACCCGCGATCGCTCACATCTTTCAACACTGCGGTAATCCCTTTTTTATTGATGGTGCGAAGCACCGATGCCGAAACTTTCAGTACAATCCAACGATCTTCTTCGGGAATGTAGAATTTCTTTTGCTGCAAATTGGGATAAAACCGGCGTTTGGTTTTAATATTTGAGTGCGAAACGTGGTTTCCCACAATCATCTTTTTTCCGGAAATGTTACAAACTCTCGACATGCTCTAAATTTCTTTAATGTTTTTTCAAAGAGGAGTGCAAAGGTCAGTATAATTTTTGAAACAACCAAACGATCCGCACTTTTTTTTCGAAAAACCATTTTGGCTCAGCCGGTCCTTTTTAGGGCAAAAGATATTTTTCGTTTCCGCCATCGTCAAGGTCATCGGGAACAACTTTCAGCAAAGTTCCATCTGCCAGGTACTGCAAATCAAACTCCTGCTCTGATTTTTCGATTTCCAGTACATAAAGCGTTTTTTTGTCTTTCAATTCGATCATGTCGATGTCGTCGATTCGCCACGAATGGTACTCGCTTGCTGCAAAAGCGGTTTTTACGGCTTCCGGGAGTGACTTGTAGGGCAAATCGATTTCTGTAAGCCACCACACGCCTTCTTGATCAAACCAGGCTTCGTGTTCCATGGAATTTTTGTAAAAATCTACCACCCAATACTTTCCTTCTTTTTCCCACTCGACACGTGTAACATCCGGATATTTACTTTGGAACGTTTGTTCCACCTTTGGGTTTCCGGACTGGCGCAAACCATCGTTTTCGCAGGATTGGGCAGTGAATGCGCCGAATAACAATGCAAAAATAAAATACGATTTTTTCATGATATAGAAAATTTAGTGATCAATTTTAATAAAGTTAAACTTTAAATCAAAAACAAGTTCCAAATCGTTATCTAGTGTTACCTCATAACTATGGCTGTTACGGTCAATTTCCAATATCCTCGGATTTTTAAAGCGCATGACAAGGTACTGTTTGATTTTTTCCGGAACGATGCCGGAAGGAACTTGGGTAAATTTGCAATCAACACTGGTCCAATTACCGCTCCGGTCAAAATCAACGCTGCTTCCATCCGTAAAAATGACTTCGTATGTTTTGACGAAATGATCAATTTCCATTTTTGCAAACGAGATGCTTTTATTTGGGAAATGTTTTTTTATAAATTGCTGTGCTGTACTGGGGAGTTCTTTCATTGTAACCGGCTTGTCTTTATCGGCAGATACCCGAAAGGCCATGCACATAAATGCGGCAAATAGAAGGGAAACAGGACGATTCATAAATAGTCTCAATTTTGTCTCGAGACAAAGGTCGGTTCTAAAACTAAAATAAAGTTGAAATTGCTAAAAGAAAAGCGTAAAAACATGCATTTCGTTCAGGTAGTCGTACCGAATGTTGATTTGATAGCGTTTGCAGATGGATTGGCATAAAGTCAAACCAAGTCCGGAGGAACCTCTTTTTTTACTTCGATGATAAAAATGGTTGAACATTGAGGAAGTATCCAACGGTTCGCTTTCTTCTCCTGTGTTTGAGATTGAAATATATTGCGGCATCACTTGGATGCCAATTTTTCCTTTGTCGCGATTGTGGAGAAACGCGTTTTTAATCAAGTTCCCGAACAGTACTCTGGCCAGCGTTTCGTTCATATCGATAGTTCGGACGGCACTTTCGGTTACCGTTACCTTGATTTTTTTATTGGCATACATTTCCGAATAATCTGCAATCATTTTTTTTATTAACTCGTTCAATACGATTTCCGTTTTATCGGGAAATTGGTTGTTTTCGATTTTTGTGAGCAACAACAGCAGTTTATTCAACTTTATAAGATGTTGGATGCTTTGCTTGGTCTTGATAATTTCACTTAACTGGTTTTCGCTTAAAAAAGTATCTTCCGAAAGCATTTCCAACCGATTGAGACAGACAGCCAAAGGTGTTTGAATTTCGTGCGAAGCATGGCCGATGAATAATTTTTGTTGTTCATACATTTTAACGCTACGGCGGATACTTCGAATCGCGGCTTCATTCAGTTTTTGGAATTCGGGGATATTGGTTCGAATATCGGGTTCTGTGCGTGTTTTTTCAACACGGAACTCTTCCAGCCAGTGTAAAAAGTTGTACAATGGCTTAAAACTGTGCTTTAATATCCAGAAATTGATACAGACAATGGCAATCAACAATGCCACATAAAGGAAAACAATCCATTGAAGGATGGTTCTCTGTAAATCGGCTTTTTCGATGGTAGGAACAGATACTGCCAATTCATAATAGTTGTTTAACGAATCGCGGAAAATAGTTTTTAAAATACGGGCAGGCTCGGTTTCTCTTTTGTTTTTGATGTAGATCATTTCGTCGGAATAGCGGAGTGTCGGCGTTTGGGCGACATAATCGGGCGTTACTTCGTGGATATAGTAACTATTGTTGGTTCCACTATTCTGAGCAGGAAGACTTTCTCCGGCTAACGAGCTGGTAATAATATTTTCGGAATAATCTTCGAGGAAATCATCGGTTTCATCGTTGATTTCATCTATGATTAAAAAATAAAACAACGATGACCATGTTGCTACCAGTACAAGCAATGCCAACGAAGTTTGCCAGGTAATCCGGTAGGATAATTTCATGATTTTTTAAGGATCATTTTGTAACCGAATTTGTATACCGCTTTTATTTCAAGGGTTGATTTGGCGTCGTTCAGCTTCTTGCGCAAATTTCTCATTTGCACATAAATAAAATCGAAGTTGTCAACCTGATCAATATGATCGCCCCAAACAGCTTCGGCTAAATTATTTTTCTCGATCAGGCGGTTCGGGCGTGCCATAAAATAATTCAAAATATCGTATTCCTTCCGGTTTAATTCCAATGGTTTTTTATTGACAAATATCTCGTAAGTGTCGGGGAACAACTTCACATTGCCCAACTCAACAAATGTTTCGCCTTGATGCAGGTTACGACGGATCAGGCTTTTGATGCGGGCGCTCAGTTCGGCTAAATGGAACGGTTTGGTCAGATAATCGTCGGCGCCCAATTCCAGACCGGCCACTTTGTCGTCGACCGAGTCTTTTGCCGAAATAATAATCACGTTTTCTTGTTTCCGTAATTTTTTCAGTTCTTCCAAGATGGCCAACCCATTACCGTCGGGCAACATAATGTCGAGCAAAATGCATTCGTACTCGTAAAGCGACACTTTCTCCATGGCATCTCCAAAGGTTTCTACAGCTTCGACGACATAGCGTTCTTTTTTGAGAAAGCTTTGCAGAACCTCCCGCATCGACGGGTCATCTTCTATGATCAAGATTTTCATTTATCCTTGTTGTTCAGATTTAAGCAAGTAACGACGAAATTCTAAAAAAAAACTAAAATCTGATTTTGTTATTCTTCTTCGATGTTTTTGAAAACTTCCATATGCAGCAATTGCTGGGCAATAAGCAATCGCGGCCCCCAATGAGTTTTGAAAAGTTTTTTTATTTCGTAAATAGCATTGGTTTGCGCTTTCAGCGTCGGTTTGCTGACTAAAAGTGAAAAGTCCTTCAAATCCTGGTACACATCGGCAAACAACTCGGCCAAACTGCCGGTAATGGGTTCTTTTGCACGAGCTTTGTAATCGATAAATGTAATTTTATCCAACTTTCCCCATTTCGACCGCAGCATTTGAAACACCTTTTCCCATTCTTCTTCCGTTACAAAACGTTCGTTGCCCTCGTCGTCCGGCATTTCCGTTTCGGGGAAAAGAGCGCCTTTGGCATAAAGCACCGGTGAAATGGTATAGAGGAACTCCTGGATTTGTGGCACCTCAAAGTTTTCAGCATTTTCCAAAAAATGGAAATATTTGCTGGACAGTTTTACGAAATCTAAAACAATTTGGTCGATGGGATCCGGGGCATTATTTTCAGCATTCATTTTACGGGAATTTAATTTGTAAAAATAAAAAAAGGCTGCCGTTTTTTTTTACGGCAGCCTGAATATTTTTGGTGAGAAAAATTACATGCGTTTTTCTTTGATACGGGCTTTCTTTCCTTTCAACTCTCTGAGGTAGAAAATGCGTGCCCGGCGAACCGCACCCCGTTTGTTGACTTCAATCTTATCGATAAAAGGCGAGCAAATCGGAATAATACGTTCTACACCCACAGTCCCGGACATTTTGCGAATGGTAAAGGTTGCTGTAACACCTTCGCCCGAACGTTGCAGTACCACGCCTTGGAATTGCTGAACGCGTTCTTTATCACCTTCTTTAATTTTATAGTGAACGGTGATCGTATCTCCGGCTTTGAAAGAGGGTAATTCGTTTTTGGTAACGAAATTTTCTTCAACGTACTGTATCAAAGTCTTCTTGCTCATTACTTTAGGATATTATGCAGATGTTTAATTCGTGAAAAATGGAGTGCAAAGGTATGAATTTTTTTTATTTCCCAAATAGTTACCCGCTATTTTCTTCCTTTTTTCTAAAAAACGTTTGTGATGATCATGATTCGTTACGAGTCTCCCCAATTATGCTCATGCTTCTGTTTTCTTTTTCATCTTTAAAGTAATCGATGCGTCAAGAACATAGCCGCTACCGAAAAATAAATAATCAATCCGGTTACATCCACGAGGGTCGCAACGAAGGGGGCGGAAGCCGTGGCCGGATCCAGTCCGAAGCGTTTCAGAATAAAAGGAATCATGGAACCGGATAAGGTGCCCCACAGCACGACAAAAACCAGAGAGGTGGTAATGCTGATACCGATCCAAACCCAGTAGATGCCGTAATCGTAAATCCCGGTTTTTTGCCAGATAAAAATGCGGATAAATCCGATTATGCCTAATATGGATCCTAAGAACAAACCCGAAAGGATTTCTTTTTTCATCACGTACCACCAGTTTTTCAGCTTTAGTTCATCCAAAGCCAGCGACCGGATGATCAAACTGGCCGCTTGTGAACCGGAATTTCCGCCGCTTGAAATAATTAGCGGAACAAATAAGGCCAGCACCACAGCTTTGGATATTTCTCCATCGAAATAACCCATAGCCGAAGCCGTAAGCATTTCGCTTAAAAACAGGATGATCAGCCAGCCAGCGCGTTTTTTCACCAGTTCGAACAGCGAGGTTTTGGTGTACGATAGATCCAATCCTTCTGTTCCGCCGAATTTTTGAAAGTCTTCGGTGTTTTCTTCTTCCACCACATCCATCACATCGTCGACCGTTACAATGCCCACCAAGGTTCCGTCGCGGTCGATAACCGGTAGTGCCACACGGTCGTGGTCTTGAAACACTTTTCCGGCTATTTCCTGGTCGTCGTAAGCATTTAAGGCAAGAAACCGGTTGTTGCTGATATCGGAAATGATTTGGTGGGGCGACGCCAGGATGATTTCTTTGATCCGGATGTCGTCGATCAATTTCCATTGATCATCCACAATGTAAATAACATTCAGCGTTTCCGAATCGCGCCCGAATTGGCGGATGTGCTCCAATGCCTGTTCAACCGTAAAATAGGGTTTAATGGCCACATATTCGGGTGTCATCAAACGTCCGATACTTTCTTTGGGGTACGCCAGTAAACGGGTGGCAATTTCCCGCTCTTTGGCCGAAAGCATTTGAACCAACCGCTGGCTCACTTCTTCGGGCAAATCTTCGAAGAATGCTGTACGGTCATCCGGCTCCAAGTCGTTGAGCAAACTGGTCAACTTGGAACTGTTGGTATCAAGCGCTTCAATAATGACTTCCTGCTGGTCGTGCGAAAGATGCTGGAAGGTTTCTTTGGCGATGGTATTGGGCAAAAGCCGGAACAAGATGATTTGTTCTGCCTTATCCAGTGAATCGACAAGTGCTGCGATTTGAATTGCCGAAAGTTTGTTTAGCTCGATTTTGAGTTGTTTCCAAAGCCGGTTTTCAATAAGCTGTTGGAACTGAATTTTGATTTCATCCATTTAATTAGGCCTCCTTACAAATTAACTCTGCAAAGGGCCTGCCGGACCTTTACAGAGAAGTGGTTATTTCATTTTTCCTGCAACTAGGATAAGGTCCGTCGTCCATGATGGTGATTTTTAGAATTGAGGTCGCAAAAGTACTATTTTCAAATAAAAACTAAACCTGCAAAGAGTGTTTTTTTTGTAAAAAATAGTTGGTGATTAAACCTTGAATCTGGTTGAATTGTTTGAAACGGTTTTTGCGTCATTCCTCCAATAATCCCGGCCGTCGTTGGCGGGTACGTTCCAGCGCTTTTTCGTGTTGCCACAGGCGGATTTCTTTTTCGTTTCCGGAAAGCAGTACCGGAGGGACTTCCCAGCCGTTGTAAACCGCCGGGCGTGTATAAACCGGAGGCGAGAGCAGGTTGTCTTGAAACGAATCGGATAAGGCCGACGTTTCATCGTTTAAAACACCCGGTAGTAAACGGATTACCGCATCGGAAACTACCGCCGCTGCCAATTCTCCGCCGGATAGCACATAATCGCCGATTGAAATTTCGGCAGTCATGTAATGTTCGCGCAAACGCTCGTCGATTCCTTTGTAATGTCCGCAGAGTAGAATCAGATTTCCTTTGAGCGACAAACGGTTTGCCACGTTTTGATTGAGCAATTCGCCGTCGGGCGTGAGGAAAATGATTTCGTCGTACCTGCGTTCCGAACGCAATTTGTCGATACAACTTGCAATGGGCTGAATCATCATGACCATGCCGGCACCGCCCCCGAATTGATAATCGTCGACCGAGCGATGTTTGTTTTCGGCATAATCGCGGATGTTATGTAAATGAATCTCTGCCAACCCTTTGTTTTGGGCTCTTTTTAAAATGGAATGCTCGAAAACGCCGGCAAACATCTCAGGGAATATGGTTAGAATGTCGATACGCATACAAAATTGTTTGCAGCAAAATTAGGAAGAAACCGGGAAAGTTATTTTTTCGAAGAAAACTTCATTTCGCTTTGCATTTTGCAAAAAACTTTACCTTTGGCTTATTCAAAGCCTATTTTAGTTGATTTATTTTATTGAATAGTAATAAAATCCAAATTTTTATGAATATCAAGTTTCGCCTGACAGTCATGAATTTCTTCCAATTTTTTATTTGGGGGGCCTGGTTAATCACCATCGGAGGTTTTTGGTTTCAAACCAAGCAGTGGTCGGGAACCGAATTCGGGGCTATTTTTTCAACCATGGGGATCGCATCCTTGTTTATGCCCGCCTTGATGGGCATTGTGGCCGACCGTTGGATTAATGCCGAAAAATTGTTGGGGATGCTTCATATTCTGGGAGCTGTGTTCTTGTTTTTGCTTCCGCAAATGCAAACGCCCACCGAAATGTTTTGGCTGATGCTGGTCAACATGATGTGTTATATGCCGACCATTGCTTTGGCGAATTCGGTTTCGTATTCCGTGATGACCAAAGCCAATATGGATGTGGTGAAAAGCTTTCCGCCCATTCGCGTTTTCGGAACCATTGGATTTATTGTTGCCATGTGGACGGTCAGTTTATTGAGAATTGAAACATCGGCAGCTCAATTTTATGTGGCATCAGGGGCTTCGTTGTTTTTGGGACTTTATGCGTTTACGCTCCCCAAATGTGATATTAATAAAAATGCTGAAAAGAAATCGTGGGTCGATTCGTTGGGATTGCGTGCTTTTGCGTTGTTCAAAAACACAAAAATGGCTTTATTTTTTGTCTTTTCCATGTTTTTGGGCGCTGCTTTGCAACTGACCAATGCCTACGGTGATACTTTTTTGCACGATTTTGCCAAGATTGATATTTACAAAGATTTAATCGCTGTAAAATATCCCGCCATCGTAATGTCTATTTCGCAAATGTCGGAAACCTTGTTTATTTTGGCCATTCCGTTTTTCCTGCGCAAGTTTGGAATCAAAAACGTGATGCTATTCAGCATGCTGGCTTGGGTATTGCGCTTTGGCTTGTTAGGTATCGGAAATCCTGCCGAAGGCCTGATTTGGATTATCCTTTCGTGTATTATTTACGGCATGGCATTTGATTTTTTCAATATTTCCGGATCGCTGTATATCGAAACACAAACCGACTCGTCGATCCGCGCCAGCGCTCAAGGCGTGTTTATGATGATGACCAATGGGGTAGGAGCCGTGCTGGGCAGTTGGAGCAGCGGTTTGATGATCGACCACTTTTTTAAAGATGCAAACGGAACGTTCCAGTGGCAAGGTATTTGGTTTACTTTCGCTGCGTATGCCTTAGTGGTAGCTATTGCGTTTGCCCTCGTGTTTAAGCACAAACACAATCCCGGCGAATTCCGACGAGTTCAACACTGAAAACCATACAAACAACCATGAAAACAACAACAAAACCCGTTCTTTTTTTATTTATTGTTTCGATTACATTCCTAAGCAGTTGCAGTGTTTACCAACCCCGCATGGTTGATATTCCGTTGATCAACAAGAAAAACGAGGTGCGCGCAGATGTTGCACTTTCTTTTCTGCCACCGGCGGCCAATGCAACAATTTCGTACGGAGTAACGGATAATATAGCCGTACAAGCATACGGAAATATTCACGATGCTGATAATTACTTTTTTCACGGTGCTGTGGGTTATTATAAAAACCTGGGAAATAGCACTGTAATGGAAATGTATGGTGGCTTTGGGTATGGATATACGGATGTTTGGACTTTGGATTTTAGATCAAGCAGCAGTTTTTTCGGCAACCACCAACAATATTTTGTCCAATTCAATTATGGAAAAACCAATTGCAAATTTGCCCATGCCGATTTTGGATTGGCGCTGAAGACAGGATTTGTACATTCGGAAATGAGCAATGAGAACTATTTTGGCCCCCGTGTAAGATATCAAGAAGGGGATGAATTTCCCATTTTGCGTGATAACCTCTTTTTTATGGAACCGCAAGGATTTGTTCGTATTGGTGGAGAACATGTGAAATTTTGTGCTAAAATAGGAGTCTGCGGAGCAATTTATAAGTTTACCAACACACACTATCGGACATCTTATCATCCGGTTGATTTTGGAATTGGCGTGAATGTTAAGTTTTGAACGAAAAGCTGATTCTTACAAATCTGTTGGTTTATGTCCGAACATTTTCCCCGAAAAACGTTCCACATTGACTTTCATGCAACAAACATTGCGTACCGAAGGCTCGTTGTACTGAAATTCCTTTTTGGTATACATCGCCATGACATGATTCAGGAGGGTGATTTTTTCGTCGTAATCTTCCACGAACTCTACTTTTCCGAATGCCTGTACCGAGCGGTAATGCATGGAATAACTGCATGCCATTTCTTCACTTTGCTTGTTCAACGCGTGATCGGTGCTGAATACAATGCAAACATTGGGATTATTCTTTAAAATATCAATCTTTTTGCCTTCCTGGGCGCCATGCAAAAAGATGGTGCCGTCGAAATAACCGAAATTGAACGGCAACACATAAGGCATCCCGTTTTCGTCGGTCATCCCCACATAGCAAACTTGGCAACGTTTGATAACTGAATCGATTTCAGACTGTTCGGTAAAAAAATGAGTTCGCATGGTATTGAAATGAGTTGAAGGTTCAAAAGTAAAGATTTTGCCGATACATCCGCTTTGTTGAAACTTTTCATTTCATTTTTCTGTTGTCATACGCATACCGGTCACTTTCCGGGGAAATAAATGGAACTATTTCCGGACGAAAGCACTACCTTCGCGCACTTTTTATCATGAAAAATTCCCTTTCTTCTCAAAATACTTACAAAAGCGGATTGATGTACGGTTTGGCGGCCTACACCGCCTGGGGCATGTTTCCTTTGTTCTGGAAACTGGTTTCCTCGGTTCCTGCCGAACAAATTTTGGCTCACCGCATCATTTGGTCCCTGGTGTTTGTATTTGCTTTGATGCTGTTTCAACGAGACAAAACCTATATTTCATATCTGAAAAACTTTAAAATACTTGGCTTGCTGACAGTTACGGGACTTTTAATTGGCGGAAATTGGTACATTTACATTTATGCGGTAAACACCAATCGTATATTGGATACCAGTTTGGGATATTACATCAGTCCGATCGCAAATGTGTTTTTGGGCATTGTGTTTTTAAAAGAACGGTTAACCAAAATTCAGTACGTGGCTGTGGGATTTGCGTTGGCAGGAATTATTTGGTTGGCAATTCAGCACGGAAGCTTGCCTTGGATTTCCCTTAGCCTGCCGTTAAGTTTTTCGCTGTATGGTTTTTTACGTAAAAAAGCCAATCTCGAAGCATTTCCCAGCCTGCTTGTCGAAACCATTATTCTGACACCTATTGCCCTTCTTTTTTTGATTTATGCCGAAAGCCGGCATGTGGGCGTGTTTTTACACCAGGGATGGTTTATCGATGTTATGTTGATTCTGGGAGGAGTAATTACTGCCATTCCGTTGCTTTGGTTTGGATTGGCCGCCGTTCGCATTCCCTTGTCTACCATTGGCTTCTTGCAATACATTTCTCCCACCTTGCAATTGATAACGGGTGTTTTCGTATTTGGCGAATCGTTCGGGCACGAACGCTTTGTAAGTTTTATTTTGGTATGGATTGGGTTGGGGATTTATACGTATTCCCTGATTCATAAACTTCGCCTTAGCGCTAAGGCTGTACCTGCAAGTCCCGAAAGAGGGGGAAGAAATTAAAAATTACGAATAAGTTTCTGCAGTTAACGAGTTTACAGCTGATCTCAGCGAATCTCAGTGAACCCTCAGTGGCTCTCAGCGTAGCTTTTTAGCAGAAAGAAAAAAGCAGAAAGCAGACCGAGGAAACAAACAACAAAAAACAAACAACAATCTTTGAGCGTTGCACCATTTCAGCCTTCACATTTCACCAAACAAACAATTCAGCAACTTGTTAATATTCATGTAAAAAAGTAGGTTTTCGCAATTTTGGAATATTTTTTGAGTTTCCCCAGCATAAGCCAACAGCACTTCAAAATATGAGCCGTTTTTTTGTTTTTACGATCCTTTGTTTCTTCGCTGTAATTCAGTCATCTGCCCAGCAGTACCGCAAAATGACAAATACTGCCTTTAGGCGGGGCGAAAAATTGGAATACCGTATTGCCTTTCACTCGGCTTTAACGGGAAACCTTACGGCAGCCAGGGCTACCATGGAAGTAACCCAGGATAAAAAAGCGTTCAACAACCGGAATACCTATCATGTCGTGCTGGACGGACACACCTCGGGCTTGATTGAAGTTTTTTACAAGGTAAGCGAGCATTTTGAAAGCTATATCGATGAAGAAGCCTTGATTCCATTTGAATTTATCCGCAAAACGCGGGAAAACAATTACCGGAAAAATGAAACCGTGAAATTCGACCACAAATACAAATTGGCTGTAAGCAACAATGCGGTAACAAAAGTTCCTGAAAATGTGCACGATATGGTTTCGATTTTGTATTGCGCCCGCAATCTGGATTTGACCAATGCCAAAAAAGGCACCGTGTTTACGTTGCCCTTTTTATTGGACGATTCGGTTTATTATTCGAAAATTATCTATGAGGGGAAAGAAACCATCAAAAGCAAGTTGGGGAAAGTCGATTGCATCAAAATCAAACCCATGGTTGCCACCGGTGACGTGTTTAAAGATCCCTTTCCGGCTACTTTGTGGATTTCGGACGATAAAAACCGGATTCCCATCCGCATTGAAAGTGCACTGACTGTGGGAAGCGTTCGCGTAGATATCACCGCTTACTCCGGATTGGCAAATTCATTCACTTCCTTAATCAAGCCCAAGTAAAGATTATTTCACGCTATTCCTGTGCCGGATGATCAATTCAAGTTTGAACTTGGTGATTCGTTCCATGCAAACGCGTTATCTTTTTTAACAATGTCCTTGCTTTTTTTCGGACGTTGAACAATGCAACACACATTGTTCGCAGTATGAAAGTTCGCCGCGCAGGCGTTTTTTAACCATATCATCCATTTGCAGACGCAATTCTGGAAGCTTGATTTTTTGCACGATTTCGGCAGCAAAAGCGTACATCAGCAATATTTTGGCATTGCTTTCCGAAATACCCCGCGAGCGGATGTAAAACAAGGCTTCATTGTCCAGTTGCCCGACGGTCGCTCCGTGCGAGCATTTTACATCGTCGGCATAAATTTCTAAAAACGGTTTGCTGTCGATGGTCGCCTTGTCGGTGAGCAGAATATTTTTGTTCGATTGGAATGCATTGGTTTTTTGCGCATCGCGATTTACCAGCACATGGCCGCTGAAAACGCCACTCGCCTGATCGTCCAGAATACCTTTGAACAGTTGATTGCTCAAACAATTGGGTGCAGCATGCTCGATAAACAGTTGATTGTCGATGTGTTGCATTTTGTCCATTAGATACAGCCCCGAAACATCGGTTTCGGCATATTCCCCGGCCAGTTTGATATGCAGGTTGTTGCGGATGATGCCGCCGTTCAAGCTGATGGCATGGGTGTTAAAACGGCTGTTTTTTTCCTGGTTTACAAACAAAGAGTTTACCAACGTTGACTTGCTGTCTTTGTTTTGCAGCTTGTAATGATCGAGCGTTGCACCGGCATCGATAAAGATTTCCGACACCACATTGATAAAGGTTTGCGCATGTTTTTTAGTTTCGTCGCAATGCACGAGGCGCAAATGCGAATTTTTACCCAGCACAATCAAATTGCGGATGTTGAGGAACAAATTTTCCTCGCAATCCACAATATTTACAATCTGGATCGGTTGCTTTACCGTCACCTGATCGGGTACATAAATAAAAAATCCGTCGTTGGCAACAGCCGTGTTCAAGGCAATCAAACCATCTTCACGGGTAACCTGTTTTTGGTAATACTTTTCAAAAAGTTCAGGGAAGCGGACAGCCGCTGCAGCAATACTCCCGACAATCACGCCGTTTTCGAGTTGCTGGATTTTTTGTTGGTTGTAAATAAACGAACCGTTTAGCAACGCGATGGGGAAGGTGTTGAAATTGGGTACGTCGCAACGGAAGACTTCATTTAAATCAATATTGTGGGTCATTGATTCAAAACCAAAGTTGTAAATTTTGTCTTCCAGGACCGGTTTCAAATCGGTTCCGCGCCAATTCTCCATTTGGGCATGCGGAAAACCCATCGTACGAAAACGTTCCCATGCCCTTTCGCGTTCCGCTTTCAAGGCGCCCGATTTATCTGAAAATAAAGTCTCTTTATTTTTTAAATAATGATTTTCAACTATCTGGTCAATTTCCTGAAGGCTCATTGTTTCTAAAATACGTTGTTGAGTTTGCATGCCGGAATAAAATGTTTAGTTATGCTTTGAGCCATTCGTACCCTTTTTCTTCAAGTTCGATCGCCAGTTCTTTTCCTCCTGTTTTCACAATTTTGCCTTCGAAAAGTACATGCACCACATCGGGGATAATGTGTTCGAGCAGCCGCTGATAGTGTGTAATAATCAGAGCGGCATTGTCGGGACGGCGCAATTTGTTTACACCCGAAGCTACCACACGCAACGCATCAATATCCAATCCCGAATCGGTTTCGTCCAGAATGGCCAGTTTGGGCTCGAGCATGGCCATTTGAAAAATTTCGTTTTTCTTTTTTTCACCGCCCGAAAACCCTTCGTTTACCGAACGTCCGGTCAATTTTTCGTTCAACTCCAACAGCTTGCGTTTTTCTTCCATTTTTACCATAAATTCACCGGCAGGAATGGGATCCATGCCACGGTATTTCCGCTGCTCGTTAATAGCCGTACGCAGGAAATTAATAATGCTCACGCCCGGAATTTCAACCGGATACTGGAAACCCAGAAAAATACCTTCACAAGCACGCTCTTCGGTAGAAAGCTCCAACAAGTTTTTTCCATTGAACCAAATTTCGCCCTCCGTTACATCATATCCCTCTTTCCCGGAAATCACATACGAAAGCGTACTCTTTCCCGTTCCGTTCGGCCCCATAATGGCATGTACTTCACCTGTCTTGATTTCAAGGTTAACGCCTTTTAAGATTTCTTTTCCGTTGATGGATGCGTGTAGGTTCTTTATTTTTAGCATGATATTTTATTTCTTGTTTAATTGTTGTTGAAGTGTTGAATCGTTGAGTTGTTGAACTGTTTAATTGTTTATTTGTGAAGCGTGAACGGGTTCAAGGTACACGGTGAAAGGTGAACGGTTAAGGGTGAGTTGCCTGTTTAATTGTTTAACTGTTTATGCAGTGAAATGGAAAACTGGTTGGTATCCTTGGTTTTATCAATTGGGATAATTTAATTTACTATTATTCTATTTTAATCGCATACTGTGAAATGTGAACGGTTAAGGGTGAAAGGTTCAGGACACACGGTGCAAAGATTGTTGTTTGTTTTTTGTTGTTCATTTACTTGCCATAAAAAATCCACTTTCAATTCTCCATTTTCAATTGAAATGCCTTCTGCTTTTTCCTTTCAGCATTAAAAACCAGTCTACTCGCCAACTTGTTTACCTGTATCAAAAAGGACACCCATTTTCAATTTTCAATTCTCCATTTTCAATTGAAATGCCTTCTGCCTTTTCCTTTCTGCATTAAAAACTAGTCTACTCGTCAACTTGTTTCCTTGTATTTAAAAAATCTCATTTTCAATTTTCCACTAACCCACGCTTCCTTCCAGGCTGATAGCCAGCAATTTCTGAGCTTCGATGGCAAATTCCATGGGCAGATGCTGCAACACCTGCTTGGCATAGCCGTTCACAATCAAACCGATGGCTTGTTCTGTTCCGATGCCACGTTGCTGGCAGTAGAAAAGTTGATCTTCCGAAATTTTACTGGTCGTAGCTTCATGTTCCACAATGGACGATGAATTTTCGGTATGGATGTAAGGCCAGGTATGCGCCCCGCATTTATCGCCCAGCAACAAACTGTCGCATTGGGAGAAATTTCGGGCGTTTTCAGCCCGTTTGATGATTTTGACCAAGCCCCGGTACGAATTGTTGCTTTTTCCGGCCGAAATTCCCTTGGAAATAATGGTGGAACGCGTATTTTTACCCAAATGAATCATTTTGGTTCCCGTATCGGCCTGTTGGTAGTTGTTGGTAACCGCAACCGAATAAAACTCGCCGATGCTGTGGTCGCCCATTAAGATCACACTGGGATATTTCCAGGTGATGGCGGCGCCGGTTTCCACCTGTGTCCATGAAATTTTCGAATGGGAGCCTTTGCAGATCCCGCGTTTGGTTACAAAATTGTAAATACCGCCTTTGCCTTCTTTATCGCCCGGGTACCAGTTCTGAACCGTCGAATATTTTACTTCGGCATCTTTCATCGCCACAATTTCGACGATAGCTGCATGCAGTTGGTTCTCATCGCGTTGCGGAGCGGTACAGCCTTCCATATAACTGACATAAGCGCCTTCGTCGGCTACAATCAATGTGCGTTCGAACTGTCCGGTATTGGCTGCATTGATGCGGAAATAAGTAGACAGTTCAATGGGGCAACGCACGCCCTTGGGAATGTAGCAAAACGAACCGTCGCTAAACACCGCGGAATTTAATGCGGCAAAGTAATTGTCGGTTGGCGGAACCACCGATCCCATGTATTGGCGCACCAAATCGGGATGTTTTTGGACCGCTTCGCTGAACGAGCAGAAAATGATGCCGTCTTTTTCCAACGTTTCTGTAAACGTGGTTTTGACCGAAACCGAATCGATAACCGCATCAACGGCCACACCGCTCAATTTTTTCTGCTCCTCGAGACTGATTCCCAATTTGTTAAACGTTTCTATTAATTCCGGATCCACTTCGTCCAAACTGGCCAATTCCTTTTTGGGTTTGGGTGCAGCATAGTAAATAATATCCTGATAATCAATTTCGTCGTGGTGTAAATGAGCCCAATGAGGTTCTTTGAGTGTGAGCCAGTGGCGATAGGCATTTAAGCGGAATTCTAACAACCATTCCGGTTCGTTTTTCTTTGCCGAGATAAAACGGATTACATCTTCGTTCAGGCCGCGAGGAGCCGTTTCCATTTCAATATCGGTAAAAAAACCATACTTGTAATCGGAATTGGTTACTTCGCCTATGATATCGTTATTTTCTTTTTCCATAATTTCAGGGGCGTTTGGTACTTCGGTTTTGGTGGGTCGCCTAGGATGCAAAGGTACTGCTTTTCGGCAATTTAAGAATATATTTACTTAAATTATTCCCGTTCTTGAAGCGAAATTCGTGATTTTTAGATTTTGTTCGGTTATGAAATGGGAGTCTGTTCAACCGGAAATGTTGAAACAAAATTGATGTTTTGTAAATAAACTATTTTCAACGAAATGTACTTCTTTAAAATACTTGGCTAATTCCTTTTTATTTTCTGCCCGAAAACCGATGGCAGCCGTGCGTTGCCGGGTTGCTGTTTGAATGGTCAGCGTTTTATTTTTAAAAATCTGATATTTAAAAAGTTGTAAAAGTTCTTTTTCGAAACGCTTGCCCCAATATTTGCTTTCCACCAATTGCCCGAATGCCGGATGAAAAGGTCCCGCCAGCAGATTGTCGCCATTCAACAGGCCTTCCGAAGGATGCAAGCCGATTCGCAATACCTTCACTGAAGCTGTCTCAAAAATTGGCAACAATTCAACAACCCAGTCTATTGCTTGGTTCAAAGACAATGGCTCATAGTTCCCGTTTCGATACAAATCGGCAAGCAGGGCATCGGTAATCACCAGAGTAGGGTAGATGCGGGTGTTTTTTGCGCCAAGCGAAACGATCTTTTTAGCGGTATCAACGGATTTTTCAAATGTATCCAGCGGAAGCCCGATCATCATTTGCAAGCCCAATTCAAAACCATGGTTTTGGATTAAGTCCGAAGCTCGTTCCACATCTTCTACCGAATGCCCGCGTCCGGAGGCTTGCAGCACTTCATGATCCAGCGATTGTGCACCCAATTCAATGCAGGAAACGCGATATTTCTTTAATAAATCAAGTTTTTTATTATCAATATAATCAGGACGGGTGGAGAGTTTAATTTCTTGAATTTGATTGGTTTGCAAATACTGCTGAACCGATTGCAAATAACGTTCCTGTACTTCGGCAGAAATACCGGTAAAATTGCCTCCGAAAAAACCTATGTCAATGTGTGAATCATTTTTGGGCAAGGTTTTCAGATGTGCCTGGATGATTTTATGAACTTCATCAACAGTGGGTTGCGTCAACTTCCCTGAAATTTTTTGCTGGTTGCAAAACACGCAACGATTGGGGCAGGCCAATTCCGGAATAAAAATAGGAATCGTGAAATGACGCATTACAATGAGAAGTAAGGCTTTAGTCGGTATTTTCCACCACTTTATATACTTTGTCGCCGCGACGTACCAACTGCGTAACCGGAATAGTAGGGTCTTCGCCTTTTTCGGCAAATTCGCAGGTTTGGTCGTTTTTTACCATCGACGGAATAACCGCCTGATACACACCTGTGGTAGGGCCGCTAACAATAATTTCGTCGCCCACTTTTAAATCCTGTGTGTTGATGTGAATGTGAGCGATTTGCAGATTGGAAAAATAATTGGCAACCGTTCCGACAAATATTTTCTTGTGCGTCGCTACCGATCCGTGTACATTTGACCATTCGCCCAACGTTTTGCCCATGTAATATCCTTCCCAAAATCCGCGATTGTAAACCGATGCCAACCGCTTGTCCCAAACATCGATTTTTTCTTGAGTAAAATCTTGTTCAAAATACGATTTCACGGCTTCCTGGTAGCATTCGGTAACGGTTTTTACGTATTCGGCAGAGCGTCCGCGCCCTTCGATTTTGAGCACGCTTACGCCGGCATCCAGAATCTGATCCAAAAATGGAATGGTTTTCAAATCTTTGGGCGACATAATGTATTCGTTTTCAATGGCAAGTTCCACTTGATTGTCCAGATCTTTCACCAAATAACCGCGCCGGCAATCTTGAAAACAGGAACCGCGGTTTGCCGAATGGTTGTGGTTGTGCAGGCTCAAATAACATTTTCCTGAAACCGCCATACACAAGGCGCCGTGTACAAAAATTTCGATTTTTACCAGTTCGTTTTTTGGGCCCCGGATGTTTTGCTCTTTAATTTGCCGGCAGATGTTTTTGACTTGTTCCAATGAAAGTTCGCGTGAAGTCACCATCACATCCGCATAGCGTGAAAAAAACTTTACCGCTTCCAGGTTGGTAATGTTGCATTGGGTGCTGATATGCGTTTCCATACCCGTTTGTCTGCAATATTCCAATACGCTCAAATCGGAGGCGATGATGGCCGTGACGCCGTGTTGTTTTGCTGCATCCACCAGCTGCTTCATGGCTTCGATTTCTTCATCAAACACAACGGTATTGAGCGTCAAATAAGATTTTATATGGTGCTGACGACAAATAGCCGTGATTTCAGCCAAATCGTCCAAGGTAAAGTTGACGCTCGAACGTGCCCGCATGTTCATTTTTCCCACGCCAAAGTATACCGAATTGGCGCCCGCCTGAATGGCAGCCCTTAACGATTCGTACGAACCCACCGGCGACATGATTTCTATTTCACGTTGCTTCATTTTCAATTTAACTAGCGGGTGCAAAATTACGGAAGTATAGTTAGATGAATCGTGAATAATTGGTAAAAATTAGTTTCCCTTGGGTGGTAAAAGAATGACTGTCAAATTAATTTGAGAGAGCGGATTGCTTTTTTTATTGATACCTGGATCTAAATTTTACCGTTGTTTTGTTGTAAAATGTGTTGTAAGTAGCTAAAAATAAAAACGTTAATTTTTTTTTAAATAAACAAAGCTTTTAGTCTCAGAGTGAGATGGGTGTACCACTATTTTAGAAGTTTTACTCGAAAAATTTGTGAAATCACTGCACACATAAGGTTATTTCCTATTTTTGTCAAAGCATTTTTGATAAAGAATGTTGGAGAGCGATAAAGTCTTGTATTTTGGAGAATGATAAAGTTGGGGAATAGAAATTGAAAATGATATAAATAGTAATAGCATAAAAAATGTACCAGCATTAAACTAGCGATAAAATGAAAAAAAACATAAGTAAAAAATGGATACTGGGCAGAAGTTTTGTGTGTGCATTAGTATTCCTTCTTTGTGCTTGTGCAGGGACAATAAAAACGGTGAGATATTCTAATCAGAGTATCGTAAGCTACAAAAAAGCATTTATTGTTTCTGCGGAAAACTCGCAATATGTAAAATTTAAAATGGGAGTGATAACACCATTTGCTTATGTGGTTTTACCAGATGATCCAGCTCGAAAGCATGAGGTGATCGGGAATACAGATGTTATTATAAAAAATGAACTTGAAAAGTATGGCATTTCTGCCGAAATTGGTAAAAAAGGAGATGAACCGGAAGATTTTGATTTGATAATTCAATACAAAGATACATGGAGGTGGGATTTTAAAAAGATTCTTGAAAAATTAGAGATTGTTTTCATTGCACCAACAGGAGATAGTATTATGGCGAGATCAACGTATGATATCTATAGAAACAAAGAACTTCATAATTATCCATTTCCTGAAAAAGAAGTGCCAAAAATGATCAAAGAGTTACTCAATAAATAAAGAAATACGAGATGAATAAAGTTATTTCTCTTCAAGAAGCCGTCGGCAAAGTAAAAGACGGTATGACCCTGATGATCGGCGGTTTTCTGGCGAACGGAACGCCGCACCGTATCATTGAAATGTTGGTGAAATCGGGTGTGAAAAACCTGACCATTATTTGCAACGATACCGGAATGCCTGACCGGGGTATTGGTTTGCTGGTAGTAAACCATCAAGTTAAAAAAGTAATTACTTCGCATATCGGAACCAATCCGGTAACCGGCGACCAAATGAATGCCGGGGAACTGGAAGTGGAATTTTCGCCTCAAGGTACCTTAGCTGAGCGCGTACGGACCGGAGGAGCCGGTTTGGGCGGCGTTTTAACGCCCACAGGTTTGGGAACTACGGTAGCCGAAGGGAAACAAGTATTGTCTATCGACGGCAAAGACTTTTTACTGGAAAAACCTTTGCGTGCCGATGTGGCTTTGATCGCAGCCAATCTTGCCGACCAAAGCGGGAACCTGTTTTACAAGGGAACTACGCAAAATTTTAATCCGTTAATGGCAACTGCTGCGGATCTGGTAATTGCCGAAGTGGCCGAACTGGTCGAAATAGGAAAAATCGAACCGGAACAAGTACATACGCCGGGAATTTTTGTGGATCATCTTGTAAAGTGAGAATCTGGGAATCATTTTAAATAAACTTTTTGGAACTTATTTTAAAAAATAAAAAACAAGTAGAAAGTGAAAATCGAGGGTGTATTTTTCCTCTCACAATTCATTTTTTACCATTCACGAAAACTTATGAAAATATCATCAATGATCCGGGTGCGTATGAATTCGCACGATGCCCATTACGGCGGCAATTTGGTTGACGGCGCTAAAATGCTTCAATTGTTTGGCGATGTCGCTACCGAACTGTTAATTATTAACGACGGCGATGAGGGTCTGTTTTGTGCCTACGATAGCGTGGAGTTTTTAGCTCCCGTTTATGCGGGCGACTACATTGAAGCCATAGGCGAAATTACCCATATCGGAAATTCGTCGCGCAAAATGACGTTTGAAGCACGGAAGGTCATTGTGCCTCGCGCCGATATTTCGGCTTCGGCTGCTGACGTGTTGGAAGAGCCTGTTGTTGTTTGCCGTGCCAGCGGTACTTGTGTCGTGCCCAAAAATTGCCAGCGGAAAACATCGTAAACGATAAAAAATAATGTAACTTTGCATTCAACCGATTGGTATTATACCTTTTGGTATAATACCAATCGGTTGAATTTGTAAAAATATCATTATGAAAGTGTTAGATGATGATTTATCTCCTTTTTTGTTCGGAAAAACAGTTGCGGAAAACAACTTTTTAAACCGGACAAAGGATATTGACCGGTTGTGGCTCAACTTGCGAAGCGGTATCAATACCATGCTTATATCGCCAAGGCGTTGGGGTAAATCATCTTTGGTGGAGTATACGGCATATTTGAAGGCGAATGAAAAACAAGTCAAGTGGTGTTTCCTGGATATGTTTGCCATCCGGGACGAAGTGGATTTTTATGAGCGGTTAAGCCGGGAACTTTTGAAAGCAACGTCTTCCAAATGGGAAGATTGGGTGAAATCGGCCAAAATCTTATTTAAGCAAATTATCCCCAAAATCCATATCGGAAGCGAGCCGGCATACGATTTTTCCGTCCGTTTCGAATGGGCAGAGTTAGAAAAACACAAAGACGAAATCCTGAATCTGCCGCAACGGATTGCCGAGAAACATGGAATTCAATTGATTGTGTGTTTGGATGAGTTTCAAAACATCCATACGTTTTCCGATGCCGAGAATTTTGAAAAACTTTTGCGGTCGCATTGGCAACATCATCAAAATGTGAGTTATTGCCTGTATGGCAGCAAGCGGACGCTGATGACGGATATTTTCAATAAAAAGAACCGCGCATTCTATCGTTTTGGCGATGTGATGATGCTGGATAAAATAGCTGCTGAGCACTGGGTTCCGTTTATTACCGAAAAGTTTCAGCAGACCGGAAAACAGATCCCGCCATTATTAGCTGAAAAGATTGCCTCTTTGATGAAAAACCATCCTTACTATGTGCAGCAACTATCGCATTATGTCTGGTCGGAAACCGTCAAAGAAGTAACCGTCGATCTGCTCCAAAGTGCTACGTTGCGGATGCTGGAAGTGAATCAGGCCCTGTACCAGTACGAGGTCGAAAGTTTAAGCAATACACAAATCAATTTGTTGAAAGCCATTGTGAATGGGGAGACTCAGTTTACATCCTTGAGAATTATGCAAGAATACCACATCGGGACTCCCCAAAATGTGAGTAAAAATATGAAAATGCTTGAAAAGCGCGATTTTATCGAACGGATCCATAAAAAGGCAGAATTGCTGGATCCGGCGTTTGAGCTTTGGTTCAGGAAGTATTATATGCAGAAGAATATTGATGCTATTTTTAATCAATAGTTTTGCATTTCATTTTTGTAAAGTAATATGTATTAAAAATAAAGGATTATGGAAAAATTAATTATTACGGCGGCTATTTGCGGCGCCGAAGTTCTAAAAGAACACAATCCTGCGGTTCCTTATACGGTGGCCGAGTGTGTTCGCGAGGCCAAATCGGCTTATGAAGCGGGAGCCAGCATTATTCATCTCCATGTGCGTTATGACGACGGCACCCCGACACAAGACAAAGCGCGCTTTAAGGAAGTGATCGATGCAATCAAAAAAGAAATTCCCGACGTGATTATCCAGCCTTCCACCGGAGGCGCTGTAGGAATGACCGACGACGAACGTTTGCAACCGACCGAACTGAAACCCGAAATGGCTACCTTGGATTGCGGAACCTGCAATTTTGGCGGCGACGAAGTGTTTACCAATACCGAAAACACGATTAAATATTTCGGCAAACGCATGATCGAGTTGGGCATTAAACCGGAATTGGAGTGCTTTGACAAAAGCATGATTGAAATGGCCTTGCGCCTGCAAAAGAAAGGCTTTATCGGGCTGCCCATGCATTTTGATTTTGTGATGGGTGTGAATGGCGGTATTGGCGGCGATTTGCGCGATTTTATTTTTATGCGCGGCAGCATCCCGCCGGATGCAACCTATACCGTAGCCGGAATCGGGCGTTACGAATTTCCGCTGGCGATGGCGGCTATTATCGATGGCGGCCATGTGCGCGTGGGATTCGAAGACAATGTTTATTTGTCGAAAGGCGTATTGGCAAAATCAAACGGTGAGTTGGTGGCTAAAGTAGTCCGCATGGCGAAAGAATTGGGACGCGAAATTGCCACTCCCGATGAAGCCCGGAGAATATTGGGACTGAAAAAGTAGCCTAAGCCTTTCTTGAAGCGCTGCAACAAAAGCCTCAAAAGTTTGTTTTTTTTGTGAGATTCAGTATCCGGGTGTATATTGATATTGTTTTAATTTTGTATCCTTTTACCAAAATACTTTATATGACTATTTTCCGGAAGGCTTTTATTATAGCTGTTTTTTTGTTTGCTAACGGTTTTGCATTCTCTCAACGGTTACCGCAAGACCAAAGGGCGACTACTACCAAGTTTGCAACTTTGATGCAACTTATAGGTTATTATTATGTTGAAGATGCCGACCAACCGAAACTGGTCGAGGATGCTGTTATTGCCGTTTTAAAAGATTTGGATCCACACTCGGTTTACATCCCTAAAAAAGAAGTGGAGCGTATCAATGAACCGTTGCAAGGCAATTTTGACGGGATCGGCGTTTCTTTTCAACTGTATCACGATACCATTATGGTGGTTTCACCCATTGTAGGCGGCCCATCAGAAAAACTAGGTATTCGTGCGGGTGACCGGATTATTAGAATTAACGGGGAAGAGGCTACCGGCCCTAAAATCAACAACCAGTTTGTGACCGACCGTTTGCGCGGACCCAGAGGCAGCGTGGTCGAGGTGAGCATTCATCGTGCCGGAGTAAACGGTTTGTTGGATTATTCGATTACACGGGATAAAATTCCGATCAACAGCATTGATGCGATATACATGGTTGACAACGAAATCGGTTATATAAAACTCTCTCGTTTTGCACGCACTTCCATTGAAGAATTTACGGATGCAATTGCCCAGTTGAAAAAAGAGGGAATGAAAAGCTTGGTACTGGATTTGCGTGACAATGGAGGCGGTTATTTGGATGTGGCTTTTGAATTGGCCGACCAGTTTTTGTCGGCTGATAAATTGATCGTTTATACTTCGGGACTTAAAAGCCCGCGCCAGGATTACCGGTCTACATCTAAAGGCGTTTTTGAGAAAGGGAAGTTGGTAGTTATGATTGACGATGGTTCGGCTTCGGCCTCCGAAATCGTTTCGGGCGCCATACAGGATTGGGACCGCGGTTTAATCGTCGGTCGCCGTTCGTTTGGAAAAGGATTGGTGCAACGGCCTTTTATGTTACCGGATAGTTCGATGGTGCGCCTTACCACGGCAAAGTATTATACGCCTTCGGGACGTTGTATTCAAAAGCCTTATGAAAAGGGCGCTGGAGACGATTACCGGAAGGACCTCTATAACCGTTATAAAGACGGTGAATTATTCCACGCCGACAGCATTAAATTGCCGGATTCGTTGAAATATCAAACAAGCAACAAGCGTACGGTTTACGGCGGAGGCGGTATTTTGCCCGATGTTTTTATTCCGTTGGACACTTCGTTTGCATCCAAATATTACATTGATATCCAACGCAAAGGACTTTTCAACGATTATGCCATGCAGTATGTGGATAAATCGCGTACGGAACTGCTTAAAAAGTATCCGGATGTAAAAACCTATGTTGCGAAGTTTACGGATGATCAAAAATTGCTGAACGACTTTTTGGATTTTGTACAAACAAAAGGAATTGAACGGAATGAAGAGGGGATAAAAACGTCAGGCTCCTATATGACAACCGTATTGAAAGCCATGATCGCCCGCAATTTGTATAGTATCAATGCGTATTTTCAGGTTATTGAAAAAGAAGATACCGATTTGCAGCAGACGCTTAAGATCTTGAAAAACGACGCTGCATTTAGCAAGCTTACGTTTGTAAAATAATCCTTTGCAATTGGCAGGACATGCTGATGGAAACACTAACCATTCCGGACTTTTTTGTATTTCGTGGATGAAAAAGATACTGCTTATCCAAACGGCCTCGATTGGGGATGTTATTTTAGCTACTCCCATTCTTGAAAAGTTACACGAATTTTATCCTGAAGCGGTGTTGGATATTTTTGTAAAAAAAGGGAACGAGGTTTTGTTTGAATCGCACCCTTTTTTACGCAAGGTGTATGTCTGGGACAAGCGCAGCCAGAAGTACAAGAACTGGCGAATTTTGCTTGGATCTGTGCGAAAGGAACGCTATGATCTCGTGGTAAATGTCCAGCGTTTTTTGATGACGGGTTTGTTAACGGTGTTTTCCAAAGCCGGGCAAACGGTAGGATTCTCGAAAAATCCGCTTTCGGTTTTTTTCTCCAAACGGTTTCCACATCACATTGCTTGCCGAAAAGGAGATCCGGTGGTGCACGAAGTAGACCGCAATCTCTCGTTGATCCGGCATTTGACCGATTCGATAAGTGTCCGTCCTCAATTGTATCCGACTCCCGAGCAGTATGCAAAGGTTTCGCAGTTTAAAAGTAAAAAATACATTTGTATTGCGCCTACTTCTTTGTGGGCAACCAAGCAGTTTCCTAAGGAAAAATGGATCGAACTGATTCAAAAACTGGGTCCGGAAATCTCAATTTACTATCTTGGCGCTCCGGTTGATGCAGCGGTTTGCGACCAGATTATGGAACATACGCGCACTTCGAATGCCTGGAATCTTGCCGGAAAACTGAGCTTGCTCGAATCGGCGGCATTGATGCGCGATTCGGTAATGAATTTTGTCAACGATTCATCGCCCATGCATTTGGCTTCGGCAGTCAATGCCAAGACGACAGCCATATTTTGTTCCACCATTCCCGAGTTTGGGTTCGGACCTTTGTCGGATGATCATCAGGTGATTGAAATCACAGAAGACCTGTCTTGCCGACCCTGTGGATTGCATGGCTATAAGCAATGTCCTGAAAAGCATTTTAAATGCGCTTATCAAATTGATGTGGACCGGATGTTGCTGTGATCCCCATTTGTTCAAGAAATATCTATTCTATAAAAGAAAACTGCCGGACATCCATCCGGCAGTCTTCGTAATAAAACAGGCTTACTTATTTTTCTTTTCGGCTTTGATCGACGATTGTGCTGCTGCCAAGCGTGCGATGGGAACGCGGAAAGGCGAGCAGGAAACGTAGTTTAAGCCTGATTTAAAGCAGAATTCAACCGAAGCCGGATCGCCGCCTTGTTCGCCACAAATACCCACTTTCAGTTTCGATTTGGTTTTACGTCCTTTATCCACAGCCATTTCAATCAATTGGCCTACGCCGTTTTGGTCGATGGTTTGGAACGGATCGGCAGGGATCAGTTTTTTGTCGGTATAATCATGTAAGAAGGCGCTGGCATCGTCGCGGCTGAAACCAAAGGTCATTTGGGTCAAGTCGTTGGTTCCGAACGAGAAGAAATCGGCTGTTTCGGCCATTTTGTCTGCCAACAAGCAAGCTCGCGGAATTTCGATCATGGTTCCGTACAAATAGTCGATTTTTTTCACTTTCTTTGCTTTGCAAACTTCGGCGTAAACGCGATCCACGATTTTCTTGGTGAAATCCAATTCCGAAACATCACAAGTAACGGGTACCATAATTTCGGGCATCGGTTTTTTGCCTTCTTCAAGCAATTCTGCCGTTGCTTCGAAAATAGCGCGGATTTGCATTTCGCTAACTTCGGGATAGGTAACGCCCAAGCGAACGCCACGGTGTCCCATCATGGGATTGGTTTCGTGCAATTCTTCGCCGCGTTTTTGAACATCTTTCAATTTAATTCCCATCGCATCAGCCAACTCTTGTTGTTTGGCTTTTTCGGTAGGAACAAATTCGTGCAAAGGCGGGTCTAACAAACGGAAGGTTACCGGAAGGCCGTTCATGACTTCCAAGGTGGCTTTCATATCGCGCTTCACGAATGTGAACAGGTCTTTCAATGCTTTGCGGCGATCGGCTTCGGTTTCACTCAAAATCATTTTACGCAAGTGGAACAAAGGTTTTTCGGAGCCTTTCCCGTAGAACATATGCTCGGTGCGGAACAAACCGATACCTTCTGCACCATATTCACGAGCAGTTTTAGCATCTTCTGCTGTTTCAGCATTGGTGCGGACACCCATCACACGGTATTTGTCCACCATTTTCATGAAAGCCTGGAAACGCGGATTTTCAGAAGCATCCATCAAATCCAGGGTTCCGTTGTAAACATAGCCTTTGGTTCCGTTTAATGTCAATACATCGCCTTCTTTGATAACAATGTTCGTGTCTTTGATTTTGGCTACTTTTTTGGTTTCGTCTACTTCCAAAGCACCGGCGCCGACAATGCAGCATTTTCCCCAACCACGGGCAACCAAAGCTGCGTGCGAGGTCATTCCGCCCAGAGCCGTCAACAAACCATCGGCAGCGCGCATACCGTCAACATCTTCAGGATTGGTTTCTTTGCGAAGCAAAATTACTTTTTTGCCTTTGCGGCTCCAGGCAACGGCATCTTCGGCGGTAAACACCACCTGACCGACCGAAGCTCCGGGTCCTGCAGGCAAACCTTTTACAATCACTTTTGCTTTCTTTTCAGCATTGGGATGCACAATGGGGTGCAACAATTCGTCCAATTGAGCGGGTTCTACGCGCATGACAGCAGTTTTTTCGTCAATCAGTTTTTCCTTCAGCATGTCCATGGCCATGTTCAAAGCAGCGGTTCCGGTGCGTTTCCCTACTCGGCATTGCAACATATAAAGTGTTCCGTCTTGAATGGTGAACTCGATATCCAGCATGTCTTTGTAGTTTTTCTCCAAAATATCGCGGATGTCGCACAATTCTTTATAGGTTTTTTTCATCATTTCTTGCATCGAAGGCAAGTGTTTGTTTTGCTCGTTTTTGGTGTCGTTGTTCAACGGGCTGGGAGTACGGATCCCGGCAACGACGTCTTCGCCTTGTGCATTTACCAACCATTCGCCGTAGAATTGGTTTTCGCCGGTAGCAGGGTTGCGGGTAAAAGCAACGCCGGTGGCAGAAGTATCGCCCATGTTTCCGAATACCATGGCTTGTACGTTAACAGCCGTTCCCCAATTATCGGGAATGCTTTCGATACGGCGGTATGAAATCGCTTTTTTACCATTCCAACTCTTGAAAACGGCTTTAATACCGCCCATTAATTGTTCTTTCGCATCGTCGGGAAATTCCTTTTTCAATACTTTCTTAATGGTTTTTTTGAACGTGTCCGCCAACGATTGCAAATCTTCGGTTGTGAGGTCGGTGTCGGATTGGTATTTCTTTTTGTGTTTGTATTCATCCAGTATTTCATCCAACATTTTGCGGATGCCTTTTCCTTCTGCGGGTTCAAGATCTTCTGCCTTTTCCATTACCACGTCGGCATACATCATGATCAAGCGGCGGTAGGAGTCGTAAACAAAACGCGGGTTGTTGGTTTTTTTGATCAATCCGGGAATGGTAGCCGAACACAAGCCGATGTTGAGAACGGTATCCATCATGCCGGGCATCGAAGCACGGGCGCCGGAACGGCAAGACATCAAGAGCGGATTTTCTTTATCGCCGTATTTCATGCCCATGGCTTTCTCCACTTTTTTCATGCCTTCCCACACTTCGTCCATCAAGCCTTTGGGTAATTCGCATTTGTTGGCGTAATAAGCCATACAACATTCGGTTGTAATGGTCAATCCAGCCGGAACCGGTAATCCTAATAAACACATTTCAGCAAGGTTTGCGCCTTTTCCGCCCAACAGGTTTTTCATGTCGGCTTTCCCTTCGGCTGATTTCCCGCCAAAATAGTATACATACTTTTCTTGTGTTGCCATAATTCTTTTTGTTTTTGATATTTTAATAAAATAAAATAGTTTTCTTTAAAAAGCGCACAAAATTACAATAATGTGATGAGAAAACCATAAGAATTGTTTCTTAATTATTGCTCAAAACCAAATTTAAACGGCCTATTTTGGGCTTTGTCCGGCGGGGATGAGAAATTTTGGAAAGTGTTATCTTTGCACCAAGTTTTTGATTTTTATGCCAAAAAAACCGGCCAAAATACTGGGTGTTACCTTTGCGCTGATTGGGATTTTGTTTTTTGTCCTCTGGTTTGTTACCGTCGGATTCGACTGGATTCAAGATCGAATTTTATACGGGCGCCCCGTATATGAAAAACACGCTTCGTTCGGCATTTCCATACCGGCGCAGTATTCGATCAATGGTATCGACGTATCGCACCATCAGGGGAAGATCGATTGGAAACAGGTGGCTACCATGCGTTCAAACGGCAAGCAGATCTCTTTTGTATTTATCAAAGCGACGGAGGGAATTTCGCGCCAGGACCGCCATTTTGACCGGAACTGGAAAGGGGCGAAAAATAACAAACTGATCCGGGGTGCTTATCATTTCTATTATCCGTCGCGTGATCCGGTAAAACAAGCCCAGAATTTCATTGAAAATGTAACGCTTTCTCCGGGTGATTTGCCGCCGGTTTGCGATATCGAAAAAACCAACGGGCGGTCGCGCAAACAGATTCAGGAGGATTTGAAGGTGTTTTTGAAAGAACTTGAAAATCAATATAAGAAGAAGCCCATCATTTACACTGGGGCAGATTATTACGAAAAATATTTGTCCGGTGCCTTTGATGAGTATCCGCTTTGGTTGGCTTACTACGCCAATGAGGAAAAATTAATTGAAAATTACAACCACGAATGGCACTTTTGGCAACACAGCGAAAGCGGTTTTGTGGACGGAATTACCGGGAAGGTTGATTTTAATGTCTTTAAAGGCGGGACCAATCAGCTGAAACGCCTGTGCCTTCAATAATTTATTTGCGGATAATGTCGTAATTCCCGTCTTCGTAAAGGCGGACCATGGTGGAGGTTTTTACTTGTATCAGCATGTCTTGTTTGTACTCCACAATGTAATCAACATGGCTTTTTATTTCTTCCGAAATTTGGCTGAATGTGATGGCGGTCGGCTCTCCCGAGATATTTGCCGAGGTCGACACCAACGGTTTATCTAATTTCCTGAGTAGCTGTTGGCAAAAATCGTCTTTGGGAATCCGGATGGCGATGGTCCGGTCGGCAGCATGCAGGTTGGGCGGCAGATTCCGCACATTCGAATAGATGACGGTGGTGGGCGTCGTCATGTTCGACAGCAGGTCGGCTGCAATATCGGGTACTTTTTCGATGTACCGGTAAATTTTTTCGAAGGAATCGAGCAAAATAATCAGGCTTTTCGACTCGACGCGTTGCTTGATTTGGAAGACGCGGTTAATGGCGGCTTCATTGGTGGCATCGCAACCGATTCCCCAAACGGTATCGGTCGGATACAAGATTACGCCGCCTTCTTGGATGACAGCGTATGCTTTTTCGATGTCCGCTTGAAAAGGATCATTAGCCATGGGTCGATTTTTAATGAATGCTTGTTGATTAAACAGCCACGTTGTATTCACGTAAGGCTTCGTTGAGCGATGTTTTCAAATTGGTGGATTCTTTCCGTTGACCGATAATCAAAGCGCAAGGTACCTGAAAGTCGCCGGCGGGAAATTTTTTGGTATAACTTCCAGGAATTACGACCGAACGTTCGGGTACCAAACCTTTGTATTCTTGTGGCGTTGCTCCGGTTACGTCGATAATTTTGGTGGAACCGGTAATCACAACATTGGCGCCCAGAACCGCACCTTTGCATATACGGGCTCCTTCGACGACAATGCAGCGCGAACCCAAAAAGCAATCGTCTTCTACAATAACCGGCGAAGCTTGAACAGGTTCCAGCACACCGCCAATTCCCACGCCGCCACTCAAATGGACGTTTGCTCCGATTTGTGCGCAGGAACCTACCGTAGCCCAGGTGTCAACCATGGTTCCGGAGCCCACCCACGCGCCGATATTTACATAGGATGGCATCAAAATAACGCCTTCGGACAGATAGGATCCGTAACGCGCCACCGCATGCGGCACCACACGGACGCCCTGCTGGTTGTAATTGGTTTTCAGCGGAATCTTGTCATGAAATTCGAACGGCTTGCATTCGATGGTTTCCATTTTTTGAATGGGGAAATACAGAATAATGGCTTTTTTAACCCATTCATGAATTTGCCAATCGCTACCCTGAGGTTCTGCCACACGGAGTTCTCCTTTATCCAACCGATCGATCACAGTCCGGATCATGTTTTGAACTTCCGGTTTTTGCAGCAATGCCCGGTCATTCCAAGCGTCGTTAACGATGTTTTTTACCTGTTCCACAAATATTCCTGATTTGACGTTCAAAAATAACAATATTCTGTGGATGAGTTCCGGATTTTTTTGAAAAAATGATTTTCAAAATGTATTCAATTCTTTTCGAATTCGGCGATTGGTTTCTTTTCCCTAAGATTGATTTCAGCGTAACCAAAAAAAATAACGGCGGTGATTGCCGCCGTTGCTAATAAAAAAAAATCCGTGTTTACTTGTTTTGAACGATGATTTTAAACGTTTTCTTCAACGATTGGTTTTCGTAGATACTTAAAAAATAACAGCCCGATTGGACGTTGCCGATATCCAGCTTGTAATGGATCTCGTCGCCAATGCTTCCTTGCAACAATACGTTACCTGTTATATCCCGGAGCATATACGGGCACCGGACGGCATTGGAAATATATATAAAATCCTGCACCGGATTCGGATAAACAAGTACCGGAGGTGTTTGTATTTGCAAGGCCAATGTTTCAAGGGCTTTTGTTTCCGGTTTTTGAGCCATTGCAGGGGGAAGGGGAACGGCTTTTTTTCCGGAAGTTATCCAACTATAATCGCCCCAAGGTCTCCCGACGGGGTTAAACCATTTATTTTTACGAACTGATATACAGGATATTACCACTTCTTGATTTGAGGTGCTAACGGTTATCTAACGATTCTCATTCAATTAGTTTCACCATTCATATGCAAAGATACGCATTAAAAAATTCAAGGAAATGAAATTTTTACGCAAGTGAACTTGTCTGTAAAAATAACTTCCACTTATTATTGTAGTGCTTGCCATTTGGTAATATATACAATCGAAATCTTGTTTTTTTACTTTTGCAATCAAAGCATTATAAAAGGGGTTGTCCAAAAAGTCGGACATCCCCTTTTTAGCATTTGGTCATATCGTTAAAAAGTAGTATCTTAACGTTGCAAAACAACAAAATGCGATGGCTAAGATAATTTTTAAAGAGTTAACCTCGAACCAAAATGTAC
>JAVBOY010000049.1:0-13317 GCA_031550085.1 Lentimicrobiaceae bacterium
AAGAATCCCATTGCCCGTCAAGGCATTAATCGTTCCAAAAATTTTGATAGCTGACGGTTGTCATATCTACGTTGATGCCCTCCGGACAAAAGATGATCGTCGAACATCTTGTCCGATTCGTGTGCTTGTCCTCCGGACAATCCAAAGAACAAGAATTTCCCTCCAGGGGAAGAATATTCCTAAAACGGGACAGAAAGAAGAATCCCTTTGCCCGTCAGGGCATTAACCGGGCATCGATCATTTCACCGGTTTGACCATCCGGCCTGTTCCGGATGCTGTTATAAAGCGTTTTGATAATCCCAGAGGAGCCGGAATGAAACTTCTTCCTGACAAATTGCCTGCTTTGTCCGGTGAGATTACCACCTGGTTCCTTGAAGCCAGGGAAAGACGATAAGAGAATTAACAGCATCGTTCCCGGCCGGTAAGACAATTTAAATAAGCAAGCAAGGCCTTTGTAGTACTAGAAATGATTCCTTTGTAGTACTACAAACCATTCTTTTCCAGTACTGGGAAATGATCGTTTCTAGTACTGGAAACTTCTTACTGATCGGAGACCTTTGTGCTTAAAGCCTTCGGGGATTTCCTTTAACTACTTCATCCCTTACCCTTAGCGTTCGTATTACTAACCCGGTCTTTTGTTCTCTGTTGGAGCTGCTCAAAAAATCAAAAACTTCACCACAAGGGCATAATAAAGGAAACTGGTAAACAGTAGACTCGTAAACCAGAAAAGTAAGTATAAAATCGAGGCATTCTCTTTTGTACTCTTTGTATACACCTCGTGTCTTTGTGGTGAAAAAACTCTTTTTGAACAGCCTCCTGAATCCATCAAACGAACGAAGCCGGCTCCTTAAGCGCTTAAGGCCGGTACCGGATCTACAGGCCCGGCCCGTTCTTCGCACTTCCCGGAGGACTCTGTCAAATTGAACCCTCCGGTGCGAAATGGTACGATACATCCAGGATAGGCTGCTTCCTGTCATACCCGGAAATCAGGCCACTCCTTCCTTTTGCTTCATTTGGGTGACATGCGTGTAATGCAACTCCAAAAACTCCTGCAGCTTATATTTTGCAATATTGCACAAATCGAACTGCTTCCCTTCGAATTCGTTTTGCACCCGGAGGTCGGGACAACCGCCCAGGCATACCGGGAAGAAAAAACACTCCTGGCAGTCTTTGTCATCCAAAAAATCCGCTCCGTTTAAGTACTTGTACAAGTTGCTTTCATTGATACCGGATTCCCCAAGCTTCCCAATCGCTTTTTTCTGATGTCCCATATGGTGCCAGCATTTGTAAAAATGCCCGGTAGGCCCGACAATATAAGAGCGGATCGTCCGCATCATGCATTGGCTGATATTGTAAGTCGGGAAAAAATCGCCGAAATAATTATTCTTTTGCCGGGCTTCCCCGATCAGGAAATTAGCCTGGTCTTCGCCGGTATCCAGCCCGCAGGTTTTTTTGCAATGCTGCGAAATATTCCAGTTGACAAAAGCATGGTAAACACGCAAATTCTTGTTGTTTAGCTCGGCATTCAAATAATTCTTAAGGTCGACAAAATCGTTTTTGTTTGTTTCGTCCAGATTTACCCGTATTTGGATCTGTAAATCGGGATTGTGTAAAGCGCATGTTTTCAGGTTTTCGATAATGGTGCTGAACGTGCCGCCCCCGCCTTTGAGCATTCGTTTCTTATTGTGGGTGCTTTCCTTTCCGTCGATGGTTACCTGCATCGATTTCAAATGAATCTCCTGAAACTTTTTGGAAACCTCTTCTGTCAAAAGGTATCCGTTGGTGACAATATTTGCCGCAAAAGGCTTGTCCAACTCCTTCAACTTCTTGGAAAAATCATAGATTTTATCAAACGCCATCAAAGGCTCCCCGCCGTACCAACTGATGTGAATCTCGTTCAGATCCCGGAAGGACTTGATGTAAGCGATCAGGTGGTCGAGGTCTTCCTCCGAAATATAATTCTTTTGATTGCCTTTTTCGTAGCAATACGGACAGGCGAAATTGCAATCATCGGTGGGAGCGATTGTCAATCCGAGGCTTTTCGTCTGATACCTGCCCCAAAGCAGTTCGTTTTTCTTTTTGTAGAAAACAAGCTTGTCGTCCTCTACCAGAATATGATTCTTAACCAGGTATTCGGTTTCTTCCACCATTTCCAGGTTCTCCGGATGCGTTTCCAGGTCTTTCATCAGGAGATAACTGTCACGGTCCAGTTCGAGGAATGCATTGGAAACCGAGTTATAAAGCAGATAGACGTCCTTTTCCTTGTAATGAAAAATATAATTGTATTTTGATAATTTCATGGTAAAAGCGCTTTAAAATAAAAAAATAAAACGGAAATAATGCCCATTGGGAAGGTGTGCCAATGGGCATTAAAATTAGCGATAACGACGATCGTCGTTCCACGATTTTTTAAAAGGGATCCGGTCTGGGATCATCGCCGCACATCACCCCTTTGCAAAAGGTCGGGCAGGGATTAATACGATCTATACAAATAAAATCTCCACAGATGATAAGATCTGCACAAATAAGGTCTGCACAGATCAGGTCTGCGCAGGGAAGATCCGTTGGACACAAGTTAGTGAGGGTTGGGCACTTGCTAAGGGCCGTGCAACCGCCTCCGGTAATCGAACGTCCTTTGTCTGTCAATGCCTGCTCTTCCAAAGCGTCGATTCTCGACTTTTGAATCACCTTGAAATGAATAGATTTCTTGCTCATTATTATATGAATTTCGTGATTTGCCTCCTATTTACACGTTTCGGCATCCGTGTTTTCCCTTTTGTTTTTTTCGCGCAACTGGGGGGAAAAGAAAACAGATACGTCCGGACGGGAGAAATCCTGAAGTTTGCAGCAGCCCGGAAAAACAACATGTGGTACCTTTCGGCGCTTTCGTATGGTTTAATGGGAACCTTGGTTCGGACGGATTGCATCCATCCCTGTTTTATGTGAGCAAGCATTTTTTTGAATCTTTCAAAACAGGGAGCGGGCCTGTTTGAAAAAGAACGCTTTCAAAGTTAAAAAACTTCTTTATATAAAAAAATAGAATTGAAATCTTTTTACATTTAGATAATAAAAAAAATTATGGTTTTATATCTTCGTTATTCGATTTGTAAATGAATCCTTACACACAATCCTCGAAGGTTGTGGCACGACAATCCGGAAGATACCCAATTGTTATTTATGGATGCCCTCCGGGCAAACGATTGCGGTTAGATATCTTTTCTATGGATGTCATTGTCTTACGGACAACAGCAGGATCGGTAATTCCTCGCTATAAAATGTTATATTCTCCATTGACATGTTCTTGTCCCACGGACAACAGCAAGATTTATGATTCTCCGTTAGGAGAAAAAAAACCATAAAACAATAAAAAGAATGAACCGAATTGCCCGTCGGGGTAGTAACCGGGCATCGATCATTTCACCGGTTTGACAATCCTGCCTGCCCAGGGTCCGGGTATACCGCGTTCCTGATAATCCCGAAGGGCAGGAATAATCACGGAGTGATTGAATAAAAATAACCATAGGAAAAAGGGTAATCCGGAACACTGCCGGGCACTTGTACAGCCGTCGACCGGCAAAAGAAACGACGTTTTTAATAAAAACAAAACAGGTAAAACGAAAATAATGCCCATTGAAACAGGCTTCCAATGGGCATTAAATCAGCTACAGCAAGGATGTACCGTAGCGGTGAACGTTTAGATGATCTGTACAGGATCATCGCCGCACATGACCGTTCTACACAACAAAGTACCACAAGGCTTAAAAAAGGTTGCGCAGATCGTAAGGGATGTGCAGGGTTCGAAATCTGCACAGATCAGGTCTGCACAGGGAAGATCCGTCGGGCAATCAATGGTAAGACTTGGGCACTTATTACCTCCGGTAATCGAACGGCCTTTGTCTGCCAATGCCTGATCTTCCAATGCGTCGATTCTCGACTTTTGAATCACCTTGAAATGAATCGTTTTTTTGCTCATCTTACATAAAAGTTTAGTGATTTGCCTCTTTTCACACGTTTCGGCATCCGTGTTTTCCCTTTTATTTTTTTCGCGCAACTGGGAGAAAAAGAAAACAGATACGTCCGGACGAGAGAAATCCTGAAGTTTGCAGCAGTCCGGAAAAACAACATGCGGTACCTTACGGCGCTTTCGTACGGTTTAATGGGAACCTTGGTTCGGACAGCTAGTATCCATCCCTGCTTTGTGTAAGCACGCATTCTTTGAATCTTTCAAAACAGGGAGCGGGCCTGTTTGAAAAATAATACGTTCAAAGTTAAAAAACTTATTTATATAAAAAAATAAAATCAAAATCTTTTTTACATTTAGATAATAAAAAAAATTATGGTTTTATATCTTCGTTATTCGATTTATAAATGAATCCTTACACACAGTCCTCGAAGGTTTTGGCATAACAATCCGGAAGATACCCAATTGTTATTTATGGATGCCCTACGGGCAAATGATTGCGGTTGGATATCTTTTCTATGGATGTCATTGTCCTACGGACAACAGCAGGATCGGTAATTCCTCGCTATAAAATGTTATATTCTCCATTGACATGTTCTTGTCTTACGGACAACAGCAGGATCGGTAATTCCTCGCTATAAAATGTTATATTCTCCATTGACATGTTATTGTCTTACGGACAACAGCAGGATCAGTAATTCCTCGCTATAAAATGTTATATTCTCCATTGACATGTTCTTGTCCCACCGACAACAGCAAGATTTATGATTCTCCGTTAGGAGAAAAAATCCATAAAATAATAAAAAGAATAAACCGAATTGCCCGTCAGGGTAGTAACCGGGCATCGATCATTTCACCGGTTTGACAATCCTGCCTGCCCAGGGTCCGGGTATACCGTGTTCCTGATAATCTCGAAGGGCCGGAATAATCACGGAGTGATTGAATAAAAATAACCATAGGAAAAAGAGTAATCCGGAACACTGCCGGGCGCTTGTACAGCCGTCGACCGGCAAAAGAAACGGCGTTTTACTAAAAAAACAAAACAGGTAAAACGAAAATAATGCCCATTGAAACAGGCTTCCAATGGGCATTAAATCAGCTACAGCAAGGATGTACCGTAGCGGTGAACGTTTAGATGACCTGCGGATCCGGTTTGGGATCATCGCCGCACATGACGATCCCGCAATAAGTAGTACAAAGATGATGGTCTATACAGATTAGATCTGCACACATAAAATTCCCACAGACAAGGTCTGCACAAGGAAGATCCCTTGGGCATCCGGTGCCAAGGGTTGGGCATGGGATAACAGTAAAGCCCAGGCAACCGCCTCCGGTAATTGTACGTCCATTGTCTTCCAATGCCTGATTTTCCAAAGCGTCGATTCTGGACTTTTGGATCACCTTGAAATGAATCGCTTTTTTGCTCATCTTACATAAAAGTTTAGTGATTTGCCTCCTATTTACACGTTTCGGCATCCGTGTTTTCCCTTTTGTTTTTTTCGCGCAACTGGGAGAAAAAGAAAACAGATACGTCCGGACCGGAGAAATCCTGAAGTTTGCAACAGTCCGGAAAAACAATATGTGGTACCTTTCGGCGCTTTCGTATGGTTTAATGGGAACCCGGTTCGGACAGCTAGTATCCATCCCTGCTTTGTGTAAGCAAGCATTCTTTGAATCTTTCAAAACAGGGAGCGGGCCTGTTTGAAAAAGAATGCTTTCAAAGTTAAAAAACTTCTTTATATAAAAAAATAGAATCAAAATCTCTTTTGCATTTAGATAATAAAAAAATGAGGTTTTGCTATCTTTATTATTCGATTTATAAATGCATCCTTACACACATTCCCTCGAAGGTTGCGGCACGACAATCCGAAAGAAACCCAATTGTTATTTATGGATGCCCTACGGGCAAACGATTGTTATGGGATGTTTTGTCTATGGATGTCATTGTCCTACGGACAACAGCAAGATCGGTAATTCCTTGCTATAAAAATGTTATATTCTCCATTGACATGTTCTTGTCCCACGGACAACAGCAAGATCGGTAATTCCTTGCTATAAAAATGTTATATTCTCCATTGACATGTTCTTGTCCACGGACAACAGCAAGATTTATGATTCTCCGTTAGGAGAAAAAAATCCATAAAATAATAAAAAGAATGAACCGAATTGCCCGTCAGGGTAGTAACCGGGCATCGGTAATTTCACCGGTTTGACAATCCTGCCTGCCCAGGGTCCGGGTATACCGTGTTCCTGATAATTTCGAAGGGCCGGAATAATCACGGAGTGATTGAATAAAAATAACCATAGGAAAAAGAGTAATCCGGAACACTGCCGGGCAGTTGTACCGCCGTCGAACCAAAAGAAACGGCATACTGAAAGGTTTAAAGCACAACCCTGGACGAACACGTCCGGCTCTTTTTTTAATCATTAGTTTTAAACAGCCGTTTTTCAACCGGACGCAAATCGTTACTTTTGTTCTTTATTTTTTAAAACGAAGAACGATGAGTGGATTTTTTGGTTGTGTTTCGAAAAACGATGCCGTTCCCGATGTGTTTTACGGTACGGATTACCATTCGCATTTGGGAACACGGCGCGGCGGATTGGCCTTTTACGATGCGGAAGCGGGATTTCAACGTTCCATACACAACATTGAAAACAGTTATTTCCGGAATAAATTTGAAACCAACATCCTTGAATTTAAGGGAAATAGCGGTATCGGAGTGATCAGCGATTACGAGGCCCAGCCCATTGTGGTGAATTCCCATTTGGGAAAATTTGCTTTGGCGCATGTGGGACGGATTTTAAATGCCGAAGAACTGGAAGCGGATTTCTTGCATCGCCACCGCCATTTTTCCGAGACCTCGGGCAATGGCGTCAATCCCACTGAATTGATTGCCATGTTGATTTGCGAAGGCCAGGATTTGCTGTCGGGCATTCAACATGCCTTGCGTTCCGTCAAAGGTTCTTCGTCCTTGCTTATTTTAACGGACGAAGGGATTATTGCCGCCCGCGACAAATTCGGACGGACGCCGATTATTATCGGTAAAAGTCCCGATGCGTATGCGGCAAGTTTTGAAACCTGCGCTTTTTCGAATTTGAACTACGAAATCACCCGTTATCTGGGGCCGGGCGAAATCGGGATGATTACCGCCACGGAATACCGGCAGTTGGCTGCTCCCGGCGACCAGATGCAGATTTGCGCCTTCCTCTGGGTTTATTATGGGTATCCGCCTTCGTATTATGAAAATATCAACGTCGAAAGTTGCCGCTACCGTTGCGGCGCTGCTTTGGCAAAAGACGATGTAGTAGAAGCCGAATTTGTGGCTGGGGTTCCCGATTCGGGTGTGGGCTCGGGATTGGGTTATTCCAACGAGAAGAAACTGCCGTTTACACGTCCCTATACCAAATACACGCCGACCTGGCCGCGCAGTTTTACGCCTACCACGCAGGAACAACGCGATTTGGTCGCCAAAATGAAATTGATTCCCAATCCGGATTTGATCGAAGGCAAAAGCGGGGTGTTTTTGGACGATAGCATTGTGCGCGGAACCCAATTGAAAGACAACACCAACGATCTGCATCAGGCCGGTATCCGAGAAATACATATGCGTATTGCCTGTCCACCCTTGTTGTATCCTTGCGAGTACCTGAACTTCTCGCGTTCGCGCAACAGTTTGGAACTGGCAACCCGCAAAGCCGTGATGGAACTGGAGGGAACAGAAAATGCGGATTTTACGAAATATCTGGATCCGGAATCGGAAGATTACCGGAAGATGGTGGACGTTATGCGGGAAAAACTCGGGTTAACTACCTTGAAATTCCAAAAAATGGATGATTTGGTGGAGGCCATCGGCCTGCCCAAAGAAAAACTCTGTACCCATTGCTTTGACGGGACAGGGCTTTTTTAATTGAAAATGGAGAATTGAAAATTGAAAGTGGGTTTGTAACGGGTAATGTGTGACGGGTAACGAGTTTTAAGGCAGAAAGAAAAAAGCAGAAGGCATTTCAATTGAAAATTGAGAATTGAAAATTGAAAACGATTTATTAGTTCATGGTTAACGGGTTTAGAATGAACCTCTGTGTGACTCTGTGAACCTTATTATAGCTGAAAGGAAAAAACAGAAGGCAGAAAGCAGAACGAGGAAACAAACAACAAAAAACAATCAACAATTCTTTCACCCTTCACACTATGCGATTGCAATATAATATTATTAGATTAAATTATCCTATTCGGTTCGAAACAACATAACAACCACTTCTCCATTTTACCAGCTCAACGATCCAACAAATAACGAACAACAAATAACAACTCAACAGTTCAACACCTCAACGATTCAACAAACACCCTTTCCCCAACTTCCCCGATTTCCCCAACAAACAATTCAACAGTTAAACGATTAAACAAGCATTTCACCCTTCACAAATAAACAACTCAACAGTTCAACAACTCAACGATTCAACATCCATATGCCTGCCGATCTCAAAATCATTCTCGACCAATTTGAACTTGAAGGCGCCTTTGCACAGGTAGTCCCCGTGAAAACCGGACATATCAACGAGAGTTACCGGGTTGAAATGCAGGATCCGGGGCATAACGGATACTTTTTGCAGTCGGTTAATTATCATATTTTCAAGGATGTACCTGCCCTGATGACGAACATCCAAAGGGTATTGCAACATTTAAAGAGCAAGGCGGACAAGCAAGCCAACGGCTTTTCGCTTTTGGAACTGGTTCCGGCAAAAGATCAACAGTATTTTTACTTATCCGGATCGGGCGACTATTGGCGGGTATATAAATTCCTGCCCGGGTGCCGGAGTTACGACCTGATTCAAAGCCCGCACGTGGCGTATGAAGCCGGAAAGGCTTTCGGACAGTTTATTGCCGACCTTTCCGACCTGGATGCTTCGTTGTTGACTGATACCATTCCCAATTTCCACAATGTGGAAACCCGCTTGCAAACTTTTTGGGATACGGTACGGCGCGATCCCGAAAGACGAAAAGACAGCGTGAAAGCGGAAATTGATTTTGTATCGGCGCGGCAAGCCGGAATGATTGGCCTGTTCCGCAAAGTACAGTCGGGTGAAATCCCTACCCGCATTACACACAACGACACCAAAATCAACAATGTGATGTTCAATGCGCAGGACCGGGCTTTTTGCATTGTCGATCTGGATACGGTGATGCCGGGCAGCATTTTGTACGATTTCGGCGATGCCATCCGTACGGGCGCCAACACGGCGAACGAAGACGAGCCGGATTTGGCAAAAGTAGACATCAACCTGGAGTTGTTCGAAAATTACACGAAAGGCTTTTTGGAAAAAACAGGCAAAGCCCTTACACAAACGGAAATCGGCCATTTGGCATTTTCCTGCCGCTACTTGACGTTTGTGATCGGGTTGCGTTTCTTGACCGACCATATCGACGGCGACCGGTACTTCCGGATTCAACGTCCCAACCACAATCTGGAGCGCGCCCGGGTTCAATTCCGCTTGGTAGAACAAATGGAGAAGCGAAAAGCGGAGATGGAAGCGATTGTGAACCGCTATGTAAAATGAGGACTTTAGCCGTCATTTGGTGATGCGGTTTGTTTATCCATTTGAAAGAAGTAAAAATGATCCTATGAAAACTCCGAAAGAGCGACTGCTGCAACTTTTCTTTATCTGGGCCAATGAAATGCCGCAAGAATGCACGGCATTGCCGCAGGCGGGGTCCGACCGCCGGTATTTTCGCATCAAAGGCGTGGAGAAACAAGCGATCGGCGTGATCGGTAAAGAACCGGAGGAAAATGCAGCTTTTGTCGGGTTGACCAAACATTTCCGGAAAAAGAACCTGCCCGTTCCCGAACTGTATGCGGAGGATTTGGAGCACCAAATCTATTTGATCCGTGATTTGGGAGATACGTCTTTGTTGGATGTGCTGGAAAAGAACCGTACGGACGGAAATCCCGATGCGGCAACGGAAGCTTTGTACCGGAAAGTCCTTGCCTGGTTGCCCCAATTTCAGGTAGTGGCCCACCAAGGTTTGGATTACGGCCTTTGTTATCCGGTTCCGGAATTTGACGCCTCATCCATGCGTTGGGATTTAAATTATTTCAAGTACTACTTTTTGCGCTTGCTGCAAATTCCGTTCGATGAATATGCCCTGGAAAAAGATTTCGAAGCCTTGACGGCTTTCCTGTTGCAAGCCGACCGCAATTTCTTTATGTACCGCGATTTTCAGGCACGGAACGTGATGATTGCCGGCGATGAGCCTTATTTTATCGATTACCAGGGCGGGCGCAAAGGTCCCTTGGCCTACGATCTGGCTTCGTTGCTGTTTCAGGTGAAAGCCGGTTTGCCGTTTGCCTTTCGCGAAAAAATGCTGAAGCACTATCTGCAGGAACTCCGGAAATACCATCCGGTAGACGAAGCCCGATTCGTAAAAGAATACTACGGCTTTGTGCTGATCCGGCTTTTGCAGGTGATGGGCGCTTACGGATTCCGGGGCTTGTACGAGCGCAAGGCGCATTTTGTCCGGAGCATTCCGTATGCCATCGAAAATGTAGGCTGGTATTTGGAAAACATTCAACCGGAAATTCCGTTGCCGGAACTATTCCGGGCGTTGAAAGCCGTGGCGGATAAACCCATCGAAATACCGGATTTATCCACAGAGGGTTTGACGGTCTCGATCAACAGCTTTTCTTATAAAAAAGCCATTCCCACCGATTTCAGCGGAAACGGGGGCGGTTTTGTGTTCGATTGCCGGGCTTTGCCGAATCCGGGACGTTACGAGCATTTCCGCAGCCTGACGGGAAAAGACGAACCGACCATTACCTTTTTGGAAAAAGAACGGTCGGTGGACGGTTTTTTGCAATCGATTTTTAACTTGGTCGACAGCAGCGTGGAAGAATATCTGTTGCGGAAATTCAACCACCTGCAACTTAATTTCGGTTGTACCGGCGGGCAACACCGTTCCGTTTACTGCGCCGAACAAACCGCAAAACATATCCGGCAGCATTACCCGATGGTGAAGGTGGTTTTAAATCATACCGAGAAGGAGCATTGGAGAAAATGAGTTTTGGTGACGGGTAACGGGTAAACTACTTTTTAATTGAAAATGGAGAATTGAAAATTGAAAGTGGGTTTAGATAAGTAGACAAGTTGACGAGTAAACAAGTTGACAGAAAATCTCAGCGAAACTCAGTGAATCCTCAGCGATTCTCAGTGTAACTTTTTTTTAGCAGAAAGGAAAAAGCTGAAGGCGGAAAGCAAAAGGGGGGGGGGGATACAAATAAACAAATAAACAGTTAAACGATTAAACAGGCATTTCACCCTGTACCTTGAACCCTTAACCCATTTCACCTTTCACTGTTCACGCTTCACCATTCACTACAAAACCTTATGAAAACCCTGTGCAAAACCAAAGACCCTGAAAAACTTGCCCGAAAGCAGGAAGAGCCGCGCTTTACATGCAAAAAGTGCGGACAAAAAGCGCATAAGGAAAAACACCTTTGCAAACCGGAGAAACTGTAACTGCTTCCGGTTTTTGTTTTAATGAAATGGATCAGCTATCATTTAGAAACAGCAAACAGGACGCCATGAAAGCGATGATTTTTGCCGCAGGTTTGGGAACCCGTCTCAAACCGTACACTCAGGATATGCCGAAGGCTTTGGTTCCTGTGGCCGGAAAGCCGATGCTGGAGCATGTGATCGACCGCTTGAAGCAATCCGGGGTCCATGAGATCGTCATCAACGTTCACCATTTCCCACAACAAATCCTTGATTTTTTACAATCCAAACAGAACTTCGGTATCCGGATCGAAATCTCCGACGAAAGCGAAGCCTTGTTAAGTACGGGAGGGGGCTTGCAAAAAGCGGCCTGGTTTTTCGACGACGGCCAACCTTTTTTGGTGCACAATGTGGATATTATCTCCGATGTGGATTTTGCGCAAATGTATCGTTTTCATCAGGAAACCGCTTCGCTGGCCACTCTTGCCGTCAGCGAACGAAATACTTCGCGCTATTTTCTTTTTGATGAAAACCACCGGCTCCGGGGTTGGAAAAACAAAATTACGGGCGAAGTAAAGCCACCGTCGCTGGACAGTCGTTCTTTACGGGAGCTTGCTTTTAGCGGCATTCATATAATTTCTCCGGCTATTTTCCCGAAAATAACGGAAACCGGCAAGTTTGGCATTCCGGATGTTTATTTGCGGCTGGCTTTGGAAAACCGCATTTCCGGATTCGAACATGCCGCTGCAAACTGGATCGATATGGGCAAAGCGGAGGAATTGGAACAAGCCGAACACTTGATCCGGAAATTGAAAAGGAGTTTTTAATGATAACACCTCCGGGTCATTTCGACTGGAGCGAAGCGAAACGGAGAAATCTGTTTCCCAGCTTCCCCATTTTAAACCTTTTACCCTGCACCGTGTACCTTGAATCCTTACCCCTTTACAATATGTGATTAAAATATCATAGTAATAGATTCTATTATCATGGTGAATTAAAATCACCCGAATATACACCTCCCCATTTCCCAAACTCCCCCATTTTCCCCTTTAACCCTGAACCCTTTACTCTGCAACGTTCACCCTTCACCCCATTTCCCAAACTTTCCCAATTTTCCCTTGACCCTACTTATTTCACCAATTCCGGGGCTTTTTCGCCTTTGGGTTTAAAAATTAGGGCTTCGGAGTTGATGCAATACCGTAATCCGGTAGGAGCGGGGCCATCTTCAAACACATGCCCCAAATGTCCGCCGCATCGGGCGCACAATACTTCCGTGCGGGTCATCCCATGGCTTTTGTCGGTACGTTCGACAATATTAGTGGCTGTGGCGGCATCGTAAAAAGCCGGCCAGCCGCATCCTGAATTGTATTTGGTGGAAGAAGTAAACAGCAGGGCGCCGCAAGCAGCACAATAATAGGTTCCTTCGTTGAAAAAATCATCGTATTTTCCTGAAAAAGGCCGTTCTGTGGCCTGATTGCGAAGGACATCAAACTGGACGGGCGTCAGCAATTTACGCCATTCTTCATCGGTTTTTTGAATTTCAGTTTTCACAGGTATATTTTTACTTTGGGTTGGTTTCGAAGGGGTGGTTTGGGCACAGGCAGTCATACTTATGCCTGTACAAACGGTGCAGAGTATTTGCAGAAAAATTCCTTGCAGCAAAAGCGTCTTCATTTTTAAGGTTACTTATCGTTTAAATGAAACAAGTTTTGGACAAGATAGTTTGTAAAATAATAAGGGCGGCTTGAAGGCCGCCCTTATCACCATATCACACCGTGATTATTTGGTCACAATAAACTTGCTGCTGAAAGTTTCGCCGTTGTTGGTGACGATCTTCACGCTGTAAGCGCCTGCTGCAAAGTTTTGTG
>JAVBOY010000035.1:0-34165 GCA_031550085.1 Lentimicrobiaceae bacterium
CCTAACTTGGTTTTGGGTGAAACCTAACTTGGTTTTGGATGAAACCTAACTTGGTTTTGGGTGAAACCTAACTTGGTTTTGGGTGAAACCTAACTTGGTTTTGGGTGAAACCTAACTTGGTTTCAGATTAAATCCCGGCAGCTTTTAACATTATAAATGATTTTCCCTTCACCCGGAGTTTATCATTGGAAACCTTTTTCTTTTCTGCGATAATAAGGTTATACAGAGTTGCACGGAGATTCGTTGTAAACTCGTTCATAAACCTTTGTGGCAAAGAAATAAATAGCCGCCAAGTCACTAAAACACAAAGAAAACTTAGTGTCTTTGGATCTTTGAGTCAAAGAAATCAAGTCGAGGTAAACCTGTTAACCGCAACCCTGTTCACTAAAAGGCTTATTTGTAATTAATACGGTTATTTTTCCGACACCAATTCAAAATCGATTTGTTTTTTCTGCAAATTGACCTTTTTCACGCGGATACGGACGGGATCCCCCAAGCGGTAGATTTTTCCCCAGCGCTGGCCGATGATTTGGAAATTGTCTTCGTCCAGGTAGTAAAAGTCGTCGTTCATTTGGCGGAGTGAAACCAAGCCTTCGCATTTGCTATCCTTCAGTTCCACAAAAAGCCCCCACTTGCTGACACCCGAAATCAATCCGTCGAATTCGGAACCGATTTTATCCATCAGGTATTCGGCTTGTTTGTACTTGATGCTGGCGCGTTCGGCTTCCATGGCGCGGCGTTCCATTTCGCTGCTGTGCTTGCAATATTCTTCGTAATCGGCTTTGTTGACCGATTCTTTTCCCTGCATATACCATTCGAGCAGGCGGTGCACCATCAAATCGGGATACCGGCGGATGGGAGAGGTGAAATGGGTGTAATAATCAAAGCCCAGTCCGTAATGCCCGATGTTGTTTGTGGTATATTCGGCCCGCGCCATGGTACGGATGGCTACGGCTTCGATCATGTTTTCTTCACCTTTCCCGGTGATTTGATCGAATAAAGCGTTGAACGATTTCGAAATGGACTTGCGGTTCGAGGTTTGGAATTTATAGCCCATTTTGCGGAGCAATTCGGAAAATTGCAACAACTTTTCGGGATTGGGTTGGTCGTGTACCCGGTACACAAAGGTGCGTTCGTTTTCTTTCGGGTTTTTACCGCCTCCGATTTTTTCGGCCACTTTCCGGTTTGCCAGCAGCATAAAGTCTTCAATCAGCCAGTTGGCTTCTTTTTGCTCTTTGATCATCACGCCGATGGGTTTGCCGTTTTCATCCAGTTTGAAGCGGACATCTTGAGATTTAAACGCAATGGCGCCTTTTTTGAAACGGTCTTCGCGGAGTTTGGAGGAGAGTTGATGCAATACCATCAATTCGTCCTTAAAATCGCCTTCTCCGCCTTCGATCATGGCTTGTACTTCTTCGTAAGCATACCGGCGGTTCGATTTGATCACGGTTTTGCCATACCATTCATCGAGAATTTGCCCTTTGCCGTTGATTTTGAAGACGGCTGAAAAACAACATTTTTCTTCGTCGGGGCGAAGCGAACAGACCAAATTCGAGAGTTGCTCGGGCAACATGGGAACCGTACGGTCTACCATATAAATAGAGGTGCCCCGTTCGTAAGCTTCGATATCGATGGCCGAGCCGGGTTTCACATAATGTGATACATCGGCAATATGAACGCCGACTTCCCAGACATCATCCGATATCTTTTCGAGAGACAAGGCATCGTCAAAATCTTTGGCATCCGCCGGGTCGATGGTACAAGTCCAAACATTCCGGAAATCGCGGCGGCGCTTGATTTCTTCCGGCGAAACGACATTTTTGATCTCAATGGCTTCTTTTTCAACGGCGGCAGGGAACGATAGCGGGTAATCAAATCCCGCCAGGATTGCAAACATTTCCACGTTGTTGTTGCCGGGTTTTCCCAACACATGGGTGACTTCGCCGATCGGATTCGATGCTTTTTCGGGCCAGTCGGTAATGATTACGACCACTTTGTCGCCGTCGGTGGCATGCTGGGTCGCGTTAATGGGAATGTAAATATCGACCGGAACATTGGGGTTGTCCGGAACCAGGAAAGCATACCGGCTTGAAATGTGGATGATACCCACAAATTGCTTGCGCGAACGTTCCACCACTTCCACAATCATTCCTTCGGGTTTGTGGTTTTTACGGGCGGGAAACAGGTGGACTTTTACCTTGTCGCCGTTCAAAGCATGGTGGGTATTGTTTTGGGCGATGTAAACATCTTCCGAAAATTCATTGGACATCACGTAGGCTTTTCCGGTGGATTTCATATCCACCACGCCTTCGATCAGGTTTTTCTTGGATACGGCCGCAATGAGTTGGGGATTCAGTTTGTATTTTCCCCGTTTTTCTTCAATGAGCGAACCTTGTTGACACAAGTTGTGCAGCGCATTTTTTATTTCGCCTTTTCCTTGTTTATCAGTGATTTGCAACATCGCAGCAATTTGGCGAAAATTGTAGCTTGTTTTGGGTGCGTCGGCAAACAAGTTGAACACTTGGTTGGCAAAAGCATTCCGCGCATTTCCCGAATTTTTTTGTTTAGCTGCCATGAGATGATATTGTAAAAAAAAATTGATAACCGAAAAATAAAATCAGAAATTCCTTATGATTTCTAAACGTGGTATTTCACAAAAATAAGCAATTTGCGTACCGGTTTGTTTACCAAATTGTTAAATTTTTCATACGAATAGAGTATTATTCAATGATTAAGGCGTTTAAATATCCAACCGATTCCGGACCTTGATTAAATAACAAATCTAAAATGCTTAAGTTGGGAATAAAACCATATTTGGGTTCAAAAGTTTGAATGTAACGGGGGAATAGGAGGGAACTCCCTTTTTTTGGATGGATCGTTTGGCGGAGATCCGAGCAATTTTCAGGTGTATGCTCGAAATGTCCGGTGTAGGTATATGTTTTTTGGCATTTTAAAAGCTTTAGGATCAACCGGATCAGTTCGTCGTTGAATTCGAGCAGGGTTTTGTGTTTCGGCGAAACGAAAAGCGGTTCGAGATATCCGGAATAATGAATATAATAAGGGGTTTTTGAATAAAAAGTTTTGATCGAACGCCAGTGCTGTTGTAGCCAGTGTTGTGAATCATCCAGCAAAACTTGATGGGTTCGGGTGGAATTTCCGAACGGTTTTACCACGGGAATGCTAAGCGCCTGCACGCCGCTGGAAGCATACAGGTGGCAACGGTTGCGGTAGGTTTGCTTGGGATACGTTTCGCAAGCTTCCATAAAAACATCGGATGCTTGCAAAAAATGGGCAAACCAGGAAACCGGAGGGAAATAAGCGGTTGATAGTAAAATCGGTCCCATAAGAGGCTGTTTAAGTTTATATTCACCACAAGGTACACAAAGAAAATAACAAAGGACACAAGGAATAATCCGCTAAAAACAAACCACTGTGTGTTCTTCGTCTTAAAAGCTTGGTGCCTTTGTGGTGAATTTTAAAATAATTGGTTTTGATAATAGAACAAAATCTAAATAACCTCTAAAAAATTTTCTGTTCGTTTTTTGTCCCTGCAAAAGCTTTTTCCTAGTGATTGCTGTCCGGTGAAACGTTATTTCGTAAATACGTATTGAATGATGTTGGCTCCCATCTGCAAGGCTTTGGTACGTCGTTCGGGGGAATCTTTGTGCACCTCGGGATCTTCCCAGCCGTCGCCCAAATCGCATTCGTAATCGTAAAAACAGACCAGGCGTCCCTGGTAGATCAACCCGAAACCTTGAGCCGGTTTTCCGTCGTGTTCGTGGATTTTGGGTAAGCCGGAGTTGAAATTATATTTTTGGTGGTAAATCGGATGGTCAAACGGCAATTCCACGAAATCGAGCTCGGGAAATACACGTTTCATTTGTTTGCGAATAAACGGGTCAATTCCGTAGTTGTCGGAAACATGGAGAAATCCTCCGGCAAGCAGGTAGTTTCGTAGATTTTGTACTTCCGATTCGCTGAATACAATGTTTCCGTGTCCGGTAATATGTACATAGGGATAATTGAAAATTTCGCTGCTTCCGGCGTCGACGGTTGCATATTCTTTTTCAATATTGGTCGACAAGTTGTCGTTGCAGAATTTGACCAAATTGGTAAGCGAAGTAGGATTTGCGTACCAGTCGCCACCTCCCGAATATTTCAACAGCGCAATTTGAAAAGAGGCTTGGGGAAATGCGGCCGTTGAAAAAACAAGCAAAAAAACGAGTGGTATGATATATTTTTTCATGAGTTTAACACACTTACATATTGAGTAAATTGAGTGTATGGCAGGCAACGATGGCTGCCGTTTCGGTTCGCAGGATCGATTTTCCCAAACTGACTGGCTGGTAGTGTTGCTGACTGGCCATTTTCAGTTCGTTTTCGGAAAAGTCGCCTTCGGGGCCGATCAGAATCGTTGCGTGTTGCCCTTGCGTGTATTCGTTTTTCAACAAACGATCCTGACTTTCGTTGACATAGGCAATAAATTTTTGTCCCTCGAAAGGAATCCGGATAAACGTTTCAAAATCCATCGGTTCCTGAATCACAGGTAAAAACAAATTTTTCGATTGTTTCATGGCCGAAACCAAAATCTTATTCAAACGATCCAAGCGCATTTTGGTTCGTTCGGAATGCTGGCAATAGACCGGAATAATTTCATCGATACCGATTTCCGTTGCTTTTTCGACAAACCATTCGAAACGATCCATGTTTTTGGGCGGAGCAATTGCTATCGTTACTTTCCATCCTTTTTCTTCCTGGCAGTTGGCGCTTGTTATCCAGATGGAACATTTTTGCGGATCTACGGATTGAACGGAGCCTTCGAATAAACATCCTTTGCCGTTGGTCAGGTACACGGAATCTCCTATACGGGCTCGCATCACCCGTGTGCAATGAGTAGATTCATTGGAGTCCAGATAAATAGCGGCCGGGATTGTTAACGGATCTGCGTCGGGAGCGTAGTAAATGTTCATCTATTCAACTAATAAAACGGTTCCGCGCTTTTGGACAGTTTGGCCGCTTGAGCTTTTGAACCGGATCAAATACGTATATACTTCGGTTGGCATCAGTTTGCTATTTGACCTTCCGTCCCAACCTTCCGAGGGGTCTCCGGTTTCATAAATCAATTGCCCCCATTTCGAGTAAATTTGCAAGCGATAGTCTGTAATGCCGTTGTCGAGAAGGATGGGCATGAATTTTTGGTTGGATGCAACAAGGGACGAGGGATAAAAAGCGCTGGGTATGATAATCGAATTTTCGGGAACCGTGCAAGCATAGTTGGAGGAGGAATTGTCGATGATGGCTCCTCCGGAATTGTTTTTACGGGCAATCACCATATAGCACACCTGGGCGGTGGATGCAAACGCATTGTCGTCGATATAGGATAAATTGTGCGTACTCCCGATGACCTGCCAGTTTCCGTTGTTCATCCTCCGGTAAACTTCATAAATCCCGACACCGGTCGGCCATTCTTCGTAAGCCGACCAATTGACTTGGGTTTTGGGACCTAAAGATCCGAGGGAAGTCACAATGGGCCGTGCATAATTGGTACTGATTCCGATCGGTGTCGTACAAGTACTGTTGTAAGCTTTGACCCGGTAATAATTAGGTACGTTGACATCAGCCGTTTGATCCACCAGGATTGTCGTACTGTCTTTAGGGGCTATCTGCCGGGTTGCAACGACAGTATAAGTCCCTCCGGCGCTTGAGGCCCGTTCCAGTTGCACGCTGTTTGCAGCTCCTGCCGGTAAAAATTTTGCATATACATCAACAACCTGGTTGTTTTCGACGGTTGCTGTCTGGATAAATAGATCCGTAATACCGGAAAAACCACTGAAATGGGCGGTAATCTTGCACGTAGTGGAGGTTAACGTTCCGTCGAGGCTTTCGGCCCGCACATAGTAAGTAACGGAGTCTCCGTCCGCCAAAGGGGGATTGTCATGATAGCTAAGCAGGGCCGGATCATTAAAGTTGATCAGGGTGAATGCCTGGTTGTTGATTTGCCGGTATATTTTGTATCCTCCCAATATCCCTCTCATGTTGATGTAGGGTGTCCAGCTTATGTTTACCGACCGGTCGCACGGATCGATCGAAGAAACGGTCAATTGCATGGTTTGGGTATGGAGCGAGGAAGGGGACATCCGGTCGCTGGTGCGGTCGCAACTGTCGATGGAATACAACCAGTATTCGTTGACGCCGCATTTTTGGTAAAATCTTGTATTGGTAATGGTATAGCCCAATTGAGTGCTGGGAAGCTCGGCTACTGTATCGATCCACGTTCCAGAAATAGGGTTTCTGCGGATGATTCGATAGGCTTTGATCCCATTGGCTTTTGCCGGAGGCGACCATCCTAAGACGGGTTCCCCGTTGCTGTTAAAACTCACGGTATCCCGTATCGGTGCATGAGGGAAGTAAATGGATTGAAAATTTCCTTCCGCCTCATTCGACGCGGATTCACAGGGATCAGCTCCGCAATAATAACGAATGCGGTACCGTACCGTCGATAAATTACAAACGGGATAGGAGAGGGTGTCGTTGTATTTGTAGTCTTTGGTTCCCAAGATGTTCCAAATGGCAACCAAGGTTTTCCAGGAAGCATTGTAATAGCGGTCAACGAAATACAACCCGGAACTTCCGTTCGTTCCAAAATCGGCATTCCAACTTAAATGGGCCACGCCTTGGTCGGCCGAAGGCAATATTTCCAATAAAATGTTTGAGGTCGTATAACCGGCCGATAAAGGCGTTTGGGTGTTGTCCACGGGAACAACTTTTAACGTGTATGAATTGATTAACCCGTTGGCATTGGCAATCGTCGCCTGGTTCCATTGGAGCACACCGGGATAGGGAACAACTTGGGAGTCCACTTGTACAGAAGAAGCGTTATCCATACAAGTAACCAAAAAATCAGACCCGTCGAAATCGGACATATACCAGTTGAGCGTGATCACTCCTGTAACCGGATCGGTTTTTACACAAATATTGCATTGCGAATAACAGGCCAGCTGAATTCCGAAAATAAAAAACAATATAAAAAGTAAATTTCTCATAATATAGTTAAGCGCTTTTAATTCATGATCCCAACCACCACTTGTGTCATGTTTTCCCTGCCAAAATATTTTTGGGCGGTTTGCCGGATTTCTTCGGAAGTGATCCCTGCGATCCGGTCTAAATACGTTTTTAACCAATTCGTATCCAAACCAAAATCCATTAATTCCCGGTAACAATCGGCAAACGCAAATGCCCCGTCGATGGAATGCAGGAATGTCCCCAAAAGGTAATTGCGAACCCGTTCCAGTTCTTCATCCGAAACTTTTTGGATACATAACTGCTCCAGTTCCGAATAAATTTCTTTCACGGCTTCGCGGGTATGATTGGCGGCAACCTCACTTGTAACGAAAAAGTACCCGGAATGTTGTAAGGATACAAAATCGGAACTGACATTGTAGGTATATCCTTTGCTTTTTCGCAGGTTGTGGATTAACCGTGATCCGAAATAACCGCCGAGAATGGTGTTTAGAATCTGAAAATCAATATATTCCGGATGTTTTTTTGAAAAAAGGACCTTCCCGATCCGTATGGCCGATTGAAGGGCGCCCTGTTTTTCGATGAAAAGCGTTTCGGGCTGCGAAATCATTTCCGGTATCTCGACTTTTTTCGAAAGTTCGCGATGCCAGTCGTTTCCGCCGAATAATTTTTCAAGCAAATTACAAAGCTGGGAAGGGATCTTACCGGCAACCAATATTTTGCAATTAGCCGAACTGTAATGAGTTGCGTGGAAATTTTTTAAGTCCGATGAAGTTACGTCATCCATTTGATCCGGCATTAAGTAGCTTCCATACGGATGGTTTTCTCCAAAAAGGGCGGCATTAAAATGAATGCGGGCCAAATAATTTACTTTTCGGAGATTAACGGTGAGGACTTGTTTTTGTTTTTGTGCAACCACCGCCAAATCATCCTGTGTAAAAACAGGATTTTTGATACTGTCTTCTAAAATGGCAATGGTTTGCGGCAAATATTTGCTTAATGTGTACAGCGTAACGGTTGCTTTATCCCGTTCGACCGTAGTTTCGATATGTGCCCCGAAAAAATCAAGCCGTTCCGAGCGTTCGTCGCTCGTATAGTTGACGGAACTTTCGCGTAGCATTTGATTGGTTGCAAAAGCCACAAAGGGTTTTTGCTGGTACCAGGTTCCTGCATCAAAAACAAACTCTATCCGGATGATATCCGGTGTATCGGATTGAAAAAGGGAAACCGGAACGCCGTTTGCTAGCCGGAAATGCTCCGGTTCGGGAAATCGGATTTCCTGAAAGGGGCGAATGGAAGGTATGATCGATCGATCGAACGGTTTCATTTCAGTCGGGCAGCTTTGTAATAAATGGATGAACAATTTTCTTGCCGAAGAACGCTACGGGCAGCCAACATCACCTCTTTTTCCGAAACCTGGCCGTAAAGATCCATGACTTCATTCAGTTTCCCGGCATCGCCAAGTAGCTCGTAATAAGCGAGATTCATGGCTCTGTCCAGAGCCCGGATACTACTGAATGCAAACAGCGATTCGGTGCGGTTTTTTACTTTTTGCAGTTCGTTTTCAGATACCGGCGTCGTCACAAGCACTTCTAATTCATGTTGCAAAGCACCTTCGGCTTCTTCAAAAGAAACTCCCTCAACCAATTTTCCATGAATCACCAACAAACCCGGATCGATTTCCCCGGTTAATTGGGCGGAAATTTCGCTGAAAAGCCGTTGTTCTTTCACCAATGCTTTGTACAAGCGGGAACTTTGCCCGGCTGCCAGCAAATCGGAGAGCAAGTCTGTCGGATAAAACTCCGGCGAGAAACGGTCGCAAATATGCCAGGCCTTGTAGATGGCATGGAACGGAACATCGCGTTCTATTTGTAATTTTCGCCCGGTTTGTTGTTGAGGTTCCCTCGGTAAAAAGCGTGCCGGTTGTGCTTTATTTTCAATAGGTTCGAACCATTTGCGGCACAATGTTTCTACTTCTTTTGTCGTAATATTGCCGGCTACTGCTAAAATAGCATTCGACGGATTGTAAAACGTTTTGTAGAATTCTTTGACGTCAGCCAACGTGATCCCTTCGATGGCGCCGGTGTCTTTTCCGATGGTCGACCACGAGTAAGGATGTACTTGGTAAGCCAAGGGCCGCAGCAGCAACCAGGAATCACCGTAAGGTTGGTTCAGGTAGTTCTGGCGGAATTCTTCGCAAACGATATTTTTTTGAACCTGAAGTTTTTCTTCCGAAAAAGACAATCCCAACATGCGGTCGCTTTCCAGCCAAAAAGCTGTTTCCAGATTTTGCTTCGGAACGGTCAGGTAATAATTCGTGAAATCGGTGTTGGTAAAAGCGTTGTTTTCGCCGCCCACAGATTCGAGAGGACTGTCGAAGTCGGGGATATGCAGGCTCCCTTCAAACATCAAATGTTCAAACAAATGAGCCATGCCTGTTTTTTGGGAATCTTCGTCACGCGAACCCACATGATACAGAATATTCAGCGCGACAACCGGAGTACGGTGATCGGTATGCACAATTACCCGCAACCCATTCTTTAAAACGAAGCGCTCAAAGTCTATAAACATAGTTGTTGTTCCAATTTTCAACGAGCCGGCAAAATTAGTGATTTCTTCCATGAAAAGCACATTTTGCTAACAACCGATAGTAAGGGATTGTTTTCAAAAAAAGCAGAAGGAACGTGAAAATGTAAACCGATTGAAAAAGAATCCGGTTAAAAGAGATTCAACAACGTTTCAACGGCCTTATCGATAACCGTTTGGTGGGGTTGATCTTGGGGTTCGAAAAAATGGCAGGTGATCTTCTTCGGCTTGGTTGTTTTTTTCCAGATTCCGACTATTTTTCCATTTCTTAAAATGGTGGGGCGGAAGATGCCGTTGCTCGAGATGGCTTTTGCGTGGTGGGTAGCCGGGATGAGCGCCGAACGGTCTTTGTAACTGATCACGTATTCATCGAAAGCCGGAAGCAAATGAAAAGATTCTTCAAACGGTTTGGGATCCTGATACTCGGATGTGAACCAATATGTTTGCGCGTTTAGTTGAATGGATACCAGATTTGATTTAATCAATTCGAATGCTTGTTTGGATTCTGTGAGGTTTAACCCCGACCACCAGGAAAAATCCTGGAGGGTGGCAGGCGAGTGGCTGTTCAGGTAAATTTGCGCCAATCTGGCGAGCGCTTCTTCTTTGGAAAGCGCTGCTTGCTGAGGAACCCGTTCGTCGAGCAAAGCCCAGGTCTGTTTCTTGTTACGGACAGCTCCGCTGCAAATCAGACCGTCCAGTTCGGCATGGATCAATATATGGTAAATACGCGCAGCATTCGTTACAATACCGGATCGATTCAGTTCCAGCGCAATTTCTTCTTTGGTAAACTGTTTGTTTCCTTCCAATGCCTTTTGAATGGCCGAGTTGCTTTTTGCATATACTGCTTCATCTAATTCCAATTCACGGTCGCGAGATTTCGCAAGCGGTTTTATCCGGGGAGCTGTCAACGCCAGCATCCAACGGATGGTATCCGGTGTTACAAAATGCCAGGTCGGACGCATGACATGGGTTCGGAGGATTTCTCCCGAATTAAAAGCTTCTTCAACGGATTCCTGGCTGATGGGTTCGACTGCCCGCGTGCTGATGGCCAACTTTGCCATAAAAAAGTCCTGCGATTGCATGGCGCCCATCCACGAAACAATTTCCCGGGGCGATTTCAGGATTGGTTTTGCTAACTGTTGGCTGTGAAGCCGGGTAGTTCGGATATCCATAAAGGTCTTTTATTTACGGAGCCGTCCATCGGATGGCTTTTCCGCCGCCCTTGTTTGTTCCATCCACAAGCGAAACAATATCATCCCGGTAATAGATATTGCCTTTTCCCTCGATTTCGTAATACAACACATGGGGAAATACATAGTTGTCGTTTGTACTTTTAGTGTACATGTAGATAATATCGCTGAAAAAGTTTTCGCACCGGAACGGGCCGAAGGAAATGTTGTACAATTGACTCATGTTGGCTCTGCCCCTCAGTTTAATATCGGTTGCTCCGCCTTGCAGGGAGATTTTGGCAACGTTACATACAAGGGGCAGATCAATGGTTCCGGAACCGGACCATGATTCGATTTGCGTTGAATCGCAGCGGATGGTATCGGTTGCAGTGACCAAACCGGAAGAGTAAGTACTTAATTTCCAGAAATGGGGTAAGGTTACATGTGCTGTAATTCGCCGTTTGTAGGAACGTACCCAGTTGAATTTGTTTTTATTGTTGATGGTTAAAACATTGTTGGAAATGCTGGTTTCAACGTCCGGAAGCAGATTTTTGCCTCCATGCAAGGTAATTTCAAAATGATCATCGAGACTTTGGGTGATTTCCAAATCAACACCTTCCTGCAGTTTGATACTGTGGAAACTTTCCGTGACGGGCCGGTAAATCAGAACATCTTTGCCGGTGCTTTGCAGGAAATCAGGTGCGTTTTCTTTGTTACAGGAGATAAAACCCAAACAAAGCCATAGAAAACAAAGAGAGGCAGTTCGCTTTTTAATCATAAAAAACAAGGTTTCATTTTTCTACTATTGTTTTTCGGCAACACGCTTTGGCTTGTAAAGCATGAAAGGCAAGCGGTATCCCAGTCCCAATGCCGCAAAATCCGCTTGTATGTAGTGTGTGCGCAAAGTCAGACTGGCGTACAAGTTGTCGAGTACCAGGTACCGCAACCCGATTTTAAAATACGGATTGTATTTATGAATGCCGCTTGTATAGGCGCCGGCATTAAACATGAAAGACAACCTGGCGACTTGTAGCTTGTAGGAACCTGTAATTCCTGTACGGTAGTAATCAAACGGTTTTTCGGCAATGACTCCCTGATGGTCGATCCGGTAGGCATCGGATTGATCGATCGTGAAATCGACACCGATTCCGAACGAATGTTTGAATGAAACCGGAATTAAAAACAGTCCTTCCAGATTGTAGATCATAAAGCCTTTGTCGTACTCGTATCCCATATCTTTGAAGGCCACCATGGCTCCCAACGATACTTCCGCGTAGTTTTTCCGGGGGAATTCGAAACGGTCCAAATCCGGCAATACTTTTTTTCGTTGCGTTTCTTTGGCATTTCCCAGCCGGAAAGCCATTGCAAAATTTGCGGAAGGAACATTAATCCCGTAGTTGGGTGTTTTGGTTGAACCGTTCGAAAAATGCATCATCGAAATTCCCAAAGCGGATTGGACGTCCGGGCTGAATTTGTGCCGGTATTCCAACAGAAAATTGCCGGCCGCATTGATGTGCGATCCGATGGCCAAGTATTTATAATGGGTGGTGTTTTCGAATTTTTGGGTTAAATACCCCAGACCGACACCCAAGCGGAAATTGATCCGGTCGTTTTTTGAATAAAAAACCGGAAAACTGATGTAAGGAAAAACGGCATGTGCCTGCCCGACAATTTCCGAATTCCCGAGGCCCGAATACCAATAACTCAGGCCGATAATCGGGTAGTTGAATTCTGCTTCCCAACGCTTTTCTCCCCAGGTTTCTTTTCCCAGATTTATTTCGAAGGTAGGGAAATGAGCATTGAAAACTTTCATTTCGGGATGGTGGCTGATAAGAAACCCATACCCAATGCGGCCTTCGATTAATAGATTCGAGTTTCTTAATGTGGTTTGAGCCCATGTGCTTGTTGCGAGGCAAAAAAACACACAACTCAAAAAAGATAATTTTAGAAAGCTTGTTTTATCAAATAGCGACATCCTTAAATTTATGGCATTATTGAGGTTCAGTGATTGACAAAAATAGTATTTTTTCACATTATTTCCGGTTTGCAAAATTGATTTGCAAAAATTTCCATTTCCTTTTTTCCCTTTTTGATGCAAAATTATTTTAACTGTACCTTTGTCGAAAATTTGCAAAATGGATAAAAGAATCATTGAATTCGAACGTTTGCTGGATATTATGGAAGAACTCCGGGCTAAATGCCCGTGGGACAAGGAACAGACGTTTGAAAGCCTTCGTCATTTGACGATCGAAGAAACTTATGAACTTTCGGATGCTATTATTGACAAGGATTTGGATGAAATCCGAAAGGAACTGGGCGACTTGATGTTGCACATTGTTTTTTATTCAAAGATCGGAGAGGAGCAGGGGGAATTTGATATCTCTTCGGTATTGCAAGGAATTAACGAGAAGCTTATACGCCGCCATCCCCACATCTTCGGAAATGTGGCGGTTGACAATCAGGAGCAGGTGAAATCGAATTGGGAAAAAATAAAACTGGACGAAGGGCGGAAAAGCGTATTGGGCGGCGTGCCCCGTTCCTTACCTGCCATGATAAAAGCCTACCGCATTCAGGACAAAGCGCGGGGAGTAGGATTTGACTGGGAAAATTCGGATCAGGTCTGGGAAAAAGTACAAGAAGAATTGGGCGAGTTACGGAAAGAGCTTGAATCCGGCGGTTCACCCGAAAAGCGCGAAGACGAATTTGGCGATTTGTTGTTTGCCTTGATCAACTACGCCCGTTTTGTGGATGTAAATCCCGAAACCGCTTTGGAACGTACCAACCGGAAGTTTATCCGGCGGTTTCAATACATTGAGGAACAAGCTGAAAAACTCGGAAAACCGGTTCATGAAATGTCGTTGGATGAAATGGAACATTTTTGGAAGGAAGCCAAGAAAACCGAATAATTGGAGTTTCGCATGAGAAAACTGTTGCCAGAAGAGATGAACCGACTAAGTGTCGGCGAGTTTAAGGGGGCCCCAAAGAAGTCCATTGTGGTCATTTTGGATAATGTCCGGAGCCAGCACAACATCGGTTCGGTATTCCGTACTTGCGATGCATTCGGAATTGAGAAGATTTTGCTGTGTGGAATTACGGCAACGCCTCCCAACCGCGAAATTCAGAAAACAGCTTTAGGCGCTACCGAATCGGTTATATGGCAATACATTGAAGATACTTGCGATGCCGTCCGGCAAATGAAAAACGAGGGCTATGTGATCTGCGCCATCGAACAAGTTGAAAACAGTACGTTTCTGGAAGACTTTCATACCGGTTCCAACGAGAAACTAGCAGTTGTATTCGGCAATGAAGTAAACGGAGTGGACGAAAAGGTGCTGCCTTTGGTCGATCATTGTATTGAAATCCGGCAATTCGGAACCAAGCATTCGATGAATGTATCCATTACAGCGGGAATTGTCCTTTGGGAGTTGTGCAAAGTTTTGACTATTAATAAATCCTAATTTTTAAACAAAGTTTGTTGCCGGCTTGTTAAGAGAAGCGACTGTGGCATGATTTTTTTATGTGGAATACTGGGTTTGAATCTTAAATAATAACCTGGAGTTTCTCTGTAGAAAAAAGTTTGCGACCTTTGTAAAATCTATAATTAAGTAAACCGTTAATTAACATCATGAAATCGTTTCTCATTTCAATATTGTCCGTTTCTCTTGTGGCTGTGGCTTTGTACTTTGCCGTGCCTTTGTATGCCGAGACCGATATGGCTACCGCATCGAATCTTCCCGCTACGGTTTCGGCTCCGGCAGCCGAAGAAGCCATTCATCTGACCAAAGCAGATTTCCTGAAAAGGGTATTTGATTATGAGAAAAGTCCCAACAAATGGGTTTATGCGGGAGATAAGCCTTGTATCGTCGACTTTTATGCTGATTGGTGCGGGCCGTGCAAACAGGTGGCTCCTATTATGGAAGATTTGGCAAAAACGTACAAAGGAAAAATTTATGTTTACAAAATAAATACGGACAAAGAAAAAGAATTGGCTGCCAAATTCAACATTCGCAGTATTCCCACCGTTTTATTCTGTCCCAAGTACGGCCAGCCTCAAATGGCGCAGGGCGCCCTTTCCAAAAACGATTATGATAATCTGGTCAGGCAAGTTTTGCTGAATGGAAAACCGCAAAAATAGACCTATCGACATGGTTGTTGTGAGTCAACACTACCTGCAAACGATTTTTTAGTAAATCTTACCAAATATTACCCTTATCCGGATGGGGGTAACTTTATTGTGGCTATTCGCCGTATACCGGATCCTTCGTATTTTTGCAAAATTGAAATCTCAAAAAAAGAACAACTTTTTGCTTGTTCGACCTGTTAGTTTTTTTGATATTTGATAAAACGATTTATGCAAACGAGAACTATTTCGGCAACCCAACGCAAACAAATCAGCGCGCAATACACCGTATTGCTTCGTTCGTGCCGTTTTATCACACAAAAAAAAGATTTGGAATTGATCCGCAAAGCCTTTGAATGGGCTTTGAATCATTTTCGGGCCAAAATCCGCGAAACCGGCGAACCCTATTTTTTTCATTCGGTGGCAGTGGCGCGCATTTTAGCCGAAGAAATGAACTTGCAAACATCAGCCGTGGTAGGGGCTTTGTTGCAAGATGTCGTTGTTGAAAAGAAAATTGACGATTCGGAAATTGAAAAGGAATTTGGAACGGAATGTTCGGAGCTGCTGAAAAAGCTCCGGCGCATTGCTTTGCTGCGAACCGAGAAGATTTCGCTGAATGCGGAAAACTTCATTCATTTGCTGTTAACCCTTTCGGATGATATCCGGGTGATTTTAATCCGCTTGGCCGACCGTTTGCATTTTATGCGGCATTTTTCGAATCTGCCCCACGACCGCCAGAAATTGATCGCAGCCGAAACGTCCAATTTATACGCTCCTTTGGCGCACCGCTTGGGACTTTACCGCATCAAAACCGAATTGGAAGACTTGTCGATGCGGTTTGCGTATCCTGAGATTTACCAAAGCCTTGAAAAAAAGATCGCCGATACCACGCAGCAAAATCGTGATTTTATTGAAAATTTTGTTCATCCGATTAAAGACGAGCTGAAAAACAATCGTTTATCCTGTGAAATCAAGTCGCGAACCAAATCCATTCCCTCCATTTGGAATAAAATGAAAAGCCAGCAATGCGAGTTTGAAGATATTTACGATTTTTTTGCTGTCCGCATTATCATTCATACCACGCTGGAAAATGAGAAGGCCGATTGCTGGAAAGTCTACGGGTTGATCACCAACTTATACCAGCCCAATCCCACGCGGATGCGTGATTGGATTTCCGTTCCCAAGCAACACAGCGGATACGAATCGCTTCATGCAACGGTTCTGGGGCCGAACAACAAATGGGTGGAAGTGCAAATCCGCTCCAAACGCATGGATGAAGATGCCGAAAAAGGAACCGCAGCCCACTGGAAATACAAATCCGCTTCTAAAAATACCGGCGATTTTGAAGATTGGTTGAAACAACTGCGCGTCATTGTCGAAAACTATACCCCTGAAGAAGATGAAAAAGGGAACTCCCAAACAAAGATCGCTCCATTACCCGCTTACATTTTTGTGTTTACCCCTGACGGCGATTTGAAAAAACTGCCCGAAAATGCGAGCGTACTGGATTTTGCCTATGAAATACATACCTATGTCGGCGAACATTGCAACGGCGCCAAAGTCAACAATTTGTACGTTCCGCTCAAATATCAGTTAAAAACCGGCGACCAGGTTGAAATTGTTACGTCCAAAAACCAACGTCCCAATGCGGATTGGCTCAATTGGGCAACGACGTCGCGTGCGCTTAACAAAATCAGACGCTATTTGAAAGAAGCTGAATTTCAATACGTCGATATCGGGCGGGATATGTTGCTGCGCAAATTGGCCCAGTTAAAATTAACGTACAGCGAGGAAATCGGGAACAAGCTGATTACCTACTTCAAGGTGAGTACGGCCAGCGAATTATTCCAGGGATTTGCCATCGAAAAGTTCGATTTGCAAAAAGTAAAAGAAATTTTGACGGCTCCTCCTGTTCCGGCTGAAATGCCGAAAACGCTGGTCAAGCCGAAAACGAAGGAAATTACGGAACCGATTGCAAAAAAAGCCCTTGTGATCGTCAACGACGAAACACCCATGCGCGATGTCAAAATGGCACGTTGTTGCCAGCCGGTGGTCGGCGATGAAATATTCGGGTTTGTGACTGTAAACGAAGGAATTAAAATTCACCGCAAAGATTGCCAGAATGCGCGAAGCATGCAAAGCAAGTACCCGTACCGCGTGGTAAAAACCGTTTGGGTGGAAATGCCCGATGTGCAGGAATTTGCGACTACCTTGCAAATTCTTGCGGAAGACCGCTTGGGTTTGCTGAATTCGATTACCGATTTGCTGACGCAAAAATTCAATGCCAACATCCGTTCGATTAATCTCAATACAAATAATGGCGCCGTAAAAGGCACCATTATGTTGAGCGTGTCAGGACAAAAAAGTTTGGAAACCATTATGGCCCATTTGGCAAAATTAGCCGGAGTGGAACAGGTTCGGAGGGTTAGTTAACCAGTGGCTGCGGCTTTGCCCAAAAGATATTGGGATTGTTGGTTTTTAACTGGGTCATATATACTGCGCCTTCGTGCCGGCTTTCTTCTTTTTGTTGTTTGTAAGCATCCAAGGGAAGCAATTCGATGTATTCCCACGTTTTTCCTTTCTGATAGGTCTCGATGTTGTATTCGCTTGATGCATGGGCTTCTATGCGATACAGGTTCTTTGCCATGTACCGGTACAGATAATCTTCTTTGACCGTAGAAGTTTCGTGGTTCCAGTTGGCATCAGGGTTCACGATCAGCGGTTTGCCGTTGATCAAGCGTTCACGAACTTCCTGGATGCTGAGCAATTCGCCTTTTTCATTCATTACATAAGCGTCAAAGGTGGGATCCATCCAAAGCCATTTTTGCATATCATTGGAATACACCATGTTGATCACGTGGCAATCGTCAAATACGGAATCTTTAGGCATGCAGGTGATAAAGCGCGAAGGGAAGCCCATTGCCAAATAGCATTCGTTTAAGGTGATTGCCATCATCCGGCAGTTGATTCCTCGTTTTTCGGCCTGGCAAATTTTAATCAAATCGATGGCATTTTTTTCCTTTGGATTGTTGCTGCTACCATCGTGGCGAACGGTGTTGTGCACCCAATGCAAGAGGTTGATCATTTGGGAAATTTCGTTTCCTTTTCCTGCAATGGAATCCAGGCGGAGCTCCTGCCGGATTCGTCTCAGGTTTTCGTTATCGGGCGATTGGTACGTAAATTCAGGCACCGGACGGTTATCCGAAAAGTTGTAATTCTTCGCCGATTTGAGGATGTCCAAATGGCTTTTTTTGTACTGAATTTGCGTAAGCGCAGAGTCCTTATCATTCAGTAAAATATAGAAATCATACGTTTTTCCGGGCTTGATGGTAAAAGAAATGGACTCCAAGTCGGTGTAAAAAGTAACTTTTTTCGCCGAAGTGTAATAAACATCCGGTTTCAGTTCCGGTACAATCGTCCAACTATCTTTATTCAGGAAGTTGTCATCCTGGATGCTGACTTTTGTTGAAGTTGCCCGGATAACGGGAAGTTTCGTTTGTGCCAAAACCGGATAGAGAAAGCAAGCAGAAAGGAGGCAGAGGGTAATTTTTCGATACATAAAGCGATTTTTTAGATGATACTTTTACGACGGAAACAAGCATAAAAAAGTTACATCAACCTAAAAAATCGCCCGATCGCCTTTAATGGGCCAATCCGTATTTGTCTACTCCGGGCAATCCCCAAATATTGTTGGATGTGCGGTAAATTACTTCACAATCTTGCAATTGGGAAAAGAGGGTGTCGCAGGAGCCGGGTCCATAACAAACTCCAATGACTACGGCGTTTGTGTTGAGAACGTAAGAAGGTAATTCCACACCATTTACATTCATGGCTTTATATACCAAAACGCCGTTCCAGGAACATTCCGAAATTTCGCCGTCCCTGAATTGCCGGTAAATCTTGTAAAGCCCTGTCCCTGTCGGTTCGTTCCCATCGTCTTTCATGCAACTGTTTGAGAAAGCAGCCAAGATGAGTACCAAAATAATTGCAATTCTTTTCATGTTTATGCGAATGTTTATGATTGTAATTTCCTTTTAAGGCTAAAACCGGTATCCGAATACCAAGCCGATCCTTCCAACAAAATCGGATGAACTGAAAGCCCTGCCACCGCCAACGTTCAAGTCAAGCGTAAACCCGTTTTTATTGACAAATTTTGTGCCGATTCCCACTCCAAATGCCGCATCGAAAGAAGGATCCGAATAAGTTCCATCATAACTGTCATAAAGACGGCGGCTATCATTGGTGCTAAAAAGCTTTAGGAAACTTTCAGCATAAAATCCTTTGCTGCCGTAATCCTGTTTGTTGAAAAAATAATACCTGAAAAAGGGTGTAACGCTGACCCGTTCGTAAAACTCGTCGTCGAAACATCCCCGGACGGTCAATCCAAAACCGATATCCGGATTTTTGACGTATTCAAAGCTAATATCCACCGAACGAGTCGCTGCCAAATCTAAAAAATCGACTCCGATTTCAAATTGTTTCACTTTGGGGCTTTGTTCGTCTGTTTGCGAAAATGCGGAAAAAGCGGATATGCAGAAGATAAATGCGATAATTCTTTTCATGGTTTGTTATTTTTAATGTGATTATATGTTTTATTTGAATAACAGGATAAACCAGTCCCAATGTTCCGGGTCGCCAATACCCACGCAAGGAGTATATAGAAAGATCCCGATTTTGTTTTGATTTACTGGGTAATCCTCCAGAATCTTCAGGTTTTTAACGGCATCCCAAACCAACGGATACTTCGTCAGGTAATCCGATTGATCATCAGTCCCTTCAAAAAGGGCATTTACATTTTTTATGTTTCCGGCAGGAAATGGAAAAGCTGTTCCTGTTTTTTCAAATTCCGAGGCGGGTTTAAAAGCTTCGGGATAATAAAGTTTGCCTTCGCCCATCCAAAAGATTTCGCCGTCGAAAATCAGTTGGTCCGAAGGACGGTAATAAAGCGCAATGCTTCCGAAATCGCCCGGGCTCACGTAATCGGCACGGATCGGTAAGATACCCGACGTATCAGGAGTTCCCGGCAGTTCGATTTCAACGCCGCCCTCGAAAGCATAAGTGGTATAATCGACTTTCAACAGGAGCACTGAATTCTTTTCGTTTTTCGGCCGGTCGGTTTCATTTTTGGGAGGATCGGATTCGTTTTTCTTGCATCCGGACAGGACTCCCAATAACAACGCAAGGGCGAGTAGGGGAAGCCAAATTTTCATTTTTAGGTGATTTGTTTTCATAGTTTTAGTTGTTTTTGTATGTATGATTGAATTATTGAAAATTATGTCATTTTACTTGATGTTTATTAGAACTTCCCGAATTTGAGCCCCAGGTTAAAAGAGAACCCTTCCAATATTTTTTTGGTGTCGGATGCCACATAACTTTCGTCCCGGTGCACATTCATAATAAATTTGTAACTGCTTCCTACTGTAATCCGAATCCATTTTACCGCGTTGATTTCCAGTTCAAGGCCGGGTTCGGCCACTAAAAAAAACTCGGAATCGTGCGAAGAATAATAGGGATCCGCAGTAGATATATCCGGCGCATAATAGGAAATATGTGAAATTCCGCCGCACCCCAGTATGATGGGAATTGCAAGGTGAACCGGAGCTTTGGGCATCAGGATAGGCTCTACCAAAAGACCGCCATAGCCACCGGCATACGAATGGTTCAGATTGTAGGTAAGCAGGTCGCCATAGGATTGGGATACAAAACCCCGGCCGGCTAAACCAACAGCAACTCCCTGATTGACAATCCACGCAAACCGGGCTCCGCCGATAAATGCATCCAGGCGGTCAATTTGGGTGTAACCGAAGTCCATCCCCACATAAAAACCATTACTCTTGTTTTTGGAACCAAATACGGTACGGATTTCATTGCTTTGTACGGAAGATGCTCCTGCAGAAGTATTTTTTTTCAGGGTATCCACTTGTGCCGACAATGTCAAGGTCGCTAAAGCAAAACATGTGATTAAAAAAGTCTTTTTCATGGGTTTATTTTCGTTTTTACAATTAGATCGGTGAATTACTTTGGTTTTGATTTTGTTTGTTGTTCCTTTTGTATTGATTTTGAATTCAGGATGTTGTGTTCTTTTCTATGCTCTGTCTACTAGTTTACCCGTTAACTAGTTTACTTTAAAATATATTTAATACTGAACGCAATCGCCGGAATATAAAAACCCGAATAATAACCGCCGAAAAATTCGTAGTAGGGCTTGGTCTCGGCGCTCAGGGCAAAAGGATACTGCGGAATGCGGTACTCCAAACCCAGTACGGCATCGATTCCCATCCGGAGGGACGTGCGTTTGCTTCCGTAATAAGGGTAATCGCGGGCAAATTTCGGGACAAAAGTGCCGACTCCTAAATGGGCGCCGAATCCGTAATAAGCGGTCATGGGGAAGTCGGGAAACCATTCGACGACGGTTTGCCGCTCCAGTAGGAACGCGAGTGCCGAAGCGTCTTTGTAACCGGCCAGCATGACTTCGCCCGCCCAGTAATCACCGATGTTTTTGCGGACGCTGACTCCACTGTTGGCCCCAAATCGCGCGCCGACAGCCAGGTCGTAGTTTTGTCCCTGGCTTTCGAATGCCAAAACAAAAAACAAGCAAATAATACAAAAAATATGTTTCATGGATCGAATTGTTGTTGAGCTGTGTTTATTTGTTGAGGTGTTGAACTGTTTATCTGTTGAACTGTTTAATTGTTGAGTTTGAATGGAAAAATCGGGAAAGCCAGGAAAATGGCTGGTATAATGGTTTTACTAGTTATGATAATTTAATCTAGTATTATTGTATTTTAATCGCATAAGGTGAAGGGTGAATTATTTGTTGAACTGTTGAATCGTTGAGGTGTTGAACTGTTCATTGATGAAATTCAATTTTTCAATTTTAATTCTTAATTTAAGGGGGGAAAGGGATTTCTCCATTTCGCTTCGCTCCAGTCGAAATGACTCAGGATTCATCGTTTATCATTCAACATTCATCATTTGATATCCCTTCTGCTTTCTCCTTTCTGCACCAAAACTCGTTAACTTGCACCTTGTTTACTAGTATCAAAAAAAACTCGTTTTCCATTTTCCATTTTCCACTTTCAATTAAATTAATATTTTACCACTTTTCCGGAACCTGAAATTTGTTGGTTAATGGTTGCCGGATTTCCTTGATAATATACCGTTCCGCTGCCCGAGATTCTAACGTCCAGCAAATCGTTTACAAATGTGTAGATTTTCCCGCTACCCGAAATTTTTGCAAAGCAGTGATTTTGTGTTAAATCCAAAGCATCAATCCTGCCGGAGCCGTCGACCTCGAGTGTCGATTGATCTGCATCTCCGCTGACGTTGATCTTTCCCGAACCGGATACATTGGCTTTAAAGGTGTTGGCCGAGAAACCACAGCTTATGCTTCCCGATCCCGAAAGTCCGACGAAAACATCGTTGGCTTCAAAATGCCCCGATGTAATGCTGCCGGATCCGTTCAGCGTAACAAAATCCAATGCCGGCGTATGAACGCGAACGATGACAGGGTAATGTGTTTTGATGTTCCAGGCATCCTGGTATTCTAAAAATAGCTGTCCTTTTGACACGATCGTAGAAAGGTGTTCCAGAATATTGCTTTCTCCGTTTAATACCACTTTATAAACCGTGTCGGGAATGATTTCCACCTGAAAACTCCCTTTGGAAAGCACGCCTGTAATCGGTTGGCCGGGCGTCCGTGTGAGGGTTACCACATTGCGGTTCCCTTCCAAACGTTCGCCGCAACTGCTGAAAACAGCAGCCAGCAGGATCAATAAAACTATTTTAAGTTTACTCATTTTTCTTGTTATTTTAGGTTTTGGCTTTTACTTTATTGTGTTCTTTTTGCTGTATGTGAGTTATTTCAAAATCTAACTCAACGTATTCCATTATAATATTTTCAAACTTCCCCGGTAAGCTTTCACCGTAAGGGTTCCTGTTCTTGAATTGCCGATATTTCCTGATGACGTGGCGATTGAATTTGCAGCGGTTGTTTTTGTAAAAGAAGCCGGCAACGCCACTTGGAGTATTTTTTCCATCGTCAAATGATAGCTGTAAGCTGCATCCGGCGCAAAACTCAGTGTCAGGTTCGTATACCTCGAATCCAAATTTACGGACTGAAAACCGGGGGCGATGTTTTTTACCGAAAAACTGCCGTAGCGCGAAGTCAGGGCGCCTGAAGTCAATAAATTGTTGACCACAAGGGTGGTATAATCGGAAGTGACACGGACTTCATCGACTTTGTTCATTTCGATTTTGCCGTAATTCGCCGTAACATCCGCACTTTCGAGACGTCCCAAAGTGACCGTTGAAAACTTCGAAACAAGGTGGATCCGGTTGGCTTGTTTCAGGTTGAGGGTGGATGAGGTAATCTCAAACGATGTGTGGGCAAGCGTCCTTTGAATGATGATATCGGTGTAGGAGGAGCTTATTTTGGTGGTTCCCGAAAAAGTTCCGGCTGTCAGCGAACCTGAGTTTACAACCATTTCAACGGAACCGCTGTGATTATCCATTGTCACGTTTCCATACGAATTGGAAACATCCAACTTGCATTCCCGGGGTAAATATACGGTATAGTTGATATCGCGCTCGTTGGTAATGTTGATCGTCAATACATTGTTCTTGATGCTGCCGCCGGTTTCTTTAAACACGGTTTGCACGGTGATTTCGTTCCCGGCTGTTTTCGAACTGATATCCACCAAATCCAAAAGTTCATTGAGCCGGCCGGGATTGCTCGATTTGGCAATAATTTCTGCTTCTACCCGGATGCTGTCCTTTTCCCAGGGTTTAAAAACGATATTTCCGTACTTGTTCGTAATTCTTAACAAGGTATTGGACGAGTAGGAGTAACTCTTTCTAAATTGCTTTTTCCGGGTTTTGCAATCCTTACAATCTCCCGCTGATGCGTTTTTTGTAGTAGATTCCAACGAGTTATCCGTAACCAACCCTGCATTGCACGGATCAATCTTATTCGTTCCGATCGGATTTCCTGCGTAATTCGGACACAGGGAGCCCAACAAGAAGAACAAAACGGAGATGCAAAATACAGGTCGTTGCATGGTTCTTTTTACTTTTAAAATTGGTTTTGCGAGGTTTTGGCCGGAGTTTGCAACTGGTTTTGACGGATTTCAACCAAAAGGCTTTCCAGAATATCGAGTTTGACGCGGTATTTTTGGATAATCGCCTCCACAACACGCGGATCGGCCTGGCTTTCGATTAAATCCTGCTGCAAATTCTTTTTGTCTTTATCGATCTCCTGGAATTCGGCTTTTAGATCTTCCAAAATTTCCGGATGTTTTGCGCAATATTTTTCCAATTCGGCTTGCCGTTTTTGCACTTGTGAAGTTAAATAGGCTTCTACATGAGGTAATTCCTGGATGCTGATTTCTTTGTTTTCGAGGTTTTGCAGGTATTTTTCCGAATCGATTTGTTCCGTTTTGGCAAAAGTTCCGTTGGATTTGGTTGTCTTATCAAACCATTCTCTAGAGAACCAAGCTACTGCAAAAATAAGCACAGCGGCCGCAGCTTGCCAAACCCAACGGGTTGCCAAGCGGAACTTAGGTTTTGTCGTTTTTTCTACATTCAGTTGTTTTTCTATTCGGTCCCACAAAAAATCCTCAGGCATCTGATCGTCAAATGCATCCCGGTTTTTGTCGATATATTTTTTTAGTTGATCCATTTTTTATGTTGAGGTGTTGAATTGTTGAACTGTTTAATTGTTTAATCGTTGAGTTGTTTAATTGTTTATTTGTGAAGGGTGAACAGTGAAGCGTGAAATGGGTTAATGGTTCAAGGTGAACGGTGCAGGGTGAAATGCTTGTTTAATCGTTTAACTGTTTAATTGTTTGTGTTTTAATGCTTTCCGCCTTCTGCATTCTCCTTTCTGCTTTTTCCTTTCTGCTATAATAAGGTTCACAGAGTTGCACAGAGAATTCACAGAGTCACACAGAGGTTCGGCGTTAAAAACTAACTTGTAATTCGTAATTGATAATTCGTAATTCTTTCTGCCTTCTGCTTTTTCCTTTCTGCTTTAAAAACTAGTTTACTAGTCTACTCGTTAACTTGTTCACTCATTCACTTCCATCAGTTGTTTTATCCGGTTTCTTGCTTTCATAAACTGTGTTTTTACGGTCGATTCGGTAATGCCCAGGATTTCTGAAATTTCCCCGTAATCATATCCTTCAAACAGATTGAGCGAAAATACAATGCGGGCGCCTTCAGGCAATTGCAACAGGGCTTTTTTGATCCGCTCCACCGAAAGCATCAATTCTTCTTCATTGTTTTCGGAATCATGGCTGGTTGCAAGGTGTTCGAAATCATTTATTTCTTCAACCAGAAAATAATCCAATTTCCGTTTTTTCTTTGCGTTGATGCAACGATTTACGACAATTTGTTTGAGCCAGGTACCAAAGCTGCTTTCGAACCGGAAGCGGTCCAGTTTGGTAAACGCTTCCACAAACGAATCTTGCAGCAAATCATGCGCTTCTTCTTTGTTGTTGAGAATGCGGACGCAAATGTTGTACATGTTTTTTGCATACAGCGAATACACTTCTTTTTGCGCAGAGCGTACTCCGGCTTTACATTGCTCAATCAAGGCATGATGTATGTCGTGTATGGATCCCAATCGGTTTTTGCTTTCAATTAAAAATAGACAACACTTTTTTTGAAGGGTTGCAAATTTGAGAAAAAAAATAACAGTTTTTGTCGAAACGGGTGGCTTTCAGAATATTTAGATTTTGTTTTTCCCAAATAAGGACGGGGATGCATCCCGAATTTATAAACTTTAAGCGTTTATTGTTCCCAGGCGTTTTTATACTTGGATGCTTCGTTGTAATTTTGCTTCTTTAAAAATAAGGAATGATATGCGCTATTCTGTTGTTACCGGAGCTGCCGGATTTATTGGAAGTTGTTTAATCAGCCGCCTGAACGAGGAAGGAATCACCGGAATTATTGCGGTGGATGATTTTACCAATCCGCTGAAAAACAAAAATCTGGAAGGAAAAACCATCGCTCAAAAGATCGACCGGGAAGTATTTCCGGATTGGTTTGCGGAGAATGCTTCGCAGGTTGAAGCGGTTTACCATATCGGCGCGCGTACCGATACGGCCGAATTTGATACGGCCATTTTTGAAAAATTGAATGTCGGGTATTCCAAAAAAATGTGGGCGTTGTGTACGCAACATCAGATTCCGCTTATTTACGCTTCGTCGGCGGCAACGTACGGCAACGGGGAATGGGGCTACGACGATTCGCTCGAAATCATTGATAAGTTGAAACCGCTCAATCCTTACGGCGAGTCCAAGAATGAGTTCGATAAATGGGTTTTGAAACAGGAAACGGCGCCGCCTTTTTGGGCCGGATTGAAATTTTTTAATGTTTACGGGCCTAACGAATACCACAAGTCGCGCATGGCTTCGGTTATTTTTCATGCTTTTTACAAAATACAAGCGACCGGCAAAATGGAATTGTTCCGTTCGCATCGTCCCGATTTCGAGGATGGCATGCAACTGCGTGATTTTGTGTATGTGAAAGACTTGGTAGAAGTAATGGTGTTTTTAATGAAAACCCGGTTGCATTCAAGTATTTACAATCTGGGAACCGGCACGGCGCGGTCGTTTTTAAACCTGACACAAGCCACTTTTAGCGCCCTGAGAAAGGCCGAAAATATCAGTTTTATCGATATTCCGGAAGATATCCGCGACAAATACCAATATTATACCCAGGCCAACATGACCAAATTACGGGAAAAGGCAAACTATACCCAACCGTTTTTCTCACTGGAAGAAGGAGTAACCGATTACGTTCAAAACTATTTAGTTCCGGGAAAATATTATTAATTGAATTGAAAGTTGAAAATTGAAAATGGAGAATTGAACTTAGCGAAGCGATCTCATGAGGCGAAGCCGAGTAAAATTGAAAATGGGTTTTGATATGAGTAAACAAGTAAACAGAAAACCTCAGCGATTCTCTGTGAAATCTCAGCGAAACTCAGTGTAATTTCTTCGTTAACAAGTTTTCTTTATGCTGAATCCCGGGTCATTTCGACTGAAGCGAAGCGAAATGGAGAAATCCCTTTTCCCCCCTTAAATTAAGAATGAAAAATTAAGAATGAAAAATTAAGAATGAAAAATTAAGAATGAAAAATTAAATTTCATCAATAAACAGTTCAACAACTCAACGATTCAACAGTTCAACAAACCCTTTACATTGCGAGATAAAAATTTAATATTATTAGATTAAATTATCTGATTGAAGTAAACCATACAACCATTTTCCCGTTTTCCCCTATTTAAACGATTAAACAATTCAACAACTCAACAGTTCAACAAATTACTCACCCTTCACTGTTCACGCTTCACCTAGTAAAAAGACAGTCGCTCCCGGGAAGTTGTTTTTTAGCCGGTCGACCGGGATTTCTTCGGTGAAAAGTCCGAATACAGCTGAGCCGCTGCCGCTCATGGCAGCGTAAACGGCGCCCATTCCGTACAGTTTTTCCTTGATTTCTTTTATTTCCGGATGGCTTGAAAAGATATTTTTTTCAAAATCGTTGAAGATTATGTTTTTCCATTCGGAAACGGGAGCTTTTATTAATTCTTGCAACGGTTGCCGGGTTGCATCCGGAACCACGCCGGCATAAGCTGCTGCGGTGGAAATATGCACTTCGGGTTTTACCAGCGCCAAATGGTAGTTTGACAAATTCAATTCCACGGGTGTCAAAAGCTCTCCTTTTCCTTCGGCGAGGGCGTGCGTGTTTGTGATAAAAAACGGACAATCCATTCCCAGTTTGGCAGCCAGTTCCGTCAGCCGTTGATGGGAAAGATTCAACGGGAAGATTGCATTCAGCATTTTCAATGCAAAAGCTGCATCGGAAGAGCCGCCGCCCAATCCGGCGCCCAAGGGAATGATTTTATGCAGGTAAATCTTCACGGCCGGAATTCCCCATTCGTCGTGCAACAGTTTCCAGGCTTTGTAGCAAAGGTTTTTTTCGATTTCCGATTCGGGAATGGGTAAGCCGCTGATTTGTAATTCGGTTTTTCCGGTTCCGGAAGGCAAAATTTCCAGTATATCGTATAGCGGAACCGGGTACAACAGGCTTGAAATCCGGTGGTAGCCATCGGGCAGGCGTTCCAGGATCTGGAGGCCGAGGTTGATCTTGCTGTTGGGAAAGGCAATCATAGAACCGGATGCAAAACGTGATTACTTTGGCGCTTTCGATAATAAGTATAAAGCCAGAAGCGCATATAAAACATTGGGTATCCACATGGCAATGGCGGGCTGCAGGTTTCCCGAAATGGCAAATACCGAAGTAATCTGCAGCAACAAAATATAGGTAAAGCTGATGGCGATCCCGAAGCCTAAATGCAAGCCGATCCCGCCACGCACTTTCCGGCTCGACAAAGCGACCCCGATAAAAGTCAGGATGATATTGGCAAAGGGGAAAATGATCCGCTTGTATTTTTCGACTTCAAATTTTTTGACGGCGGCGTTCCCGCGTTCTTTTTCCCGTTCTATAAAAGTATTGAGCTGACTGTAGGTCATCACTTTTACATCTTCCAGGTCGATGATAAAATCGCTGGGGCGTACCGAAAAGGTCGTGTCCAGTTCGTTTCCGGTGCGGATGATTTCCCCGTTTTTCCCCAGGGTGCGTATGCAATAGTTGTTTGCCTTCCACAAATTTTTGATACTGTCCCATTGTACCAGGTTTGCAGAAAATTTGTACTCGAGGCCGTTTTTCCCCAGGCGTTCTTCGGTAAACCAATAGCCTTCGTTTTTTTGTACGTTGTAACTTTCTACATACACAAATACGCCGGGATCCGACTGGATGTGGTAGTTGGTTTCCTTCATCCGGAACGCGGAGAGGATGTATTTTTTTTCAAACGTCCGCAAATCGCGGTTGGTCCGTGGGATGATGTAATTCATCAGCGCAAAGGATAAAAAGGTCAAAATCAGCGCGCCATACAGGTAGGGCAGGAGCATGCGTTTGAAACTGACGCCGTTGCTCAAAATGGCAATAATTTCGGTATTGGATGCCATTTTCGACGTAAAAAATACGACCGAAATAAACGTAAAAAGCGCACTGAACTGGTTGATAAACGAAGGGATAAAATTCAGGTAATACTGAAAAATAATGGCGGATATAGGGGCTTTGTTTTTAAGAAAGTCATCAATTTTTTCTGAAAAGTCAAAAATAATGATGATTACCGCCAGCAGCAAAATAGAATAAAAGAAAGTCCCTAAAAACTTCCGGAGGATATAGCGGTCAATGATTTTTAGTTTCAGCATTCGCTTTTTTAATTGAAAATTGAAAACGAGTTTTTTAATGATAAATGATGAGGTATGAATGATAAACTTTTTTCGCAGAAAGGAAAAAGCAGAAGGGATATCAAATGATGAATGTTGAATGATAAACGATGAATCCTGAGTCATTTCGACTGGAGCGAAGCGAAATGGAGAAATCCCTTTCCCCCTTCACCATTAAACAATTCAACAACTCAACGATTCAACAAACCACTCACCCTTCACTGTTCACATCTCACTTAAATACGCTATGCGATTAAAATAGAATAATACTAGATTTAATTAGAATGATAAATTAAAGTTACAAACAACAAAAAACGAACAACAATCTTTGCACCTTTTCCCCTTCACCAATAAACAATTCAACAACTCAACGATTCAACAACTCAACCATTCCCCTTCCCCCTTCACGGTTCACAATTCACTTTCTAAAGCCGGTTTCCCAGTTTCGGGATCATTTGGGCTTTCCAGGATGAAAAAGTCCCCTCTTGAATCTGTTTCCGGGCTTCTCCCACCAGCCATAAATAAAAGGCTAAATTATGAATACTGGCGATCATGGGTCCCAGCATTTCACCGGCAATAAACAAATGCCGGACATAAGCCCGCGTATATTGGTTGTCGACAAACGAAAGGCCGGAAGCATCCAAAGGGGAAAAATCATTTTTCCATTTTTCGTTCCGGATGTTGATGATGCCGCCGGCGGTAAAAAGCATGCCGTTCCGCCCGTTCCGGGTAGGCATCACGCAATCGAACATATCAATTCCCAACGCAATGTTTTCCAAAATATTTACCGGAGTTCCCACGCCCATCAAATAACGGGGTTTGTCCTTGGGTAGTATGCCGCAAACCAGTTCCGTCATTTCATACATGGTTTCGGTCGGTTCGCCTACCGACAAGCCGCCGATGGCGTTTCCTTCGGCTTCTTGTTTCGCAATAAATTCGGCCGATTGCATGCGCAAATCGCGGTAAACGCTCCCCTGAACAATGGGAAACAGCGCCTGCCGGTATCCGTACTTAGGTTCGGTGGCGTGGAAGCGGGCCAGGCAGCGTTCCAGCCAGCGATGCGTCAGGTGCATGGATTTTTTGGCGTAATCGTAGTCGCAGGGGAAAGGCGTACATTCGTCGAACGCCATCATGATATCGGCGCCGATGATGCGCTGGATATCCATCACGTTTTCGGGCGTAAACTGGTGTTTCGAGCCGTCGATGTGCGAATGGAACAAAACACCTTCTTCCTTCATTTTCCGGCGGTCGGTCAGAGAATACACCTGGTATCCGCCGCTGTCGGTCAATATGGGCCGGTCCCATCCGTTGAACCGGTGAAGTCCGCCGGCGGCTTCCAAGGTGTTCAATCCGGGGCGTAAATACAAATGGTAGGTGTTTCCGAGGATAATCTGCGCCTTCACATCTTCCCGCAGCTCGCGGAAGTGCACGCCTTTGACGGTTCCCACCGTGCCGACGGGCATAAAAATAGGCGTTTCGATGGTTCCGTGATCGGTGATGAGGGTTCCGCAACGTGCGGATGAAAGGCTATCGGTTGATTCAATCTGAAACTGCATGGCAAAAAATAATTGAGCGGGAAACTCAATTTTCAAAAAATAGAAACTTTTTAAAGTCTAATTGGTTGCTTTCCTGTAATTTAAATTCGATGCGAAGTTGTTACTAACTTTTGCCAAAGATAATTCTAAATTCGATTGAACTTGAATACTTTTGCGGCACAAAAATAATGTAAATGATCTTAGACCTTTACTCACAAAACATTTATCTGTTTGGCCTGCTGTGTGCATTGATAATAGTGGTTTTGGTACAACTGCTGTATCACTGGGTCGTTTATTCGCGTTTGTTTTTGTCAAAAGATAAAAACGACCATCCGGTTCCGGGCGAAGGAGTATCGGTTGTTATTTTTTCCAGAAACCAATATTTTGATCTGGTCGAGAAATTGCCGCTTTTTTTTCAACAGGAGTATCCGGAATTTGAAGTGATTGTGATCAATTTCGAATCGGAGGACGAAACGCAGGAGCTGCTGCAACGGCTTTCTTACGAGCAAAAGAATTTGAAGCCTGTTCTTATTGAAAAGGATTACAATTTTTATGCAGGAAAAAAATTTCCGGTTTCCATTGCCGTTCTGACGGCAAAATATGATATCTGCCTTTTTACGGATGCCAGTTGCATCCCCGATTCTCCCCAATGGATCCGAAGTATGGTGTCGAAGTTTGATGCTTCGGCTGAAATTGTGCTGGGATATAGCACCTACCAAAGGGCAAAGGGGATGCTGAACCGTTTTGTGCGGTTTGACAATTTGCGGGTGGCCATGAATTACTTTGGGTTTGCGATGGCAAAAATGCCTTTCAGCGGAATCGGGAAGAATTTTGCGTATCGCAAATCCTTGTTTTTAAAGCATCAGGGGTTGATATCCAATTACCGTTCCGTGGCTGCCGGGGAAGACGATACCTTTATCAACAAAGCGGGAAACCGGAAAAATACCCGTTGCCAGTACGCTCCCGAAAGTTATATGATCTCAGACCGGAATTTGCGGTACGGGGATTGGTTCCGCCTGAAAAGGCATTACCATGCATCGGCAAAACACTATAAGTCCCGGCATCGGTTTATGTTGTCTTTATGCGGTTTTACACGCTTTTTGGTGTGGGGGTTGAGTATCGCGCTGCTTGCTTTGTGGTTTGCTCCGTTGATTGCTTTGGGCGCGTTTGCGGTTTACCTGATTTCGGAATTAATTGTATATTATAATAACATCAAACGTTTAAAGGAGGATATTTCCGTTTTTTGGGTTCCTTTCTTCGAATTGTATTTGATGTTTCTCCAACCCGTTTTGGTTCTTAAAAATCTTTTCCACCGGCCCCGGAAAGCGGATTGGTAGTCTTTTCTATAATTGAAAATTGAAAATTGAGAATTGAAAATGGGATTTAATGAAATGGTCTCATGAAGCGAAGTCAATAAAATTGAACGTGTTTTTTGGTGACTAGGAAACAAGTTTTGGTCCACGAGGCATGCATGCTGAATGATGCGTTTTGGGTGGGTCCGTTTACAAACGAACAGGCGAAAAAGAGCAATCGTTTTCTGGAATTATTCTTCGAATCAATTTGCGTAATCATACCTGCGGGTTAAAGTCCTGACGGACTATAAATTTTTTCCGGATTTCATTCTATGAATACTTTTTTCCTTAAGGCCGTAGGCCTTAAATATCGATGAGAATGGTTAGAAAAAACGTTGGGTTTGCCTGTAGGACAAAATAGAACCGGGATCAGGCAGACGTTTTGCTTTTTTGTTCCTGAGCATGTTACACATTAAACCGGATGTGCAAAATATCGCCATCGGCTACCACATAGTTTTTGCCTTCGACAAACAGTTTTCCCGCATCGCGGCAAGCGGCTTCGGATTTGTAATGGATAAAATCTTCGTATTTCATCACTTCGGCGCGGATAAAGCCCCGTTCCAGATCGCTATGGATTACGCCGGCCGCTTTGGGGGCGGTATCGCCTTTGTGAATGGTCCAGGCGCGCACTTCTTTGACACCGGCCGTAAAAAACGATTGCAGGTTCAGCAAGCGGTATGCCGTTTGCACCACGCGGTTTACGCCCGGTTCGCTAAGCCCGGCATCCGAAAGGAATACTTCGCGGTCTTCGGAGCTTTCCAGCTCGGCGATTTGCGCTTCCAGTTCGGCGGCAATCACCAGCACTTCGGTATTTTCATTTTTTACCGCATCGCGGACTTGTTCGACGTAAGCATTTCCGTTTACGGCCGAGTTTTCGTCCACATTGCAAACATAAATAACCGGCTTGTCGGTAATCAAATACATATCGGCAATGCATTCATGGTCTTCCGGACGATGCAGCGGCGCCGTGCGTGCCGGCAAAAAGTTTTCAAGATGTTCTTTGTAAATGCCCAATACTTCCAATTGCTTTTTGGCGTCTTTTTCCCCGGCTTTCAACATTTTTTCCACCCGCTGCATTTTGCGTTCCACCAGGTTTAAATCGCGGATACACAATTCCAGATCCACAATTTCTTTGTCGCGAACCGGATTGACCGAACCTTCGATATGCGGCACCGTATCGCTGTCGAAGCAGCGGATCACGTGGATCAACGCATCGCATTGTTGTATTTCGGCCAGAAATTTACTGGAACCGCTTTCCGAAGCGCCGGAGCCTTTCGAAAGTCCCGGAATATCCACCAGGTCTACCGTAGCAAATTGAATGCGGACGGATTTGATGATTTTATCGATTTCGAACAGACGTTGGTCGGGAACGTTGATTTGCCCGATATTTGTTTTTTGTGCGCCCGGTTGCGCCTGTACCCGCGTGTTGGCGACACAATTAAAGAGCGTGGTTTTTCCGCTGTTGGAAAGGCCGATGATTCCGCATTTCAATCCCATGATAGATTCTATTTTGTAAAAACGGCTGCAAAAGTACGTTTTTCGCGCGGGCTTTCAAAGAGATTTTTTGGTTCAATGCAGAAAGCTATCCCCCGCTTGCGGGGGTGCCCGAAGGGCGGGGGTGTTGCTTGGGTAACAAGTTTACAGCAGATGTCTCGATGCGCTCGTGCCTCGCTTACTCGACATGACGGAGGAGCATGAAAGGGGGAGCGTTTTTGGATTACGGCGCTTTCACCGCCGCAATCCAAAAACCAAATCACGGCTACGGTTCCGTCATGTCGAGCGAACCCGAAGGGTGAGTCGAGACATCCCCCTTGTTTTCAGTCGGTACAATTTTTATCATGGGTTGACCATCAAAAAGTAAAAAATGACCATCAAAAAGTGGAAAATGACCATCAAAAAGTAAAAAGTGACCATCAAAAAGAGAAAATGACCATCAAAAAGCGAAAAATGACCATCAAAAAGCGAAAAACGACCATCAAAAAGAGAAAAACGACCATCAAAAAGAGAAAAACGACCATCAAAAAGAGAAAAACGACCATCAAAAAGAGAAAAACGACCATCAAAAAGAGAAAAACGACCATC